>NZ_RQXT01000109.1 GCF_003863365.1 Mesorhizobium tamadayense | reverse complement strand
AAGATGCTCTTCGTTCATCGGTTTCATGACGGTGAGGCTTTCCTCGACCAGCTGCTGCCAGATAGCTTTATATCCTGTTCGTCTCGTCACAGTAACCGACAAGGCGGATGCGCTGGGCATGCGTACGGGCTGGTTTTCGCCGGACCTAAATCAAGTCGGAAGGCTGCCACCGCACGCGGCTTCCGCTGACGCAACGGCGCGATCTGAAGGCCAAGTTCCTCCATCTGGAGAACGTGGCTCGACAGGCAACTAGAGAAGGCTTCGATGGCCGGCATCCGCGGACTATGGGCCATCGAGACGAGATAAAACCCGTAGCCGGGCAGGGAGAGCGGATGCGCCTTCACGAGCAGCCCACTCCTCAGTTCATTGCTGACGACCACGTCGCTGCAGATCGCAACCCCCTGTCCGCCAACAACGGCGTCAATCGCGTGCAGCTCCTCGCGGAAGCTCAGGTCCCAGACCTTTTCGGGGGGTGAAATCGGGATTGATCGACCGCGCGACCGCCAGCCATTGCCGCCAGGTCGGCGCTTCCGGATCGCGGTTCATCCAATCATAGTGGATCAAAGGAAGACGCAGGAGATCTGCAGCCCCTTCGATCGGGCCATAGCGCTCCAACAGACGTGTGACGTATCAAAGGTTGCGATGAGCACATCCCATTTTGACATAAAGATATGTTTATGTCACAGTATTAGAAGCCGAGGTTCACTGTGGCGCATTCTGAATCATCCTTGGATTCCCTTTTCGGACCCGTTGTCGCCCAGGCGGATGGATCGGAGATCCGTTCTGCCTTGGAATCGGCCGCGCGCGAACGAATCCTCATTCTCGACGGCGCGATGGGCACGCAGATCCAGGGGCTTGGCTTCAACGAGGAACAGTTCCGCGGCGACAAGTTCGTCGGTTGCGCCTGCCATCAGCAGGGCAATAACGACCTGCTGATCCTGACGCAGCCGAAAGCGATCGAGGAAATCCACCACCAGTACGCGATTGCCGGCGCGGACATCATCGAGACCAACACTTTCTCCTCCACGTCGATCGCCCAGGCGGATTACGGCATGGAGGACGCGGTCTATGACCTGAACCGGGACGGAGCCCGTCTGGTGCGGCGGGCCTGCATTCGCGCCCAACAGGAAGACGGCAAGCGGCGCTTCGTCGCCGGCGCGCTGGGACCGACCAACCGCACCGCCTCGATGTCGCCGGACGTCAACAACCCCGGCTATCGCGCCGTCAGCTTCGACGATCTGCGCATCGCCTATGGCGAGCAGTTGCGCGGCCTGATCGACGGCGGCGCGGACATCATCCTGATCGAGACGATCTTCGACACGCTGAACGCCAAGGCGGCGATCTTCGCCTGCAACGAGATCTTCCTCGAAAAGGGCGTGCATCTTCCGGTCATGATCTCGGGCACGATCACCGACCTGTCGGGCCGCACGCTGTCGGGCCAGACACCGACGGCCTTCTGGCATTCGATCCGTCACGCCAGTCCGTTCACGGTCGGCCTCAACTGCGCGCTCGGTGCCAACGCCATGCGCGCACATCTCGCCGAGATTTCCGGCGTCGCCAACACCTTCGTCTGCGCCTATCCCAATGCCGGCCTGCCCAACGAGTTCGGCCGTTATGACGAGAGCCCGGAATTCATGGCGGCGCAGATCGAAGGATTCGCGAGCGACGGATTGGTCAATGTCGTCGGCGGCTGCTGCGGCTCGACGCCGGACCACATCCGCGCCATCGCAGCGGCGGTGAGAAAATATCCGCCGCGCGCCATTCCGGAGATCGAGCGCAAAATGCGCCTGTCAGGTCTGGAACCCTTCACGCTCACCAAGGAAATTCCGTTCGTCAATGTCGGCGAGCGCACCAACGTCACCGGCTCGGCGAAATTCAGGAAACTAATCACCGCCGGCGACTACCCTGCCGCCCTCGACGTCGCGCGCGATCAGGTCTCCAACGGTGCCCAGATCATCGACATCAACATGGACGAGGGTCTGATCGATTCGAAGAAGGCGATGGTCGAGTATCTCAACCTGATCGCCGCCGAGCCGGGCATCGCCCAAGTGCCGGTGATGATCGACAGTTCGAAATGGGAGATCATCGAGGCTGGCCTGAAATGCGTGCAGGGCAAGCCGTTGGTCAATTCCATCTCGATGAAGGAAGGCGAGGGGGCCTTCCTGCATCATGCGAAGCTGGTGCGCGCCTATGGCGCGGCTGTCGTCGTCATGGCGTTCGACGAGGAAGGCCAGGCGGACACGCAGGCGCGAAAAGTTGCCATCTGCACCCGCGCTTACAAGCTCCTGACCGAGCAGGCCGGCTTCCCGCCGGAAGACATCGTTTTCGACCCGAACATCTTCGCCATCGCCACCGGCATCGACGAGCACAACAATTACGGGGTCGACTTCATCGAGGCGACGCGGGAAATCATCCAGACCCTGCCTCACGTCCACATTTCGGGTGGTGTCTCGAATCTATCCTTCTCGTTTCGCGGCAACGAACCGGTGCGCGAGGCCATGCATGCCGTGTTCCTCTACCATGCCATCCAGGCCGGCATGGACATGGGCATCGTCAATGCCGGCCAACTTGCCGTCTACGGATCGATCGATCCGGAACTGCGCGAAGCCTGCGAGGACGTCGTCAACAACCGCCAGCCGGCGGGCGGCGGCAGCGCCACCGAGCGGATCCTGGAACTTGCCGAGCGCTTCAAGGGAACCGCCGGCAAGGAGGCCAAGGAACGCGATCTCGCCTGGCGGGAGTGGACTGTCGACAAGCGCATTTCGCATGCGCTGGTCAACGGCATCACCGAGTTCATCGACGCCGATACCGACGAGGCGCGGCTTGCCGTCGAGCGGCCGCTGCATGTCATCGAGGGCCCGCTGATGGCCGGCATGAACGTCGTCGGCGACCTGTTCGGTGCGGGAAAGATGTTCCTGCCGCAGGTGGTCAAGTCCGCGCGCGTGATGAAACAGGCGGTCGCCGGGCTGCTGCCGCACATGGAAGCCGAGAATCTGGCCAACGCCGCCAACGGCCTTGACACCGGCGAACGCCGGACCGCCGGAAAAATCCTGATGGCGACGGTCAAGGGCGACGTCCACGACATCGGCAAGAACATCGTCGGCGTCGTGCTCGCCTGCAACAACTACGAGATCATCGATCTCGGCGTCATGGTGCCGGCGACAAAGATTCTGCAGACGGCGCGCGAGCAAAACGTCGACATCATCGGCCTCTCCGGCCTGATCACACCGTCGCTCGACGAGATGGCGCATGTCGCCTCCGAAATGGAGCGCGAAGGTTTCGACATTCCGTTGCTGATTGGCGGGGCAACGACCAGCCGCGTTCACACGGCGGTCAAGATCCACCCGCGCTACGAGCGCGGCCAGACGGTCTACGTCACCGATGCCAGCCGCGCCGTCGGCGTCGTCTCGTCATTGCTGTCCTACCAGGCAAAGGGCGACTATGTCGATACGGTACGCGCCGAGTACCGCAAGGTGGCGGACGCGCATGCGCGCAGCGAAGCAGACAAGCTGCGCCTTCCGCTCGCCAGGGCAAGGGCAAACGCCCACAAGATCGACTGGTCGGGCTATGTCCCGCAAACCCCCTCCTTCCTCGGGCTGAAGGTTTTCGAGACCTGGGACCTCGCCGAACTCGCCCGCTACATCGACTGGACGCCGTTCTTCCAGACCTGGGAGATGAGGGGGCGCTATCCGACGATTCTCGAAGACGAGGCACAGGGGCCGGCGGCGCGCCAGCTCTTCGAGGATGCACAGGCGATGCTGAAGCAGATCATCGCGGAAAAATGGTTCGCACCGAAGGGCGTGATCGGCTTCTGGCCGGCCAACGCCGTCGGCGACGACATCAGGCTTTTCACCGACGACACGCGTTCGCAGGAGCTGGCGACCTTCTTCACCCTGCGCCAGCAACTGACCAAGCGCGACGGCAAGGCCAACGTCGCCCTGTCGGATTTCGTCGCGCCATTCGAAAGCGGCAAGGCCGATTATCTAGGCGGCTTCATCGTGACCGCAGGCATCGAGGAAGTGGCGATTGCCGAACGCTTCGAGCGGGCCAATGACGATTATTCCTCGATAATGGTGAAGGCGCTCGCCGATCGCTTCGCCGAAGCCTTCGCCGAGCGGCTGCACGAGCGTGTCCGAAAAGAGTTGTGGGGCTATGCGCCGGACGAGAACCTAGCCCCGGAGGATCTGATCGGCGAACCCTATTGCGGCATCAGGCCAGCGCCCGGCTATCCGGCGCAGCCGGACCATACCGAGAAGGCGACGCTGTTCAGGCTGCTCGACGGCGAACGCAACGCAGGGGTCACCTTGACCGAAAGCTATGCCATGTGGCCCGGCTCCTCGGTCTCCGGCATCTATCTCGCCCATCCGGAAAGCTACTATTTCGGGGTGGCCAAGATCGAGCGCGATCAGGTGGAGGACTATGCACGGCGCAAAGACATGCCAATTTCGGAGGTCGAGCGGTGGCTCGGGCCCATCCTGAATTACATCCCCGTGCAGTTCGCTGAGGCCGCTGAATAGATTGTCGGCGTACCAGCTTCCAAGTGGAATTCGTTCCTGTATTCAAGCCTTGCCGGGCGCGCCGCTCACCCACTGGGCGGCACGCGGCAAGAAGATGCAGAAGATCGTGAAAATCCTAGCCGTCATCCCGCAGCGCCGGCTCCGGCATCTCGCCAAGCCGCAGAAAGCCGATCGCGTGGCTGCCCCGGCGAGATCCTAGTTTGTAACGGCGATGTGATTGACCATGCCAAGCTTGAAATGGCCCGCCTTGTTACAAAGCAGGATGTAGGAGCCGGGCTCAAGCTTCACCGTAAGCGTGCCGGACTTCCCGGGCTCTATGTCTTCAATCTCGTTTACGACCTCGAGCGCACTCTCCTCGACCTCCTTTTCATGCTCGTTGTAATGCAGCGCCCCGATTGGCTTGTCAGATCTGACGACGACGAACTCGTGAGCCAAGGTCCGGGAAGTATTAGTCACGTTGAATGTCACATCGCCGGCCTTGACCTGTTCGGTGCTGAGGTCCACGCGCATGGATTGCCAAGGCCCGATATCTTTTGGAGATCGAGGCGCGCGGCGAGCTCGACCCGGCAGAACACATGCAGGCTCTTCTTCGCTCGACGATGTGGAAGGGATGAGACCGACCGCCGCGTGGCCTGTCAGCCTCGATCAGATCATCTGAAGCTCGCCGGCTGACGTCTTTCCGGAACGTTTGTCCTGCACCAGTTCGTAGCTGATCTTCTGACCATCATTGAGGCCCCGCAAGCCGGAGCGCTCGACGGCGGAAATATGCACGAACACATCCGGGCCGCCCTGATCAGGCTGAATGAAACCAAAACCCTTTTGCGAATTGATCCATTTTACCGGTCCGGTAGCCATAAATCGCTCTTTTTGTGCTGGGATGAGCGCGTGCTGACCGCTGGCCGTTTTGCAGCGGCAAGATCAGCAGGCCAAGCATATCCATGACGGTCATCCATTGCCAACATGGAAAGCGCACCGGATGTCCGCACTTGCGCCGGTCCCAGCGTCCTGTGGATTTCAGCCCGAGTCGACGGCCAGAATGCCTCGTCGCGCGAAACCCGCGATGGCGAGGGGCCGGAGTTGCGGATCGTCGATCCAATGAGAGCTTGCTCAATCACCGTTACGAAGAAAAAAAGCCCGCCACGCTGCTTCCGGGCTGCCAGTTAGGCACGAATCTGTTCCGAAATTTGCCGGCGCTCCTTCTCGGCCAGTGCGGTGTAGCGGTGCAGCATGAAGGGTCGGTGTCGTTACCGAGTTCTGCGACGATGAACGATACGCTGGGCCATCAAGTCGGCAATAGACGCGACGTCGCGCGAGTGGCGGTCGAGCTTGGCCACGGGGACCGGACATTTCTGCCGGCGCGCTGTGGCCGGCTGAGGTCTTCGATCGAGAGCATGGGCTCGCCCGACGGATA
>NZ_RQXT01000108.1 GCF_003863365.1 Mesorhizobium tamadayense | reverse complement strand
TAGCAAATCGGACCGCGGTCGCGCCGGCACTATTCCGCGAACGTCACCCAATCCTCGAGCGGTGCGCGGTCGGTGCGGAATTCATTCTCGGGCTTCGAGTTGTCCTCATAGCCCAGCGCCATGCCGCAGACGACGACTTCCTCCTCGGGAATGTTGAGCACCGGTCGGATCTGCCGGTGGTAGGGCGCGAAGGCTGCCTGCGGACAGGTATGCAGCCCCCTGCCCCGCGCCGCGACCATGATGTTCTGCAGGAACATGCCGTAGTCGATCCACGATCCCTTGTTCAGCCGCCGGTCGACTGTGAAGATCATGCCGACGGGCGCGTCGAAGAAGATGAAGTTGCGGTCGTGCTGCGCCCGCATCTTGTCGACTTCGCGCTTGCCGATGCCGATCGCGCCGTAGAGGCCGAAACCGTTGGCGCGGCGCCGGCTGAGATAAGGCTCGAAAAACTGGTCGGGATAATAGCGGTACTCGTCCCACTCCGCCTTCTCGGCGCGGATGCCCGAATTGAGGATGGCGTCGCTGATGCGCTGCTTGACTTCGCCCTTCGTGACATAAACCCGCCAAGGCTGCATATTGGTGCCCGACGGCGCCCTTGCCGCGACCATCAGGATGGCGCGGATCGTGTCGTCGTCGACCATGTCGGGCAAAAAGGCGCGCACGGACCGGCGTGAGGTGATCGCCTCATCAACGATCGCCGCATCCTCGGCGATCCGGCTATTCTTCTCCAGCATGGGCCGTCCCTTCACGCATGGCCGGAAGCCGGTTTCCGCAACGACCATCCGCAGATAATCAACTGGTCCCGATCGGACGTCCCCACTCGCCGTTCGTGGGCGAGCCTTTGCATCAACCGCCGAAGTCGCGCAAGCAAATCTTGCAACGCATGAAAATCCCCTTGATTTTTTCATGAGCTTGCTCTCTCATGAAATTTGTTCAGATTTTTTCACGCGAAACAGAGAGACTATTGACCTCAACAGCCGTCAGATCGGAGCAGGACAATGGCGAGCGGCTGCTTGCCGGCGACATCCGTGCGCTGCGCAAGGCCCGCAGGCTGACGCTGGCCGAGATCGCTCTGAAGCTCGGCCGCTCGGTCGGCTGGGTCAGCCAGGTCGAGCGCGGCTTGTCGGTCCCTTCGCTCGGCGACCTGCGGAACTTCGCCGAACTCTTCGGCGTACCGCTCAGCCTGTTCTTCAGCCATGACGTGCCTGCCGAGAAGGAACGCGGCGTGGTCGTGCGCGCCGGCAGTCGCCGTTCGCTTGGCACAAGCGAATCCGGCCTGGTGGAGGAGCTTCTGTCGCCCGACCTGGGCGGTAGCTTCGAGATGCTGCGCTCGGTCTTCGCGCCCGGCGCAGAGTTGAAGACCGAAGCGCGCCGTCCGACGGAAGAAGCCGGCTATGTCGCGTCGGGCACGTTCGAGATCGAGATCGGTGGCGTCTGGCATCGGCTCGACGAAGGCGACTCGTTCCGTTTCGAAGGCAAGCCGTTTCGCTGGCGCAATCCTGGCGCCGAGCCAGCAGTCGTCATCTGGGTGGTTTCGCCGCCGGTGTATTGAGTTAAATTTGGAGGAGAACATGGCCGGTTTGCCGACCACGGCACGCGTGGTGATCATCGGAGGCGGTGTCGTCGGCGCTTCGTCGCTCTACCACCTCTGCAAAGCTGGCTGGACGGACTGCGTGCTGCTGGAGAAGAACGAGCTGACTTCCGGCTCGACCTGGCATGCCGCCGGCAACGTGCCGACCTTCTCCTCGTCGTGGTCGCTGATGAACATGCAGCGCTACTCGACCGAGCTCTACCGCGGCCTCGCCGAGGCAGTGGATTATCCGATGAACTACCATGTCACCGGCTCGCTGAGATTGGCTCACAGCAAGGAACGCATGCAGGAGTTCCAGCGCGCCAAGGGCATGGGCCGCTATCAGGGCATGGACATCGATGTCGTCGGCCTCGACGAGATCAAGCGCCGCTACCCCTTCATCGAGACGCATGAGCTGAAGGGCGCGCTCTACGATCCGAGCGACGGCGACATCGATCCGGCACAGTTGACGCAGGCGCTGGCCAAGGGCGCCCGCGACATGGGCGCGAAGATCATCCGCTTCTGCCCGGTCACCGGCGTTCGCCGCGAGAACGGCGAATGGGTGGTTGCGACGCCGCAAGGCGTGATCCGCTGCGAGATCGTCGTTAACGCTGCCGGCTACCGCGCCGCCGAGATTGGAAAAATGTTCGGCCGCGAAGTACCGATGATGGTGATGAGCCATCAATACATCCTGTTCGAGGAGATCCCCGAGCTCGCCGCCTGGACGAAGGAACAGGGCAAGAAACTGCCGTTGCTGCGCGACGTCGATACGTCCTACTACCTGCGCCAGGAAAAGACCGGCATGAACCTCGGCCCTTACGAGCGCAATTGCCGTGCGCATTGGGCGACCCACAACGATCCGATGCCGGAGGATTTCTCCTTCCAGCTCTTCCCCGACGATCTCGACCGGTTGGAGCATTACCTTGCCGACGCCGTCGCCCGCGTGCCGATCCTCGGCACCGCCGGCCTCTCGAAGGTTATCAACGGCCCGATCCCCTATGCGCCCGACGGCAATCCGCTGATCGGGCCGATGCCCGGCATGCCGAATGCGTTCGAGGCCTGTGTCTTCACCTTCGGCATCGCCCAGGGCGGCGGCGCGGGCAAGGTGCTCGCCGAATGGGTGACCGAGGGCCAGACCGAGTGGGACATGTGGTCCTGCGATCCCCGCCGCTTCACCGCCTTTGCTTCGGCGCCCGACTATTGCGTGGCCAAGGGCATGGAAATCTACGGCAACGAGTACGCCATCCAGTTCCCGCGCCACGCCTGGCCCGCTGGACGCGACCGCAAGCTCTCGCCGCTGCATGATCGCATCAAGGCGCTGGGCGGCCAGTTCGACGCCTATAATGGCTGGGAGCGCGCCACCTGGTACGGCAAGCCCGGCGACGACATTTCGGAAGAATCGACGCTGACCTTCCGTCGCGACGGGCCGTGGCAGCAGCGCGTGCGCGAGGAATGCCTGGCCGTGCGCGACGCCGCGGGCATCCTCGACCTGCCAGGCTTCTCGCGTTTCAACCTCGAAGGTCCGGGCGCCGCCGAATGGCTGGCGCTGCAAGTCACCGGCCTCGTGCCGAAGCCCGGCCGCATCGGCCTCGTCTACTTCGCCGACGACAAGGGCCGCATCGTCACCGAGATGTCGGTCGTGCGCCACAGTGAGGACCAGATGACGCTGATCACCGCGGCGGTGGCGCAGTGGCACGACTTCGAATGGCTGAAGTCGCGCATGTCGGCGGACGCGGCCTTCACGCTGACCGATCGCACGGAGGAATACTCCACGCAAATCCTCGCCGGCCCGAACTCGCGCGCTATCCTTGCCGAGGTCTGCGTCGCGGATCTCTCGCTGCCCTGGCTGACGCATCAGGAAACGACCATTGCCGGGCGCTGGGCAAAGCTGGTGCGTGTCTCCTTCGCCGGCGAGCTCGGCTGGGAGATCCACACCAAGGTTGCCGATACGCCAACGGTCTTCGATACTGTCTGGGCCGCCGGCCAGAAGCATGGCCTGAAACCCTTCGGCATGTATGCGCTGGATTCGCTGCGGTTGGAAAAAGGCTACCGCACCTGGAAGGGCGATCTGTCGACGGACTATTCGATCCTGCAGGGCGGGCTCGAGCGCTTCGTCAAATGGGACAAGCCCGACTTCCGCGGCAAGGCGGCGCTGCTCAACGAAAAGCAGCAAGGCGTGAAGAAACGCTTCGTCACGCTGGTCGTCGAGAGCCCCGGCGACTGCGATGCGCCCTATATGTCGACGCTCTGGCACGACGGCAGCATCGTCGGCGAGACGACGTCCGGCGGCTGGGGCCATCGCATCGACAAGTCGATCGCGCTCGGCATGCTGCGTTCCGACCTGGCAGAGCCCGGCACGGCGGTCGAGGTCGAGATCTTCGGCGACCGCTTCAAGGCAGTGGTGCAAAGAGATGAACCGTTGTGGGATCCGAAGAACGAGAGGCTGCGGGCATGACCTCCATTATCCTCACCGACGGCGGCATGGGCCAGGAACTGGTTCGACGCAGCAAGTCCGAGCCGACGCCGCTGTGGTCGGCCAGGGTGCTGATCGACGAGCCCGATCTGGTGCGCGACCTGCATGCGGAATTCATCCGCGCCGGCGCCCGCGTCATCACCATCAACACCTATTCGGCAACGCCCGAGCGCCTGGCGCGCGAAGGCGCGGAAGATCTGTTCAAGCCGTTGCAGAAGCGCGGTATCGAACTGGCTAAGCAGGCCCGCGACGACGCAGGTGACACCGCCATCGCCGGCTGCCTCTCGCCTCTGTTCGGCAGTTACGCACCGGCGCTGACCATCTCCTTTGAGGAGACGCTCGGCATCTACCGCCGCATCGTCGCCGAGCAGGCCGACGGCGTCGATCTGTTCCTGTGCGAGACGATGGCCTCCGCCGACGAGGCGCGCGCCGCGGTCACCGCGGCATCCGAAAGCGGCAAGCCGGTCTGGGTATCCTGGACGCTTGCCGATCATGGCACGCCTCGTCTGCGCAGCGGCGAAAGCATCGCAGCCGCGGCTGGCGCCCTCGGCGATCTGCCGGTCGCGGCACGGCTGCTCAACTGCTGCCGGCCCGAAGCCATTGCCGCCGCATTGCCGGAGCTGATCGCCCTTGGCGGTCCC
Source organism: Mesorhizobium tamadayense (assembly GCF_003863365.1). GTDB lineage: Bacteria > Pseudomonadota > Alphaproteobacteria > Rhizobiales > Rhizobiaceae > Mesorhizobium > Mesorhizobium tamadayense. The sequence goes on along the minus strand of NZ_RQXT01000108.1, from coordinate 1,506 downwards.
GCCGGCGCCTATGCAAACGGCTTCACCTCCGTCGAGGCGCTCCAGCATGGCGGCACGGTCGACGTGCTGCATGCGCGCCACGACCTCGATGCGCAAGCCTATGCCGATCAGGCCATTGTGTGGGTCAAGGCCGGCGCGGCCATCGTCGGCGGCTGCTGCGAAGTCGGGCCGGCTCACATCGCCGCCCTGCGCGACCGGCTCATCGAGGCCGGCCACCAGATCTCGGGAGTTTCCTGATGCCAAAACCATCAAAGCGCATTACCGGCATCGTGCCTTCGGGCAAGGACGGCTGGGAGGTCCACTTCGCCGCCTGGACCCGCAAGCAGGCCGGTGAGGACATCATCATGCTGTCGGTCGGCGACCACGACTTCGACACCCCTTCCGAAACCATCGAAGCTTGCGTCAACGCCGTCCGCGGCAGCAACCACCACTACACGCCCCTGCCCGGCCTGCCGCGCCTGCGCAAGGCGATGGCGGCGGCTTCCACGGCTTGCACCGGTATCCTGACGGAACCGGACGAGATCATCGCTACCCCGGGCGGCCAGGCGGCGCTCTATGCCGCCGTCCAGGGCGTGCTCGATCCAGGCGACCACGCCGTCGTCGTCGCGCCTTACTACGCCACCTATCCGAACACCTTCAGCGCCGCGGGCGCCAGCTTCACCGTGGTCGAGACGCCGGCGGAAGACGGCTTCCAGCCGCGCGCAGACATGATCCGCGCGGCGCTCAAGCCCAACACCCGTGCCATCCTGATCAACACGCCGAACAACCCGACGGGCGCTGTCTACTCGCGCGAACGGCTCGAGCAGCTGGCCGATATCTGCAAGGAGCACGATCTCTGGCTCTTGTCGGACGAGGTCTATTGGACGCTCGGCGGCGGCGAGCACATCTCGCCGCGCTCGCTGCCCGGCATGGCGGAGCGCACGCTGGTCATCAACTCCATGTCGAAAAGCCACGGCATGACCGGCTGGCGCATGGGCTGGCTGACAGGTCCGAAAGCGATGATCGCGCTGGTGACCGATCTCAACTTGGTGATGACCTACGGCCTGCCGGCCTTCATCTCGATCGCCTGCGCCGAGGCGCTCGAAAACCACTATGGCGCCAAGGAAATCGCCGAGCGCTACGCCGCGCGCCGCGGCGCAATGCTCGACGCCCTGCGTGGCCTCAACGACGTCACCGTGCGCGGTTCGGAAGGCGGCATGTATGTCATGCTCGACATCTCGACCATCGAGCCCGACGACGAGAAATTCGCCTGGGGGCTGCTCGACAGGGAGAAAGTAGGCGTCATGCCCGGATCGAGCTTCGGCGAAGCCGCCGCCGGCCACATCCGCATCAGCCTCTGTCAGCCTGAGCTTATCCTCCGGGAAGCAGCGCTTCGTGTGCGCCGCTTTGCTTCCAACTATCGCCGCGAGGCCGCATGACCAAGGCCATTCCTAACAAAGCAAGGGCGGTCATCATCGGCGGTGGCGTCTCCGGCTGCTCGGTCGCCTATCACCTGGCCAAGCTCGG
>NZ_RQXT01000107.1 GCF_003863365.1 Mesorhizobium tamadayense | reverse complement strand
ATCGATAAGCGGTCATTATCGATAGGGAAAGCTGCGCCGACCAAAATCCTGTGCAAGTCAACTTAAATGCCAGTTAGTTTGACTAACGCGAATCAGCTAACATGAAATCAATGGCTTACGTGCTGGCAAACCTTCCCCCGGAGCTCCTGATCGGACCCGTCGCTCGCGCCACTGTCGGTTTTACTTCCCGATTTCAATTGAAGCGCTAAGGTGAAATTCCTGCACTTCCCGACTGAGCCACTTCGGCTCCAATCGGGGGAGGGGAGGGGACTTTTCAGAGCCCTGACGCTTTGGTGAGGTTGGTCCGGAACCGATCACGCCGGCGCTGATATTTGCGGGTCATCTCGGCCGAGGCATGGCCGAGTTGCTTCTGCACATAGCGCTCCTCGATCTCGGCCGACGAGGCAAGGCCTGCGCGCAAAGAATGGCCGGCGAACAGCAGCACCCGCTCTTCTTCCGGAAGATCGGAACGGACCCCGGCGGCCAACACCGTCTGCTTGACCAGGCGGGCGACGTGCTTGTCGGAAAGCCGCTCGACGTCGACGGTCTTGTTGTCCTTGAAGATGCGGCGGAAGAGGGGGCCTCGCGCAATGCGGCCGTACCTGATCCAGGTCTCGAGCGCGACGACGGGGCAGGTGTGGTCGCTGGAGCCGCGGCCGACCTCGACCTCGCGCCAGCGATCGCCCTTGCCGCGCAGCGTCACCAGCACGCCCTTGCCCGGAAGGATCTCGATCCAGCCGGCGCCATCGCTGTCATCGTCCCGCGTGACGTCGAGGCCGACGATCTCGGAACGGCGCAGGCCGCCGGCGAAGCCGAGTAGGAGAATGGCGCGGTCGCGGAGCCCCCTGAGATCGTGACCGAGTGTGGCGAGCATCGCGACGAGATCGTCGCCGAGGACGGCTTCCTTCACGCGCGGCGGTTTTGTGTGCTTGCGGCGGATGCCGGCGAGCACGGTGCGGATGTGGCGGTCGGCCCGGTCCATGACTAGGCCGCGCTGGGTAAAATTCCAGGCGAGGCCGGAGAGCCGGCGCTCGATCGTCGAAACGGAAAGAGCCGGGGCGCCGAGCTTCGCGCCGCCGGCGGCGCAGGCGCTGATATAAAGCCCGATCACCTTCGAATCCGGGGGCAGGGGATCGAAGCCGTTGCGCCGGCACCAGGACGAAAAATGCTTCCAGTCCTTGGCGTAGGCGTCGCGCGTGCTCTCCGAGCTGGCGTTGTCGGCATACTCCCGGGCGGTCTCGACCAGATCCTCGACGTGCGCCGGGACGCGGGGTGCGGGCTGGCCCATCTCCAGGACGAGATCGACGATATCGGGCAACTCGCCCTCGAGAGGGTCGCCGGCGAGCGGATCCCCGGCCGGGAGATCGTTTTTGGCGGCTTTGGGCGGGGGATTTTCCATGATTTGCGAGCCTACCGGAATATGTCCGGTAATGGAAGCTTACCGGACATAAAACAATGTCGACAAGCTGTGCGGAAAACAGCGAACAACTGGTCAAAACCGCACAACCCGTTTACGCTGCCGGAGATGAGTCGGCAGCCCGCACCCGCATCGCAAGTCTGCTTCCCGGTGCCGCGCGTGCCGGCGTGGGCGACGCCGCGCGCCCGTTCCGGGGACCCGGTGGAAGGCGCCTTCATAGCCGGCAGCGCCTTGAATACGCTCGACAATCTCGTGCAGGCCGAACCCGAATGGAGCGGCGCGTGGCGGCACCGCCTGGCGCTGAGAGCCGCGGCCGCCTGCATAAAGCTGATCGGCCGCTCCGAGGATGAAGCGGCGTTGCGAGACGCTTGGTTGGTGCGTCAGTCTGGCGACGAGCCGGGGCCTGCCGGCAATGTGCTTGCCGCGTGGCGCCGGCTGGCCGGCCGCACGCTGCCCCCTGCTACCGGCGATCTGCAGGCGGTCGCCACCCTGCTCGGCGTCGGCTGGTCGGACGGTTTCGGCGATCTGATCGACGTCACGCGCGATGAGGTGCGCAGCGGCGCGCCCGCCCCCGTGATTACGGCGCGCATCGCAGCGACCGTCATGCGGGAAGACCCGAAGGCCGAAATCCTGGCCTGGTGGCTGGCCGATTGTGCGCTGTCCTGGCGCATGGGCTGGCGCCACGCCGTGCCGATCCTTGCCACCCAGATCCACATGCCGCTGCTGCGTTCGGGGTCGGAGGGCCGGCGCGCCCAGCCGGGCAGCGATGCGTTTGAGCGGGCCGCCTTCATCGCCGCGGCCCTCGGAGCGGCCGAGGCCTGCCGGCTGGCGGCGGACATGGCGGCGCGGGCCGAACGGCTTCGGGCGGTGGTGCCGAAGCTGCGATCCAAGGCGGCCGGCGACGTCGTTGACCGGCTGATCGGCGATGATGCTGTGTCGGGAACGGTGACCAGCAAGAACCTGTCACGCTGGGCCAGCCGGCGGCTGTTCGATCGTCTGGTCGAGCTCGGCGCGGTCCGCGAGCTCAGCGGCCGCACGACCTTTCGGATCTACGGGATCTGAGGTCGATGGCGGAAGCAGCGCGCGCGAGACGAGCGACGGGCCGACCAGGCGACGGTCTGTTTGATCGGGAGCTGGATCACTTGCCGCCGGAGGCGCGATGGCGGGAATGGATGCATCGCGTCGAGGCAACGATTTTCGCGGCCAGCGAACCGGTCGGCCGCGAGACGTTGGCGCGGATCGTCGGCAAGACCTGCAGCATCGACCTTTTGATCGACGACATCCGCGAGGAGTTGCGCGGTCGCCCCTACGATCTGGTCGCCGTCGCCGGCGGCTGGAAGCACCTGACCCGACCAGCCTATGCCGACGCCATCCGCACGGCCGTCGGCGCAAGCGAACGATCGGTCGACCTCACGCAGTCCGAATTGCCGGTGTTGATGTGCATCGCCTACTTCCAGCCGATTACCCGGGCAGAACTGTCCAGCTTCTTCGGCAAGGAGATCAGCCGCGACTTGATCGGCAATCTGCGCTCCTTCGGGTTCATCGCATCCGGCCCGCGCGCGCCGCAGCCGGGCGCGCCGTACACCTACGTCACCACGCAGGCATTCCTGCTGGAGTTCGGGCTCGGCACCCTGCGCGATCTGCCTGACTTCGAGGCACTTGAAGATGCGGGCCTGCTCAGCAAGGAAAAGCTGCTGGCCGGCGACATCCTGCCAAGGTTCACCGATGGGGACGACCCTGGCGCCGGCGCCGTCATAGACGAATAGCACCCGCGGCTGGGGCGCCACCAATCATTGGGGCTGTGGAACTCCAAGATCGCGGTGACGCCGATCGCCGGCCACGCGCAGATAGGCCGTCAGCACGTCGGCAAGCCCGGCACAGGGCAGGGTTTGGCGCATGGATCTCGGCCGCGTCTGGTGCTTGTCGAGGAAGTCGGCGAAGCGGGCGATCAGTTCATCGTGGCCGCCCGCCGCAAGGATCATCCGACGCCGATGCGCGGTCGCGGCGTCTTTGTCAGTCACAAGCCAGTCGAGAGATTTTGCGGCGAGCAACTCGAAGCAGCGAATGCGCGCGGCCGTCGAGAGATTCCTAAGAGTGCCCGTGGAGCCGATATCGACGAAGGCCGGTGCGCACAGCACGCGCGAGACAACATCGCTGGTTGCCGCCGAACCCGTTCCCGATTCCACCCGGCATATATCCGCGATCGCACGTTCCAGTCGGCGCGCGGACGCCTTCACCGCGGTCTTGGGAGCAGCGCGCAGGTCGAACCCGCATCGCGCACAGAAGTGCTGCGCGACAACCTCGCCCTGGTCGAAGGTCGCGATGGGGGCTCGGCAGGCGGGGCAGCGATCGCGAAGGCCACAGCCATGCGCGAAACACGACGCACGCAACGCCAGCCGCCACTGCCGGCGGAAATACGGCGCCTCGTCCGCTGCAAGGCAAAGCGGGCAGTATTGCATCCAGGTCGAACGGTTCCGGTGCGCGCTATCGCGCAGTGGCAGCAGGAGCGGGGCCATGGCGTACCCGCTCATCGTCATCGCCGAGATCTCCTCGGTCGCCCGGCCGGTCTGATGACAGAGAAACGTGGCGACGTGGCGCGGCAGTCGAGTGTCGAGACGCGGCGACCACATCCTCTCACTGAGGCCCAGGACGCCGGCGAACGACCGCGGCGCGATGCCGTTCGCGAGCGCGAGACGATGGAGCCAGCTCGACACCAGCTCGTCCGGAAGCGGGTCGACGGAAACCGGCCACCGATTCCCGGCGACGTCGCCGTATCGCTCGCGGATCTCGATCGCGAAGGCCGCCCGTGCTGCATTCGCTGTCACAGCAAATCCTCGCGCACCGGCGCCCGACGCCGCTTCGAAACCGGGACGTAGCGCAGCGCCTCGATGCCCGATTTCGTAATCCGCTCCTCGCCGGACCTCACTGCGGCTGAGGCCGCTGCGGAGATGATCGCTACGATCTCGCCGATCAGTCCCTCGGAGAGCTGGAATATCCTTCGCGCCAAGGGTTCATCCGAGAGATCGGACGCACGGACAAGCGGCAAGGCGCTCTCCAGGCTGTCGAGCAGCGCAAGAAACTCCTCGCCATATTGCCATCGCGGCACGGCGTGTAGGTCGAACCTGGTCGCCATTTCAGCGGTCTGGTTGACGAAGTCATAGACGGTGACCTCACCGATCAGAACCGGAGAGATGTCGAACTGGCGGCCGATCCTCCGCAGGAAGGCAAGCACGGCCTCGACGTCGCGGGCACGGCCGCGCAGCGCATTGTGGAACTCATCGAAGATCAGCATTCTGGGCTTCAGCCTGTCGAGCAGATGATCGACCTGTTCGGCTTTGCGGCCGACGTTCCGGCTGCTGCCCGTCGGCGCGCGCAAGGTCTGCAGGATGCTCCCGTAGAAATGGGCGAGACCGGCCCCCTCGCGCGTCTGCACCACCCATACCCGCTGCTGCTCGGCTGTTCTCAGATGCCCGACGGCGAACCGCTCGGCGATCATCGTCTTGCCGTTGGCATAGGGGCCGACGAGCATCAGTCCTCGGGTCCGCAACGATGGCGGCCGCGACAGAAGTTCGGCAAGGCGTTCATGCGCCGTGACCGCCACCTGATGTCCAATCCATCGCGGCGCCTGAATGTAGGTGATCCGCTCTTCCGTGCTGCGGTCGAGGTGAGGACGAACGTGATCGAGAAGATGACTCGTCATCTCACCAATCCTCCACCGGCAGGCGGCGCTTCGGGCGAGAGGGATGATCGGCGGGCGCCGGCGGCTCCGGCCGCATCGCGTCGTAGGGCTTGGGCGCGTCAGCGGCGTGGGATTTGCGCACGGCATTGCGCAGCTCGGCCTTCGACGGCGTCGATCCGCCGCTAATCTCCGCGATCCGCCGGCGCAGCGTTACCTTCTCGACATCCGTGCGCGCGTTCGCGGCGCGTCGCTGCCGGCGGTCGGCCTCGTGCTCCCACAACGTCATCGGAGCAAGCATGCCGTCGCGCCGTTCCACGGATCGAAACTCCCTGGTTTCGGGATCGCGGGCATAGACATGGCTGATGTCGCGAGGATCGTATCGAAGCTCGAGCTTGCCCAGCCGATCTCGCTGCGGAACAAGCTCGCCCAGCCACGGTGAGTAATAGTCGAGCGCGAACATGCTGACGCCCTGCGGTGAGATGCGGCGCTCCGTTCCGGGCATGAATGCCAGCAGTACCCGCATGGCATCATCGTCGAAACGCGCAAGGTCGTGCGCCTGCCGGTTCCATTCTGACGCCGGCACCTTCAGGGTCCTCGCGTTTTGCTGCAGGTTGTGGTCGATCACCGCGAGCACGACGCATCGCTCAAGATCGGCGAAGCTGAGACGCGCGCGCCGCTCTGCGGGATATTGGTCGCGGTTCGCCACGGACCGGCCCGTTGAGCCGGGCTGCGTTGCAAGAACCCCGTTGAGCTTCCCCAGCAGCCTTTCGACCACGCCGCCGTGATGGACCCGGCCGCGATCTCGGTAGCGGATGCGGATGCCGTAGTCCTCGCACCCGCGCTGGAAGGCATTGCCCTTGAACTCCTTGGCGGAGTCGGTGACTAGCGATCGCGGTCGACCGAACATCGGCCACCCATGTTCGATACCGCGCGCAGCCAGCCATTCCTCCTTCGGACACATCGCCTGCGCCAGGCACAATGCGACCGACAGCGCCGACGGCTTTTCGAGCGTGAGGCAGAACCCGAGAATACAGCGCGTCGCCACGTCGGTGACGAGCGTCAGGTAGGCCCTGCCGACGAACGTCCCGCCGCCCTCGACAACCTCGACGAAATTGATGTCGGTCGGCGTGTGATCGATCTGGCAGACATCCAGAGGGTACGCCGCGTGGATGTATCCAGGCCGGGCCTTGAGCCGATAGAGATGTTTCGGGTTCGCAGATCGCTTCTTTGCGATTTCCTCGGCGCCAAACAATGCTGGTATTCGGCGAGCGACCGTGAGGTAGGATGGAGGAGCCAGACCGGCCTCCTCGCAGCGGGCGCGGATCTCGGCCACGACCGGAGCGAGGGGCGGAGACTCCAGCACCAGCCACTGCTCTCGTAGGGTCGTCGCGATGATCTTCTCGATGTCCTGCTGAAGTCGCTTCTTCCGTGTCCGATCCCGGTCCGGCAAGAGCGACGTCACGGTCCGATCGACACGGTAGCGTGTGAGCAGATTGTAGACCTGCCGTGTCGAAAGGCGCAGTTCGGCTGCGGCCCGAACGATCGCAGCCCGTCGGGAACCCGAGCCGTCCAAAATCCTGTCGAGCTCGCGCGCAACCCGGCGCGCCGTCGACCATGCTTCTTCGGAATGTGACGCTGCAGGCGCCGGTTTCAGGCTGTGCAATCGGTTCGGCAAAACGAGCGGTCAGTGAAATCGTTAGCGAAAAATCATCACCGTCGTAGCGCCAAAACCTAACAAGCACATGACTATTGCGCGATTGAAATCGGGAAGTGAAAGCGACA
>NZ_RQXT01000106.1 GCF_003863365.1 Mesorhizobium tamadayense | reverse complement strand
TTCTGGTTTCTGGTCGGAGTGGCAGGATTCGAACCTGCGACCCCATCGTCCCGAACAAGGCATTTTGCGAAGAAAAGCCCGGATTTCCGGGCTTTTTTGCTGTCGTCCACCACGTTTGTTCATGGTCTTTTTCGGCGTTTCCGGTAGGTATCCGGTGGGAGCCTGGTGGTGAAAGTCTGACGTTTGGTGCCCTGGACGAAAGCCGCTTCGACCCCCGTTGCGGAGGTTCGCTTGCCCTCGGCCGAACTCACGCCCATGACCCAAGGCGGACCTCGAGGGCGCGCACACCGGCAGTATGGGACGAGACCGGCAGACCGTCCCCAACACCATAGACAGTCATCCCTCTGGCAGGCCAGCCTTTCGCATCGCAGCGTCCTGGCGCGAAATGACAGCGTCGTCCCGATTTGGAAAGAGCTGACGCATCAAGGCCACTGACAGTGCCGGAAACTCTTTGAGCGCCTTGGCGATAGTAGCCGTTGCCTGTCCATCCTTTCCGCTTTCCGCATAGCTTGCAGCCAAGAACGGCAGGGAGGAAGCGGCGTCGGCTGGCGCCTCATTCAGTAGTTCAGCTGCCCGCGCATAGTCCCCTTTTACGAAATAGGCGCGGCCAAGTACAAACTGTGGCGAGGCCCACACATAGCCGCTCTTCATATCCTGAATGGGAGTCACTAGCGCTATTGCATCGTCCGTCTGGCCGGCACCAATGGCAACCGTTGCCATCATGGAGATTACGAACGGGTCGCTTGGCGCCAATTCCAACGTGATCTTACTCTCCCTCAGCGCCTGCTCGTAGTCCTTTGCAAACTCCAAGTTATAAAATGCAAGGAAGAGGTGTCCCAATGTCTTGGCAAGTGGTGACACGTAGCTCTCGGCGAGCCCGTTATTCACCAGCTCTGCCGCGCGAGAGTAGTCCCGCTCGATATCAGCACTCCATCCACCGTACACTAGCTGATAATAGCCAAATGCAAGGTTGACCTTGAGCAAGGACGAAGTCGGGAACTTCTCTAAACCCTCAAGCCATATTCTAATTGCCTTTTCTGTATCTTCTTTGTTTAAATGTAATAACAGCTCGTGCCCTCTCAAATAGTAGCTATATTCATCCAGGCTGCTGCTGTCTCTGCCCCACACTTCAGCGTATTGTCTTCTTTTTATAAGTCCCTCTTCTCCAGCCAAGGTCCCCATAATCGTCGCCGCGACTTCGTCTTGCAGAGCGAGAGGATCCGCACCCTCCTTGTCGTAATGTTCTGCCCAGACGTGCTCACCGGTACGCGCATCGACGAGCTGCGCAACGACACGGACTGTCTTGCCGCTCTTCTGAATGCTGCCCTCAACGATATAGGTTGCGTTCAGCTCCCTGCCGATCTGGCGAATGTCCATCGCCTTCCCTTTATATGCGTCGCTTGACGTTCGGGCGATGACCCTAATTTCGGGAGAGCGGGCAAGGTCGGAAATCAATGTTTCAGTGGCGCCATCGGCGAAATACTCAAAAGCCTGGTCGCCGCTCATGTTGGAAAGCGGCAGGACTGCTACCGTTGGCGGCCCGGCATCTGCCGGTGTTGCCGACTTGAAAAACCAGAAGCCAGCGCCCGCGGCAATGATCAAGGCAGCCACCCCTCCCCCCAGAGCGGCTATCCAGCGCAGTCGCCCTCTACCCGACCGAAGGGCTGTCAGGCGCTTCCGCGGAACCGATCCATCGAGCACAACGCGATAGGCGGGCACTGCCTCGGCCATGTTCTTGACCAGTTGGTCGCCCATCGACTCGAAGCCAAAGGCAAGCTTCTTCTCGACCTCGCGCGCGACCTTGCCGGAAACCCAGATGCCCCCAGGATCGGCGAGCTGCTCAAGCCGCGCCGCCACGTTGACGCCTTCACCGTAACGATCTTCGCCTTCAACGATGACTTCGCCAAGGTTAATGCCGATGCGCACACTCACGCGCTCATCCTCGGGAAGATTGGAATTGCGCTCTGTCAAGCCACGCTGCAGGGACACGGCGCATTCCACCGCATCAACCACGCTGCCGAACTCGGCGAGTAAGCCGTCGCCCATCAGTTTGAAAATTCGGCCGTGGTGTTTTTCGATTTCAGGCTCGAACAGTTCCTTGCGCCCCGCCTGCAGGCGATCAAAGGTCCCCGCCTCGTCGCGCTCCATGAGAGCAGAGTAGCCGACGACATCGGCAGCGAGGATGGCTGCGAGCTTGCGTTGCATGCCGAGGCTCCCTTCCCGGTGAGCCGAAGTGCCTGAGATACTACACTACCAGGGAACGGCATATAGCTTTTCAGCCGCAAGCGGATTGGTCACTGCCTGTGGGGGTCACGGTGCCGTTGTTGGATGTCCAGTTCTGGCGCTCCCTGCGCGTTCCGACGGGTGTGACGAACGGCAAAGTTCCACCCAAAACGGGAATCACCGTGGGCACCAAGCGTTGGATTTTCACCACTAGCCGAAGCGAACGACGTTGCTCTTGGCCTTCAGCGCCGGAGCCTTTGCGGTGACAAGGTGCGCCGCCTCGGCCTGGAAGTCGGGGTGATGATGCCAATAGGTCGCGCGGAGAACCGCCTCCGTCATCCCGCAGAAGTCGGCGGCCGTCGACAGGCTCGCGCCGTTCTGCATGAGCCAGGTTGCGGCGGTGTGCCGTAGGACGTGGGGCGTGATGTCGGTTTCGAACTTGCCATTCTCATCATACCAGCCAAGCCCGGCCGCCTCGACCACGGAAGCGAACGCCTTGCGAATCGAGCCGATCGGCTCTCCCTCCCACTCGACGACGTAGTCGTGCGCGATCATGCGGCCGACATTGCGGCTCTTTTGCCGCTTCTCATGGCCGATGTCTCCAAAAAGGTGAGCATGACGCCGCCGCAGCTTGCCAAGCTGGAGGCGAGCATCAAGCAACTCGCCCGCGAGACGCCGCTTGCGGCGACGGAGATCGCGGGCCTGGTCGCGCAAGCCGGCACGTTCGGCATTGCAAACGAAGATCTGGAACGCTTCGCGCTTCTCGGGTCGAAAGTGGCAATCGCCTTCGACATGACGGGCGAGCACGCGGCGGATAGCCTGGCCCACATCAAAGCTTCGCTGAAGCTGAATATGGACCAACTCACCGATTACGCGGACGCGATCAACTACGTCGCCGACAACACGGCCGCGAGCGAAGAGCAGCTAGTCGACTTCGTGCTTCGCACCGGCCCTGGCGCTATGGCCGCCGGCCTGAAGCCGAAAGACCTTCTCGCGATCGGCTCGGCGATGACCGAAGTCGGCCTCGAAAGCGGGCGAGCCGGCACGGCGGTAAACGCCATGCTCACGAAGATGACGGCGCTTGGGAGCAAAAAGGGCGCGGGCAAAGTCCTCGATCAGCTTGGCGGCAAGGGCTACTCGAAAAAGCTCCAGAAAGAGTTTTTCGAGAACCCGACGCAAGCGCTGATCAAGATTTTGAGGCTCACGGAGAAGATGTCGCGGCCTGACCGCGCCACCTTCATGAAAGACCTTTTCGGCCTCGAAACGCAAGACGAAGTCGCCGCGTTGGCGGGCAACGTCGACCGCGTGGTCGACACGATGGAAAAGCTTGGCGACACGGCCAAGTATGCCGGCTCCGTCAACAAGGTTTTCGAGAGCTTCAAGAACACCACGAAAAACCAGTGGGCGCAGTTCACGCATAACGTCGAGCTCTCGGCGGCGGCCCTTGGCGCGAAGCTTCTCCCGGCCATCAACGGGAGCCTGCACTATCTGAACAACTTTTTCGCCACGGCGGAAGGGCGCGTGTCGATCCTCGACCGGCTCTCGGCCTCGGCGAACGGGTTCTTCAACGGCCTCGGCTATAAGGGCGGCGCGGCGGAGGCTCTTTCCGGCGTCGCAACGTCCCTGAAGGATATCCGCGACCTGATCTTCGGCATCCAGGGCGATGGCATGTCCGGCGACAAGATGGCGGAAATCTTCCACCGCTGGCAGCAATTCGGGGCGAGCCTGCACGACAGCCCGATCGCGACGATCCTCGACGCCATCACGCACGCCAATGTGAGCGGCTTGGGGAGCTCCCTGCTGGTCGGCGCGGCTAGCATGACGGCGTTGAACTTCGCCGCGCGCCTGGCGCTCTCGCCGATCAAGGGCATCCTCGGCGCGCTGGAGGGGATCGTAAAGATCGCCTACACGCTCTCCGGTTTGCGCACGGCGAAATGGCTGTCCGGCCTCACGGGCGGCTCCGTGGCGCTTGGCCTCTTGGGGCTTGGCGCTGGTGCGGCGGCGATCTCGAAATTCGGGCCAGGCGTAGCCGCCAAAAGCAAGATGCCGGAGAAGGGCACACCGGGTTGGTGGCTTGGCATCAACCCAACGGAGACGCGGGAACAGCGCCTTCAACGCCTCACCGGGCCGAAACACTTCGAAGAGCATGAGCGGGTCGATCTCTCGACCTTGCCCGACGACATGGAGCGGTATCGGAACCTCCAGCGGTTCCTCAATCCGCCGCCGCAAATCCAGCCGAAGCATAACGAATTCGACACGATGCTTCAGGGCATGGATGCGGCCAAGCTGAAGGCGCAACAGACCGGCGCGGATATGCAGTCGGCCCTAAACGTGACGGCGGCTCCAGTCATCGACACGGCGTCGATTGACGCGGCCCTCGCAAAGGCACGGCAACTCGTCTCCGTCCTGGCGCAAGCCGGCACGGCGGCCAACTCGGCAAGCGCGAACGTGGGCGGCAAGGTTAGCGCCGCCATGCGTCAAAACCTGGCCGATGGAGGCAACTAATGTCCGGACCCGTCACGATGTCGCTCGGCCCTTATGCGTTCGAAGCGCTCGGCTTCAGCTATACCGATGTCGCGCGCTCGCTCGAAACGCCGTGGCAAGACGTTGCCGTTGCTCGCGGCTTCGACGTGCTGCAATGGACCGGCCCGAAGTCCGACAGCGTGTCGATCAAGGGCGTTCTCTTTCCGGTCGCTCTTGGTGGGGCGGCCGGACTGGAGGGCATCCGCAAGGCGGCGATCTCCGGAACGCCGCTCATGCTGGTTTCGCTCGGCGGCCAGATTTACGGCAACTATGTCGTCGAGCGGGTGACGGAAGATCGCGGCTACCACGATCGGCGCGGCACGCCGCAACAGAACAGCTACGAGATCAAGCTCACCGCCTACAGCAAGGCGGTGGGCGGTAGCGTGGCGATCTCTCTCGGCGGCTTCCTGAATTTGGGGTTCTGACATGGCGACCTATACGTGCATTGAGGGCGACATGGTCGACATGATTTGCGCCGCCTTCTACGGCGAGGAAAGCGGCTTCACCGAAGCCGTTCTCGACGCCAATCCTGGCCTCGCCGATCTCGGCCCGGTTCTGCCGGCCGGGACCATCGTAAAACTCCCCACGATCTCGGCCGCCGACGCCAGCGCGCCCGAAGTCGTTCGCCTTTTGGGATTAAGCCATGACGCCAGTTGTCGAGATCACTGTCGACGGCAAGACGGTTTCCGACGTGTTCTACTCGCGCCTGATCTCCGTCACCGTGACGGACAAGGAAGGGACGCGGTCGGACACGATCGATCTGAAGCTCGACGACAGCAACCCGTTCGCGGAAATCCCTCGGCGTGGGGCCTCGATCTCCGTCGCAATGGGCTACGCCGAAACTGGCGTCCAATCGCTCGGCGAATTCGTGGTCGACGAAGTCGAGATCGCTTGCTTCCCCTTCAGCCTGTCCATTCAGGGCAAGGCGGCCGACATGCGCGAGACGCTGAAGGAACACAAGAACCGGCATTGGGATGACAAGACGGTCAAGGACATCGTTTCCGAGATCGCGGGCGATCATGGCTTGTCGCCGGCCGTGAGCGACGCCGTGGGCGCTCACACTTACAAATGGTTCGGCCAGGTCGACGAAAGCGACATGAGCGTTCTGGACCGCCTGGCGGGCCGCCACGACGCCCTTTTCACGGTGAAGGACGGCAAGCGATTTTCGCGGAGAAGGGCGCCGGCAAGTCGGCCTCTGGCAAGACCGTCGGCGGCTTCGTCTTGACGCCTGATCGAATCGTCGAGGGAACGTGCAAGGTGTCGATCTCGGATCGAGGCAGCTTCGGGAAAGTGGTCGGATACTATCAGGACAAGGACGAGGGGGAGCGCAAAGAGATCGAGGTCGAGAGCGACGTTTCGGACAGTCCGGCCGTCTATCGCCTCCGCGAGGCGTTCTCGTCGGAAGAGGAAGCCGAGAAGGCCGCCAAGTCCAAGTCGCGCAATCTCAGCCGTGGCGGCATCACCACGGCCGTTACCGTGGTCGGGGACACGTCTATCCGGGCCGGCGGCACATTCGCATATCGGGAAGTCCGGCCAGGCGTTGACGGCATCCCCTGGGTCGTTGAGACGGCGGAGCATAGCTTCTCGAAAACGGAGGGCTACAAGACGGCCATCCAAGCCAAGGTGAAGGCGGGAGACAGTGAGAAATCGGCGAAGGACGCCGACAAGACCAACGGCACCGAACGCGCGGCCAAGGAAAAGGCGGTTGCGGCGGCCGGCGGGAGCTCTTCAGGCTCCGGCGGCTCAAGCCCTCCGCCCGATCTCGGCGGCAACGTGATAAGCGGCGACGGGCCGGAATAACAGGACAGCAAGCGTCTCTCCGGCGCTTGCATGAGGGCGGCGGCTTGATCTCTTCGTGAGGTCGCCGCCGCCCCTTTTTTGTTATGGGGACAGAATTTTTTGCGACTATGCAAATCAGTTTTCGTTCCTGTAGTGTTCACGGTGTATAGGCAACCTCCAATTGCTATTTTTAAGACCCGGCCACCGCGCCGGGTTCTTTTTTGGGGTTTCGATCATGCGACTTGCCTTCTCACTTCCAATCCTCGCGGCGATCGGTCTTGCCGGCGCGACGGCCGTCATCTGGCTCCAGATGAAGGGCTCGGTTCCGGAGACGATACAAGGCATCCTCGACCAGAACTTGCCGGGCAACACGCTGAAGATGGCCTATCTCGATCTCCCGATCTCGGCGGCGATTCCGCTGGTCGGCCCTGCCAAGAGCGGCGGCTATTTCATGATCGAGCGTAAGGGCGGCTCGCCGCTCGCCGGGACTTGCGCCGCGACGACGATCGACTACGAGGTGCGGGCCGCCGGCAACGGCCGCCTGGCGGTCTCGATTCCTGGACCCGAATTGACGAAAGCTCTGGCCTGCCAATAATGCATAGTGAGACTTACGGTTGCCCGCGTTCGCCTGTGGCGGGGGCGACTCGTGGGGGCAGCGCGCCCGCTGGAGCTTTTGAGGGTTTCCGGTAGGGTTTCCGGTAGGGTGAGATTTTCGGGAAAAGCTAAGTGCTTGT
>NZ_RQXT01000105.1 GCF_003863365.1 Mesorhizobium tamadayense | reverse complement strand
GCGCAAATTTCAGTCCATGCCAAAGCTATCTTAGCGCCTATGTCCCTCGAGGGGGAGATGGCCGGCAGGCTAGAAGGGGTCGCACGCGCCGCGCGCCTCTTTTCGCACGCAAGGGCGCCGGCACTCTATGTGAGACGACCCCCTCTGTCGCCCTCGGCGACATCCCCCCTCAAGGGGGGAGATCGCCCGCCGCCACCTACCCTTTCAACCACCCAGCGATGCTTGCCGATCCGGCGGTTGCGGCTGAAACCCTGCGCTTCGAACATCGCCAGCGTGCCGTTGTGCAGGAAGGCGCCGGCGACCGAGCGTCCTTGCGCATCCTCCGGGTAGCTTTCCACCGTGCCGCCGCCGAGGCGGCCGATCTCGGCCAGCGCACCGGCAAGCGCCGCCGCGGCCACGCCTTTGCCGCGAAAAGCCTTGTCGGAGAAGAAGCAGGTGATGCGCCAGTCCGGCAGCGCCGTCAGCCCCTCGCGATAGGCGCGCTGGTGTTTTATGCGCGGCAATTCGCCGGTCGGCCCGAACTGGCACCAGCCGACGCAGGCCGGGCCATCGAAGACGAGCGCGGCATGCGCCCGGCCGTCGCGCACCAACGCCTCCTTCGCGGCACGGTTGCCGGCGGCGCCAACGCCCTTGGCGTGAAAGGCCATGCACCAGCAGCCGCCCCACACGCCGTTGTGCCGCTCGACCAGCGCAGCGAAATGCGGCCAGGTGGTCATGTCGAGAGGTTTTGTGCTGAAGCTCATCGCCACCTCCTCGGTGGCGAGGATAACCGATCCGGGGAGACTTTAAGCGGGGTATCTCCCCTCTTGAGGGGGAGATGGCCGCGGAGCGGCCAGAGGGGGGGTCGTCTAACGTCAATCGCCGACATCGCCAATCATCCTGTCCCCGACCGCAGCGCCTCCCTGCCCTCGTCGTCGCGGCGCAGGCGCTCGTCGGAGATCAGCACCACTGGGCACGGGCAGCGCTGCAGCACGCCGCTCGTCGTCTCGCCGAAGATGAGCTCGTCGCCCGGCCGGCGCGCCACGCCCATGACGATCAACGCCGCCCGCCTGCCGGCCTGGCGGGCGATGGCATCGGCGGCGGCGGCCCTGCTGCGGATGGCGGTCTCGACCTCGACGCCATAGCGGTCGGCAAGCGCGACAATATCTTTCAGCACCGCCTCCCTGCGGCGATGCGAGACGGTGTCGCGCGGCTCGTCGCGGCTGGCCCGCGCAACATAGAGCATCCTGACCGGCGCCCCGGTGACAGCGGCGATGGCAAGCGCCAGTTCGGCGCCGCGGCGCGCATTGGCGGTGCCGTTGACCGGCACCAGTATCTTGCCCGATCCCGGCCCGAGCCGCGGCATCTGGCGACCGGCGCCGGCCGGCTTCAGCACCAGGCAGAGTGGACCGTCGAAGGCGCCGACGATCTCGTTCAGGCGGTGCGAGAAGCCGCCCTTCGAAGTCACCGCGCGGCCGAGGCCGATCAAGAGCATGCCATAGCCCTTGCGCACTTCCTTGGCGACCGCCTCGGCCGAGAGCGGAGCATCGTGCCGGCGGCGCGTGAGGGGGGCTTCACGCGCGGGCTGCTCGTCGGCTTGCTTCGCCGCTTCGCGGCCCTCCTCGGCGCCCTTCTCGATTTCCTTGAGATGCGCCGCCTCGCCGGGCTCGACTTCGCTTTCGCCGCGGGCATGCAGCACCGTCATCGGCTTGCCGGCGCCGACCACGCCGGCAAGGTAAGCGGCGAAGCGGCCGACCACGCCTTCGTCGACCACCACCAGCAGCCGCTCCAGATTGGCGATGAAGCCGCGCTGGTCGACCTCCTCGCGCTCCAGCCTTTTCTTCTCCGTCTCGCCCATCGGCAGCCGGCCGAGCGCCCAGCGCAGCGTCGGCGGCATGGCCAAGGTGGTGATGACGGCCATGGTGACGATCATGGTGAAGAGGTTGTGCGAAAGCACGCCGATCGACAGACCGATAGAAGCGACGATGACCTCGGTCGAGCCGCGCGCATTCATGCCGCAGCCGACGGCGATGCCCTCGGCACGGCTCATGCCGGCTGCTTCCGCGCCGATGAAGGCGCCGCCGAACTTGCCGAGGCTGGCGATCGCCACCAATGCCACGGTGAGCAGCGCAAGCTGAGGGTCCATGAGCACGGTGAGGTCGGCCGAAAGCCCCGCCACGCCGAAGAATACCGGCATGAAAAGTGCCGTGATCAGCCCGCGCAATTGCCCCTCGATGTGGCGCGACAGGATCGGCGACTCGCCGATCAGTATGCCGGCGACGAAGGCGCCGAGCACGGTATGCACGCCGATCAGGTCGGTGATCAGCGCCATGGCACCCATGATGGCGAGGATGACGGTGACGACCGCATATTCGGAGTGGAAGCTGTCGTTGGTCCAGCGGATGGCGTCGAAGACCATGCGGCGGCCGAGCGTGAAGGAAAAGGCCATGAAGGCGGTGACGCCGGCGAGCGTGAAGGTAAGGCTGCCGAGCTCGATGCGACCGTGCGTGGCGATGCCGATGGTGATGGCGATGATCACCCAGCCGATCGTGTCCTCGATGATGGCGGAGGAGACGATGATCTGGCCGAGGTCGCGGCGCATGAAGTTCATCTCGCGCACCACCATGGCGACGATCTTGACCGAGGAGATCGACAGCGCGGTGCCGAGGAAGAGGCCGGCGACGACGCGCTCGCTGCCGGGGGCGAGCAGCGCATCCGGCATGAACTGCGCTGCCACGAAGCCGAGCACGAAAGGCACCGCAACGCCGGCGGCGGAGATGGAAAAACAGGCGCGGCCGACCCGGCGCACCAGCCTGAGATCCGTCTCCATGCCGGTGAGCAGGAGAAGCATCAGGACGCCGAGCTGGGCGATGGCGTTGATCATCGATTTCTGCGCGGCATCGCCGGCAAAGACCAGCCGCTCGGCCTCGGGCCACAGCCAGCCGAGCAGCGAAGGCCCGAGCAGGATGCCGCCGATCAGCTGCCCCATCACCGCCGGTTGGCCGAGACGCTCCAGCAATTCGCCGATGCCGCGGCCGACAAAGAGCAGCAAAATGATTTCGAGAACGAAGATGCCTTCGCTGGACATGCCGGTTTTTTCGGCGGCGAAGACGACGGCCGGCGTCAAAAGGAACGCCGCCGCCGCAAGCATGAGGGAACCCGACAGCGACCGGCGCCGATTGAGCGTGAAGGACAAACTTTGCACCCCTCGATTATGCCTGGCCATAACGGATTGGCGAGGGCTTCGGTTGCACGCGTCCTCAATCTCCCCCCTTGCGGGGACCTTGCGGGGGAGATGCCGCCGGAGGCGACAGAGGGGGTCGCCGCGCGTGGAACGCCAGCGCCTTCTGTGCCGAGACGACTCTACGTGAGACGACCCCCTCTGGCCGCTTCGCCTCAAGGGGGAGATCGGCACAATTCGATTCAAATGCGGCCGCTGATTTTTGCTTTTGGGTAAAGCGACTCGCGCATGGTCTAGACACGGCGGGCAACAAGGAGAAGCTAATGAAAAGCGACTTTGCCGCCGCCCACCTGCACCTCGACAGGGCCTGCCACTACCTTCGCGGCGACGACGAGACCAGCCGCGCGGCGCTTGCAGCGCTCGACCTTGTGATCGAGGCGGTCGCTACCGCCCAATATGCCCGGCCCGAGGCCGAAGTGGTGCCGTTTCCGGCGGCTTCAAAGCGGGCCCTGCCTCCCATCGCATCCTGACTTATCCGCCTGACAGGCGGGAACGTTTTTGCCGGCCGCACGTTGTGGCGGATGGGGTGTGGCCGGCTCGTTTGGCCGGCCACGGCGGAGGCGCGTGGCAAGGGGATGTCGCAGCAGGTCCAGACCATAAAACCAGCCGAGGCGGCCGCGGCGCCGCGCGGGTCCGACGCGTTCGCGCTCAAGCTGACGTCTTCCGAATTCGCAACCACGATGTCGCATTTTCACCGCGCCGAGATTGCCCGCATGGCCGGCTGGCGCGACCGGCTGGACCGCACCAGCAACTGGGCGATCACCGTGGTGGCTGCGATGCTTTCGGTGTCGCTATCGACGCCGTCGGCCCATCACGGCGTGCTGCTCTTCGCCATGCTTTTGATCACGCTGCTTTTGTGGATCGAGGCGCGCCGCTATCGCTTCTTCGATGTCTACCGGGCACGGGTGCGTCAGTTCGAACGCTATTATTTCGCGCAGATATTTTCGCCGCAGCCGGACTTCGCCTCCAATTGGCTGGCCATCGTCGGCGAAGGCTTGCGCTCGCCGCGCTTCCTCATCACGCAGCGCGCGGCGCTGATCCGCCGGCTGCGCCGCAACTACATCTTCATGTACACGATCCTGATGCTTGCCTGGGTGCTCAAGATCACAACGCCTAGCCTGTCGCGCGAAGGCTCGCCGATCGGCTTCGGCGCCTCGCTCCTCGATACCTTCCGGGTGGCGACGTTCGGTCCAATCCCCGGCGCCGTCGTTGTCGCCGTCGTCGTGGTATTCTATCTCGCGATGCTTGCCGCTGCCTTCCTGATACGCGCCGACGACGGCGAGCTGTCGTTCGGCGACGTGCATGTGTGAGCCTTTGGCGCGGTCCTGCAATTGCGACTGAAGTCCAGCACCCGACTGCATTGCACGGAACACTGAACCCGATGGCACCCGCGCGCCAATGGGCTGCGCAAAGCAATGACTACGATGAAACTTTCGCCACCCTTCCCAGTTTGGTTGGAAGGAGGATTTTAACATGACCGAAACCGGTGAAAGCAGTTCCCACAACCGACTTGACGACAAACAGCTCGTCGCCTTGCTGAAAGAGAAAACGGGAATTTCGGACGCTCAAGCCAAAAAGCTGATAAAAGCGGTCGGACGCGACCGCCCCACGCTTTTGCGAGAAGCCCGAATCATAAGAGCGATGCATTAAAGCATCTAGTTGAAGTGGCTCGTGCACAGGCGGCGGCCGGCAGCCCGCCTGTACGGCGCCAGCCATCGACTCGTCTGCAATAGCCTTGGAATGCGCCGCTTGCTCACAATCCCGGAGGCCTGACGAAACCGTCGGTAAGACGCGCCAGCGCCTTGGCGGCCGCCAGCAGCTTCATGTCCGAATGGCGGCGGCCGACGAGCTGAGCGCCGATCGGCAAGCCCTCCCGTCGAGGCCGATCGGGATGACGGCGGCCGGATGTCCCGTCAGGTTGAAGCGGCAGGCGTGGCTCAGCGTGGTCCAATAGGCGTTTCGACTCCGTCGACGGGGATAGGCATTCCCATCTCGCGGTGGCGGAAGGCAGTGCACATCATCGCCATGGTTTCGGAGTGGCCCACGATTGTATTCACTCCCTTCCCTTCAATTCAACGAAAGCGCCGTGCGGAACTCCTTCGCGGTGTTGCGGTTGGGGTAAGGCTCGGCCGGCACCGGGACGCCGAGATGGGCGCAGAGCGGCTCCCAGCCGTCGCCGAGCTTGTGGACCAGCAGGCGCTCGGCCGGCACGGTGTTGAGCACCGCCTCGACATTGGCCTCGTAAACGGCGATCGCGTGCTCGCGGTCATGCGGCCGGCCGCCGAAGACCTGTTTCGAGACGAGCGAAATGCCCAGTGACTCCTGGTCCTGGCTGTCGGCAATGGCCGGCAGGATCGTCTTTGCGAAACTCTCCCACCAGCTTTCGGGCGAGCGCCAGGTGAGGATGACCCGCGCGTGGCGGTAGGCTTCGATCAGTTCGCGCCAGTAATGCGCCGAGGGCCAGTCGACGCAGGATTTATAGCCGGCAAAGAGCCGGTTCCAGTCCGGCGCAGCACCCCTGGCCAGCGCCCGCCAGAGCCGCTTCTGCTCGTCATGCGCCATGACCTCCGACATATGGTGGCACGGACCGAAGCCAAGCATCGTCAGCGCCTCGCGCATCGAATCCGTGCCGGTCCGGCCGAAGCCGGTGCCAATCACCCTGATGGTCATTTCCCCCTCCTTCCCCTTCCTCGATGAGCGCGCGGCGGTGCGATCAACTTTCCTGAACCACGAGCCGCAAGCGATTGCCCTCCGGATCGGCGGTCTCGACGGCGCCGCCGATCTTCTTTGACGGCGCATTGGCGGCGTCGAGCCTCAGCGCCACCGCGGCAAGCTCCTCCGCCGAGGCGAGCTCGACCGTGAAATGGTCGAGACCGGCGGCATTCGGCGGCGGCTCGCGCAACTCCTCGCGCGCCCAGATGTTGAAGGCGACCATGTGCGGCCGGCGCGTGGTGCCGCAGTCGAACATGCCGAAGGTCCTGGACTGGATATGCGGGCGGAAGCCGAGCACGCCGACATAGAATTCCATCAGTTCCTCCGGTGCGCGGGCGCGCAGGTGGACGTGGCCGATGAAGGCGTCTTCGGCCATCGCCGGTTCGACATGGCCGGAATCGCCGAGGTCGCGCAGCAGGCCCGGGACGTCCAGCGGATCGAGCCCGGAATGCGCGCTGCCGTCGGCGGCAATCAGCGCCACGCGGCCGTCGGCCGACACTTCGCGGCGCAGGAAACGCTCCGGCGTGTCGAAGCAGATCTCGATGCCATTGCCGGATGCATCGGAGACATAGAGCGATTCCGAAATCAGGTGATCCTGGGCGCTGTATCTCAGGCCCGACGCCTTGAGCCGGGCGGCGGCGTGGGCGAGGTCGCGGCGCGTCGTCACATGGATGGCGACATGGAAGAGACCGCGCGATTTCTGCGGCAGGGCCACCTCCGCTCCGGCATGGAGCACGATCAGCGTCCGCCCGCCGGCGCCGAGCTCCGCCGTGACGGCATCCCCGCCGACGAGCGCCAGTCCGAGCGTGTCGCGCCAGACGGTCAAGGCGGCCGGGATGTCGGTCACCCTGAGATGGACCGGCCCGAGACGGGTGGCTTGAGACAGCAACCCTTCGTCCATCGTCGTCCATCCGATTGCGGTCGATGGATATATTAGCCCTGAATGATATTTCTGTCTCGCGCCAAGTTCGGGTTGACCCCTCCCCGGCGGGCGGCGACTATCGCCGAAGATAATTTGCTTTCACGCAATTCCGGACGAAGAACCGCTGGACGCTTCTTCTGGAAATACTTTGATCAGGAGGAATCCCATGGACGAGACCGACCACTGGCGCAACATGGCGAGCGCGCCGCGGGACGGCAGCCGCATCCTGGTGACGGTGCGCTCGTCCGAACAGGGACCGGCCGAGGTCGACATGGCTTACTGGTCGCGCGCCGACCAGTTCGGCGAGGAAGGCTGGCGGGCCTCCGACTCCTCGCCGGGCCGCATCGTCGAATACGCCGAGCCGGAACTCAGATGCTGGATGCCGCTGCCCACGGCGGGACGGGGGACGATGCCGAGCCCCTGGGAAGGCGATGATGTGCCGCTGGTGGATGGGGAGGGGATTTAGCGCCGTTCCCTTCTCCCCTTGTGGGAGAAGGTGGCCGAGCGAAGCCCGGACGGATGAGGGGTGTTGGAAGGATCGCTACGCTGAAAGCGTGAGCGCAGAAAATCCTTCAACTTTTTCACGCCTCATTTCTTCCAGCACCCCTCATCCGTCTCGGCGCTGCGCGCCGATCCACCTTCTCCCACAAGATGCTATGAGGGCGTGGATGGCGGCGTGATGTTTCGCCAGGATTGGTTTTCCACCCACGCAACAAGGGAGAAA
>NZ_RQXT01000104.1 GCF_003863365.1 Mesorhizobium tamadayense | reverse complement strand
ACCTCCGGCCGAGACGGCGAAGACCACCGTGCTGAAGAGGCCGAGAAGGACAAAGACGGCGCCGAGGACCGTCAATTGAAGCACGACCGATCCGTTTTCCGGACGCACGAACTGGGGCAGGAAGGCGAGGAAGAACAGCGCCGTCTTCGGGTTCAGCACTTCGGTCAATATGGCCTGGCGGAACGCCTTGCCCGCCGGCACGGCCAAGGCGTTGCCCGCGAGATCGCCCGGCGCCTTCTCAAGGATGGCGCGGATGCCGAGGTAAACGAGATAGGCCGCGCCGATATATTTGATGACGGAAAACAGCATCGCCGAGGTGGCGACGATGGCCGAGATGCCGAAGATCGCCATGGCGGTGTGGACGACGTCGCCCGCCGCGACGCCGGCCCCGGTGGCGATGCCGACCCTGGTTCCCGAGCTGGTCGCCCGCGCCACGGTAAGCAGTGTGGCTGGCCCCGGAATGAAGACGAAGCCAAGCACGATCGCGACGTAGGTCGCCAATGTGGCCAGGTCGATCATTGCCGGGTTCCTCCGCTACAGGTTGGGACAACAAGCCATCCTTTGCGCGGAAAGGCAATGCGATGGCGGCGCGCCTGCGGCGCAAGGCCAGCAAAACGGCGGACAAGCGTGGGTGCGGTGGCATTCGGGCAATCCCGGCCTTAAGAACGTGGCCTCAGCCGAATCCGGGAATCACTCTCAATGCAAAATTCGATGGCGGGGCGGAAATCGATGGCGGGCATTCCGGCGGAGGAACGCGATCCGAAGCGGCGCGTCCTGAAGGACGTGTTCGGCTTCGACGATTTCCGTCCCGGCCAGGCCGACGTGATGGAGGCGCTGCTCTGCGGCCGCCACGTACTGGCCGTCATGCCGACCGGCGCCGGCAAGTCGCTCTGCTACCAGGTTCCGGCGCTGGTCCTGGGCGGGCTCACCATCGTCGTCTCGCCGCTGGTGGCGCTGATGCAGGATCAGGTCGCGGCGCTGCGGCTTGCCGGCGTCGCCGCCGACACGATCAATTCCTCGCTCGACCGCGACGCCAATGTCGCGGCGTGGCGTCGGGTCGCGGCGGGCCAGACCCGTCTGCTCTACCTTGCGCCGGAACGGCTGATGACCGAACGAATGCTCGACGCGCTCGCCAGGCTCGACATACGCCTGATCGCCGTCGACGAGGCGCATTGCATCTCGCAATGGGGGCCGGCCTTCCGGCGCGAATATGAGGACCTTGCGCGGCTGCGCGACATCTTTGCGAAAGTGCCGATCATCGCGCTGACGGCGACGGCGGACGAGACGACGCGCACCGACATTTCGGCGCGGCTGTTTGCCGGTCGCGTCGACACGCTGGTGCTTGGTTTCGACAGGCCGAACATCAAGCTCGCCATCGAGCCGAAGCAGGACAGCAAGCGCCAGCTGCTGCGCTTCGTCGAGCGCCATTCGGGGCGCAGCGGCATCGTCTACTGCCTGTCGCGCAGGAAGACGGAGGAGATGGCGGCCTTCCTCGAGCAAAACGGCGTCACCGCGCTCGCCTATCATGCCGGCATGAGCAAGGACGCGCGTGAAGCGAATCAAAACGCCTTCATGACGCTCTCCGGCGTCGTCATGGTGGCGACGATCGCCTTCGGCATGGGCATCGACAAGCCGGACGTGGCCTATGTCTTCCACACCGATCTGCCGGCGAGCCTCGATGCCTACTACCAGGAAATCGGCCGCGCCGGCCGCGACGGCCGGCCGGCGGAGGCGCATATGCTGTACGGCCTCGGCGATATCCGCACGCGCCGCCTGTTCATCGATGACGAAGATGCCTCGCCCGAGCACAGGCGGCGCTCGCATGGCCGGCTGGACACCTTGATCGGCTATTGCGAGACGGCGCAGTGCCGCCGCCAGGTTCTGCTCGGCTATTTTGGCGAAAGCGCTTCGCCCTGCGGCAACTGCGACAACTGCCTCAACCAGGCGCCGCGCGCGGACGGAAGCGCGGAGGCGCGCATCATCCTTTCGGCCGTCGCGCAAACTGGCGAGCGCTTCGGCGCCTCCCATGTCATCGACGTCCTGCTCGGCCACGCGAGCGAGAAGGTGCTGGCCAGGGGCCATCAAAGGCTTGCCAGCTTCGGCATCGGCGCGGCGCATAAGAGACCTGCCTGGCTGTCGCTGATCCGCCAACTCGTGGCGGGTGGGTTCCTGATGCCGGATCCGGACGGCTATGGCAGCCTTGCCATTTCCGAAAGCGGCCGCGCCATCGGCCGCGGCGAGATTGCGTTCGAATACCGCATCGAGACGAGGCACCGTTCCCTGCGCAACAAGGCGCGTTCGGCCCAGGGTGAAGCCGCGGCGGGCGCGGAGGATCTGGACGGCGGGCTGCTCGCCGCGCTCAAGGCGCTGCGGTTGCGCCTGGCGAAGGAACGCCAGGTGCCGGCCTATGTCGTCTTCTCCGACCGCACGCTGATCGACATGGCCGGGCGCCGCCCGCGCGACCTCGATGCCTTCGCGCAAGTGAACGGTGTCGGCGAGGCCAAGCTCAAGGAGTTCGGAGAGATTTTCTTGAGCGCGATCGCGGTGCATCAATCCGGCGGATCAGGTTGAGGCAGAATCGGCCGGCGCGTCACGCTCGTCCTATTGCTGGTTGGCCAGGCAGCATTTCTTGAATTTCTTGCCGCTTCCACACGGGCAAGGATCGTTGCGCCCAACGTTGCGCCAGGGGTTTGTGACCGGCGTGATGTCCGACCAGGTCGGGTCCGGCCATGAGGGTTGCCAGCCGTCGTCGGCGTCAAGCTCGAAATCGTCCTCGTCAAGCTCGAAGTCGTCGTCCTCGCCAACGCCGCGAGTCCAGTCCAGCGCCACGAGGACATCCTCGATGTAACTCAGATTGGCGCGGTCGAACCGGCCGATGTCGCCGGGTTCCCGCTCGGCGTCCCGCAGGTCGTCCTCGAAATGGCTGCGATCAAGGACATCTTCCGGTATACGGCCCTCGTCCCAGGCGCTGTAGGCAAGCGGAACGAGGTCTCGCAGAGCGAGCATCGCGATCGCCTCCAGCCAGCCGACCCAGGCGTAATCCCAGTCGTCAGCCAGCCTCTCCTTGTAGAATCGCTCCAGGAACTGCTGTGTCCGGTCGCGTTCGATACGACCTTCCCAGGTCAAAAAGGTCACTGCTCCAAAGACCGCGTCGCGGATGAATTCGTCGATGGAGCGGTCGGCGATGATGCCGAACAGGGCCTCGGCGTCGCCGTCGAAGACGCCCGCGACGATGCGCGACAAGGTTTCGGTGACAGTATCGCCAAGCAGCCGGTCGGTTTCCTCGAAGGGGCGGCGCAACAAGCGCAGCAAGGGCTGGCATGCTTGGCTGTCGCGGGCACCGCCGAGGATATGAAGGCCTCTGAAAACCAGCATTTCGTCCTCGTCCGACAGCGCCTCTCCATTGGCAGCGCGCTCAAGGACGGCGCGCAACGGGGGAGCGGATTCCTCGATCCGGATTGTGCAGAGCCCAATCGCGACGTTCGGCACTTCGCGTTCCGTCGCCACGGCAAAAAGGTAATCTTCTATCGGGCCAAGGTCGAAATCGTCCCTGCCGCCGCCGAAGAGCTTTTCGGCTTCTTCCTTCTTCATGTCATCCTCGTGCGCCCACCGCTACCTAATCTATGGCGGATTATTCGCCTTGCAAACGATCATCCAGGGCGGATGCGTTGGTTCCACAATTTCGACGGCGCGCTCCGTGCTTCCGAAGACAAGGACGCCGCGCGGCGGCCGATAGTGGGGTTCCGCCGTACGATAGCGGCGGAAGAGGACATTGTCGGCATTGCCGAGCAGGGTATCCGCCCGTTCGGCCCTGTGAACGGCGTCGGCGAGGCCAAGCTCAAGGAGTTCGGCGAGATTTTCTTGAGCGCGATCGCGGCGCGCCAATCCGGGACTTAGCTCTTTGCCATCCGCTGCTGCGACGTTGCCGCCTGCAGGGAAGCACTTTGCTTTCCCCTGCAGGCTGACGCATCGTCTGCCCCGCTCTTCCCGTCGGGCGACGCTAGAGCGGTTCACCTGTTTCACGGAAACGCAGAACCGATCTATCTCCTTGTTTTTACGCAATTCCGGACGGAAAACAGTTTCACACTTTTCCTGGAATTGCTCTAGCCCGAAAGCCGTGACACCAGGCGGCAGCTCAGGCCGCCACGGGCAGCGCCTCGATACCATGGCGCTGCATGGCGGCGCCGATGCGGGCAAAGTCGGGCTGGGCCTGCGGCTCGACCGTGCCGATGTCGCGGAAGAAGGCGATCATGGACGGCTCGACGAGCACCAGCATCCGCACCGGGCGGCCGCTGTCGTTGGAGTAATTATGCGGCGCCCTCGGGCCGATGCGCACCGAAGTGCCGGGACCTGCGACGGTCATTTCGGGCGGGCCGCCCGCGACGAAGTGTCGGACGGTCAGCGTGCCTTCCAGCACATAGAACAGTTCGGGCGAAGCATGGCTGTGCGGCGGAGTGCCGGAACCTGGCGGGACCTCGACCTCAATGAGTTCAAGGCTGGAACCCGCGATGCCGCCGAGCAGGCGGATGCGGTCGGCGACGACCCAGAGTGTCTGGGCGGCCTCGGGAGTGGTGACGTTGAAGTTCATGGCTTGTCTCTTTGGTTTGTAGCTTCCGCTGGTGAATGACCCGGGGTGACTGCGGACAGGATCACCTCGAGCGCCCAGGATGCGGTCTCGCCGGCCTGGACGCCGGTGAGACCGCCATAGTCCTTCAGGATCTCCCATGCGGAGGCCGAGAAGAGCAGATGAGCCAGCGCCTCGACCTTCTCCGCTTCGGCGGGCTGAAGAGAGGAAATAGCGGGAGCGAGCGCGCGCCTGAAATTGGCGCGGCGGCTTGCCACTGTGCCCATGCGCATCTCGCGGCCAGTCCGCGAATGGAGCGATGAGCGGATCGCTGCTTCGTGCATGTCGAACCTCGGGAAGGCCAGGCGGGGCCCGTCGACGACGTCCTTAGGGATCCTCGGCATCGTCGAGGCTCCTATCCGGGCGTTCAGCCAGGGCCAAAAGGCAGCCAGCAGGTCGTCTTTTGTGGCGAAGTGGCGGAACACAGTGCGACGCTGCACCCCAGCCTTCTGGGCGATTGCCTCCATGCTGATCTCGTCTTCGGCGCTGGCCGAATCCATGAGCTCAAACAGGGCGCAAAGGATCGCCTCATGCGTTTCACGCGCTTTCTCTTCGCGCATGGGGCTGTTGTAGCTGCGGACGCGCGGCACGTTGGTTGCTCCAATTGGTGACACCGCATGTGTCATGAAAATCGGCGGCTGTCAATTGATGTCACTGTTGGTGTCTTTAATCGACATTGACGGGCGTCGTGCTCCCTCGGATCGAGCTTGCTTGCCTACGATCCTATCGTGACTGGATGAGCGCTGCTGCCGAAGGAGCGGCAGCATCGGTCGGACGCCGACTCGGGCCAGCCGATCGTCCTCGATCCTTCGCGCAGTGAAAGTGTCGGCGAAGCCAAGCTCACTGAACTCGTCAAGATGTTTTCGAGCATGATCGCGGCATACGAGACTGGAGTCTGATGCCGACGGCAGTGGTGGGCCGCGGAGCTCGATAACGCGCCCTGTCGGCGAGCATTCAATAATGCGCGTAGCCGCTCAAAGGACATCTCTGGGAGGCGGGGACTTCGAAGGTGCCGTCGATGCCGCTGCAGGTGCGGAACCCGGACTTTCGTGCCGCCTTTGATTTCGGTGCCGGTCTGGGATTGGCCGCTTCGCGTTGCTGTTCACGTCTCGGCTTCGCACGGACGGCGGGCTGCGGGTTCTGTTTCTTTTGCGAGGCAGCACTTTCCTGTTTGTTTGCTTCCGTCGCCCGCTGGGCGCGGTAGCTCTTCAGCGGGTCGTCCGTGTCGAGTTTCAGGCGAGCATATTGCTTTGGCGTAAGATAGGTGGTCGGGGGCAACCGGTTTTCCTCCTGCCACCGGCCGATGGCGCGGCGCGTCTTGATGCCGAAGTCGCCGTCGGCCTAGTCCAGGTCGTAACCGATCGCCAGCAGCCTTTCCTGCAGATCGATCTTTCCCTGACGATCAAGCCCGATCGCGCTTTCCGTCAGTTCGGTTCCGGCGTCGGTTTCCGGATTGCCGGCCGCGGCCGGCGCCGCGGTGGCCGATCGCGACGCGTCGCTTTGCGTGTTGGCGACAACGGCCGTCGGCTTCTTGAGCTGATCGATGTTGAGGCGGGCGAGATCGGCGAACGCTCCCTTGGGAAATTGCTGCAGATAGGCCTCGTAATGCGCAAGCGTGTTGCGCTTCGAGGCCTCGTCCCACACGCGCTGCTCGATTTCCCATCCGCGCGCGTCTGAGCTTGGGGGCGAGCTTGAGGGCTCGGCCAGGGTCTCCGTGACCGACGGTTGCGGAGCAGGCGCGGCCGGTGGCGGCGCTTGCGGGCCGATAAAGACCTCGCGGCCGAGCGACGCATTGTGCCAGGGCCGCTGGCGCCCGTCCGTCTCGGCCGTCACTTCACCGCGAACCCGGGTCAGCGCGCTCTGGATCTCCACGCCCGGCTCGGCGAGATGCTTGGCCAGCGACATCGTGTAGGGGCTGTTGGCGCCATTGCCGTCATAGGACACGGCTCCGGGATCGGTCGCAAAGGCGATCAGCACGCCGCCGGTGCCGACATCCGCCGTGACGTCGATGGGCGCTAGGCCCGGCGCGGCGGTCGAGCGGCTCTTCGGCAACGAGGCCGCCAGGGTCCTCGCCAGCGGATTGTCGCGGCAGGCATCGAGGATGACGATGCCGACGGCCGGGTCCGGCGGGAGAGCGGCGAGCAGCTCGTCGATCTGGATGGTGCGGGTCTTGAGATGCGCCGGCGCCGTGAGCTCCGCATCGACGGGGATCAGATAATTCTTGCCGTTCACTTGCAAGCCGTGGCCGGCGTAGTAGATCAGCGCCGTATCCGCGTCGTACGAACCCTCGGTGAACTTGTTCAGCCGGTCACGCATCCCGGTATAGTCGAGATCGACGCCTTCGATGACATTGAACCCCGCCTTGCGCAAAACTTCGGCCATCAGGCGCGCGTCGCCGGCGGGATTGGGAAGGGCCGGCGCGTAGACATACTTGCTGTTGCCGATGACTAGGGCGACCCGATTTTTATCGGCGGCAAGGGCGCCTGCCTGCAGCAGATCGGCTGCGGCCAGGAAGAACAAACCAACAATGGCGGCCCAGAACCTCATCGCGCGCACTCTCGATCAAGTTGCGGCTTTGCCTGCTCGTTCCAGTCGCAATTTCATGCGGGGGAAGTCCCTTCCATGAAATACATAACACATCAGCGCCGCCGAATGCGTAACCCGTCGCGCTTTGAGCCGTTGCCGGTTGGCGATCCCCGACAGATTGCCCGGCGAGCCGGCTCGGCGAGAAACTCTCTGAAGGCAGCAAGTTCGCCAACGAACGCCGGAGCTGAAGGCGTAGCTGCTGTCCCCAAATCCCGCGCCGGGTCATCGCCGACCCTGTGGAAACATTCCCTATTGCAATGCCTCAAAAGAAGAGGTTCGATTAAGTGTCCGGGAGAGACGCAATAAGTGAACAGGGGTGTGGTACGGCTTATTCCAAAGCCGAAAGCTTCGATATTTATCTGTGGTTGTGGCCATACCGGCTCGACCTTGCTTGCCCGGATATTGGCCGCCCATCCCGATGTTTTCAGCGTCCCGCGGGAGACAAGCGCTTTTGTCTCGGACAAAGGCGCCAGATGGACCAAGCTAAGCTTGCTTTTGCTGGAGGCGGCCATTTCGCGCCGGAGCGTTTGGGTCGAAAAAACCCCCGCCCATATCCACTACACCCGTCAGATACTCGAGACGATCCCGGGCGCCCGCTTCATCGTCGTTACGCGCGATGGCCGGGATATCGTTACATCGCTTGGGCAGCGTTACGAGGGCGATTTCGACAGAGCTTTCCAAAGGTGGGTTGCCGACAGCAAGGCCTCGATGCTTTGTGTCGAGGAGGGCGGAAGCATGCTGTGGCGCTACGAGGACTTCATCGAGTCGCCTGCGCTTTCCATCGAACGGCTATGCCGCTTCATCGGCGTGGCTTTCGACCCGGCCGTCCTGGACTATCACCGGCATCCTATCGTCTGGGGACGGAGAATTCGGACGGCGCATTCGGCCCGCCGATTTGCGCAGGTCAATCAACCGATCACCGACTACAGGGGCGGCTGGAAATCGACGCTGCCCGCGGAAGTCGCCTCGCGTTTCGAGGCGGGTGAGGCCCAAGAGCTCATGGCCTATTTCGGATATTGCTGAGAGCGGCCCTTTGTGCGGAGGGTTGGGCTTGTCCTGCGAAGCGCGCAGCGCGT
>NZ_RQXT01000103.1 GCF_003863365.1 Mesorhizobium tamadayense | reverse complement strand
GCAGCCGATATGTTTGCGACGGCGCCAACGCGAGCACCTATCCAGGTTCTAGCGGATTAGGTACCGACAATCAGCCAATTCCAAAGTGCTCTTCGACTGTCTTAAGACAGTTTGGCTTCATGAAATAGCCTCGCGTACGCCCGCAGGCAGGATGCAGGACCGACAGCCTCGTCTAAGGGCGCCGTACGATACAGTGCCAGACAAGCTCACTGCCTTGGATCCAAGGGCAGTTAGGCTGAAACAGCTCTTTTCATCCCGTATGCCTAACCGAGGCACGCGTTCCAGATAGCTGTGAAGGGTGAGTGTCATTTTGAAAGAACTGCGAGTTTCTCGTCGAGCTGAGGGTCAATATACCCTTCCTCCAATACCCGTAGAATCAGCTTCATAGCCGCCGTTTGCGTGATCGCTCGATCTTCCTCTGGCAGTAAATCGAGTACGATTGAAATCGTTGTTGGGTCTTCTGAAACAAGCGACGGAATGAATTCCTCACCAGGTGTGGTTTTTTCCTTGCTCAGAATCTCTGCCACGATAGGCAGGTAGAATTTTCTGGTATGATCCCTGTGAAAAGCATCCGCCCTTTCAATCTTCATTAGCGTGTCGGCGTCACCCGAAAATGCCTCGCGCATCGTCATGATGACCGCATCTCGGATGCGGTCAGCCTTCAACGCAATGTCTTTTGCCGGACCGCCGACACTCACTGCGAACTGAATGAGTTCATCGAGGCTTTCTCGAACTTTATGCAAGTCAGCGGTGGTCATCGGCGAAGGAAGCTCTTCGACTTCCTTTGCGAGCGCAGAAAATAGACCCTGCGCCAATAGGAACTTGTCGCTGTCGTTTTTCCTTGCCTCAGAAACGTCTTCTCTTAAAACGGTTCGCCTGGACGGCGCAAAGTAGGGGTTGTTCCATCTCTTGATCAGATAGGCTTCGCGCGCGCCCGGGTTCTCCGACCATTCCAAGTCGTTCGTTTCGGCCAAAGGAGCCCCGCGTGATTTGCCCTGGGGTCCATGAATTATGTAGTTCATGGCCTCCATGCCGGCCCGCTCCCGGTCGGCAGGTGTCTGGGCCTTGCCCCACTGCGCGCCAAGCCTCTGAATCTCCTGTTCATCCTGAAATTCCCGCAGAGCCTCTCCGCCTTGCCGTCCCGCACGGTACGCCACCATAAATTCTCGCCAGAGTTCCCTGATGATCCCCACTAGCTGCCCCTTAGTTTTTCGCGCGAAATTGGCAAATTGACGGGCTATCCAGGACGCACCGTAGCACGACTTGCGTCTATTACTCAGACGCGACAACGCTGCGCCCATCGCGCGTCGATCAGCGCGATATGCGCGCCCACATCCCCGCTATCATAAGGGTTAGGTTGCAAGTGGCGTTCGACGCTATTGTCAATCTATGGAATCGCCCGCCCCCCAGTCTCAACTGATGGATTTGCCACCCGAACGCCCGTTGTCGCTTCGAAATCAGACCTGTGTCTATTGCGGGCTCGCCCTTTCTCCCGGCAACAAGACGCGGGAGCATGTCATCGGGCGCCGCTTCGTGCCTGATGGGAAGCTACAAGGGCAATGGAATCTGATCCTCAACGCTTGCCGTCCTTGCAACTCTCACAAGGCCAATCTCGAGGACGATATTTCGGCGATTACCCTGCAACCCGATTCTTGGGGCCGTTACGGACATGACGACGTTTCGGCGATAGAGGATGCCCAACGCAAGGCCAAAGACTCGCGCAGCCGCCGGACGCGGAAGGTGGTCAAGGACAGTAGCGAACGGATCAATCTCCAGGGGACGCTGGGACCCGGCATCAACCTATCATTTCAATATTCTAGCCCGCCACAAATCGACGACAATCGATCGTTCGAACTGGCACGCCTGCAATTGATGGCGTTCTTCTACATGCAGACCTATAACCATGAGACCCGTCGGGGTGGATATTGGCTTCACGGTTATCATCCGGTCATGACCACAAACCGCAGCGATTGGGGCAACCCACTGATGGTTGGATTCATGCGAACCATAAAGAGTTGGGATTGCCGGCTCTTGGCGATCTCTGCTGACGGCTTTTTCAAGCTTATCATACGTAAGCACCTGTTGGCTGAGACCTGGGCCTGGGCGCTGGAATGGAATCACAACCGCCGCTTGATCGGCTTCTTTGGTGAGCTTGATCCTGCGCAAGCCATCGTCGATAGCCTGCCGAGATTGGAGGTCAAAACAGTCTACCAAGCGCCCAACGAGTCGCTTTCCTATCGGGTCGAAACGCCGCTTAAGGAGGACGAAGACACTCTTTTCTTGGTCTTCGACGAAACCGGGCAACCGGACGCCTGACCACACCGACGAGACGACGGTATGGCATCGGGCTCGTTAGCCTCGCACCTTGCGCCAAGGTGGGCTACTCCAAAGCCGCGACGTTGCGGTTGTCCTGCGCCGAAAGCCTGCGCCCGTGTCATTGGTGAAGATGACAGGCTTGTGTCGGAACTTTAGGAACGAAGGCCATTGTGGCGGGACCGGCCTCACGGCTTTGACGTGGACGAGCACCTCGTCATGCTCACTAAGGTCTTTCTCTTCCACGAGCGCGTAGCGAGTGTGGGTTTCCGTCCCCCCATTAGGTACAGCCACCACGACGTTGAACCGGTTCGGAGGCCTCAGTTGCGCAACTGCGGCAGCCATCGCTTGCACATCGCTCCCGGAACTCCGGTCGCCAAAGTACAGATTTGCCGCGCAGTTCAATACCTGGTGATGGTTGCAGGCATGAATGTCCACCGGACTTGATACATTGATCCAACCACCGGCGTGCTCGGCCTGATAGACATCACCATCCAGGAAAATGGCCAAGAGCGTTGGGGTAAGCGGCAAGAACAGGAGGGCTCCAGCACTGGAGATGCCATAGGATCTGTCTTGCGCGCGCTGTTGATACCACCGGTTGGCGAGAACGGCGGGATCATCGGATGTGAGGAACGGCACCGACGTGAGGTTTCGAACAACCCGCACCTTGAGATCGTCCACGACGGTCATCGTGTTGGCGTAGTGACGCATCGCTGCGATGACCGCAGCCTTCACCGCCTCGTTGAAAGTCGGTTGCTCGAAGCCGGGACCACTGGCCGTCGTGGCTGCGAAAACGAGTTCTGCAGATCGACGCGCGGCAGCTTCTGTGCGGACGTGCTGCAGGTAGGCGAAACGCCTTAGGACCGTGGCATGAGACTCGTTGATAACCGCGCCTGACTTGCGGAGGTCAGCAACGCAACGGCCGTAGTATCCCTCGACCGCCTGAATGGCATCTTCGAGCACAGCGTCCTGCCCATAGAAGTAATCTCTGGAGCACTGATTTTTCACCGGAGCGTCGAAAATTGCTTTATTCCGATCAAGGTTGAACAGATGAATGGCTTTGCCGTCTGCGCAGACGCTGAAAGGCGTTAAATGCACCCTGGGGACGAAATGCTGGTTCTTGTTCTCCGCCATGCAATAGTGCGATCCACCGTTCAGGTCTGTCCTTAGAGTTACCAAGTGCCCGGTCACTGCCTATCACACGGAGCTAGCTGCTGGAATCTAGCACTCGGCTGTGCTTAGCGGCGCTCTCGCGCTCCAAAGCGCTTGGCGCCATCTGGGACCATTTCCGGTCAAGGCGTTTTTGGTGCTTGAACTCTACGCGGGGTGGCGACGGCCTACGGCGCCGGCGCTCTTGAGAAGTTTGCGTGCCCTTTCGCGTATCTCGATCTCAGGATCATGTTCCAGCCTGCAGGCATGGGCATAGACCTCGTCGGGTTGCATAGGCGGCGAGACGAGCAGGTCCATGCCTGCCAGGCGCCAGCGCGGATCCGGATCGGAGAGAAGCACTGAAAGCGCACGGACATGATCCGGGTCGAAGGTGATTCTAGAAACGAGCTTTGCAGCGAATGCGGGTGGCACGACGCGGCGCAAAAAAGCGTCGACTGTAAGGCTTCGAAGCGTTGGTGCCGCGCCGATCCGCGATTCTACATGGGATTCGGCGAGCGACCGGATGTCGGTTCGCGGGTCGCTTACAAGATCGATGAGTTTGTCATGGTCGATCGCATCCAGAAGAAGCAAGGCTTCGAGAAGATGCGGCCGGGGGCTCCGGGGAACAACACCACCCGACTTCGGGTAGGGCTCTTCGTGAATTTCCCAATGCTCGAAAGATCGTTGCAGGAGCACGCTGTCAGCGAAGCGTCGGCGTTTGACCAGCTCGAGCGCGAGCTTGGCTCCCGAGTTAGCCACATGCACATCCTTTCCGACGAGCCCATCCGCGAGAGCGAGCAGGAGGCTGTCGCTTGGATCGATATCGAGCGCCGCGAGGCTATTGAGAACATATTCGAGACCGGGCCGTGGCGGGCCACTCAACACCGGGAGCAAGGTTTCCACGGCGAACGAGGGATAGCGACTGACAATCACATGGGCGAGGCCCGCGAGTTCCAGATCCTCAGCTCCAGCTAAGCGACCTTGAAGATCGACAAGAGCCGGTGGATCGGCGTCAAGCGCACTCGCGGCCACCTCGACCAACCATTCAGACTTGTGAGCGAGAGCTTTGAGCAGGAGCTCGCGATCGGGCTTGGCCGCAGCAATCCTCTCCCAAGCCAAAGGGGGCAGATCGACCGACGGCAAGCCAAAGCTGAAGATACCCTTGTCTGGTTCGGCCGCGAGATGATTGGAAAGACCCAACGCATCGGCTTCGAGCATGTCGGCCGGCACCGCACCGGCAATTACCAGCAGGCGCAGCGCCTCTTTGACCCCCGCGGCGTCATAGGCGAGTGTCCAGGCGAGTACATCACCCGCGATGACGTCGTAGAACCCCGCGAGGCGCAGCAAGCTGGCAACGTAGGGATAGGCCTCGGAGATCGCCCCACCGGCTGCGTTGTCTGTCTTGAGGGCATCGACGACGCCCTGAAGGGTGGCACGCGAGCCCTTGGTCCAGGGATCGGCAACCTTGCCGACCGCCCAAGCCATGCTCTCCAACCCTTTTGCCCATGGCTTCCTGACCTCGGCCAGGCCGCGGCGCTCGAGTTCTGTCTCCACCTTGCTCAGAAAGCCGATGTTTTGAAATGCCTCGCCGGCAAGAGCGGTCGCCAGAAACTCCTCTGCCTCCCCGTCGGGAACCACCCGCAGGGCGGCAAGGCCAACCTCCTGCAGGAGATCGCGATCCTTGCCGTGGATTAGCCTCAATCCTCCCAGCAGCGAGCCTGGTTGCGGAAGCACAATCTCCGCGGTAAGTGCGGCGAGTACCCGCCGAAGCGCAGTTGCGTCAAACCATTCCGGCCCTGCATTTACGGCGGCGGCCCAACTAACCAACCGAGGTACTGCGTCGACGTCGTCAAGATATTTGCTTGCCGCCGGACCGACCAACTTGGGACGCGTGCGAGCAAGGCTGACCAAGGCCATGCCAATCTCAAAGCCTTCATCGTTCCCACGGATCGCCGCTTCGAACGCAGCCGAGACAAGAATTGTAGCGTAGGAGTCGGTGATCTCGGCGTCAGGGTCGGTCAGAAGGGCAACCGCGCGCTGAATCTGACCGTGTGTGCCGCTCACTTGCCGCGCCACGAGAAGCCGGGCGATCTCATCGCCCACGCTCATGCCCGCTGCAAAGCCGATGACTTCGCTCCAGGACGCGTCGTCCACTGCCTTTTCGATTTGTGACGCTCGCTCGGTCCCTTCAAGGCCGACGAGGTAGCGACCCGCGGCGTACTCGGCGAAGCTCTTGTGGATGAAAGTCATCAGAGTCGTGCCCGAATGGTAGAGCCGTTCGATCAGGCCACCTGCCTCCCAAAAGCCAATGGCAGACTCGACCTGCTTGGAGGCCGTGAGCGGCGTCACCCCGAGTTCGGGAGAAATGATGCGGCAACACTCATCGATAATCGACTGGGTGGTGGCAATCGGATCGCGGACAAGTATCCACCCTACGATCTCCATCACCCGCTGCCGGACGGTCTCGCCGACGGACTCGCCTGCATAGCGCGAGGTCTTCGACAGCAAGGCAATCATGCGCTCGTAGAGGGCAGCGCGCGAAACCGGCAGTGCCGCCTCGGTGGCGATGAGGGAAGCTGCCATCCCCAGGAGTTGCGGACTTGAGGCGATCGTTGCGGCGGCTTTGCTTCGTGCGAGTTCGCGCTTGGCGATTTCGCTCGCTGAGTTCTTCAGTTCATCCGTCGAGGCAGCGGCTTTCACCAGCGCGCCTAGATTGGATGAGCCCTTCTCGGCCTCCGGCGCATTTAGGGCATAGTGACGCCAGTGCAGAAGCGCCTGCGTTTCATAGCCAATCGGCCTTGTGGTCACGACGATGCGGGCGTTTGGGTGGCTTTTCGCAAACGCCGCGAGTGCGTCGCCAATCGGATTGTGCTGGTCGCCGCAGTCATCGAGCCCATCGGCAAGAACCACGAGGTCGGTGAGCCTCGCCACCTCAAAAGCGGCAACGCTGACTGGCGCGGAGTCAAGGCCCCATTTGTAGAGACCTTCCTCAAAGGACGCACCTGCCCGCACCGACGCAGCGAGCGACTTCAGCGATACCCGAAGAACTGGAACTCCCATACTCGCGTAAGTGCGCGCGAGTTGAAGGATGAGAGTCGATTTTCCGAGGCCGGGTCCGGCGATAACAACCGAGTGCCTGTGAAAGAGCCCGGTGAACTCGGCGTCGAAGGCCTCGCTACGTCGCCGCGGCGCATCTCTGCCACTGGCATGGTATCTTTCGAGCGCTTCCGCGGGACCTACGGCTTTCGCCACGTCATCCTGTAGCATAGTCTGCATTGGCAGGAGATCTGAGAGCGGCAGCTGTTTCTTCAGGCCGGGCAAGGAGAAGAACTGGCACTGCCCTGTGACCCAGCTGGCAAGCGTTTGCAACATTCCGGCGGTAGATTGTTGGGGTCGCAGAGCGATGGAACTGCTGCTGAGAAGCCGCTGGAGATGGCCAACCTCCCAGCGCCCTTTGTGCTCGATGAGGTTCATTGCGCCGCGATAGAGCGCGTTCCAGGCGCTGACCGCATCCGCTGATACTTCGCATACTGAACGAAGGCGATCTTGAGCTGAATCGACGCTGAGCCGATCAGAATCTATAGCATGTACCACTTGGATGCGCAGGTGCGCGCAGCATGTAGCAACATCCAGGTTCGCCGCCGTGAGGCGACGGAGGAAATCTTCCCCGATGTCCGACAGGCCGTCCGTTCGCCCCCCGCCCAGTTTCACGATGTCCTTGGCAAGATCGTTCTGAATCGTTCCGCTCGCATTCGGTGCCACGACGAGAACCCCGAAGGCGATCGTCTTGCCGTGAATGCCGTTCGCCAACGCGAGCAGTGCATCCCAGAGCGCGTCACCTCGGGACAGTCCTTTCTTGGCCTGTATCTCGATGTGAAGACCGTTCTTGAGTTCGATCTTGACATCGTCGCCGGGACCATGGGTCTCCGCCCAGACGGCCACCGGAGTGTCATCAGCGACACCTGCCAGCCATCCGATGGGAGTGGCCAACAGCAGGTGCACGGCGGCGATGCTTGTCACCGCCGCCTGAAAGTTCATTCCAGAACCTGGCGCCGCGCCAGCTGCTGGCGGCTTCCTGGCTCGCTTAACCGGACCAGGCTTTGTAGCCGGGCATTTTGTTCCGTGGCCAGTAGTCATGGCATCCCGCCCCCAACGAAAACTAAAGTCTGACCGGGTGCATGCGGGCCTAGCCCCGTTCAGTTTCGCCGCCGTCGCGGAACCATTCACCGGAAAATGCTGTTGGCTACTCTAGCGAGGCAATCAACACAGGGACAAGCGTGCGGGGACTGCGCTACGGCCAAAACTTTGTCATCCGCCGGCCCCACTTCCGGATCGACCGACATACAACACTGCTGAAAATGGTAAAAACGGCACGGTCATGCGTGATGGCATCTCGAGATCGATCATGAGAGTAATCTCGAGATGGCATCAGACACACTATCCACTGATCGAAGCAATTTCGAGCTGTCATGCCGGTCCAGCTGGTCTCCGCCCGGGTAATTCAGCTTCCGTAGGGCCGTCACGCGGCTTCCGTGCTTACAAACGGGCTCGACATCAGTGTCGCAAGCCCGCCAATTTCCGGTGATGTCCGCGTTGGGTCAGAAGCGGCAGGGAGCGAGGCACCATGACTATAATGAGGCCGAAACGCGGTCTCTGGGAGTTCCGCGGCCAATGGCGGCATCGCGAAGGTCGCTAACGGCCCCATTTGAGACGTGCAATACGTGCTGGCTGTGGGGAGGTGCGCCGAGACGTCCCTGGCCTATAAAACGCAAAAACCGCCCCGGTTAGACCGGGACGGTTATTGATTTATGATGAAATTGGTTGCGGGGACGCGCAACTGCCGACACCGACATTCGCTGATGTGGCGATTTGAGAATGCCAGCCGCATCGCCCAGACAGACGTGGTAGGCCCAGGCGGCGGCAAGAGTGTTGATTTTGTTGGCTTTTGCGATTCAGAA
>NZ_RQXT01000102.1 GCF_003863365.1 Mesorhizobium tamadayense | reverse complement strand
GCACTAGCATTGGAATGACAACGCTCGTACATGCCTACCGACGCGACGGCCCGGTCCTCGGTCACGGAGCTGATCACCGGCCCGCTCGCCGAGATGTTGCGATGACAAGCGATGCCCGAGGACGTTCAGGATCGTGTTGATGACGCATCTCGACCTTGCTTTCAAAGACTTCATTGACGCCCTTGAGACTGCTATGATGAGGTTGGTTTCAAAGGTGCCGCTGATCATTTTGCCAGGCGGTTGGGTTACCGATGGTTTGCTTGTCTCGGGTTTCCCCGCGCTCACGGTGCTTTCTTCCTATCCAACTTCGTGGGCACAGCCGTATATTGAGCAACGATACGAGGATTTCGACCCCGTCGTCGGGCTGGCTCGATCATCGCAACGATTGATTCAGTGGGATCGCCGGACTCTGCGGTTGCCATCAGCATCGCAACAGCGTTTTGAAGCCGCCAAATTCGGGATTCAGAGTGGCGCGACTGTCCCAATACGGCGAGGCTTCGTCCGCTTCGCCGCCTTTATGAAGCATTCCGATCCCATGATCTTGTGGTCTTGGGTTGCGCTTTCACCTTCTCAACCTTGACGATCTGTGGCGAGTCTCCGGGGATGGTGGTTTTTCCAGTATGCGCGAACATCGAGAACGTCACGCGGCCGTCATCCCATACCTTCAACGCATCGACCTCAATGGTCAGACGATCGCCCAGCTCGATCTTGAATAGGGCGGCGGCAAGAGGATCAGCATGCAAGGCGTTCGGATAGCTGGCCACGCTCGCAGAGTCGCGTTCCGCTGCTTGGTCAGGCCGCCGGCGGAAATAGGACTCCAGGAGCGGCGCTAGGAGCAGGTGTGCGGTGTTCGCTCATGCTGGGCCTCCATCGAGGGCGGCACGCTCAGCCGCGATGGCGAGGAGCTCCGCCGAGCCCGTGAGGTATTAGGCGGTGTCGGTGTAACTGGCGTGGCCGAGATATGGGGCCAGCAAAGGCAATAGCGCCTGAACGTCTGCGCGCTGTTGGTGCGAGAGGCTGAGGCGGGTCACGGCAAACGCCTGAGATCGTGCGGCCTTAAACGGCTTACCGCCATCAAAGTCGGCGAGTGCGGCGCGACAATGAAGCTGCGAGCCTCTTGCGCGCGACAATCAATGCCGCGATCATCCCCTTCGCCGCGACACCAGATTCTGATTGTCGCGCGCTTCTCATCAGAATTGGGATCTTCCGCATATTTGGTGCAGGTGCCGGGATTCACGGGCAGTGCGAATGAGTCCATAGAGTCGGAATCGCAGTCGACGCCGGTGATTCGCCCGTGCTCCATGCCTTCCGCTCGCTGGTCTCGCCCGAGCTTTCGATTGTCCAAATTCTCCCACAAGCCGACAAGGTGGTGCTTGTAGCCCGGCCGAAGGCGACAGAATCGTGCTGTCCCTCCTGCGGCTGCCGAACCGGTCGCGTCCACAGCCACTACATGCGCCGGGTGGCTGATCTGCCGTGGCAGGGACAGGTTGTCGAAATCCGGCTTCACGCCAGGCGGTTCCGTTGCGCCGATCCGCAATGCCGTCAGCGGATCTTTACGGAGCGGTTGCCGGAAACGGTGCAGCCGAAAGCGAGACGCACCGCCCGCCTCGGCGAGAGCCAGTTGGTGATCGGCTTCGCGGTCGGCGGTGAATCCGGCTCGCGCCTGTCGCGCAAACTCGCCATGCCGGTAAGCGGCGATACGTTGCTGCGGATGATCCGCACAGCCAGGTTCGAGCCGCCGGACGCGCCGCGGGTGGTCGGCATCGACGACTGGGCCTGGCGCAAGGGGCAGCGCTACGGAACGATCATCTGCGATCTTTGCCGGACAGAAATGCCAACACGGTCGCGTCATGGCTGAAACGTCATCCGGGCATCGAAGTCATCGCTCGCGATCGCGCCGGCGTTTATGCTGACGGCGCCCGTCGCGGTGCTCCCGACGCAACGCAGGTCGCCGACCGCTGGCATCTTCTCCAGAACCTGGGCGAAGCGTTGCGTCTGGCCCTCGACCGCCATCGCAAAGCGGTCAGTGCCGCCGGAAAGGCGATGAAGGCTGAGACGGGTGGCGATGAGGACGGAAATCCGGAAC
The DNA here is from genome assembly GCF_003863365.1 of Mesorhizobium tamadayense. Classification (GTDB taxonomy): domain Bacteria; phylum Pseudomonadota; class Alphaproteobacteria; order Rhizobiales; family Rhizobiaceae; genus Mesorhizobium; species Mesorhizobium tamadayense. The sequence continues at coordinate 6,433 of NZ_RQXT01000102.1, read as the reverse complement.
CATCAGTGGAGACTTCCCCGAAGCTTGATGGCCTGCGCCGGTCGCGCCGCCACCAGCGCAGTGAACTCTATGCTGAAGTCCTTGATTTGCGGACGACCGGCATGTCGCCGCGACAGATCGCACCTCGGACCGGCATGAGCGTGAGAACGGTCGAGCGGTGGCTTGCAGCGGGCGGGGAGCCCGAGCACCGGCGGCCGCCCGCGCGCTCGGTTCTCATGGACCCTTTCCAGGAGTATCTCGAAGGACGCTGGCAGGAAGGCCAACGCAACGGGTTGCATCTGTGGAGCGAAATCAAGTGCAGCGGCTTTGCAGGCAGCAGGGCGACCGTCTACAGGTGGACCGCCGCCCGCCAGCAGTGCTCATCGACCGCTCCGTCAAATGCGCGATGGCGGCCGCCGTCGCGCCGAAACTGTGCATGGCTGCTGAGCGAAGACCCGACTTTGCTCGATGAGCAGACCGAGCAATTCTTGTGCCATCTCTATGACTGCGCGCCGGAGCTCTTGAAGGCGGGTGACCTGGCTCGACGTTTCGCTGCACTGATACGCGGCGACGATGATGCCGGCCTCGAGCAATGGATCGAGGACGCCACGGACAGCGAACTGGCCTCTCTTGCAGCAGGCATCGGCCGTGACATTGCGGCTGTTCGGGCCGCAATCACCCAGCCCTGTAGCACCAGTCCCGTCGAGGGACAGATCAACCGTCTCAAGACCATCAAGCGCCAGATGTATGGGCGCTCCGGGTATCCGCTGCTGAGAAACAGGCTGCTGGCAGCCGCCTAACACCGTAGAAACACCAAGAGAACGCCGACCCTGCACCAAATATGCGGAAGATCCTCTGGCTGTCGGAACGGTGCTCGCAATCGATCGCGAAGCTCGCCGTTGAGATCTGCCGTGCGGACCTGCATGAGCATGTGAGCACCGTGACGCGACCATCGCATCTGCTGTTTCTTGACCATTCGCTTGCCGACCAGTGAATTCTCTGACTCGGCCAGGATCGTGGCGACGCGAAGGCCGGCTCGGTTGCACTTGCCATAGTTGATGATCGCGCCGCGGTTCGATTTGATATAGGTCGCCCCGCCCGCCGCGGCCGCATCGGGCTATAACGAGCTCGAAGTTGCGCTCTGAATCGGGATCGGCGCTGCGGACATGCGCCCTATCGATGCTGATGACGAACTCTTTGCGGCGATCGCCGGGAAGCTGCATTTCAAGCTGGCGTCGTTCGCCTGTTTGCGTCCTTGCGCGCACCTCTGCAAGCTGATCGTCGAGCCGTTCGCCAATCCTGATGGTCCGCTTGCGCACGGTGGCATGCGTCTCGGTCGGCTCAACGGGTAGGAATTCGGCAAGCACATCCGCCGCCGGTCGGTACGGCATCATGCTCCCCAGCCGCGATGTCGCTCGATCGGGGCAGATCTCCTTCAGTGGCGCGAAGGCAACGACCATGCCCGGGTAGCAATCTCGGCACATCATCCAGCGAGGACTGCGCACCTCCACGGTGCCGAAGACGGTCCGGATCTGGCGCGTCGTCCTTGACCGGCCGAAACCGGTGGCAATCCGGGCAGACCCCACGAAAGAGGGAATACGTCTCCGCCTCGTGGTTCACAACCGCGCTCTGCAGCGCCGTCATGATCGTCTTAGCGTCGTCGATCGACAGGCCAAGGTCGCCGTCAGACAGACGTTCCCAGCTCGTGTCGATGCGGACCGCCTTCCGGCAAACGTCACCGAACTGTTAGTGCCCTCGATCGTGATCGTCCATTCCACCGCCATCGCTCCGAAAGAAGCGACGTTGATGGACTACGCGGACCTAACAATCCGTATTCGACCCCAGAGAAATTACCGATCTCCCCATTTTCTGGCGGGGGGATGGCGTTCTGCGCCCAAACTAGGGCGGCGTTGGCGGCAGTGAGGGTTTCGGCGCGCGACCCGCCAGAGCAGTCATGCATGGTTGGACCGCGTCTGCGTTTCTCAGTGTTTGAGAATGACTTTCCCGGGAACGCCCGCCGCTACCGCGTTCTGGGCCGCATCAATCTGATCCAAGGTCAGGGTTTTGGAAATCGGGATCACCAGCGATCCGCTGGCGGCGGCAGTGAGCACTGCGTCGAGCATGGCCGCGTCGGTGCGGTGATAGAGTTCATGGATGGTGACCCGGTCTCCGGCATTGGCGCCTTCGGGTACTGGAACGATGCTCGCAACGGTGCCGCCGTCGCGAACATTGCCGATGAGGTTGCCGGCCACGGGACCAGCGGTGCTGATCGCATAGTCGAAGTTCGGGCTTGCGGCGGGAACCGTAATGTCGAGCGCTTCGCCCGCCAGTTCCTGACCTTCGTTCAGCCGCTCGGGCCTGACACCGGCAACCGGCTTGGCGCCGATCTCCTTGAGATACTGGATGGCGGAACGTCCGACCGTGCCGAGGCCGCCCGAAACGAGAACCCGGTCGCCGGGCTTAACGTTGATCGCCTCGACGGTCTGCCGGCCGGTAAGGCCTGCCTTGACCAGCGAGGCACCTTGCTCGAAGCTCAGGCCTGCCGGCAGCTTGGCCGCGGACGTGGCCGGAACCACTCCGAATTCTGCATGCGCCCCTTTGCCGTTTGCCGCGAAATCGGCGACAACCCGGTCGCCGACGACGAAGCCGGTCACGCCCTCGCCGAGTTCGGCGACGGTGCCGGCAGCGTCTCCGCCGAGCACTGCCGGCAGTTGAAGCGGGATGAATTGGGCCATGTAGCCCTGGCGCAGAATGAGGTCGAAAGGATTGACGGCGGACGCCTCGATCTTGATCAGGACTTCACCCTGGCCCGGCACCGGCGTTGGAATGTAGCCGATTTCGAACTGATCGACATCGCCGTAAGCTTTGAGAAGTGCGGCTTTCATTGTGGTTCTCCAGAATTTTGTCGTCTCGTTTACCCAAGAGTTTGGCTGCCGGTCGGCAGCCAAATCTATGCAGCTTCCCGATAGGGCCGTTTACGCCATGGCCCGGCGACGAGCATTATCGAGCGCAAAGGCCCCGCCGCCTGCGGAGGCAATCAGGAGGAAGACGAAACAGAACAGGATCGCCGGCTCACCCATGTTGAGGGACGGCCAAAATCCATGCGGCATGTGGCCCATGAAGTAGGCGGCAGCCATTTCGCCCGAGGCGATGAATGCGGCGATGCGGGCCTGATAGCCAACGATCATCAGGATCGATGTGATCACTTCGATGACGCCTGCAACGATCATAATGGCCGGAAGCGGATAGGACACACCTTGAATTGGAGCTGGAAACTGCAGGAACTTCATGGTCGCATGTTCGAGGAACAGAAGCGCTGCCATGATGCGTAGAGCTGCGAGCGCGTATGGTGTCCATTTGCTGGTATCGAGCATTGAAAATCTCCAAGAGGTTCGGTGTGAGAGGTCAGGCGGAAGCTGCCTTTTTGAGTTCCATGTTTTCCTTCCAGAGTTTCATCGACATGGCGAAGACGCCATCGACATAGTTCCGGTAAACGGTCAGTTCTTTCGGATCGCGGCCTGCCTTAGCGGCGAAGAACGCAACGATATCGTCGGACTCGGTGACGTAGCGGCCGGGCTCAAGCTCAGCAGACGGGAAGGAGACCTTCTCAAGATGCGGCTGAAGCACTGCGCGAATCTCCTCCTCCTGTTTGGTCCCGGGAACGAAGTCGCGGCTTTCGATTTCCGACGCAAATCCCGACTCCATAAGGAAAATGCGAACCTTGAGGCAGAACGGGCAGTTTTCTTTCAGGTAGAGGACTGGTTTGAACCTTTCACCGGTCATTTTGCGTCTCCATCTGATCGGGTGGCAGAGGGAGGGCGGCCGAAGCGGAAGCTCGATGCGGTAAGCCCGCCGGCGAAGTCTTTCTGGTGATAGGTAACGGCGCCCGGTTCGTCCTCGGCCGCACCCACCACCACCATCAACGGCAGCAGGTGGTCTTCACGGGGATGCGCCGCGCGGGCTGCGGGCGCCCGCTCCCATTCGGTGAGTCGCTCGGTCCGCTTCTCGGAAGGAGAATGGATCAAAGTCTCCTGGAGCCAGGCGTCGAAACGGCGGGACGGCTCGTATCCACCCGTGCCGCGCATGGCGGATAGGTTGTGATAGCTGAGGCCGCTGCCGATGATGACAATGCCTTCCTCACGCAATGGCGCCAGCGCGCGGCCGACCTTGATATGCAACGCCGGATCGTAACCCGTATCCAGCGAAAGCTGGACCACAGGAATGTCCTCATCAGGATAGAGCGGCTTCATGACACTGAAGGTGCCGTGATCGTAACCGCGTGTGGGATCGAGCGCAGCTTCGATGCCGCTTGCGCGCAGCAGCTGCCGCACGCGTTTCGCAAGCTCCGGCGACCCGGGCGCATTGTAGGTGATGTGGTAGAGGTATTCCGGAAAACCGTTATAGTCGTAGATCATGCCCGGCTTGGCGCCCGACGAGATTGCAAGCCCCTCCTCTTCCCAGTGGCCCGAGACCACAAGGACCGCCTTTGGCGTGCCGCCGAGTTCGGCGCGCATGTCGAGCAGCGACTTATCGAGCACGTCGAAATTGCGGCGGAACTCCCCAGTCATGTAAGGCCAGGGCCCGCCGCCATGGCTGATGAAGTAGGTCGGGAGTCGAGAATCTGTCATCGGGTCTGTCCTTCGCAGGTTTGCCGCGACAAGCGCGGCGCCCGTTCGAAAGGCGAGTCGCCGACGGGCAGCTGTTGCAAATGAGTTTGATTTTTTCTCATTCATTGATCAATGTGTTCAATATTGAAGAACCATTTCTCGGATGTTGATGATCCATGGATACACTGGTGAGCCTGCGGCTGTTCTGCACCGTGTCAGAACTGAAGAGCTTCACTGCTGCCGCCGACCGCCTCGGCATTTCGCCGGCAATGGCGAGCAAACATGTGATGCAGCTTGAGAACCGGCTGGGCACCCGGCTGCTCAACCGCACCAGCCGCCACGTCAGCCTGACGGAAACCGGACGGCTTTATTTCAACCAGGCCAAGCAGATGCTCGAAGGGCTGGAGGAGGTGGAAGCAGCCATCGGCAATGTTACGGTGGCGCCCCGCGGGACCCTGAAACTGAGTGCACCGGTTTGGGCGGCCAGCATCTGCTTTGTGGGCCGACTGGCCGAGTATAACCGGCGCTATCCCGAGGTCTGCCTAGACGTGGATCTAAGCGGCCGGATCGTAAATCTGGTGGACGAAGGTTTCGATCTTGCCCTGCGGGCAACGTCGCCCGACCGGCTCGATCCGGGCCTCGTCGCTCGGCCGCTGGCCGATATACAATTCCACCTCATGGCATCGCCGGAATATCTGGAACGAGCAGGTCGACCCAAAGGCCTCGCGGATCTTAACGGTCACGCGCTGCTTCGTTTCAGCGGGGTCAACCCCAGTGATAGCATGGCGCTGGAAGGCCCAGATGGACGGCACAAAGTCACATTTCGTACCGTGATGCTGAGCGAGAACGAGACCATTCTGCAGCTGGCAGCTCTGCGGGGGATGGGCCTTGTCTTCCTGCCGAAATGGATGGCCGAGCAGGACATCGAGGCAGGCCGATTGGAGACGGTGCTTCCAGGCGCGATCGGGTTCGCCAATACGCTATATGCTGTGTATCCGAGCCGGAAATATCTTTCCCCCAAAGTCCGCACTTTCATCGACTTCATGATGACGAGCTTGCAGGGGCTACGATAAACACGATTGTGCAGGTACCCTGCCGAACTTCATCGCAAGAGGCGAACTGAGACGTGAGCGCTGTTGCGGCACCACCTTTCGCGCGTGGTCGTGAGCCACGATGCTCGGAGCCTTTGAGGGCTTCGACACATGACGATTTCAGAGCTTACGCTTAAGTCCAGGGACGAGGAGCCGGTTCGACGGCTTGAGATATTCACGGGTTCTGGACGGCGGCGCGGATGGTTGCCGGAGGAGAAGGCGCGGATTGTGGCGGAAAGCTACGATGCTGGCGAGACCGTGAGCGCGGTGGCCCGGCGATATGCATTGTCCCCGCAGCAGTTGTTCGCCTGGCGCCGGTCCGCGCGGGTGCCGTTTGAGAATGCGCCGGCACCGGAGCCGTTGTTTGTTCCAGCAGTGGTCGCGGCATCGGAGCCCGAACCTGCGGGGAAGCGCGCGAGATCGACACGGAAGCGGAAGGCCGTGCGAGAAGCCGGCGTGATTGAGCTGGAGATTGACGGCGTCGCCATGCGGGTCGGTCGTGGCGCCGACGCCAGGACGGTGGCGGCGGTGATCCGTGCGCTGAAGGCGCCGTCGTGATCGGGCCGACGGGTGTGGTCAAGGTGATGGTCGCGACGAAGCCGGTGGACTTCCGCAAGGGGGCCGAGGGTTTGGCGGCGCTGGTGCGCGACACAATGGGCGCCGATCCGTTCTCTGGCACGGTCTACGTCTTCAGGGCCAAGCGCGCCGACCGGGTCAAGTTGGTGTACTTCGACGGTACCGGCGTGTGCCTGCTGG
>NZ_RQXT01000101.1 GCF_003863365.1 Mesorhizobium tamadayense | reverse complement strand
CAAGCAGATGACCGGTAAGCGCGTAGGCCCCACGTTGCATCTTGTCCGACAGAGATGTAAGCCCTCGATGAAAAGAGCTTCAGGGCAGAAATAACGTCGTCTGCCGACAGGAAAAACCATTCTCCCGAATCTGCTTTGTGGTCGAATATGAGGTGCAACCGCCGTTCGATCACGCGGTCTTCGGAAATCGATCCGGTCCGAATTTCTCCCATCAACGCAATTCTACGGCGATTGCCAGTCTGCAGGTTGGCTATGCGGCGATCGACCGCTTGCGAGCGTCCGACCTTCACATAAAGGCGGCCGGCAAGGCTGTTGTCCAATTCAGTGATAAAATAGACGGTCATTGTAGCGTTCAGGATATTCAGCTACGCGCTTCAACCCGCTGCACTCCCAAAAGAAAAATTGCTAGCGAGGAACGGCAGCAGCGCGGTGACCTACTCTCTCCAGCCAAGTGCACGGAGCCACGCATCGACCTGACCAAATGCATCCTGCTGCCATTGTTCGGCGGTGCGTTCCCCGAGAATTTGCGTGTCCTGCACGAACTGGCGGACGCTAATGGGGCCAAAACTATCAACCGCCTCGAACTTGCCGGCAATAAACCCGAAGCCCTCTTTGCCTTCCTTGTGAGCGAGAACCGGCTCGCAATCCGCAGCAAGTGCATCGGGGCCACCTGGATAGTTTCGAACGCAGTAATAGATGTCGTACGCATCCTTCCTCTTCAGGCGGTTCTCGATTGCGTAGCCCTTCATTGCGAGGAGGGCGGGGATCGATGCGACGGCGATGTTGACGTGGTTCGCGCCTCCATCCGGCATCTCGCCCGAAATCGCAACGAGGTTGTAGAAGCGTAAGGCCAATTCGGCACCCGATGCCCGCTGCACGGCAAAATGCTCGATCAGCGGCGGTTTGTTCTTTGTGAAGACGGCGTCGAAAGGACGCAAGAAGTCGACAACCACATCGATCGGACCTCCACCATCATCGACAGGCACTGTCCGAACAAGCTGGAACAGACGATGATCGTCACGCTGCTCATACCCATTCCCCATAAGTGCCTCGACAAGTCGGGCGTATTCGCCATCTCCAAGTGCCTCGGTATCGAGGCCCAGATCGACGTCGAGAGTTCCGACATGCGGCATTTCTTCGTTTTCTAGGAGGAGCCAAGGCACCGCGCCGCCAATCACGGCGAACTTGCCTTTGAAACTGCCGAGTATCTGACCAATTTCCAGTAGAACCGATTTCACGGCCGCGGTGGTGCGGTCGTCGTAGTCGGCGGCCGATTGCGGATCGGGCGGTACTACTGGAGCCATTGCAATTTCTCCTGCCGCAGATGGTCAGCAGCCTCCTGTCCCCTCTCCCCGGATATCGCCAAATCAAGGTAAGTTTGAACAGGACTTGTGCAAACGACGCCGGGCGCCGGCTCGATTGTATCAAGCAGTGGCCCTTCATCCTTCAGGATCGTGACCACAACGTTTTCACCCTTCGCCGCAGACGACAGCTTGAGGGCATGCCGTAGACGGTCGAGACCTCCACTATCTGCGTAGAAGAACTGGCTGCCTACCCGAGCATATGGCGCAATCCATTGCGCTGCCGAGAACGATGCGAGGATCGCTCGGTCAATTCGATTCGACGCACCAAGCACATCGCGAACGACCTGGTCGAACGCTTTGCCGTGCAAGGTAGTGTAGAAGTTTTGGCGATCACCCGCTGGCGGCTCATAAGAGTTCCGCCAAGCGTCCAGAACCGCTGCCGGCCGAAAAAGCGACATGCCATCGTCGCCGATTTTCGCCCACTCACGATCCACGAGCGCAGCGCGGACATTGCTGACGTGGCCGAGACTGACACCGGCTGCTTCCGCAAGCTCGGTGACGCGCCAGGCATGGTGTGGATCGCGCAACATCACTCTCAGAACCTGCGCGGACTTCGGTTTGAAGATCGACTTCAACTCCCGGCGTTCGATTGCGGGTCGGGTCGGAACCTTACGCTCAATAAATATGCCGTCGAAAGCGAGCCGGCAATTTCCCTCGAAATCGAGGAAGCCCACATTTTCTTCTTGGCAAAGAGCCTGTGCTTCTGGAGAAAGAAAGGGCGCAATGAACACAGGAATTGCGCCTTTTCCTATGTGGTTTACCGCCCTTCGCACTTGGAGCAGGCCCGAGTGAACGTGGCGCGGCTGTCCGCTCGACTTGACCTCACAGACGAGAATATGTGTGCGCCCGAAGGCGCTGATATGCGCAAGAATATCGATTTCGCGATCGAAAGCGTCGGCTTCAACCTCTACATTCTCGATGGAAACGGGCGGAATATCGTTTAAGACGCCCCGCAGGGCGTCCGCAGCTTGATGCTCAATGCTCTTCAATGAGTCACCCGATTTCAGCATCCGCTGAAAATGGCTGACCTACTGAAATATGTCAACCGCAATTTCACAAAATGTGGTGGTTTCAGCGGAACGTTGAAATTCCACCACGAGTGAAAATCTGGAGTTAGTTTCGCCCGTGTCCCAATCAAGAAACCTGTTCACCAGAATCCATCTTGTGTCGATGGCCGCGACCTGAGTATCGAAAGGCGTCAACTATAGGCGCCTTCACCAAAATCATCGATAGCGCGCCAGACGCCTGCGAACCTCGGGAACAGGCAATCGAGATCGTGGGTGCGACGCGATTGCCGAGAGGCAAACGTGAAGCTCGACAGATGATAAATGTCGACCCGCCTCCATCTGGTCCAGAAGCCACAGTACTCCATGCACCTCCAGCCGCTCCGCGACCGCCAGACGCCTCAGACCGCCGTCTCCTGTCAGGAGGAGCCAGCCCCGCATCTCGGCCAAGGAAAAGGCAAACGCATCTGCAAAAGATAGCGTAGGATTTCGGCGCTGTACGGTGGTCGCGCGCGTCACCTCGTGCGAGGAAAGCTCTTCAATGCGGAGACCGCGGGCGACAAGGCCGTCGCCCGTGGGTCCTTTGAGTTCACGATGGAAGAGAAGGTCCGGAACCGCGAATTCGAACGGTAATCGAAATATATGCTCGAGCAGGTTGCCTCGCTCTAAGTCAATAATAACCGAGGTGTGAGAGACAAGAACGCGCACGAGGTCACAGCGCCCCCTGATCAAGGCGTGCCCCAAGCTCGCGGACCGAGATGCCTAACAATTCAGCTGCTCGCGCCTCCCCAATCACTTTCTCAGCTAGCGCCCTATAGCAGAGCCGCTCGAAACGCTTTGGTTCCTCCACTTGTGGCGGGATCGTTCCCGGTTCTTGGTACGGAGGTGAGCGCCAGCCGCGACTCGCGAAAACGCGATAGAGAGTCGAGAAGGCCGGCCCACTGATAATGCCAAGATCCTTGCAGCGATAAGCAATTGCCTGAATGCTCGCGCCAAAGCGTTGCTTGAGTGCCACGAGTTCACCAATGCTGATTGAAGACCGCTTGGCGCCAACCTCAGCACGCAATGCGTCCGCCGGTATCAGGAAGGCTCCGGCAAAGCGATGTGCTGCCTTCTCCGGATCGACACCTGGACCTGGGGCCATGACCATGTGTCCGAGTTCATGGGCAAGATTAAACCGTTTTCGCTCGGACCACGTATCTTTCTTTACGACGATCACGCGGGCAGCCTCACGGTCCTTTCTGCGAACCTTCGCAGCCAGGCCATCGATATCGTCCAGATCCAAAGAGAGGACTTTGACACCCCGCTCTTCGAGAAGCTCGGCGAGCTTAGGGATCGGGTTATTTCCTAGTCCCCAATCATCACGGACAGACCGAGCAGCATCTTCCGCATCGCGGATATCCGAGACAGGGTACGGCGCGCTTCGCGGCTTTTCCCAATCGACACTGCGCAAGTGAAGCAGATCTTCCACTGCGAGATAACGCTCGAGAAGATGAAGCGTGCGGGCCTCGATCGTTGCCACTTCACGTGACGACGCGGATTTCTTCCGGAACTCGATGCCTTCAAGCACAAGTTCATCATCATTGAGAAGATAGTCCTCGGTCACGTCGAGCGCGCCTGCCAGCGCGATCAAAACACGTGAGCTTGGCATGTCCTCGTCGCGTTCGTACTTTCCAACCGCCTGCGCCGTGACCAGCCCGTCGATTCGGGCTGCCAGCTCCCGCAGTGACAGACCGGACGCAAGGCGGGCGAGCTTCAGCTTCTGTCCGATCATGTTTCTTTCCCCACAATTCACAGCGGTTTACACATTTGGAATTAGATAGGCAAATTGTAAACCGATAACTCTTGCAAAAGTTCCGTGTTTTCCTATCTAATGTGGCACAGACTCAACAAGGAGCTGACGTTTGTAAACCGACGCCGGCATCACTCCGAGGAACACTTGAACATGACGGCCAGCTCCACCCACTTCAAAGTCGACAACGGCGACATGCATTTTCTGGCGACAGCGTCGGAAAAAACCATTCTCATCGACTGCAACATTCGCTCCGATGCGGACGATCCGGATGGGGACGTTCCGGATGTGGCCCAGCAGCTTCGCTCCCGGCTGAAGAGAGATCCCGCCGGCTATCTCTATGTAGACGCGTTCCTGTTGACGCATCCCGACCAGGACCATTGCCGCGGCCTTTGGAAGCACTTTCACCTTGGCCCCGTCTCGGAGTGGAGTGCCAAAGCCGACAAGATCGTAATCCGTGAGATGTGGTCGTCGCCCATCGTCTTCCGGCGCGCATCGAAGAAGCAACACACATTGTGCGACGACGCGAACGCATGGGCCACGGAAGCGCGCCGTCGCGTCAAGCGGTTCCGCGATTTCGGCTGCCTCAGCGATGGTGATCGCATTCTGATTCTTGGCGAGGACATCAACGGGAAGACGGACGGCTTGGGAGCGATCCTGGTCCGCACGGACAGCGTTTTTCAGAGCATCTGCGGCTCGTACCAAATTGACTTCCGTGCCCGTCTCATTGCCCCGATCCCGCCGCAGGACGACGAGCAGGAAGAGGAGGAGCTGAGCAAGAATGACTCCAGCGTCGTCGTGAACATCGAGCTCGGCACGTTCACGCTCTCTGGAGCCAGCCACTATCTGTTTGGCGGCGATGCCGAAGTCGGCATATGGGAGCGCCTCTGGCAGCGCAACAAGGATGCACCGGAGAATCTCCAATACGACCTGCTGGCCGCACCCCATCATTGCTCGTGGCACAGCCTGTCGTGGGACAGCTGGTCGGACTGGAAGGAATTGGCTGAAGTTTCGCCCGACGCACGAAAGGCTCTCGGTCAGGCCTTGTCGGGCGCCTATGTGATTTCGAGCTCCAAACCTATAAAGGATGACGATGTGGACCCACCCTGCATCAGGGCCAAGCGCGAATACAAGGCGATCCTCAGCGATGTCAACGGGACGTTCGAATGCCTTGGGGATCTCAAAGGCGATGAGCCGCTAGAGTTCGAGGTCACCGGCGATGGCCTGAAGATCAAGACGAGGACGACCGCTCTGGCCGCGCCATCGATCATCGGCGGTCTGGCAGGCGCGGCGGCGGGAAGCTCATCTGCCTACGGCGCTCAGCCGTTCAAGCACGGCTAAGGGATGGCCCTTGACCGGCGTAACCAAGGCGATCCGTCGCGCGCTTGACGTTGTCTCGGGGCATCCTCTTGTCCGCGAGATCCGTACGTTGGACGAACATGGCAGTAAGGTAGCGGTGGACTTCGTCGTGCCGATGCCGAGCCGCTGGATCGGTGCTGGCCAGAGCCCGGCTGGCGTTAGACCCGTCGAGACCGTGACGTTCACGTTCGATGATTTCTTCCCCTTGGCAGTGCCCCTCATCGAGCTTCGCCAGGATTTTAATAGATCCCATCCCCATGTGCAGCCTAGTCGGACTGAGGACCCTCCCCGGCCCTGCTATTTCGAAGGCGATCCCCAGGACCTGCTCCGATACCGCGGGATGGAGGGCATCATGGTTCAGGTCGCCGACTGGCTGGAGAAGGCTGCGGCGGCCGCCCTCATGGATTTCAGCCAAGGATGGGAGCCGATTCGCCGCGACAGCATCAACGATTGGGTGGAAGTGGACCCAAACTTCGTCCGCGGGTTTGTCAACCGCGATGGGGGCTCCGCGTTCGCGGTCTCGCAGCATCTTGGTCTCGAACTTCGTAGCGGCGGGCACGCCTATGCGATTTCAGTTGAAGCTCAACGGCAAAGTCTCGGACCTGACTTCTTCAGGAAGGTGATCGAAAACGCGGCGGGGGTCGGCCTTTCGGTTATCGTCTGGGGCGGAAAAACCCCTTCTGGAGACCCCGTTGTTTCGGACAGGTATCTTCCCGAAACAGTCCGGACGATGGCTGAGCTCACCGATCGCGCAGCGCATTATGGTCTCCAGGCGCAATTGCGCGCTGCATTCGGGCTTCTCCAGACGCGATTTGGGAAATCAGCATACAATCTTCCCCTCATCCTGACCCTGTTACTCGTGGTTCGGCGACCCGCCGATGTGATAGGGCAGGGATCGCCGCTTGAGATCGTGCCCTACGTCATGGAGGTACGCTCGGCCTCGGATTTAAGCGGCAGCAGCGAAGTGCCGGTACGGCCCGCGGCAGTGCGTGACGCGATCAGCCGGAAACTGCTCGCGTCGGTATCTGGGTCCCGACCACTTGAAGAAGCACAATGGACGCTAATCGGCTGTGGAAGCGTCGGCGCCAAGCTTGCGATTCACTTAGCAAGGGAAGGACGGGCGCCAACCACGTTGGTCGATCGATCCCTGATGGCTCCTCACAACTATGCTCGTCATGGTCTGGTGCCGATACCGCAGTTTCCAGTGCCTGATTGGAAGGCCGATGCCGTAGCGAGAGCAATTCAGGGTCTCGGCCAGTCAGCGACGCCGCTGCACGAAGATCTCGCGGTCGCGCTCGCCTCGTCGCCGCCTGCGAAGCAGATATGGCCCAAAGCAACCCAGCTCCTTGTTGACGCGACCGGGTCTCCAACCGTTACTGACGCTCTGTGCCTTCCTCAAGTGGAGGCCAAGCGTCCCAGGGTGGTCGAGACTTCGCTGTTGGGCCGCGGCTCAGTGAGCTATATGGCCATTGAAGGACCGAAGGCCAATCCGAGCGTCCAGGATCTTCAAGCCGAGTCTTACAGAGTCATGGCCGACGATGACACGCTACGCGAGCTTGCCCTGGCTAGCGCCAGCGACGTTGTTGTCGTGGGTCAGGGATGTTCGACGCGGACGGCGCAGATGACAGATGCCAGGCTCTCGACCTTCGTCCCAGGCATGGCACGCTATCTCTCCGCTGCCCTCGAACGCGGACTTCCGGTGCAAGAAGGAGAGTTGGCCATTGGACGGGTGGATGATGATCTGATGAACCAGTCGTGGCAGCGGTTCACTGTCCCCGCCTTTCGGAGGCTGCGCAGCTCGACTGGCCGCAGGGCGTCGATCTCTCACAGTGTTGTTGAGCTTATCGACTCCGCAATTGCCGACCGTCCTCATGTTGAGACGGGAGGTATCCTGATTGGACGCTTCAATGAGGCGACCGACAGCTTCCATATGGTCGATATCGTCGAGCCTCCGCCAGACAGTCGGTTCTCCGCGGCCGAGTTTACCTTGGGGGTTGAGGGTATCCGGGATCGACTGAAAGGGTACAACGATCGAACCCGCGGCACACTTTACCCGGTGGGTACTTGGCACAACCACCTTGCGAATACGCCAGCCTCGCTCACCGATCTCGCAACGGCCGCTGCGCTTGCGCTTGGCCAACGCTTTCCCGTCGTGCTGATGATCCGGACGCCGGGGTCGATCCGCGGCGTTATTGCGGATTCGGATCGCTCGGGCGCCACGCCTGCCGTGACGATCGAATCCCTTGAGGAAACGCTGCCATGAAGCTTGATCCATATGAATACGTTAGCCTCGTAGTGCCGGGCTCAGTCGTCGCCCTCGTTCTCACTCTTTTGTCGCCCGACGTTCGAGACGTGATCGCAAAGGATGGCATCGATCTCGGCGGGTTTGGCGTCATCGTTCTGGTGGCGTTGGTCTCGGGCTTCCTCTTGCAGTCAATCGGAAACGTGGTTGAAGCGCTCGAAACGAAGCTCGGCCTCAATCCGTCCGAGCTTCTCAGGAAACGCGAGTCCGGTCCCGTAAGCGCAGCGCAGTTTCAACGGATAAGCCGTTTGCTCAAAGAGAAGGGCTTGGGCGACATAGCAGAAATGTCCGCCTCCGATTGGCGAGCGGCGCGAGGCGAGATGGCGGCCGAGGTGCGCGCGCACGACAGCAACAGCAGGCTAGACATCATGCTGAGGATGTACGGCCTGGGACGAGGACTGGTGTCTGCGTTTATCCTTTCGATTGGATTGACCCTGCTGTTCCCCGACGCGGGAGCGATCAGATGGAAGTATCTCGCGGTCCTCGGTATCGGCCTGGTCCTGTCGTACGCGCGGACGCGACGTTTCAGTCAAAATTATCTGCGGGAGTTGGTGATCGGATACCTACGGTCGTCAGGGACGCTAAAGCCAATCGCGCGGGCCGAAGCAGCTTCCGACGATTGAAAAAGAGGTAGATCGCCAGATGAGGGCCGAAGATATCTAAACCGATTTCCTGTGAGAGCCGTTGCCCTCATATGATCCTCCACGCACAAAACCTCCCCTCGCTCGACAGTCGGAGATGATGCCGTCGACCACGGATATGCGCTTGTGCGTGCCTTGTCGTTCGTTGTTGAAATGTACAGCATGAAACTGTACGTCTTGACGCCAAGCCCG
>NZ_RQXT01000100.1 GCF_003863365.1 Mesorhizobium tamadayense | reverse complement strand
TTCGTCTTCGAATAATCCTGGCCGTACCATTTTTCCGAGAGCTTGCTCAGCGTGCCGTCCGCCTTCATCGCTTTCACGGCTTCGGCGATCTTGGCGGACAGTTCCGGGTCGCCGTGCTCGATGGCGATCGCCAGCGGCTCGTAGAACACCGGATCGCCGACCTGCTTGATCGGATAGCCGGCTTTCACGGCATCGAGGATCGACGGCAGCGACGACACCACCGCGTCCAGGCGCACGCCGTCACCGAGGCGAAGGTCATCGAAGGCGGTCGTCGAATTCTCGTAGGAGTGGACTTCCTTCGGGTTGAGTTTGTACTCGAAGGGCGGCGCGCCGGCTGCGTCGAGCGTCAGATCCTTCTTGGCATAGGCTTCGAAGGTCGAGGTGCTGGTGGCGCCAACCACCTTGCCGTCGAGATCGGCCATCGTCTTAGCCTTGCTGTCCTTGTGCACGGCGACTGCCGCCGGAGTGTAGTAGTACACTGCGGGGAAATCGAAGATCTCGGCGCGCTTCTTGGTCGGCGTCATCGAACCGACATGCATGTCCCAGCGGCCCGCCCAATTGCCGGCGGTGATAATGTCCCAGCCCGGCGTGACGAACTCGACCTTGACGCCGAGATGCTTGCCGATCGCCTTGGCCACGTCGACGTCGAATCCATCCAGCTCATTGTTGGCGTTCATGAAGGATTGCGGCGCCCAGTTGGCGTCAGTCGCAACCTTGAGCGTGCCTGCGGCGGTCACGCGATCGAGCACCGCGCCGGCATGGGCGGGATATGCGCCAAGGGCAAGTGCCAGCGCGGCCATCGTCAGCTGTCGTCTGTTCCAGAATGTCATTGTGCGTGTTCCCTTGTTGTTTGTTCATTCCCATGCGGTCATGACCGTTTAGCCGGTCATGATCTCGCAATCCCTTGCCGACGAAGTCGGCGTCCCCCGGACGGCTCGCGGATTTAGCGACGCCCGGGCTGGTCCGGTCCTCCGCTGCCGCGGAGGATGTTTGCAGCCGCCATTCCCTCGCTCACGGGGAAAGCTTTGGCCTGTTGCCGGCGAGGTGCCGCGCGGCGCCTTGAGCAAGGCACCCGCTCCTGCTCCACGAAGACCGCTACCCATGCGCGACGGCCCCTCTCGCGCGACCAGCGCCCAGCAGGAAGTCGGCCATCGTTTCCGCGACCCGAGCCGACGCCTCGATCAGGATCGAGTGGCGAAGCCCAGGCAAAATGGCGATTTGCGAACCCTGGACCTGTTCGTGCATCAGCCGCGCCATGCGCGGGCTGGACCCCTGGTCGTCCTCGCCAGTCACGATCAGCGTCGGGCAGGTGATGCGGTCGAGAATGCCGCCGAAATCGGTCTCGGCCAGAACCCGGTAGGCGGCGGCGTAGCAGTCACGGTCGTTCTCTGCGTCGCGCCGGCGCAGCTCGGCGATGATCTCAGGGTTCCTGTCCTGAAAGTCCTCGGTCAGCCAGCGCGACAGTGAGGCGGCGTGATGCGCCGAGGCATCGCTCGCCATCAGCGCCGCCAGCCGTCCGCGCACCGCATGGCGCTCCTCGGGCGTGCGGCCGGCGACCGTCGACAGCAGCGCCAGTTTTTGCAGGCGCTCGGCGTGCGTCAGCGCGAGGCGCTGCGCGATCAAACCGCCCAACGAGAACCCTGCCAGATTAAAGGTGGAAAACCCCAGATGATCGGCCAGCGCCAACGTCTCGCCGACGAAATCGTCAATCTCGTAGCGGCCTTTGACCCGGCTGGAGCGGCCATGGCCGCGCAGGTCGAAGGTAAGGATCGCGAAGCGATCCTTCAGCCGCTCGGCCACGCCATTCCACGCTTCGAGGTAAGAGCCGACGCCATGGATGCAGACTAGCGGCACGCCGCCCTCGCCCTCGAGGCGCCAGTTGAGCAGCACGCCTTCGACATCGAGCTGGCCGGAGCGCGCCATGATCACGCCCTCGCCGCCTGGCGCGCCTGGCGCGCCTTGTCGCGCTCGCGTGCGGCGAAGACCGGCATCACCTCGTCGACCCAAAGCTTGATCGTCTTCTTCTGCAGTTCGAACGGCAGGTTGAACGTCAGGCCGAGGCAGTATTGGTCGACGCCCGCAGCTTCATAGTCGAGCAGCTTTTCGATTACCTCATCCGGCGTGCCGAACATGAGGTTGCGGCGGATGTTTTCGGGATTGTAGTTGTCCTTGCCCTTGACGCTCTCGTAGGGCACGGCTTCGGGAAAGCCGCTGCGCACCGTGCCGATGTTCTGGAACAGGTTCTCGAAGGCGCGGCCATAGTCGATCGCATGCCCGACCGCGACCTCCCAGTCCTGTTGCCGTTCGTAGACGCAGGTGCGCCGCTGCATCATCAGGCGCGGGCGCGGCACCTCCGGATGGTCGGCGACGGCCTTGCGGAATTTCTCGCCGAGCACCGCCACTTCGGCCGGCGGCGCCGACAAAGGCGTCGACAGGATCGAGGCGCCGATGCCGACCGCCCAGTCGAAGGTGCCCGGGTCCCGCGCGGCCACCCAGATCGGCGGGTGCGGCTTCTGCAGCGGCTTCGGCACGCCGGCGGCTAAAGGGAACTTCCAACAGTGGCCGTCATGGGCATAGTCCTCGGCCCACAGTCTCTTCACCGCCGGCACCAGTTCCTTCAGATAGGCGACGCCTTCCTGCTGCGGCATGCCGCCGGCCATGCGGTCGAATTCATACTGGTAGGAGCCGCGCGCGATGCCGAACTCCAGCCGCCCGCCGGTCAGGTGGTCGCAAAGCGCCGCCTCGCCCGCGAGCCGGATCGGACTCCAGTAAGGCGCGACCAGCGTTGAGGTACCGAGCCGGATCTGCTCGGTGTGCTGCGCAAGCCAGGTCAGCGTCATTAGCGGGTTCGGCGAGATCGTGCATTCGATCGTGTGGTGCTCCGCCGTCCACAGCGTCTCGAAGCCGCCCTCGTCGGCCATGCGCGCGAGGTTCAGGAGATTGCTCTTCACCCTTGCCATGGGGATGTCGGGCGAGAAGCGCTCCATGGTCAGCGATACGGCAAATTTCATGTCGGTCTCCCGGTCGGTATGTCGGGTTTGGTCAGCGAAGGCGGATGACGAACGGGTCCTGCATGGCGCCGGAGTAGTCGATGACGACGTTCTTCAGGCGCGAGAACTCCTCCATGGCGTCGAACCCGCCGCGCCGCCCGTAGCCGCTCTCCTTGAAGCCGCCATTGGCGGACATGAAGGAGGAGGCACGATAGGTGTTGATCCAGACTGTGCCGGCCTCGACATTCCTGGCGAAACGCAGCGCACGGTTGATGTCCCTCGTCCAGATGCCGGAGGCCAGCCCATAGCGGGTCTCGTTGGCGAGCCGGATCATCTCGTCTTCCGACGAGAACGGGATGACGCCGATGACCGGACCGAACAGCTCCTCCTGCATGAAGTCCATGCCGTTGTCGGCATCGGTCATCACGGTCGGTTCAAAATACCAGCCGCCGGCAAGCTCGGCCGTCTGTGGCCGCCTGCCGCCGGCCGCGATGCTGGCGCCCTGGCGCACGCCCGAGGCGACATAGGTTTCCACCTTGGCAAGCTGCGCCGACAGCGCCAGCGGACCGATGTCGGTTTCCTCCAGCGTCGGCAGCCCGACCCGCACGCGCCTCGTGCGCTCGACCAGCGCCTCGACGAAGCGATCGTAGACGCTGGCTTCGACGAAACAGCGCGAACCGGCGACGCAGGTCTGCCCCGCGGCCGCGAAGACACCCGATACGACGCCGTTCACGGCATGCTCGATATCGACATCGCCGAATACGACGTGAGGGGATTTGCCGCCAAGTTCCATCGAGCAGGGGATGAGGTTCTGCGCCGCATTGGCAGCAATGCGGCGCCCGGTTCCGGTCGAGCCGGTGAAGACGAATTTGGCGATACCCGGATGCCTAGTCAGTGCGTCGCCCGCGACAGCGCCCGTGCCGGTCACGACATTGACGACGCCGGCGGGAAAGCCGGCCTCCATAATCAGCTCGGCCAGAGCGAGCGTCGAGGCCGAAGCGTGCTCGGACGGCTTGACGACCACCGTGTTGCCGAGCGCAAGGCATGGCGCCAGCGTGCCGGTAAGCAGCATCAGCGGCGAGTTCCATGGCGTGATCATGCCGACGACGCCGATCGGCTCGCGCAGGTTGAAATTGAGCATGTCGAGCTTGTTGACCGGAATGGTGTCGCCGAGCAGCTTGTCGGCCATGCCGGCGAAGTAGGTGTAGCTGTCGGGCATGGCGCGCATCTGCGCTTGCATTTCCTTGAGCAGCTTTCCGTTGTCGCGCGTCTCGATCAGCGCCAGCTCGTCGGCGTTGTCGAGCACCAGTTCCGCCAGCCGGCGCACCAGTCTGCCGCGGTCGGTCTGCGTCATGCGCCGCCAGGCCGGCGCCGCGAAAGCGGAACGCGCGGCCTCGACTGCCGCGCGGACATCCTCGGCGCCGGCCTCGGCGAACTGGTACCAGGGCCTGCCGCTGGTCGGGTCGAAACTGTCGATATACTGCCCGCTCTTCGGTGCCACGAACTCGCCATTGATGAACAGGTTCTGGCGCGAGCCTTCGAGCGATGCGACCGTCGTTTTCATGCTGTCTGTCCTGTGTGGATCATCATTCGGACGCGGCCTGCGTCCACGATTGCGACTGGCCGTCGATCATGGCGACGCGGCCCCCCTCGCCGGTGTCGATGTAGATGCCGAAGCGCTTGTCCTGCCGCTCGCGCGCATAGCGGCGCAGCATGGCCCGCAGCTCGTGGGTGGCGATCCGCTCGTAGGGCAGCGCGTCGACGGCAAAGAAGGCGTGACCATCCGGCAATGCGGCTTCAGCGCTCTCGCGGCTCAGTTCGGCACGGTAGATCAAATAGCCGGGGTCGCTGTCGGCGACGTCGAAAACCGAATAGAGGAAGGTGTTTTCCGGGACGAGGCTCAGCGCCTCGCCGCCATCCAGCACAAGTTTGCTGTCCACCTTGCGGCGCCGCGCCGTCGGCAGTACCCAACCGCCCTTGCCGTCGGCACGCAAGAGGATGCGGTTCCCCGCTTCGACCAAATAGCCGATGATCATGTCCTGCGACGCCAGCCACCCGGCCGGCAGCGGATCCTTCACGCTGGCGTAGCGGCCGCGGCAGAATCCAAGCGGCGCCGACGGGCTGGTGCCGAAGGCCTGTACCTGGCCGATCAGGATGATGTGGTCGCCCGCCTCGACACGGTTGTGAACGGTGCAGTCGAACCAGGTCAGGCTGTCGGTGAGGACCGGAGCGCCGGTGTGGGCGCGATCATGATTGATCGACTGGAACTTGTCCGCCGCCTTCGAGGCGAACACCGATGAAACATCGACCTGCCCCTCATGCAGGAAATTGACCGCGAAGGATGGCGTCTCGTTGAAGGCCGGAAAGCTCGCCGCCGACTTGCCGACGCAGACCAGCAGCAGCGGCGGGTCGAGCGAGACGGAGGTGAAGGAATTGGCGGTCATGCCGCGCGGATTGCCGTCGCTGTCGCGCGTGGTGATGACGGTGACCCCGGTGACGAAGGTGCCGAAGGCACGACGCAAGGCGATCGGGTCGATCGTCCTTTGTGCCACCGCATCCGCCATTGCCTTCCTCCACGTTGCCGCATGGAAGCTAGGCAGGAGCCGGCACCGGTTCTTCCTCCGATCTATAGGAAAGAGTTCGCGACCGGCTGCTGCCATCCCGAGCAAGCAGAAGCGCGACGAGCCCGCGCCCAGCGGCGGACGACATACAGCGACGGCAATGTCGGGATGGAGTGGTTCTAGCGGACCGCCGGCACGCGGCTGTTGATGATGCCGCTGAGGCGGATCGCCAGTTCGACCGCGAAGCGCTGTTCGGGCGTGTCGAGCTTGATGCCGAACAATTCCTCCATGCGCGACAGGCGATAGCGCAAGGTGGTGACATGGAGCCCGAGGGCGTCGGCGCAGGCCTGGCTGCGGCAGCCTTCGCGCAGATAGGCAAACAGCGTATCCAGATAGGGTGTGCCGTGCTCGCGATCATGCGCGATCAGCGCGCCGACGCTTTTGTCGACGAAGTTGCGCACGTCGGGCACGTCGGCGGCAGCGACCAGCATCGGCAGCGGACCAAAATCCTGCCCGGCGAAAACGCCGGTGCGCCCGAAGGAGCGGCCGATGCGGATCATGCGGCGGCAACGTTCCCATGCGGTCGGGTAATCTGCCAGCACGGCACAGATCTCGGATCCCAATACCGCCGGCTCGCGCTCGAAATAGCGGCCAAGCTCCCCGGCGATTTTGTTTGGCAGTTTCCCCAGGCGGATGCTGTCCTGCCCGGCATCGTCCGCAACGAGACAGACCAGACCGCCTTCGACGGCGATGACGGTGCCCGCCACGCCTGCCTGTTCCAGAAGCCGGACAAGCGCATGATGGGGATCGGCAAGACCGCCGCTGCCGTCCTTCGCATCGTCGGCGTAGTCGACGACAATCAGTCTTTGCGGCGTGGTCAGGTCGATCCCCAACCGGCGCGCGCGATTGACAATATCGGCCTCATCACGCCAGCGGCGCTCAACGACTTCCAGGAAGAGTTCCGTCAGGGAGCGCGTCTCGAAGCGGAAACGGACGAAGCTGCGCATCATCTGCACACTGAGCGCGAATTTGGCGCTGTCGAGCAGCATCTGGTCGAGCTGGCCGGACTGCTGCGGCGTCGGGAAAATCATCAGCGCGCCAACCACTTCGCCGTCGATGGTAAGCGGCTCGATTCGTACCGAAAGCTTGAGCCGGTGCTTGCCGTCATCGACGAACAGCGTCTCGGTGTGGCGTCCGTCTGACGCGCTGCGCGCCACCTTGAAGATCTGCCGGCTGAGTGTTCCGCTCACGGCCTGCTGCCAGGAAGCGGTGTCGAAATGCGCCTCACTTGGGGAACGGCCGGCCACGACCAGATTGGCATGGAAATCGATCACCACCACTGGGTTGGGCAAAAGTTCGCTGACCTTTTCGGCGAGCGAGACCACCGACCCGTCCGACAAGGCCTGCTGCAGAAGCGAGGTGTGCGCCGAGAGCGCGCGCTGCAGACGCTCGCCGGCTTGCTTCTCCTGATGCAGACGGTGCTGCTTCTCCACCGCGATCTCGCCCAGATGGACGATCATGCCGATGAAAGCGATATCCTCGGCGCTTACTTCGGTGATCTCGCGAGAGACCACGGTCAGCACCATGGGCCGGCCGTCTTCGTCGACGCAGTTCATCGGCATGACGAGCACGCTGCGGTAGTCGCGCTCGAACGCCTCGCGGCGATAACCCGGGAATTCCTCGGACACGCGCGCGTCCCTGATATAGACAGGCTCGTTGCGGTTGAGCGCGACGATCGAAGGACTGGTCGCGAGCTCCCAACGGTCCGGCAAAGTGCGTTGAATGAGCGTCGGATCATGGCGCACAATGACATAGGCGTGGCCATGCGGCGCATCGATGCTCATGATCGAGCCAAGGGTCCATTTGGCATGGCGGCAGGCTGCCAGCACGAGGTCGCGCAGCACCGACTGGAGATCGCCACCCGAATTGATGAGGCTGGCGGCGTCCCGCAAAGAGAGAATTTGCGACTGGTGGTCCACGCCCGGTCTTCCGCCTCGCGAAAGGCCAATTTAAGCCGTCGCGGATATACCAACGCTACACCGCTTCCAAGCGGGGTGCACGCCGATTCTTCCTACGAACCGGAGGAATACCTGTCCATCGGGCCTTACTAGGCTGGGCTTCCACCAACAGGGCCCAAAATCATGGAATTGCGAAAAGTCTGCACCTTCATCGAGGAAGTGCACATCGAGGGCGGCAAGGCGAGTGCCAGGCCAGTAACGTCGATCGTCGTCGCGGCCATCCTGCGCAATCCATGGGCTGGGCGCGGGTTCGTCGAGAACCTGCGGCCGGAGATCGTGGCCATCGCGCCCCGACTCGGACATGAACTTACCCGTCGCCTGCTCGAGCTTATGCCTGCGGAGCGTATCGAGAGCTACGGCAAGGCCGCGGCAGTTGGGGTCGCCGGCGAGATCGAACATGCCTCGGCCATGATCCACACGCTGCGGTTCGGCAACGTGTTCCGTGAGGCCGTCGGCGGCACGACCTATCTCGAATTCTGCAACACGCGCAACGCGCCGGGCGCGCTGCTGTCGCTGCCGATGATGCACAAGAGCGAGAACGGCCGCCGCTCGCATTTCATCACGGCCAACTTCCAGATTGCCGACGGTCCGGCCGCCGACGAGATCGTCGTGGCAATCGGCGCGGCGGATGGCGGTCGCCTCCATCCACGGATCGCCGACCGTTTTCAGGATACGAAAGAGATTGAGCAGGAACAAACGACGTAGCGTCGTGCATCACACCCGCCCGTCCTGCTTCTGTCCGCATTATCCTCCGGCACAGCCCATCTGTATGGCTTGAGGCGCCGCTTAGGCGGTCCGCGCCTGCGCCTCCGTGGACTCCCCCTCGGCTTCGGATCACCGCAGCCATTCAGACGCGAAATATGGAATGACCGGAAAGGGGCCGCAAGCGGCCTGACAGCTCACAGGACGAGGTCATTCAAAAGCGGCCATTCCGCTTTCGATCTTTTGAAGGCCGTCCAACGGATTCGCGGACCAACTGATCGACTGAGCCGGAACTCGTAGGCGAAGGGCTACAAGCTTGCGACGCCGATGAACCAGACCCCCAAGGCCGTCTCCTCACGACGGGGGCCGGCGATCCTGGGGAACGGGAACACCACGCCGGCGCTCGACGAGGCCCGCGCTCGTCAATGCGGGCACCGGAGTCATCCTTTTCCCGCTAGCCGTGGTGGAGTTTGTCTCGGAGACGCACACAAATGCCAGTGATAGTGTCAACCACCGTGCTGCGGCCGTTGGCGGCAAGATAGTTGTCCGAACAGATAACCATGGTGAATTGGCTGAACGGCTCTGTAAAAAGGCGGTGTCCCTGTCCTGCGCCCACAAATGTGTCGGCACTCAAACCCGACCAGTGGAATAGCCGAGCCAGGTTTTCGACATCTGGCTTTTGTCCCTGCGCCATGAGGGTCAGTGTTGAAGCGCTGACCCCCGAAAGTTCAGCGACTTGCCTCCAGTTCAGTTTTCTATCCGACTTCTTTCGATCCAGCGCCTTCAAAAACGCCTGTGTGTTGAACTCAGATCGCGTCATCCAGTCCACTCTCTCAAACATGTATGAATTTATACCGACTTTCGAGATCAACGCACGAAGACGAGCCGTTTTGGAGAAAGCACGCTCATACCGACCTAGGTCGCCCGTTCGGCTGTTCAACGTCGAGTAGCGGACCGCGCTACATCTTCGT
>NZ_RQXT01000010.1 GCF_003863365.1 Mesorhizobium tamadayense | reverse complement strand
AGGGATGGCCCAGGACGGATTACGGAAGTGCGGTAACCAACCCGCGGATAAGAGCTGGATCAACCGTCGTCTCAAGGCCCATCCCGTCTCCGTGGTGCCCTCATCAATGGCAAACAAAACCTGTGGCAAAAGGCATAGGGCGAAAAAGGTCATCCATCATTCTTGACCACGGTCATAAGAGTTAGCGCGAACCGCTGAAGGCAGGATTACGTCATGATCGAAATCGTCAAGCCAGCGCTCGAACACCTGCCGTCCTACAAGGCGGCGCTGCAGCGCGGCTGGTCGCCCGACAATGTGCGGCTCCTGGACGCGACGCGCGAGCAGCTCGCGGCGATCGAGGAAGATCCGGTGGCATTTCTCGCTGGCCTCGACGACCGCGGGGCGAAGGGGCCGCCCGTTACCTTGCCGGATGGAAGCCAGGTGCCGCGGCTTCCTGGCTTCCGGCGCTGGATTTGGGATGGCGAGGCCGCCGGCTCGATCGGGCTTCGCTGGCAGAAGGGCACGTCGGCGCTGCCGCCGCGTGTGCTCGGCCACATAGGCTATGCGGTGGTGCCCTGGAAGCGGGGCCGCGGCTATGCCACCGAGGCGGTGCGGCTGATGCTGGACGAGGCGAGGGCGGTCGGTCTCGACTATGTCGAGATCACCGCTAAGCCGGGCAATCCGGCCTCGCACAAGGTGATCCTTGCCAATGGCGGCAGGCTGGTCGGCCGCTTCTTCGAGGACGCCGCCTATGGCGGCGCCGAAAGCCTCAGGTTCCGGATCGATTTGTGAGGGCCAGCGGCCCCTTTGGCATTCTAAAGCGCGTCGCGTCGAAACGGATTCAGGCGACGCGCTTTAAGTTGCTGTTTTTGTGCATGTCGTTACCCCAAAACCGCTGCGCACTTTTGGGCGACATGCATTATTCGGCTGCCGCCGGCAGCGGCGGCGTCGCGCGGCTGCGCCATTCCCAGGCCTGCGAGGCGAGCGCGACCGCTACGGCCACCAGCATGGCGAGCGCGCCGGCGACCGGTAGGCTGCGATAGCCCAAGCCGGCATTGAGCATCGCCGCACCCAGCGAGGCGGCGAGCGCGATGCCGACATTGAAGCCCGACGGGATGAGCGAGGAGGCAAGGTTCGAGGCGTCGGCGGTCCAGGCCAGGATCCGGGTCTGGATCGGCGCGCCGATGGCGAAGTTGAGGCCGCCCCAGATGACGATCGCGACGATCATCGGCACCGGATAGGGGCTGACGGCATAGATGACGGCCAGCATGACCGCCTGCAGGAAAAGCATGGCGATCAACGAAGGCATCAGCTTCCAGTCGGCAAGCTTGCCGCCGACAAGGACACCGATCGAGGCGCCGACGCCGTTGAGCAGCAGCACCCAGGGGATCAGGCTTTCGTCGAGGCCGGTGATTTCGAGCAGCGTTGGCGTGATGTAGGTGAACAGGCCGAACTGACCGATCATCAGCATCAGCATCAGGATGAGCGAGGTCCAGACCTGCTGGCGGCCGAGCACGCGCACCTCGCGCGCCAGGCCGGTGGGCCGGTTGGCGGCGCCCGCGGTGCGCGGCAGCAGCGCCAGCATGGCGACGATCGCGACGACGCCCAGCGCGCCCATCACCCAGAAGGTCGCCCGCCACCCCCAGAGACCGCCGATCGCGGTGCCGGCCGGCACGCCGATAAGGTTCGAGACCGTCAGTCCAGAGAGGATGACCGCCACAGCCCGGCCGCGCTGATCCTCGCGCACCAAGCCGACCGCGACCACAATGGCGACGCCGAAATAGCAGCCATGTGCGACCGCAGTCGCAATGCGCAACAGAAGCATCGAGGTGAAATCGGGCGCCAGCGCGCAGGCGGCCTGGCCAAGCGTGAAGGCAATCGTCAGCCCGATAAGCAGCGCCTTTCGCGAGACCCTGCTGGTTGCAAGCGCCAGAAGCGGGCCACCAATGGCAATGCCGCAGGCGTAACCGGAGACGAGAAAGCCGGCGGTCGGCACCGAGACGCCAAGGCCTTCCGCCACCTCCGGCAGCACGCCGGCGATGACGAATTCAGTCGTGCCGAAAGCGAAGGCGGCGATGAACAGGGCGATGAGGGGCAGCATGGCGCGGAAAGCGATCCTGAATGAGCTGGCCTCAAACCATGGATGGACGCTGCGGGCAATGCAGAAATTGTCGACGCCGCTTTAGGTTTTCTTGACAGGGTTCGGTATGGCCACGAAGGAATGACTACAAGGTCTTCTTCGTGCCGTACGGAATTTTCAGCCACGCCCGCTCGTGAAGGTAATAGAGCAGCGACTTGGTGACGACTTCGGTCAGCCCGATGGCGGCCGCGAGCTTTACGCTTCCGGTCACGACGAGCGAGATGATCATCGTGTCGATCGTGCCGGTTGCGCGCCAGGAAAGCGCCTTGGCGAAGCTGCGCGAATGGGTGTCCATCGACAAAATTTTCCTCCCAGGGGACGTCGGATATTCCTTAGCCGACGGATGCGAGGATGAGCAAAGGCAAATTTTGTCCGGGCCGACGCGCCGTGTTGATCGATGCCTAAAGCAGGTCGCGCTGGAACGGATTCAGGCGATACGCTTTAGATCTTTGTTTTGATGCATGTCGTTCTCCCAAAACCGCTGCTCACTTTCGGGAGACATGCATTAGCTCGCCTTCAGCCGCGAGCCGCCGAGCAGGCCGCGCTCCTCCAGCACCGGGTAGGCCATGGAAGCAAGCAGCGAATTGATCTGCTTGAGGTCGCGGATGGTGTCGAGATGGATCGAACTGGTCTCGACGCTCTTGGCGGTGCCGTCGCGCAGCCGTACAAAGTGGCTCGCGCTGGTCTCTTTCTCGCGCTCGCGCAGAAGGTCCTTCTCCAGCACCAGCTGGCGGGCGGTTTCGGGGTCGCGCGAGACGAGCACGTTGAAAGCAAGCCGCGCGTTGGCCAGCACCGAGGCATGGAAGGCGCTAAGCTCGCGCCAGCCCTCGGGGGTGAATTCCAGCCCGCGCTCCAGCTTCTTCCTGACATGCACCAGCATGTTGCGCACGATGATATCGCCGACCTGCTCCAGCTTGACGCAGGCGCCGATCAGCTCCTGGCAGCGCAGCGCCTCGTCCTCTGTAAGCGGGTTCTTGGTGACCTTGGCGAGATAGAGCTTGATCGCCGCGTGCTTCTGGTCGACCCGGTCGTCGAGCGCAGCCAGCGCCTTGATCTTGTCGCTGTCGGCGCTCTCGTAGAGCTCGATGATGCGCTTCAGCATGATCTCGACCGTCTCGCATACCCGCACCACCTCTCGGGTGGCGTTGGCCAGCGCTTGGCTCGGCGTGTCGAGCGCGCTCTCGTTCAGCGCCGAGAATTCGACGACGTCGAGAGCCGCTGCCGGCTCCCGACCGCTGCCCAGCGCCACAATCCTTTCGGACGCACGATAGACAAGGCCGGCGAGCGGCAGGCCGGCAAGCAGGATGATCACGTTGAACAGGATATGGGCGTTGACGATCTGGTCCGGCCCGGTCGCGCCGAGAAAGCCGACCGGCGGCTTCAGCGTCATGAACAGGATCAGCATGATCAGCGAGCCCATGCCGCGCATCAGCAGGTTGCCGATCGGCACGACGCGGACACCCGGGTCGGCGTTGCGGGTCAGCAGCGGCGCGATGATCGAGGAGCCGAGATTAACGCCAAGCACGAGCACGATGCCGAGCTGAGGCGGGATGAAGCCGCGGCCGGCCAGCGTCACCAGCAGAAGCACTGCGGCGATGGAGGAGTGGAACAGCCAGGTGACGAGCGCGGCGAGAAGGTAGGCAGTGACGAAATCGCCGGAGAAATAGTTGACGATCATCGGCATCAGCGTGCTCTGGCGCAACGGTTCGGATGCCTGGCCGATCATCTCGAGCGACAGCAGCAGCAGGCCGATGCCGACGAGGATGCGGCCGAACTGACGCCAGTCGCGGCGTTCGGTGGCCATGAACATGAAGGTTCCGGCGACGAGGCAGACCGGCACCAACAAGGAAAGATCGAAAGTGAGCAGCTTGACCACCAGCGCCGAGCCGATCTCGGCGCCGCGCACGGCAAGCTGCCCGGCGGCGCCCGAGACGATGCCGGCTCCCGCGAATGAGCCGACGAGCAGCGTGACGGCGGTGGAGCTTTGAAGCGCGATGGCAAGGCCGCAGCCGGCCAGTACCGCCATCAGCGGTTTGCGCATGGTGGCGCGCAGCTTGTGGCGCAGCACATCGCCATAGGCGCGTTCGACGCCGGTCTTCACCAAGCGGGTGGCAAAAAGCATCAGCGCCACCGCGCCGGCAAGGTGCAGAAGGACGACGGAACCGCTCATGCCCGGCCTCGCAATGAGGCGGCAGGGAAGGGGGAAAGGGCACGAATCACAAGCATTTCAGGGGCCGAGATTACTCCAAACAATTTTAGCCGGATAATAAATTTTGCGTCGCTTGACGGGCGGCCGGCACACGACGGGGCGTGTCGGAAATGGATGGGAGACATATTGGTTGCATCCGGCCGCGGCGCTAGCCGGCCTGACGCGATACGAAGACTGGCCCAAGGGTCAATTTGGGTTTTTCTTCTTCTTGAAATGATCTTCACAAACGTCGGAAATCATTACAGAATTGTAATCAAGGTGTTCAGTTTCGGTTCATCCACGCCGGAATATCTCCTTGCCTATCGACAACCAAGGAGCACCGACCATGAAGCGTCTCATACTTTGCGCCGTCACTGCCTCGATGCTGGTCGCCTCAGCTTTTTCGGGCCAGGCCGCGCCACTCGTTAAGCCGAGCGCGCCGCAGTCGAGCTACACCCAGGTCGACTGGCAGAAGCCGGGCCGGCACGTCGAGAAACGCGTCGTGAAGAGGAAGGTCGTGGTGACGCGCGGCCATTGGCGCAACGGCCAGAAGTATTCCAGCTGGAAGCGCCATCAGGCGGTTCGCGACTGGAACCGTTACGGGCTGCGTCGCCCCGGCCCCGGCCAGGAGTGGATCCGCGTCGGCAACGACTACCTTTTGGTCAGCATGGTCTCCGGCATCATCTTCGGCGCGATCGCCGCGCACTGATCCGGCAACGATCCGAAACACAAGAAGGCGGCCCATCCGGGCCGCCTTCTTTTTGTCTGTGAAAAGCGGGTACGATGGATTTAACGAGTCGTCGCGCCCGGGCGGCTCGATTATATGGAGGGCAAAAGAGCTTCCCCGATGCGCTTTCCGCCCGCCTTCCTCGACGAGATACGCGACCGCGTGCCGATTTCCGCGGTGATCGGCACGCGTGTCTCCTGGGACAGGAAGAAGACCAACGCGTCGCGCGGCGACTATTGGGCCTGCTGCCCGTTCCACGGCGAGAAGAGCCCGTCATTCCACTGCGAGGACAAGAAGGGCCGCTACCATTGTTTCGGCTGCTCGGTGTCGGGCGATCATTTCAAGTTCCTGACCGAGCTCGACGGGATGAGCTTTCCCGAAGCGGTCGAAAAGATCGCCGAGATGGCGGGCGTGCCCATGCCGGTGCGCGACGAGGCGGAGGAACGGCGCGAGAAGGAACGCGCCAGCCTGACCGACGTGATGGAGATGGCGACCGTCTTCTTCCAGGAGCGTCTGCAGGGACCGGAGGGCGCCAAGGCGCGGGCCTATCTGCGCGATCGCGGCTTGACGCCCGCGACGCAGCAGTCGTTCCGGCTCGGCTATGCGCCGGACAGCCGCAACGCGCTGAAGGAATATCTCGCCGCCAAGGGCGTGCCGAAGGCCGATATCGAGGCCTGCGGGCTGGTGCGGCATGGCGACGACATTCCCGTCTCCTATGATTGGTTCCGCGACCGCATCATGTTCCCGATCCCGGATTCGCGGGGGCGGATCATCGCCTTCGGCGGTCGGGCGCTGGCGGCGGACGCTTTAGCCAAATACATGAACTCGCCGGACACCGAGCTCTTCCACAAGGGCAATGTGCTTTACAACTTCGCCCGCGCCCGCCAAGCGCTAGGAAAGGGGGCCGTCGCCAAGGGCGGCACGGTGATCGCCGTCGAAGGCTATATGGACGTGATCGCGCTGGCGCAGGCCGGCTTCGAGAATGTCGTGGCGCCGCTCGGCACGGCGCTTACCGAAAACCAGCTCGAGCTGTTGTGGCGCATGGCCGGCGAGCCGGTGCTTTGCTTCGACGGCGACCAGGCCGGGCTGAAGGCTGCCTGGCGCGCCGCCGACCTTGCCCTGCCGGCGATCCAGCCGGGCCGCTCGGCACGCTTTGCGCTGCTGCCCGAAGGCAAGGACCCGGACGACCTGGTCAAGGCGGATGGACCGGAGGCTTTTCGCGCGGTGCTGGCGGAGGCGCGGCCGCTCGCCGACCTTTTGTGGATGCGCGAGACGGCCGGCGGCGTCTTCGACACGCCGGAGCGGCGCGCGGAGCTCGAAAAGAGGCTGCGCGAGATCACTAGCTGCATCCGCGACGAAAGCCTGCGCTATCACTACAGCCAGGAAATGCGCGAACGGGTGCTGAGCTTCTTCGGCTCGCAGCGCGGCGCACGGCAAGGCCGCCAAGGGGGACGCCCGGACGGCCGGCCGGGCGAGCGCGGCAGAGGCTCGGCGCCGGGCGGAGCGTTTGGCCGGGGCGCTACCGCCGTCGGGCGCGCCGCAATCACCGAAAGCCTCGGCCGTTCAGCACTGGTCAAGCGGGCCGGCGAGGGCATGTCGGTGCGCGAGGCAACGATCATCGTCGCGCTGGTGAACCATCCTGCGCTGATCGACGAGAATTTCGCGCATGTCGAATTCCTCGACCTCGTCAACTCGGATCTGCGGCGGCTGCATGCCGCCATCCTCGATGCGATGGCCCATGACGCGGCCGACAACCGCGACGCGGTGATCGGCACCATCGAGCGTGCCGGGTGCGGTGGCATCTGGGAGCGGGCGGTGGCGCTGATCAAGCGGGCGCGGCAGTGGCCGGCGCTCGAAACCGCGGCGCTCGACGATGCCCGCGACGCCTTCAATCAGGCGCTGCACTTGCAGCGCAGCGCGCGCACCTTACATAGAGAGCTGAAACAGGCGCAGGCGGCGCTGGATGCAGACCCTTCGGATGAAAACTTCCGGCATCTCGTCGAAATTCAAGCGCAATTCAACGATGTACAGGCAACGGAAGCGCTGATCGAAGGGTTTGGCGTTTCATCGGGCAGGGCCGGACGCGTTTAGGTCGAGACCTGCCAAAAAAGGAAGTGGAAATACACAGCGCGTCGATTCGACGCCCCTAAGTCGGGTAATTGATTCGCTTTTTTCATGCGAATCATGCCAGAGGCGCTTGACCTTCTGGCAGATTGGCGGAATCAGGACGATTCGAAACGTTAACCGTGCCCCGGCGTCGGCGGGAAATTTTGAGCGATGTGAGATTCTGGTCACTGGACAGGCAAAGGGCCTGCCACAGATACCAGGGTTAATCTGGACTTAACAAGAGATGCGGCTACTGGCCCGGTAAGAAGCGATCTGGTGCGAGCGCATCCGATTAGACCGGTCCCGGCAGCTTACGCGGCTTCGATATTGGGCCGCTTGGAGACGACAAAGAATGGCGACAAAGGAAAAGGAAGAGGTCGAGACGGAACGTGAAGGCGCCACCGATGGCCCTCTGCTCGACCTTTCCGATGATGCTGTCAAGAAGATGATCAAGGCCGCGAAGAAGCGCGGCTATGTGACCATGGACGAGTTGAACTCGGTGCTGCCTTCGGAGGAAGTGACCTCCGAGCAGATCGAGGACACGATGGCCATGCTCTCCGACATGGGCATCAATGTCGTCGAGGACGACGAGCAAGGCGAGGAAGCGGAGGCCGCCGACACCGGCGCCGACGCCGAGGAAGACGCCAACGAGCTTGCCGAGCAGACCGGCACCGCCGTCGCCACCACGACCGCCAAGAAAGAGCCGACCGACCGCACCGACGATCCGGTGCGCATGTATCTGCGCGAGATGGGTTCGGTCGAGCTTCTGTCGCGTGAGGGCGAAATCGCGATCGCCAAGCGCATCGAGGCCGGCCGCGAGACGATGATCGCGGGCCTGTGCGAAAGCCCGCTCACCTTCCAGGCGATCATCATCTGGCGCGACGAGCTCAACGAATCGAAAATCCTGCTGCGCGAGATCATCGACCTCGAGGCGACCTATGCCGGCCCCGAAGCCAAGCAGGCGCCGGTTGTCGAACGCATCGAGGAATCGCCCAAGGCCGAGGAAAAGCCGCGCGGCCGCGCGGCGGCGCGCGAGGAAGAAGACGACATCACCAATGTCGGCGGCGACACGCGCGGGCTGGAAGAAGAGGAAGACGACGAGGACGAGGCAAGCCTGTCGCTCGCCGCGATGGAAGCCGAACTGCGCCCGCAGGTGATGGAGACGCTCGACGTCATCGCCGACACCTACAAGAAGCTGCGCAAGCTGCAGGACCAGCAGGTCGAGAACCGGCTGGCGGCTGCCGGCACGCTTTCGCCCAGCCAGGATCGCCGGCTGAAAGAGCTCAAGGAGCAGCTCATCAAGGCGGTGAAGTCGCTGTCGCTCAACACCGCGCGCATCGAGGCGCTGGTCGAGCAGCTCTACGACATCAACAAGCGTCTGGTGCAGAACGAGGGCAAGCTCTTGCGGCTCGCCGAAAGCTACGGCGTGCGCCGCGAGGAGTTCCTCAGGGAGTATCAGGGCTCGGAGCTCGATCCGAACTGGACGCGCTCGATCGCCAACCTGACCTCGCGCGGCTGGAAGGAATTCACCAAGAACGAGAAGGACGCGATCAAGGAGCTGCGCGCCGAGATCCAGAACCTCGCCACCGAGACGGCGATCTCGATCCAGGAATTCCGCAAGATCGTCAACCAGGTACAGAAGGGCGAGCGCGAGGCCGCGATCGCCAAGAAGGAAATGGTGGAGGCGAACCTTCGTCTCGTCATCTCGATCGCCAAGAAATACACCAACCGCGGCCTGCAGTTCCTCGACCTGATCCAGGAAGGCAATATCGGCCTGATGAAGGCGGTCGACAAATTCGAGTACCGCCGCGGCTACAAGTTCTCGACCTACGCGACCTGGTGGATCCGGCAGGCCATCACGCGCTCGATCGCCGACCAGGCGCGCACCATCCGCATTCCGGTGCACATGATCGAGACGATCAACAAGATCGTGCGCACCTCGCGCCAGATGCTGCACGAGATCGGCCGCGAGCCGACGCCGGAGGAACTGGCCGAGAAGCTCGCCATGCCGCTGGAAAAGGTGCGCAAGGTGCTGAAGATCGCCAAGGAGCCGATCTCGCTCGAAACGCCGGTCGGCGACGAGGAGGATTCGCATCTCGGCGACTTCATCGAGGACAAGATGGCGATCCTGCCGATCGACGCGGCGATCCAGGCCAATTTGCGCGAGACGACCACGCGCGTGCTGGCTTCGCTCACCCCGCGCGAGGAGCGCGTGCTCAGAATGCGCTTCGGCATCGGCATGAACACCGACCACACGCTGGAAGAGGTTGGCCAGCAGTTCTCGGTCACCCGCGAGCGCATCCGCCAGATCGAGGCCAAGGCGCTGCGCAAGCTCAAGCACCCCAGCCGCTCGCGCAAGCTGAGAAGCTTCCTCGACAGCTGA
Source organism: Mesorhizobium tamadayense (assembly GCF_003863365.1). Lineage (GTDB taxonomy): Bacteria > Pseudomonadota > Alphaproteobacteria > Rhizobiales > Rhizobiaceae > Mesorhizobium > Mesorhizobium tamadayense. The sequence continues at coordinate 164,302 of NZ_RQXT01000010.1, read as the reverse complement.
GACGGAAATATCAGACAAGCAATTCAAAGGGCGCTGCGGCGCCCTTTTCATTGGGTCAACAGGCGCGCCGCTCTCTTGCCCACGATGCCCGTCAGGAGGATACTTTCCGTGTCGGATGCATTTCTGGGCGACAGACCGGATGCCCGCCCCGGCGGAAGGTCCTTGACCTCGACGCCGTGCTCCGTGGCGCCGGAGAGAGGTGTGCCATGACGACCTATATTATGCTGATCAACTGGACAGAGCAGGGCGCCAAGAACGTGCGCGAGTCGCCGAAGCGGCTCGATGCCGCCAAGAAGCAACTGGCCGACATGGGCGGATCGTTCAAGGCGTTCTATCTGACCATGGGCGAGTGCGACATGGTGGCCGTGGTCGAGGCGCCCGACGATGCGGTGCTTGCGCGTTTCGCGTTGATGCTGGCGACTGGCGGCAGCGTGCGGACGCGGACGCTGAAGGCCTTTCCCGAGTTCGCCTATCGCGAGATCATCACCTCGCTCGGGTGAACGCGCCGAGGGCCGCTTTGGCCAGTGCGCCACATTGCGGTGATGCGTCCCGTCGCCGATAGTCGCGCGATGTCCAAGCCCCTGCTTACGGTCTGGTACAATACGCGCTGCCCGGTGTGCGATGCCGGCATCAGGCGGCAAAGGCGGCGGCTGATCGAGGCGGTCAAGGCCGGCCGCGTCGAATTCCGCGACATCAATTTCGAGCCGGCGGCGCTTTCCGCATTCGGCGCCTCGCTGGAGGACATCCGCCGCCGGCTGCATGCGATCGACGCCGAGGGCAGACTGCTGGTCGGCGCGGATGTGGCGATCGCGGTCTGGCGGATAACGCCCGGCGAAGGCTGGCTGGCGACACTGTTCGGCAATCCGATCGCGCGGCCGCTGACGCGCCTTGCTTACGACCGCTTCGCCGATCTGCTTTACGCCTGGAACCGGCGCAACGGCCGCTGGTAGCCTGTTTCCCGGACGCGTTGCTTCGCATCTTCGACCGCTCGGCAGCGTCCCTTGGCGCCAATCGCGATACATCGTAAGATATATCTTGACTTACAGCGAGCTGCGAACTAATTAAGATATATCGTAAGACATAACTCAAGGAGCAATCCATGCACAGGCATAACCATTTCGGCGAGCGCATGTTCATGCATATGGCCGGCAAATTCGGCGGTCGCGGCGGCGGCTTCGGGCCGTTCGGGCACGGCATGCGCGGCGGCGGACGCGGCGGCCCGGGCGACATGTTCCGCGCCGGCCGCATGCTGGCCGACGGCGACCTCAAGCTGATCACGCTTTCGCTTCTGGCCGAGGCGCCGCGCCACGGCTATGACATCATCAAGGCGCTGGAGGAGCGCACCAGCGGCATCTACAGCCCGAGCCCGGGCGTGGTCTATCCGACCCTGACTTTCCTCGAGGAAGCCGGCTACGCCGTCTCGTCCAGCGAGGGCAACAAGAAGGTGTTCTCGATCACCGAGGCGGGCAGGGCGCATCTCGAAGAAAACCGCGAGATGATCGATCATGTGCTCGACCACCTCGAGCGTTTCGGCCGCAAGATGGCCAAGGCGCGCGACTGGTTCGGCTGGAACGACGACGGCGAGGAGGGCGGCCGGCGCAGCCGCCACGAGAAGAGGGACGAAAAGCGCGACCGGTTCCGGGCGCTGCGCCAGCGGCTGCGCGCCGCGCTCGGCGATATCGTCGATGCGCCGGAAGACAAGCAGGCCGAGGCGATCAGCATCCTGGAAGACGCCGCCGCGGCGCTGGAGGCGCTGTCGCACCGCTGAGGCCGCCAACCGGCGTGAGGCGCCTATTGCCCGTTCAACCGAGGGCCGCTACTGAAAATCGTCCTGCAATACGCTATGTGATGCAGGACGATTGCCGTTGGAGGATACTGAAATGTCTTTTCTGAAACGTCTTTTCGGCGGCGGTGGCAGCGAGGCGACAGAGGCCGGTGCCGCGAAGCCGGCAAAACAGGTCGAGCACAAGGGATTCCTGATCAGCGCAACGCCCTACAAGGCCGACGGCCAGTACCAGACCTGCGGCGTCGTTTCCAAGGAAGTGGACGGCGTGATGAAGGAGCATCGCTTCATCCGCGCCGACCGTTTCGCCGGACTGGACGATGCCGTCGACATCTCGATCAAGAAGGGCATCCAACTCGTCGACGAGCAGGGCGAGAGGATGTTCGGATAGCCGCAGCGGTCCTTTTTGCCCCGATCAGAACGCGACCTTGTCGCCGCCCTTGAGCTGCAGGATCTGTCGCGCTTCGTCGGGCGACGCGACCGAGGCGCCGAGGCCTTCGATGATCTGGCGTACCTTGGTCACCTGTTCGGCGCTGGAGCGGGCAAGCTTGCCCTTGCCGATCCACAGCGAGTCCTCCAGGCCGACCCGCACATTGCCGCCGAGCGCGATGGCCTGCGTGGCGATGGGCAGCTGGTGGCGGCCGGCACCCAGCACCGACCAGTGGTAGTCGTTGCCGAACAGCCGATCGGCCGTGCGCTTCATGTGGGCGACGTCTTCCGGGTGCGTGCCGATGCCGCCCAGGATGCCGAACACGCTCTGGACGAAGAACGGCGCTTTCACTAGGCCGCGGTCGACGAAATGCGCCAGCGTGTAGAGATGGCCGATGTCGTAGCACTCGATCTCGAAGCGCGTGCCGTTGTCGGCGCAGGTACGCAGTATGTGCTCGATGTCGCCGAAAGTGTTGCGGAAGATCCTGTCGCGCGAGCTTTCGAGATAGGGCCGCTCCCAATCGTGCTCGAAGGTCTTGAACCGCTCCAGCATCGGAAACAGCGCAAAATTCATCGATCCCATGTTGAGCGATGCAACCTCGGGCGCGAAAACCTTCGCCGGCTTGACCCGCTCTTCCACGCTCATCGTCGCGGCGCCGCCGGTGGTGATGTTGATGACGCAATTCGAGCGCTGCTTGATGACCTGCAGGAAAGGGGCGAACGCCTCCGTCGATTGGTCAGGGCGTCCGTCGACCGGATTGCGGGCATGAAGGTGGACGATCGCCGCCCCGGCCTCGGCCGCCTCGATGGCCGCGGTCGCGATCTGCTCGGCCGTCACCGGCAGATGCGGCGACATCGACGGGGTGTGGATCGATCCTGTGACCGCGCAGGTGATGATGATCTTGTTCTGGTTCGCCACTTTGTGATGCCCTGATCTTTCGCTGTTTGACCGCGCCTTATTTGACCGCCCCTTTGGGTGATGCCGGACATGAACTGCTTTGACAGCGCGATATAGAGCAGCGTAGTCGGCAGCGCCGCCAGTGTCAGCCCGGTGAACAGCACACCTCAGTCGGTGTCCATTCGCCGGCGAACACGGTCAGCCCTAGTCGGTGTCCATTCGCCGGCGAACACGGTCAGCCCTTGCGGCAGTTGTCTTCAAATTGTCGGAGGTGTTCAGGACCAGGGGGGAGAAAAAGTCGTTCCAGATCGGCACCGCGTTCTGGATCGCCAAGATCGTCCGGTGGCGGTCTTGCCGCCTTTGTTGCGGTCAACCGTCTGACGGACATGCAAAAAGGCAGGCACCGGTTGGCGCCTGCCTTTTCAGTTTCCAGGGCAGGGGTTACGCCGCGGCGGCCTGATCGGCATTGGCGGCCGCAGCAGCAATCGCGTCGACCTTGGCGGTCGCCTTGGCAAGCGCGGCGGTGACAGCGTCGGCGCCCATGCCGACGCCTTCGACGCGGATGACCTCGACATCGGTCATGCCCAGGAAGGCGAGCACGCCGCGCAGATAGGGAATGGCATGGTCCATCTGCACCGCGGCGCCTTCGGAGTAGATGCCGCCGGAGGCAAGCACGATATAGACCTTCTTGCCGGTGACGAGGCCCTTCGGACCGTTCTCACCGTAAGCAAAAGTCTTGCCCGAGCGGGAGACGTGGTCGATCCATGACTTCAGCGTCGAGGAGATGTTGAAGTTGATGAAGCCGGTGGCGAGGATGATTGTGTCGGCCGCGAACAGCTCGTCGAGCACCGCATCGGACACGCCGACCACCTCGGCCTGGCGCTGGCTGCGCGCCTCGGCGGGCATGTAAATGCCGGTCGCATAATCGGGGTCGATGTGCGGCAGCGGGTTGGCGACGAGATCGTGCACGACAAGCTTGGCCGACGGGTCTGCGGCAAGCAGTTTCTGGGCCAGATCGGTAGCGACGCGGGTCGAGTGCGAAGCAGCGCCGCGCGGGCTGGAGGTTACAAGCAGTATAGACATGGCGGTGTCCCCCTTGGGGTTGGATTGAACTTTCCCCGCGAATATGGGATTGCCACTCTATCTGGAAAACTGGTATAATTTGCGTGGTATCCATCTATGAAATAGATTGATCATGCAGCCAAATCCTACGCTCGACCAATTGCAAATTCTGGTGGCGGTGGCCGACACCGGCAGCTTCTCGGCCGCGGGTCGCAAGCTAAACCGGGCGCAGTCGGTGGTGAGCTACGGCATCTCCAATCTCGAGGCGCAACTCGGCCTGAAACTGTTCGAGCGCGAAGGGGTGCGCGAGCCGCAACTGACCGATGTCGGCAAGGCGATGCTGGAGGACGCGCGGCGCATGATCGGCGTGCTGCAACGCATCCGCTCGCGCGCCGACGGTTACCGGCAGGGACTAGAGGCGGAAGTGGCGATGTCGGTCGACGTCACGCTGCCGTCGCCGGTGCTGGTCCGGGTGCTCAAGGCATTCGAAGCCCAGTTCCCGGCCGTGATGCTGCGCCTTCACATCGGTTCGCTCGGCCTGACCGTCGACCATGTCGTGAGCGGCCAGGCGGACCTTGGCTTTGGCGGCCTCATAGGCGAAGCCGATGTCAATCTGCAGCGCATCGGCTTCACCTCGCTGGTGCCGGCGGCGGCGCCCGACCATCCGTTGGCGAAACTGCCGGGCCCCATTGCTGTCGAGGATTTGCGCGAGCACATCCAGCTCGTCGTCTCGGACCAGTCGGAGCGGACGCGTGGCCGCGACTATGGCGTCTTTGCCTACCGCACCTGGCGATTGACGGATGTGCGCACCAAGCACGCCTTGATGCGCGAATGCCTTGGCTGGGGCGGGCTGCCGCGCTGGTTGATCGCTGACGATTTGGCGAGCGGCCGGCTGGTCGAGCTCGATCTTGAGCCCTATCGCGAGGTGCGCTCGCCGCTCTACGCCATGCACCGCACCGACCGCAGCCCCAAGCCGGCGGCGTCCTGGCTGATCGATGAATTCAAACGGCAGCTTGGCTGTTTCAACGAGATGGAGCCGGGCGTCTGGACGGAAGAGGGGCCGGAGACAAGCCGTCCATGAACGTCATGCCGCGAATTAGCTCCTTGCCACCGGCGTCACCACGACCTGGCTGACCCCGGAGCGGCGCACGACGGTGCAGAGCGTCTCGCGGCCGATGCGTTCGGCATCGAGGATGCGCACGAGATCGTCGACGCCGGTAACCGGCCGGCCGTCGATGGCGGCTATGATGTCACCTTCCTTCAGGCCGGCCTTCGCGGCGGGGCCGTTCTTCTCGACGCTGCGCAGGCGCACCGCCGTGTTCGTGGTTACCTGCGAGAGAAGTGCTGCGCGGCGCGGCAGGTTGGTCGTGTCGGCCGAGACGCCGATGAAGGCGCGGCGCACGCGGCCGAAGCGGATGATCTCGGAAATGACGAAGTTGGCGGTGTTGGAGGCGACCGCGAAGGCGATGCCTTGCGCGCCGTGGATCATGGCCGTGTTGACGCCGATGACCTCGCCGGCCGACGACACCAGCGGTCCGCCGGAATTGCCGGGGTTGAGCGCGGCGTCGGTCTGGATGACGTCGTCGATCAGCCGGCCGGTCGAGGCGCGCATCGAGCGGCCGAGCGCCGAGACGACGCCGGCGGTGACGGTCCATTCAAAACCCAGCGGATTGCCGATCGCGATCGCGATCTGGCCGCGGCGCAGGCGCTTGGAATCGCCGAGCGGCGCGACATCGGCGAAGCTGCCGTCGGCGCGCACCAGCGCGATGTCGGTGTCGGGATCGCGGCCAAGCACGCGGCCCTCGCGCGCGGCGCCATCCGGCATCGTGACGCGCACGGCGCGCGCGTCGCCGACGACATGGAAGTTGGTGACGACCAGCCCGTCCTGCGCGATGACGAAGCCAGAGCCATGGCCGCCGGCGCCGCCTATGCGCTCGATGCGGCAGACGGCCGGACCGATGCGGTCGACCGCGTCGGCGACCGCCGTTGAATAAGCATCAAGCAAGGCGTCATCGGATTGGAGTTTTTCGGCGGCGAAGGCCATGGGGTGGGGCTCCGTGTCATTCGATAAAGCAATGACTATATGTGCGGAGCAGCCTCCGGCGTCGCGACCTGACCACATGGCCAGTCCGGCCGCCGACTAGCCGTCAGGCGAGTACCAGCGGCGGCGCCATGGAGCGATATCTGGGTCACAGAACCCAGGAGATCATCGATTATGAGCAACTTCAACCTCAATGCCTTTTCCGACGCCGTTGCCGACGTCGCGGCGACCGCCGCGCCGGCGTTGGCGAGCTTTGCCACGCATCACCACCGCAGCGCGAGCGCCTTCCACTGGCGCGACGGCTTCTTCGTCACCGCCGAGGAAGCGGTCGAAGCCGGCGAGGAGATCGAGCTGACGCTGGCCTCGGGTGAGACCGTCAAGGCCGAGCTTGTCGGCCGCGATCCTTCGACGGGTGTTGCTCTATTGAAACCAGCCTCCGCCGCCGCCGGTTTGCCGCAACTCGCCCAGGCTGCTGCCGTGCGCCCGGGCAATGTAGCCATTACCGTCGGCAACAGCGACGGGACTGCACTTGCCGTGTTCGGCACGGTCGGCGAGGTCGGACCTTCGTGGCGCTCGATGCGCGGCGGCACGATAGACCGGCGCATCAACCTCGCCATCAATGCCGGCGGCCGCTTCGAGGGCGGTCCGGTGCTCGATGCCAAGGGCGGCCTGATCGGCATGCTCCTGTTCGGGCCACGCCGGCGGGCGCTTGTCATGCCCTACGAGACGATCGAACGGGCGGTGGCGACGCTGCGCGAGAAGGGGCACGTCGCGCGCGGCTATCTCGGTGCCGGGCTGCATCCGATCCGTAACGGCGACACGCACGGCGCCATGGTGATGAGCCTCGACGACAGCGGTCCGGCCAAGGGCGCCGGCCTGCATGTCGGCGACATCATCGTCGCCTGGAACGGCGAAGCCGTGCATGGACCGCGCGAGCTGATCCGCAAGCTCGGGCCGGACAGCGCCGGCACGGCCGTGACGCTCGGTATCTTGAGCGGCGGCGCGCAGCGCGATGTTTCGATCATCATCGGCGAGAAGCCGTTGAGCTGAGAGGGTCGATGCCAGGCAGCGCGGCACAAACGATTGCTCGACCGGAGCCGGCAAGCCACCGGCTGACGGTGCTGATCGCGCTCGGCGACGCGGCGCGCGCCGAGCAACTGGCCGACGCGCTTGCGGCGAGCGACGACCTGCTGCCGATCCTCGCCGGAAGCAGCATGGGTCAAACGGCGGATGTCGCCTTGGTTGACGAGGCGGCGTTGGAAAGCCGGGCCGTGAGCCCGGCAACGCCATGCGTGCTGTTCTCCCGGCGTGCCGGCCACGAACGGCCGGCCGGCAATGTGTTTGCGACGCTGCCGGCCTCAGCCGATAGCTTGCTGATTGCGGCCGCTCTGCGGTTGGCGGCGTCCGGCTACCGCATCAGCCGCGCAGCACCGTCGGAGGTCGCCGCTCATGGCGATTTCCACGGAGATCTTTCCGAGGACGAGACGACCGACGAGCCTCGCGCGGCGTTGTCGCAGCGCGAGGCGGAAGTGCTGGCGCTGCTGGCGGAAGGCGCGCCCAACAAAGTGATCGCGCGGCGGCTCAACATTTCCGTCCATACGGCGAAATTCCATGTCGCCGCGATCCTGGTCAAGCTCGGCGCAGCCAACCGCACCGATGCGATCGCGATCGCGATGCGGCAGGGGCTGGTGCTGGTGTGACGCGTCCCCGTCAGATTGCCGGTTCAATGTCGGTCAGCCGGAAATCATCACCCTTGAACAGTAGTGGCATGGCTTCAAGCCGCGCCGTGGCATAGGCGATGCAGTCGCCGAAGTTCAACGCCGCCGGATGTCGGCCCTTGCCGTAGCGCTGGAAGGCCTGGCGCGCGACGGCGGCGTGGTCGGCGGTGAAGGCGATGGTCTCGATCGACGCCGTGCGCAGGAAGGCGTCGAGCTGGTCCAGGATTTCGTCCTGCCACCTGCCAGCGAGCACCATGCTCGTTTCGAGGAGTGTTGGCGCAGCAATCAACCGTCTTGCGGCATCCGTGATCGCCCGCACGAAACGTTCATGGCCCGGCTCGGCGCGGAGGATCGCGACCAGGGCCGACGAGTCGATGATCATCGCGTCGGGATTCCAAGTTCGTCGTAGCCAAGGATCTCATCCTCGGTCATCGCATTTTCCCGTTCCGGAATCTGCGCGGCCCTGTCCGAAATCGCCATTAGACGTTGGAGAAGGTCTGTGCCTTTGTCGCGAGGCACCAGCCGCTCCCGCGCGACTTCCCGCTCGAGAGACTGGCGGATCGCTTCCGTCACCGACACGTGGCGGCGGCGGGCAAGTTCCCGCGCCAACCGCTCGACTTCCATGTTTTTGATCGAAAGCGCCATTCTATATTCTACCTATTTGTATAGAATATATACCAATTCGGGAACCTTCCGCAATGTGCGGGCAACAAAGCCTCCCCTCGCGTCATCACCGCTCGCTACTGCAAACCCTTGTACCCGCTCGAAGGCGCGGGCAAGGATCGCGCGAACGCTATTGGCACTGGGAGGTACAAGAATGTCGCTCAAGGGAAAGACGCTGTTCATCTCGGGCGGATCGCGCGGCATCGGGCTGGCGATCGCGCTGCGCATGGCGCGCGACGGCGCCAATGTGACGATCGCGGCCAAGACCGCAGAGCCGCATCCGAAGCTGCCGGGCACGATCTACACCGCGGCCGAGGAGATCGAGCAGGCCGGCGGCAAGGCGCTGCCGATGCTCTGCGACATCCGCGACGAGGCTCAGGTAGCCGATGCGGTGGCAAAGACGGTCGAACGGTTCGGCGGCATCGACATTTGCGTCAACAATGCCAGCGCCATCCAGCTCACCGGCACGCTGGAAACCGACATGAAGCGCTATGATCTGATGCACCAGATCAACACGCGCGGCACGTTCCTGGTGTCCAAAATGTGCATTCCGCACCTGAAGTCGGCCAAAAATCCTCACATCCTGATTCTGGCACCTCCGCTCGACATGAAGGCCAAGTGGTTCAAGAACCATGTTGCCTACACCATGGCCAAGTTCGGCATGTCGATGTGCACGCTTGGCATGAGCGCGGAGTTCGCCGGCGCCGGCATCGCCGTCAATTCGCTATGGCCGATCTCGACCATCGACACGGCCGCCGTGCGCAATTTGCTGGGCGGCGCCACGGTGGCGGCGATGAGCCGTTCGCCCGACATCATGGCCGATGCGGCGCATGCGATCTTCCTGCGCCCGGCGCGCGAGGCTACCGGCAATTTCTACATCGACGAGGAGGTGCTGCGCGCCGAGGGCGTCACGGACTTTTCGGTCTATGCGCCGGGCGCCAAGGGGCCGCTGGCCGGCGACTTCTTCGTGCCGGACGAAGTATTTGCCAATTCGGACACGAAGATAACGCGAACGTTCTAAAGGTGCCTGGGATAGTCCATTTGTTGATGCAAAATGCGCACAATATCAATGGATTGCTCAGTCGTCCGCAGGTACAGTACGTGGGAACCAACAGCATATTTCAGTAGGCCAGGCCGGACATCCGAAGCGTTCCGTGCTATCGCCGGAAACTGGTCTATCAGGGTGATCGTGGAGTGAATGGAGCGGATGTAGGCTTCTGCCCACTCCGCGCCCCATTGGTTCAGAGAATAATCCCAGTACCATCGAGATCCGCCTTCGCTTTCGGCGAAAAACGATCGTTCGTGTCATCCGCGTTTCTTCGACTCGAGAAACGCCTCAATGTCGAACGGTTCGGGGCTGCCCGACAGATCTCCTTCGTCGATCGCGGTACGGAGCTGCTCGAGCTTCAGTTCCTGCTCTTCAAGGAGGCGAAGACCCGCGCGGACGGCTTCACAGGCAGAACCAAAGCGGCCCTTCTCAATCTGCCGCTGGATGAAGGTGTCGTATTGATCGCCGAGGGTAATGGACGTGTTTCTGGGCATGGCTAAGCTCCAATACCAATAGATGATATCAACGCGACTTCACGCTGGCGAGCCCAAGCGTATTTCTACGTCTTGGCCTTCTTACCCTTGGCCAGCGCCATCACCCGGTCGATATAGGCAAGCATCAAAGAGCCCCGCCGGAGAGGGGGCGCCGGCGGGGCTCATGTGTCCCGCTGGAGTCGGGACGGGGCAGGGAACGCCCTGACCTGAATCTGGGTGCCGCAATGCGGCGATTCAATGAGCGCGGCGGGACAAGCGCGACAATTCTTCTTGAATTTTCAAAGGCAGGGCCCGTCCGGATCCGGGCGGGCCCTGCCTTGTCGCGCTGATTTTCGAAAACCGGGTCAGGATTTTGAAATCATTGCTCGTTGTTGCTCGCCACCGGCGCCACCAGCGAGGTGATGCGACGAATGGCGACACGGCGGTTCTCGCGGTTCGGGCCAGGCGTGTTCACCTTGAGATACTCCTCGCCGTAGCCCTGTGACGTGAGGTTCTCGGCAGGGATGCCGAACGCGCTGGTCAACGCCTCGGCCACCGCCTCGGCACGCCGGTCCGACAGTGCGAGGTTCGCATCTGGCGTGCCGACGGCGTCCGTATGGCCCTCGATCAGGAAGGTTTCCGCCGGGTTCTTCTTCAGAAGCTTTTCCATGGCGGTGGCCACACCTTCGAGCTTCTGCACTTCGGTGTCGGAAATCGTGGCCGAGCCGAAGTCGAAGTTCAGCGTGTCGAGATCGATGCGGCGGGCGATGTCGCGCACGCGGGCCGAGCGCTTGACCTCGTCGATCGAGTAGAGGCGCTGCACCCTCTCCACCGGCGGCTGCTCGAGGAAGGTGTAATACTCGTCCGGGTCCTCGACTTCCTCCGAATCCAGGATGTAGTCCCGACGCGGGATGTCGAGCCGCATCGGCGGCAGGTCGTCGCCGGGATCGCGCCATTCGTCGACGTCGCTGTAGTACCGCTCGTCGACATAGCTCAGCACATATTCGCGGCCATCCGGCATGATGCGCGAACGCCGGACGACGTCGCCGTTGCGGTTGCGGATCGTGATGATCTTGACGCCGTTGTCGCGCTCCACGATTTCACGGGTTCGACCACGCGGCAGATCCTCGTAGTAGACATCCCTGGCGCCGCGGGTGATGCGAGGAGCCTCGTTGCTTTCCACGAACGTCTGGTTGTTGAACTGGAGGATCACGCGGTCGCCGAACTGCTTGACCACGTCCGCGCCCTGCGGCCGGCGGCGATCACGGACGACCTGCTCGGGCGTAAGCTCAATCCGCTTGCCCTTCTCTTCAGTAACCGGAACGAGCTTTTCAGGCTTGATCTCCTGCTGGGCTGCCTTGTCATCGGTGGGCGGCGGGCCCTGATCGACCGGCGCAGGCCTTTGCGCCTGCTGGCCTCCCTGCTGTCCAGCCTGGTTGCCGCCTTGTACGCCGCCGGCCTGGCCATTCTCGTTCTGGCCGGCCGGCTGGCGGCCCTTGCGCTTGCGAACGACGTCCTTCTGGCTGTCGAGTATGGGAGCCTCATTCGCGTTGGCAGGCGCTTCGCCCTGCGCGGCCGTGCCGCCCTTCGCGCCGCCTTCAGCTGGTGGCTGCTCGCCGGTAGCGGGCTGGCCGCCGGTGGTTGCCTGGCCCTCGCTGGAGGGCTGCTTGGTCGAAGGTTGCTCTCCCGTCACGGCTTGACCGGTGCCGGGCTGCTCGCCGAGAGGCTTCCTGCGCTTCTTTGTCTTGTCCAGAGGCTGTTCGCCTTCGGCCGGTGCAGCTTGCTGATTGTTCTGCTGCGGCTCGGCCTGCTGCGCCTCGCCGGCAGGGGCTTCGGTCTTCGGCGCCTGCTCGGCCGGTGCGGTCTCGGTCTGCTGCTGGCGCTTCTTCCTGCGCAGCTTGTCCTGCGGCATGTTGTCGTTGGCGGGCGCCGCCTGTTCAGCAGGCTGCTCGGCCGGTGCGGTTTCGGTCTGCTGCTGTTGGTTCCGCTTCTTCTTGCGCGGTTGCTGTTCCTCGTTGGGCGCCGCCTGTTCAGCAGGCTGCTCGGCCGGCGCGGTTTCGGTTTGCTGCTGCTGGCGCTTCTTCTTGCGCGGCTGCTGTTCTTCGGTCACAGGCGCGCCGCCCTGATCGGCTGGGGCTGCCTCGATCTGCTGCTGCTGGTCGCGTTTCTTGCGCGGTTTGAGCTGTTGCTCGGCCGGTGCTGCTTCCTCTGCCTGGCCGGTGTTCATCTGCTGCTGCTCCTGCCGCTTCCGGCGCGGCTTCTGCTCGGGCTCGGCGGGCTGTTCGGCCGGCGCCGATTCCGTCTGCTGTTGCTGCTCGCGCTTCTTTTTCCTCGGCTGCTCAGCTTCTCCCTGCTGGCCGCCTTGCGCACACTCTTCCGCCGACTGACCCTCGGCGCAGCTCGACTGCGCCAGGATAAGCGGCGCCCCCCGCGAGGTGCCGAAATCGGCCTGCAGCGGATACGCGCCCAACGGCGCGGATGCCATAAGCAGGCCGATTGCCGTACCCGCCAGAATCCGTGGTTGGCGTTTCATATCAATTTTCTCCTAGTGGGGTCCCATCCCTGCCCAAACTTTCATCAGCCGCAATTGGTTCCGTCAGGCATTGGCACCAGCCAAGGATGCCCGGCCGGCCTTTTGAAGGCAATTTCGTGTTTTTCTAATGTTGATACTGGGTCACTATGACAACAGCGCTTGACCGGAAGGCTCCGGAGCGCCAAATCCAGCCGCATGAACGCACCGTTCTGGAAAACCAAGACGCTCGAGGCCATGACTCCGGCCGAGTGGGAATCGCTCTGCGACGGCTGCGGCAAATGCTGCCTGTCTAAGCTCGAGGACGAGGACACCGGCGAGATCTATTGGACGAGTGTCGGCTGCCGGCTGTTCGATCCCGAGAAATGCCTTTGCTCGGACTACGCCAACCGGCTGTCGCGCGTGCCCGATTGCGTCGGGCTGACGCCGCAGAACGTGCGCACCATCACCTGGCTGCCCAAGACCTGCGCCTACCGGCTGGTGGCCGAGGGACACGATCTCTATTGGTGGCACCGGCTGGTTTCGGGAAGTGCCGAGACGGTGCACGAGGCCGGGATTTCGATCCGTGGCCGGGTGAAGGCCAAGGAAACTGATCTGGCTGAGCCGGACGACTATTTTGACTATATACTTGACGACGAACCCTGACGGGTTCGCGTTTTGATGACGAAGCCTGACGGGTTCGCATCTTGACGACGAACCCTGAGGGGACCGGGCGCTTACGGCGCGTTTCCGGCTCCGGATTTGGATGCGCGAGGATTTCGCCTTTCCTTCCACATGAACCGGACGTGAACGGCCGGTTCGCAAAAAGTTCAGACACGAAAAGGCATTTTGTAGTCATTGGTTTGCCAATCATCAGTTCAAGGGGCGAGAGGCCCGCAAAAGGAGAGAGACGATGTTCAACCAGATCAAGACGGCAGCCCTTTCGGCCCTTGTCGGGCTTGCCACGCTCGGCGCCATCCCGGCGCATGCGGACAGCCTCTATCTCGGCTTCGGCAACAATCACGACCCGCGCTTTGGCGTCTACACCGGCGACGATGACGATGATGGATATTACCGCCGCGATCGCGACTGGCACCGCCGTGGCTGCTCGCCGGACCGCGCGCTCGACAAGGCCGAGCGCATGGGCCTGCATCGCGTCCGCATCGTCGACATCAGCCGGCGCACGGTGAAGGTGGCCGGCCGCCAATATGGCGACCGCGTGGTGGTGGTCTTCGCCAACGAGCGCGGCTGCCCGATCATCTATCGCTGAGACTTTTGTCCGGCGGGATCGGCTTACAGCGATCCTCTGCGAGGATCACCTGTAAGCAAGGTCTTCTGCGAGGACGACAGAAACCCCGGAGGACCGATCCTCCGGGGTTTTGTTTCTGGGTTGGCTATTTCAGCTCGAACGTGACGGTCACCTGGACGGTATAGGCGTTCTCGCCGGCCTGCACCGGCACGGCGGCGCGGGCGGCATCGAAGGCCTTGGCGTTCATCGGCATCGGCACCGGCGTGACGTTCTGGTCGGCGATCTCGATCACCCTGCCGAGGCTGACGCCGGCGGCCCCGGCGAGTGTCTTGGCCTTGGCGATCGCGTCGGCAACCGCCTTCTTGCGCGCCTCAGTGATGGTGGCCTTCGGATCGTCATTGGTGAAGGCGATGCCGCCACCCTGGTTGACGCCGAGCGACACCGCCCTGTCGAGGATGTCGCCGGTCTTGTCGACGTCGCGCACGCGTACCGACAGCGTGTTCGTCACCTGGTACGCGACGAGCTCGGCTTCCTGGCTGCCGTCTGCCTTGTTGGTGTAATTGTAGCGCGGGTTGATCTGGATGCCGGCCGTCTGCAGATCGCGATCGGCGACGCCGGTCGATTTCATCGCCGCGATCACCGCCGCCATGGCGTCATTGTTGGCATCGAGCGCGGCGCGCGCGGTCTCTGCCTCGCGCATGACGCTGAGCGTCAGGATCGCCATGTCCGGCGCAGCCGTCGCTTCGCCTTCGCCCGAGACAACAATGCGCGGAGGCGGCTGTGTGTCGGCAGCGCTTGCCAGCGCCGGAAACGCGATCGCGGCCGCGAGCGCGACAGGCAAAAGATGTCTGGTCATGAAAACTCCTCGAAATCTGCGATCCGGTATCCCTGCAGCATCTGCCACCGACCCAAAAAAAGCGTCGATTCCCGGCGGTGCGGTGCGGGCCCCACCTGTTCACGCGCCTTATGGGCGCGCACGCCGCTGTACGGAGCGAATATGGGCTGATTTTGGCGCTTGCCGCCAGTGCTTTCGAAAGCCTTGTGCCGCGCGGCGAAAAACACTAAGCCAGCCCGCGTGGGGCCTGTAGCTCAATGGTTAGAGCCGGCGGCTCATAACCGCTTGGTTGGGGGTTCGAGTCCCTCCGGGCCCACCAAAACAATTGATTTCATTGCCAAAAATCGGTTTTTGCCCACGCTCTGCCCACGCTTTGCCCACGGCACGCACGGCGAGGAAGAAAGCGACGAAAGCCGCTTTCATAAATCGCTTCGAGGTTCTGGCTCACCGCACGACCCGCAAAGTCGCCCGCCGCTTCATCTGATCGCGCTTTTCCTCACGCTGGTTGATCGCAATCGCAATGTCGACTGCAATTCTTTTTTTGTTAGCCTCGCGCACATAATTGTCCGTGACCGTCATGGAAGAATGTCCCATCGCTTCCATTATAGCACGTGCCTGGATGTTGCATTCGGCGAGGTAGGTGCCGAAGGTGCGGCGCAGGCCATGAAGAGTATAGCCGTCAGGAATGTCAGCCTGCCGGGTCCAATGCTGCATCATGCCTGTCAGGCTCTTCTCTGAAAACGGGTTGCCATAGCCGTTCTTCAAGACGGTTCCACCCTTCGAGCGGTCAAGTGGGTCAAGCGCTGCCGCCAGCTTGTCCACCACGGGAATGAACATCTCCCTCCCGCCATGGCGGTTACGATTCTTCTTCTGTCTGAAGGCAAACGCCTCGATCAATGCTAAGGAACCATCGAACAGTTCGATCTCTTCAGTCACCAGATCATCCCATTCAAGGTCAGCGATGTCCCCTCGTCGGTTGCCGAGCCAGAAACCCAGCGCATAGCAGGTCCGAGCGGGTGTACCGATCGGATGTCTCTCTTCATACTTTTCTCGGATCGCAATTGGCCAAGCCGGGTTCTTGGTCGATTTTGGTATGCGCACGCGGATCGACAACGATGGATCATCCTGCGGCTTTATCCATTTCTCGACTTCGATAGCCACCCAGAGGAGCTTTTTGACGGCTACCAGCATGTGTTTGGCGACGGTGCGGTTTGTCTTAAAGATACCTTCGATGATCGTGCGAAGCCTGTCGGCATCCATGTATTCAACCGGCACATCGCGCCATGTCACCACATGTTCGGGGTCGACAGGCATATTCAGGAAGCGCTCTATCAAGTTGCTGTTCTTGGCTTGGGTAGCCGGATCGAAGTCAGCCCACTCCATCGTGGATTCAAGTCGCCGTGCTGCGTGCCCGAACGAACGCGGCAGGACACGTCCCGGCATGTCAATGATTTCCGACTTGCCTGTGCAACCTTCGACGGCACGTCGGTAGCAGGCTTCAAACGCTTCGTCGCCCGGCTGTCCGGGCAAGGCGATCTGCCGAGCATGGCGATTTGCACGAAAGCGCCAGTACTCCTTGCCGTTGACGACGCGAGAAGAAGCCCCAGGGTAGTCAGGATGTTTAGCCATCAAACGCTCTTTCGAGGCTTCTTCTGGAGTTGCCCACCACCATGCACCTTCTCATGAATCGGATCATGCGAAACGGCCTTGCTTCATGGCAACGCGCAGGAGCACCGGGTAAGGGAACCCTCTGCTTTGCTCGATGCCTTCAAAGGTGCGCTTCGGTATTCCCAGCACCTTGGCCGCGGCTTCAGCAGTGAGCCCTTCCTTGGCCCGCCAAGCTTTGACTTCTTGCGCCAATTTCTCATTCTCGTTCATGTCATGCCTTTCGCAGGCAATCTCCATACTACCCTTGCGGCATATACGCAAGGAGCGTATTTAATTTCTTCTTTCTCTGTCCCGTTTGCTTCTTTCCAGTAGTTCTTGAAGACCGCTACCTTTGTCCGGCAACGAGGTGAAAGCTATGTCGAGGGCCACACGATCCCAAACAGCGCGGCTGTTGATGCGCTTGGGCTTCGGCATGCGCCCATCGGCAACCATTTCATCAAAAAGCGTTGTTCCGACTCCGATGTAGCGAGCTGATTCCTCACGCGTTAGACCTCGTGGGGGATATGAGATTGCATCACTCTTCATGGGCGCTGTCTCGCCGCTGAGGTGCCTGGCGTATTGGTGTCAAAGCACAAAGCCGCATCCTCCTTGCCGTTCCTAGCGAGTGGTCGTACCGACTTAGAAGGAAAGGGCCTAAAGCGGAAGCGATCTGACTAAGTTCTTCGGCGTAAACTGGCGGCAACGTGTGAACGGGTGGATCACGGCAGGAGAGCTATCGGCGGACGGCTCCGCAATGCATTACTCGCCCCGCCTTCGCCGCCTCCTTTAGCGTGGAAACTTGAGCCGTTATCGAGGGCCGGCGAACACCGCCGCCACAGCATTGTTATGGGCCGAAACCAATATGCTTCCATATTGAAGACCTCTCGATCAGCCGATGGCGCCTCGACGACGATCGACATCGCCGGCGACAGTTGCCGCCGACTTTGATATGACAGGTGGTGCCAGGGCATTAGGCGGGGGGGGCAGACTGCCGTCCGAAAAGTTGTTTGGCGACCAATACCCCGGCCCCGGTGCGGGTGTTGCACTCAGCGACTCTAGGGGTTAATCCGGACGAATGAAACCACCGGCTGAACACATCACTGACGCCATGGGCTCGATCGATAGACACGGAATCTATCTCGACTACCAAGCGACGACGCCGCTGGACCCTCGTGTCCTAGAAGCCATGCTGCCGCATCTAACTGCGTTGGGGAATCCGCACTCCAGTCGCCATGACCACGGCACCGCGGCGATGGCCGCGGTGGACACGGCGCGGGCGCAAGTCGCCGCCCTGGTCGGTGCTGAACCGGACGAGATCGTCTTCACCTCGGGTGCCACGGAGGCCGACAACCTTGCGATCAAGGGCGCGCTCGCTTCGTCCAGGCGGGACGGCGTCGTCACCTTGGCTACCGAACACCATGCCGTATTAGATGTGGTGCTGGCGACTGGCCGGAGAGGCGCCCGGTCGACGATCATCGGCGTGGACGGCGAAGGCCTTGTCGATCTCGATGCACTTGCGCAGACTGTGGACGAAGGGACGGCCGTGGTCAGCGCCATGGCCGCCAACAACGAGATCGGCGTCCTGCAACCCCTCGCGGAAATCTCCCGGATCGCGAAGCGCGCCGGCGCCTTATTCCACAGCGACGCGGCGCAGGCGATAGGCAAAGTCCCGTTCGACGTGGCCGAAACCGGTGTCGACATGGTTAGTATCTCGTCGCACAAGCTGTACGGACCGATGGGCGTTGGCGCCCTCTATATGTCCCGTGACGCGGGTCGACGCATCAGCCCGATCATTGAGGGGGGCGGTCAGGAGCGCGGCTTCCGCAGCGGTACGTTGCCGGTGGCGCTATGTGTCGGCTTCGGCGAGGCCTGCAGGATATCAGGGGAAGTGATGACGAAGGAGGCTGGGCTCCTGCGGGAGTTGCGGGCCGCATTCATGGAACGTCTGCGCGAGATCGGCGTGCGGTTCACGATCAACGGTACGATGGGCGAACGCTTGCCGGGAAATCTCAATCTCAGCTTCGACGGTGTGGACGCCGAGGCGTTGCTAATGCGCCTGCGCGGGAAAGTGTCGGTAGCTTCGGGTTCGGCATGCACTTCCGACAGCCTCGACCCCAGCCATGTCGTGATGGCGCTGGGGTTTGGCTTGGAGCGCGCCGAAGAAGCCATCCGCATCGGCTTCGGACGGTTCACTACGCTCGACGAGGTGTTAACAGGCGCCGGGACGATGGCGGAAGCGGTGGCTAAACTGCGCCGAGTCGGCTACAACCGGACCAAAGGAGCTTAAGTCGATGAGCCTGTTGCCTTTAGCTGCCCAGATGGAAGAGGACGCGCTCGAGGACAAGCTCGAAGCGGCCAAGGCTGATCTGGCGGATGAGTACGGTCAAAACCACAAATATCCCTGGATCATCGGCTTCTCCGGCGGCAAGGACAGTACCCTTGTCCTGCAGCTGGCGATGGAGATGCTGCTCGAGCTCCCGCCCAGCGAACGAAAACGCACGGTGCACGTCGTCTCGAACGACACCCTCGTCGAAGCCCCGGTTGTCGCCGACCTGGTAGACAGGACCTTGGACCGCATTTCTGACGCTGTGACGGCGATGCGCTTGCCCATAGTCGTGGCGAAGACGGCGCCCAAGGTCGACCAGACTTTCTGGGTCAACTTGATCGGACGGGGCTATCCGGCCCCAAGCAGGACCTTCCGCTGGTGTACGGACCGCATGAAGATCCAGCCGACATCCCATTACATCCGGAGTCGAGTATCTGAAAACGGCGAAGTCATCCTTTTGCTTGGTGTGCGCCGTCAGGAATCAGCGACTCGAGCCGTTAGCATGAGCCGGTATGATAACGGCGAGAGGCTGAATGACCACAACGACCTCAAAGGCTGTAAGGTGTTTCGTCCGATCGTGGATTTCTCCACCGACGAGGTCTGGACAACCCTGTTGCAACGTCGCCCACCATGGGGCGGCAGCCACCGCGATCTGGTGGCACTCTACAAGGATGGTCAGGGGGGCGAGTGCCCGCTGGTGCTCAGTAAGGATGATGCTCCGTCATGCGGTACGTCGTCCTCGCGATTCGGCTGCTGGACCTGCACCGTTGTCGTGAAGGACCGGAGTATGGCCGGCTTCATCGAGGCGGGTCACGAGAACCTCGAACCACTTATGGATTTCCGCGACTGGCTTGCCGAAATCCGGAACGATCCGGCTCGCCGATCGGCGCGGCGCCGCAACGGCCAGACGACGTTCCTTGCCGACGGCTCATTGGTCCCGGGACCGTTCACGCCGACCGCGCGTCGGGAAATTCTCGATCGCCTGCATCAGGTCGAACGTGCCACCGGCCGCACCCTGATCACCGCCGCCGAGATCGAGGCGATCAACCGCATCTGGGCCGAGGACGCCGCCGCCGTCGTCGCTTCTGTCGAGGCTACCGCTCTCGAGGCGGTTTCGTGAAGCCGGCGCTGCTCCGTACGCCCGCCGGTCGGGAATTGCTGCAGCGACTGTCCACCGAACGGGGTGTTGATCCCACGATCGTGGATGACCTGTTGGACGCCATCGACGAGCATGCCGGTATGCTACGCCGCCGCGGTCTCTTCCAGCGCTTCGATGCTATTTTAGACAAGGCCCGGGAATAGCATGCGCCTTAACGCCATCGGGCTACGCAACTGGAAGTCCTATCGTCGCTTCCGGTTGGACATTCCCTACGGTCGCGAAAAACCAGTCGCGCTGATCGAGGGTAACAACGGATCAGGGAAGACCAGCCTACTTGAGGCCTTCGTGCTGTGTCTCTACGGGCGGCTTGGCATTCCGCTGCTGGCCCGCGCTAATTCCGTCAGCCGTGTAGACCGGTCATATGAACGCTTCATGGAGCGTGCGCTGAACTCAGGAGCGCGCCAAGGGCGGACGCAAATCACGATTGAGATCACTTTCCAATCGGACGACAACGAGTACGTCATCGAGAGGATCTGGCATTTCGTTGACGGCGCCCTGCGCAAGAACGACGAGGAAGTGCGCATCTTCCAAGGGGCCGACCGCATAATCCTTGCTTCCCCCGACCCCGAAGACGACGAGCGGTTCGTCCGGGACTTCGTCGATCAGAACATCCTTCAGGACAATCTTGCGGGCTTCTTCATCCTAGACGGTGAACACCTCGAGCGCATGGCGAGCATCAATATGGACGGCCAGGTCAAAACGGCGCTGGAAGCCGCGATCGGGATCGACCGGCTGCATCGCGCCTCGGCTGACCTTCGCACCTATGCGCGGGAGCGGCGCCGCAACCTTCCCGACAACGCGGCTGCCACGGCCGAAGCCCGGCTCGCGCTTAACAATCTGGGGCGCGAGATCGAGGAACGCGCGACGTCGGTGGAACTGCTTCTGGCGGTCATCGGGCCGTTGCGGGAGCGGCGTGATGACGTAGTCAGCCGTATCGGCCGCCTGCACGGCGACAGCTACTGTGCGTTCAAGACGCATTTCGAGCAGCGCGAAAGCGTGATCCGGGAACGAGACGCTCTCCGCGACGAACTGCGTCGTTTGCTGAGCGGCGAGCTCGCACAGGCGCTGGCCGGCGAAACTCTCAGGACTGCCGCACTAGAGCGGATCGAGGCTGAGCATAAGGCCGCGCAAGTCAAGGGGGACGAGGAGCGGAACCTGAACCGCGCCTCGGAATTCGTGGACCGCGTCTCGCGCCACACGACGGTGACGGACGATGTCGCCCGTGCTCTCGCCCTGGCGTGGCGGGAGATGTGGGGAAATCGCACCGCGGATGCCGGCGGCCCCCTGCTCTCGCATTTGGGCGAGACAGATCGCCTTTCCGTGGCGGAGCATCTCCTTAAGTTGTCGTCGGTCAGTGCCTCCGACATCCGGGATCTCGCCCGCGCGGTTTCTAGGGCCGACGAGAGAATTGGCCAACTCGATCGCGCCTTAGGCGAGCAGAAGGGTACGGACGACGAATCCAAGTCGTTGGCGGAGGAGTTGAACGGAATCCAGGAAGAACTGGCCCGCGCGGAAGCCCGTCACGCGATGGAAGCTGCCGCGTTGCGGGAGTTGGAGGACAGGCGTTCATGCGAGGAGCAACAGTTGGCGGCGGTCTCGCTGGGCGAGAGCGGCAACGCGGTGGCGCTCAAACGGAGCGCCGCGGCGGACCGGGCCGCCGATCTGATCGACGCTCTTGCCGACGCTGCCGTTCCGCAAAACCTCGATGCGCTGTCCGCCGAGATTACCGACGCCTATCGCTCGATGGCGCACAAGACTGTGGTCGAACAGATCAAGGTCAACGAGGAGGGACGTGTTACACTGCTCGACCGGTCCGGACGGGATCTGCACGAACTCGACGCCAGCGCCGGCGAAAACCACATCTTCACGCTGTCGCTGATGTCCGCTCTCGCCCGCCTAGCCGCGGACTTCCCCATCATCATGGACAGTCCGTTCGCGAGGCTCGACGCCGAACATCGCCGTAGGGTAATCGGCCATTTCATGGAAATGGACCGACAACTCGTCCTTCTTGTTCATCCGGCCGAGCTTCATCCCGGCGAGCTGGCGCTTGTGACACGACGGAGCGGCGAATTGCTGAAGCTGCCTTCAACCGAACGCCTTCCAGTAACGGGAGCGGCATCCTGATGTCGGCGACAATGGTAGAATTCACGCGCGGTGACTTCAGAACGTCGCGCTATGCCGACGAACTGAACAGCCGATTTCAGGGCTTCCTAAGTCTGCCGCATCGATACGGGCCGGCAAGGCTCGCTCTGGGTCGGTCGCTAAGTATTCCCCAACTCCCCTCCTTTGAATTGGGCAGCATGGGTTACGGCAAGCCGATCAAGGGCGAGCAGCTGTTCGGCCAGGGTATAGAGCTGGCAACGTGGATCACCCTGATCTCGGAGCATGACGCGAGGTCGGGCGAAGCGATGACCCGCAAGCGAATGCAGTCCTTGGCGGCATCGCATTGGCAGCGCGGCATAACGCTGCTGTGGGAAGACTGGAGAGCCAGCACCGGGGATTTCGACGCGTTCGTTGGGCGCTTGGTCGGCATGGCCCGTCTGTAATCAATTCAGGCGGCCACCAGGATTTCGTTGATGCGCTTCTCCAACTCCTGAGGCCGCCGACCGGACTTCTCCATCATGGTGGCGAGGAACCAGCGGATGTCGCCCACCGTGTCGAATCGCCTGCTCAGTCTGCCGATGAGTCGCTTCGTATCCACGAACCTGAGAAGCCAACGCCACTTGTCCTCGTCCGGACCTGGGGACGAGTCCACGATGGCGTCGAGAAGCGGTCGGACAGCCGCGGCAGCCGCCAGGCCGTTCTCGTGCGTGAAAGCCTCCAGCTCCTTCTCGCACTCGGCTTCGAGCTCTTCGGCGAGCTTGTGCACTAGGTGGTTCGACGCGCGATTGATGCCGGCCACATGACACGCCACGAAAAGCCGCTGCACGAGCAGGAGGTTCTCAATCTCTACCAATGCACGCTCGAGCGCCGCCCTGCATTCCGCCTCGGTCCCTTTTCCCGATCGTGTGAAGGACTTCACTAGATCGACCATTAGGTCGGGCTCCAGCAGATAGGCTTCGATCTCCCAACGGCGGGTCGTATAAAACTCCTCGTTCCACGTCGCCGCCTCGAAAACGGCATCATCGAGCGCGAAGAGGTTATCCCAGTCGCGGTGTCGGAAAAGCCAGTCCCGGTCCACGAAACCGAACGCAGGTATCTTGTCCACCTCACGACTCTTTTTGACCGCGGCGGCCACCGCGGTGCATCCTGAGCCCTGCACGAGGTCGTTGGCCTGGACGAAATCGACGCGGTCCATGTAGCTAGCGAACCAATACCGCTCGAACAGCCGCAAGTCGTCGACGCCTTCGAGCACGATGCCTGGCAGGCCTAGATGGGTAGCACCGATCTGCCGTTCGTCGTCGAACTCGTCGAACATGACTACATTGTCAGTCATCGTCCGACCTGAACTTGGGTTTGACGAGACAGCCGCTCTTGAAGAGCCCGTCCTCGACGGTCTTCGGAGCCAGAAGCCGCATCGAGTCCGTCTGGTGCGAGGTCAGCACGAAACTCAGACCGTCGCGCTCTTGCGCCCAACTCTTGAGGATGTTGATGAGGCGACGGCGCATCACGGTATGCAGATGCTGTTCGGTCTCGTCGATCAGCACGATCGTTGAACCGGTCATGTGTGCGGCGATACGGATGGCCAACTGGACCAGTTGCCGTTCGCCGCTGCTGAGCTGGTCGAGCCGATGATGGTCTCCGCTCGCGGTCTCCACGGGGATCGACAGTTCGTTGCGATCAACGGCGCCGAGACGCTTCGTTCCCTTGAACACAACGTCGTTCACGATCTCCCGGCAGATCTTTTCCCGGTCGTCGCCGAGCCAGGCGAACCACACGAGCAGGTTCTCGATGGACTCGGCCCAGTTCGTGCCGTCTGGACCGAACAGATGGGCGGGCGAATAGCCCAGGGATTTGGGACGCACGATGGATCGGTTTTCGTGCGGCGGCCGACGCAGGCCTCGGTCGGAATGGAAATACAGCACCGTCGGCAGGGCCATCGAGGTGCCCCAAAGCGACAGCGGATGCTGGTCTAGGCTCTGGATTATCGCCTCGGCGAATTCGAGCGCCAGCGGGGAGGACGAGTTGGATCGCTCGACAGGGCCGTAGCCGAGCCTTTTGCCGAAGAAAAGCAGTTGCTGGTCCTCGTACACTCCGATGCGCTCGCACCCCTCGGGCGTCCAAAATTTCAGCGGTTTATCCGCCCCCGCCACCATCGAGATCAGGTGCATAACCGACCGGCGCCCGTCGTCAAGCTGGACCAGCGCGTCGAGCTGGATCGCGCCTTTTCCGCTATCGAGCGCCTCGTGGCCGTAAGCCTCGCTTGTGCGCGCCCGCAGCAAGGACATAGCGCAGTAGATGGCGTCGAGAATGGTGGTCTTGCCCGCGCCGTTCTTTCCCATGATCAGGAAGACGTTGGTGGGGTTGCCTGCCGGATCCAGGAACGGGACGAACGTCTTTCCCCGCAAAGGGCCGACGTCGACGGTAGAAATGCCCACCAGAGAGAATTTGGTCGGTCTGTTCATGTGTGCCTCGAATTGGCTGCGGTTACGGCTCGCTTCACATCGGCGACGTCCACACGCGCGCCGTGTGCCCGGAGAAGCGGTCTCCCGGCCAGCTTAATGAGCATGTCGCCGCGCATCATCAAGTCTTCGGCGCCGGACTCGTCAAGAATGATCCTAGAGTCCGAGGACTTTTGGACCGTCAACGCGATGCGACTGGGTATGTTGGCCCTAAGCAGACCGGGGAAAGTAGCTGCTTCCGGTCGCTGGGTCGCCAGCAGGAGGTGGATGCCGACAGCCCTGGCCTTCTGCGCGATGCGGACCAGTGGCTCTTCCGCACCGGTGCGCGACATCAGAAAATCGGCGAGCTCGTCCACAACGACCACGAGCCGTCTCATCGGACTGCCGGCGGCACGTGCCTCCGCAATGTTCCGGGCCCCGAATTCTCTTAGACGCTCCTGTCGCGCGTCCATCTCCTCGACGACGGCACGCAGCATTTCCACGGCAGCCCCCATCTCGGTAACGACCTTTTCGCCACGCAACAGTTTGAGCCCGTCGTACTCCGCGAAGTCTACGCCTTTCGGGTCGATCATGAGCAACTCGGGCGGGTTGTCCGAAGCCAGCATCGACAGAAGGATGGCGTTCATGCAGACTGACTTGCCGCTGCCGGTGGCGCCAGCCACGAACATGTGCGGCGCCTCGACGAAGTCGAACACGACGGGTTCGCCGATAACGTCGACGCCTGGGCATACCGCCAACGCCGCATCGGAGGACATGAACGCCTCAACCAGCGGAGGCCACGGCACGTCGCGCCATGCGCCGGACGGCCGGGGAATGTCGAGCACGACCCGCCGCTCGCCGGGTTCGCGGCCGAAAGCGATCGTACCCGTACCCAGACCGATGGCGAAGGCCAGATCCTCGAGGCCGCGGCGAAGTCTGTCGTAGTCCTCGACGCCGCCCAAGGTCAGCCTGTGACGAGAGAGGCGGGGTCCTGAAATGGGCTCGCCGATCGGGTTCGCGTCCACGCCGATCTGCTGTAGTCCCTTCTTGAGGATATCGAACTGTACGTCACCCTTGTTGGTCGAGTGATCGTCGTCGACCGACGGCCGGAAGTAGAGGCTGTCTAGGAGGACATCGTGGAAACTTGTACCCGGCAACCAGCTTTCGTGCAGCAATTCCATACCACGACGCGCGTGGCGCTGCAGCACCTCGACATACAGGTCGTGGTTCTCGAACAGGTCCTCGTCCCGGCGAAGGGACAATAGCAGCGCGAAAGCGTCGTCGTAATCGGGTTCTTTCGCGCGACCGGTTATCTGCTCCAGATGCAACTCGCTCGGCGACTTCGGCATGGCCCTGTAGCGCTCGTCCGGTTCGTCGCTTTCCTGTAGGGAGCGGGCGATGGCGATGCGGACAATCCACCAGTAGACGCCGCGCCTGCCGTCCTGCATCAGACCGTCGTCGATAATGCGCTCGAAAAACGCGCGCTCCTCGACGGTGAAATAGATGCTGTCCTTCATAGCTCTACCGGCATCAGCTTGGCGGTCTCGCCGCCCTCGTTGTCGATGCGGTATCGGCGCCGGATATGCTCACCGAGCAGATCGTCGGCGATTTCGGTGAATTCGGTGTCGGTCGGCAATAGGATGAGAGGCGCGCCAGCCTCCGGAAAATAGTCACGCATCAGGAGGTTGCGATTGGTGGAGTCGATACGGCCCAGGGGCGTGTCGACGATCACCGGGATGGATCGGGCGGCCTCCTCCTTCAGCGCCCAAAGCATCGACATGGCGATGAGTTGGCGCATGCCTGCCGAGATGCTGTGGCGCGAGACCTCCTCGCCGTCCTGGTCGAAGTAGCTCATGATGAATTGTCCGTCGAGGCGGACGCTTTTCACCAATTCACTGGGCGCGAGTAGGATGGCCACCTTTTGGTTCACCCGATCCTCCACGGACTGTCGGATGCGTGAGCGCCGCAGTTCCAGATAGCGTTCGAGGGCGCGCTTAGCCCGGAGAGCGAACCGATAACCTTCGTCCAGCTCCATGGAGACTTTGTACTCCTTCATCTCCTGGACGGCGCGTTCGTCGTGGCCAACGGCTTCGTGGGCAAAGCCCTTTTCGTCCACCAGTGCCTTGGCTGACCGCTGCATCGCGTCGCGAATCGCTTCTCCGATCCTAGTAATCTCGGCGGTGATTTCCTCATACCGCGCTCGAGCCTCGTCGGTGCTCAGCTCCGCTTCGTCCAGCTCCTTGCGCAATCTACGCGTCTCGGTGACCAGTTCGCGCATGCGACGAAGTTGCGCACGTTCCTCGGCGAAGTCGGCGGCTCCGCGGCTTCTCCAGACTAGGAACCGGTCGCGCAGCGCCTTGGTCTTCTTGGCGCTTAGCGACGCCAACACCGGATGCTGATCGCCGGACACAACGCCGAGCGTTCGCAACGATTCCCTGATGTCGTTCTGCAGGTCAGTCTGCTGCTTGGCATTCAGCGTCACCGGATCCTCGATCGTGGTGAGGCTGCGTACCGTCATGGCCGGTAATTCCGCATGTAATCTCCCGGCCAGGCTCGCGTCGGCCGTGGTCTGGCGGTCCAAAACGGCGAAGGCCTCATCCACAAGGTGTGGCTGGGTACGGAAGACGATCTCGAGCGGCAGGCGTTCCGCTAATTCGTCTGCCAGGGTCTGACGTTGGGTTGCCAGGACTTCCAACCGGTCGTGGAAGCGCTTCGCCTCGCTTTCCGAAAGGGTGCCGCTGCGCAAACGTTGCCGTTCCCCATCGAGCCGAGCGCGCCTGGCCTCCAGATCAAGCAGTTCTTCCTCGGCCGCCACCCGTGCTCGCGCCTGGACGGCCTCGTTGGCGCGAGCCTCTCGGGCGGCGTTTTCCGCCTCAACGACGCTTTTCATGACGTCGACAGGCAAACGCGCCCGGCTTCGGCGGTTGGCGTCGTCGTTCACCTTATCGATCAGGTGTGCTACGAAGTGCAGCCCCAAAAGACGTTCGATCTCGCCGGCCTCGCGTCCGATCTCCGCGTCGGCGAGCGACTGCACCTGTTCGCCGTCAAAAAAGAAGAAGGGCACCAATTCGCGCGGGAGCATTGCCTGCAGCGCGTCTTCCGCAGCGTTGCCATCAAGCGGCGAACTTACCGGGCCGAATTCGACCAGTTCGGAGTATGCCGAAAAGCTCTTCTGGCCAACGAAAGTGCGGCGCGCCCGATGCACCACGCCGCCTTCGGTCCAGCACAACGACACGCTAGCACGGTTATGCCCCTGCTGCCGCGCGGTCTTGTTGAACACCCCGGACCAACGTCCGGGCTGGCCCAGAACATATTGCTTATCTGTAAGTGCGGTGCGCGAGAAGCCCACCCGCCGCAGAGACTCGTCCTGCGCGCCCGCGAAGAGGAGTTTCGCGCTGTTGAGCAGGCTAGTTTTTCCGGCGCCGTTGCGCCCCTTGATGAGCACTATGTTGCGCTCACCATCCTGCGTCTCGGACAGATCCACCGAGCAGGTCCCGTTATAGGCGAACATATTCTCGATATCGAAGGAAACGAACTTCAATCCTTCGACCCCAGGCCGGCTGAGATGACTTCTTCGACCCTTCGGGTCAAGCGCGACTTGGCGCTGCGGGCGGACATGTTCGGGAATTCGCTTTCGAGATCCAACAACGCCTGCACGGTCACCGGCGGTAGCTCGAACTCGCGAGACACCCGCTCGATCAACTTGTCCTCTGCTTCGGATATGTTAGACATCTTAGCCCCCGTAGCACCCAATACCACGAAATCCTTATGTTGTATGAATTTTCAGACCGGAGGGGCATACAATGGCTTCAATTTTTTTCTGATGGTTAGCAGCTCTCGTCGGCCGTTTCAGTGTCCGGTAACCGGCTGACGGCCACGAGTTCGCCTGTGGCGTGCCAGGCTTGCTCGAGGAATTCACCCCTGCGGTATTCTTGCCGCTGGAGCACCATTGATGAACGGCAGCTATTCCATTCGGCACGTTCAACAGCCGACAGTTCACTGTCGGCCCCAACCCAGCCGTTCAACAATTCTCGCCGGGTTGGAGTCAAGGGCAGAAACCGACGCCAGAGTTGTGACGTCAAGAACACTCAACGCCTAACGTTCGTCTTTTGTGCTTCGATGTTGCAACCAAGTTCGAATGTCGCGGCGCCAGCAAAGTAGAAATGTCGCTTGGCGGTGGGGGATGACCACAACGAGAGCGCCCGATCGGGCGTCAGCTGGTCGGGATTGCGCAGCCTGATCGGGTGCGGTTCAGTCGGGCCCCCTCGCTAGATTAGTGCCCATCCATAAAGGGCAAGCTACTGAATTTGTTGGAAGAATCGCGATATTTCCGCAGGTAAAGCCCGGCGGTTTCAGGTACACTTTAGATCAAGCGACTGATTCTAAAGACAAACCCGCAACCGCCGGAGCCAACAATGCGTCAAGAACAGCCGGCCGGTCGCGTCGTCGATGAAGAACGGCGCGGCGCTTTCGAAAGGCAAAGTCGCGCATTACGAGAGCAGCTATCATCTGACCTTGCTGTTCATGCCGTCGCCGGACAGCCAAGCGCGTGCGGAAAGCGCGCTCGTCGACTCGCATCATTCCGAAGGCGAGACAGACCCATACGTTCGTAGGTGAGACGATGGGGACTATCGCTCGCGCGCCTCGGGGATCGCGGGAGTTCTACTGGGACGTCCTTTTCTGCCCGACGACGGTGGCGGGATGACCTACGCCCAATTGGTCGTCGGGTTGGAGATTCATTTCGGTTTGGTGTGCCGTCGCTGTTGGGTTCAAAGTGGACGGTCGCGATGGTGTATGAACGGCAGGCTTGCCGCGTCGCCCGATCGAGATCACTAGCGTGCTTTTTCTTTCGAGTTCATCCAAATAATCTGCCCACCACTGCATCATCTTGACACGCTCTTCCCAATGCTCAGCCCGGGCGTAGGCACGACGAACGCCGTTGTTTTCGATGTGGGCCAGTTGCCGCTCTATGGCATCCGGATGCCAATTTCCGCATTCGTTTAGCAGAGTTGATGCCGTTGCTCGAAAACCGTGCGCGGTAGCTTCTTCTTTGCCATAGCCCATACGGCGAAGGGCGGCGTTAAGCGTGTTGTCGGAAATCGGACGCGAACCCGATCGAACACTAGGAAACAACAGCGATCCACCACCAGAGATTTCTCTAAGTGAGGTCAGGACGCTGACCGCCTGCCTGGAAAGAGGTACACGGTGCGGCCGTCGCATCTTCATGCGTCCTTCAGGGATGCTCCACACCGACGTTTCGAAATCGAACTCGTCCCAAACGGCCGCGCGCAGCTCGCCGGGGCGGGGAAACATCAGGGCCATCAGCCTTAGGGCGGCTCGGGTTGTAGGCTGTCCGTCAAATGCATTGATCGCCCTCAGCAAGCCTCCCAAGGCCTTAGGATCGGTAACCGCGGCACGCGGCGTGACCGTCGGACAGACGAGTGCGCCCCTCAGGGCGATCGTCGGATCTACATCGGCGCGCGCGGTTGCGATCGCATATCGAAACACACTGCCAATGGTGGAGCGCAGTCGCCTAGCCGACTCGTATCGACCGCGAACCTCCACGCTCCGGAGAGTGGCAAGAATTGTGGCTAGATCGATCTCCCGAACGCTTTTGTCCCCAAACGTTGGATACGCAAAGTCGAGCAACCATTTGACCTTGGTGATGGTCCGGTCGGCACGTCCCTCCTTCTTCAGCTTGTCGACATAGTCCTCGGCGATTGAGCGAAAGGTGTTCTCCGCCGAAACCTTTTGCGACTTACGCTCCTGTGCGGGGTCGATGCCACGTAGGAGGAGACGTTTGGCGGTATCGCGCGCCTCGCGTGCCTCAGCGAGGGAGATGAGAGGATAGCTGCCCAACGCAAGAAGCTTCTGCTTGCCGCCGAAACGATAGGCGAGGCGCCACAGGCGAGATCCGGTAGGCTGCACCCAAAGCTGGAGCCCGCCACCGTCAGACAATTTCACGAGCTTGGAAACGGGTCGGGCATTTCGGCATTTTACGTCGGAAAGGGCCATTTTCGGGACCTCCATTTGGCTGCATCGATACCATCAGGATCTCCAATACCAGCGAAAATACCAGCCCCGCTCCTCGTTGGATCAACTGCGCCGAATTTCCACAAAACCCGACCATTTGCGCTTTACGCGCCGAAATCAGTAAGTATTTCAATGAATTGCCGAGACAGAAGCGTTGAAGCTTCGGCGAAAGAGACTGTCGAGAGAAGAGGGGATGGTGCCCAGAGGCGGATTCGAACCACCGACACGCGGATTTTCAGTCCGCTGCTCTACCAACTGAGCTATCTGGGCCTGTGCCGGCTAACGGGATCGCCCGCCGGGTTTCACAGGGCGCCGGGCGGCGCCCCTTGAAAGCGCGTGGGTTATAGCACGGGAATTCGGCCTGTCCAGCGCTTAGGTGTTGATAAAGAAAAATCGCCAGAAAGGGCCAATTGCCGCGCGCGTTCACGGCTCGTCCTTGGGCGAGGGGCCTTGTTTCGAGCCTTCGTCTTCTTCTTCCTCATCGTCGCGGCCCGGGAGGACATAGGCACCCTTCAGCCAGCGATTGAGGTCGATGTCCTTGCAGCGCGCCGAGCAGAACGGATAGTGCTCGCGCGCGGAAGGCTTGCCGCATTCGGGGCAGGGGCGCTTCGGCCTCAGCGGTGTCACCTTGTCGTCCATGCTCATGGCCGCGAAGCATGCCAGTTCTGGTGCGCTTTGAAACCTTCGCCGGAAAGCAGCGCGACACTTTCATAAAGCGGCAGGCCGACCACATTGGTGTAGGAGCCGACCAGCTTGACGACGAAGGAGCCGGCGAGCCCCTGCACGGCATAGCCGCCGGCCTTGCCGCGCCATTCGCCCGAGGCGACATAGGCGTCGATCTCCTCGCGCGGCAGCCGCTTGAAGCGAACCCTGGTCTCCACCAGCCGCTGTCGCATCTTGCCGCCCGGCGTGATCAGGCAGATGCCGGAATAGACCCGGTGCGAGCGGCCGGAAAGCAGGCCGAGGCAGTTCACGGCGTCATCGATGGTCTCGGCCTTGGGCAGGATGCGCCGCCCGACCGCCACCACCGTGTCGGCGGCGAGAATGAAGGCCGGCGCATAGTCTTCCTCGCTCTTCAGCGAGATGAGCGCCTTCTCCGCCTTGTCCTTGGAAAGGCGCTTCGCCAGCGAGCGCGGATGCTCGGCGCGCAGCGGCGTCTCGTCGACATCGGCGGGCAGCACGCGGTCCGGCTCGATGCCGGCCTGCTGCAACAGCTCGATGCGGCGCGGCGAACCCGAGGCAAGCACGAGCTTCTGCAGGTTGCTCATCGCGGTTGGCGCCGGGCTGTTACTTGAAACGGTAGGTGATGCGGCCCTTGGTCAGATCGTAAGGCGTCATCTCGACCAGGACCTTGTCGCCGGTCAGCACGCGGATGCGGTTCTTGCGCATGCGGCCGGCCGTGTGGGCGATGATCTCGTGTTCGTTTTCGAGCTTTACGCGGAACATCGCATTGGGCAGCAGTTCAGTGACCACACCTGGAAACTCGAGGACTTCTTCCTTCGGCATTCGATACCTTTGCTTGGATGGAGGTTCCGGCGGCCGGCCGGAATTCGCGGCGGAACCTATATGATAATCGCTCGCTTGTGAACATGCTTAGAACCTTTCCGGCCTGGATTGAACCGTTCTGTTCTCCGCTTGTGCGCGCCACATTGTCGGGCGGCTCGCCCGATGCACCACATCGGGCATTCGCCACCCTCCGCGTGGATCGTCTCGCCGTCAGAGAAACACAACGGTTCGCTCCAGGCCGGAAAGGTTCTAATCGCCAGCGCTTTTTCCTTCCGGCGGCGCAAAACGCTTGGCGATGCGCGCTTTCAGCCGCTCGCGCACGTCGCGATAGGCGGCCATGATGTGCTCGCGCGTGCCGACGGTGTCGGTCGGATCGGGCATCGGCCAGTATTCGACCTCGACTGCGAGCGAGCGGGTGAGCTCAAGGGCGGCGTGGTGCGCCTCCGGCGCCAGCGTCACGATCAGGTCGAAATAATCGTCTTCCAGGTCGTCGAGCGTTCTCGGCTGCCGCTCGCCGAGCGTCAGACCCTCCTCGGCCAGCACGGCGTCGACGAAGGGGTCGCGCTCGCCGCTGCGCACGCCGGCCGAGGCGACGAAGGTGGTGGCGGGCAATAGCCGTCGCGCCAATTGCTCGGCCATCGGCGAGCGCACGGCGTTCATACCGCACACAAACAGGATCGAATGCGGCAGCGCGGCCAGGACTAGCCCCGCCAGTGCAGCACGCAGACCAGCGTGAACAACCGGCGCGCCGTGTCGAAATCGATCTCGATCTTGCCGGCCAGCCGGTCCATCAGCGTTTGCGAGCCTTCGTTGTGCAGTCCCCGCCGGCCCATGTCGATCGCCTCGATATGGCTGGGCGTCGAGGAGCGGATAGCCTCGTAATAGCTTTCGCAGATCAGGTAATAATCCTTGACGATGCGCCGCAGCGGCGTCAGCGACAGGATGTGGGTGACCACCTCGGCGTCGTCCTGGCGGCTGACGGCAAACACCAGGCGCGACTCGGCCAGCGACAGCTTCAGCTTGTACGGGCCGGCGCCATCGTCGTTGACCGGCCGGAAACTGTTTTCCTCGATCAGGTCGAAGATCGCCACCGCCCGCTCATGCTCGACATCGGGTGTCGAACGTCCGATCGACTCGTCGAGCTCGACGTCGATCAGCCTGTTGCGGTTTTGGTGGTGGTGGCCGGACATCGCTTACATGTTCAGCCTGATCGCCACGGAGCGTGCGTGCGCGTCGAGCCCTTCCGCCTTGGCGAGCGCGATCGCCGCCGGCGCCAGCGCCTTGAGCTGCTCCGGGCCGAGCTTCAGAATCGACGTGCGCTTGACGAAATCGAGCACGGACAAGCCAGACGAGAAGCGCGCCGAGCGCGCCGTCGGCAAGACGTGATTGGAGCCGCCGACATAGTCGCCGATCACTTCCGGCGTGTGCCGGCCGAGGAAGACGGCGCCGGCATTGCGCATTTTGGCGAGGAAGGCCTCGGCGTCGTCGAAGGCAAGCTCGACATGCTCGGCCGCGATGCGGTCGACCAGCGGCAGCGAGGCTGCGAGCGACGGCACCAGGATCACAGCGCCGAAATCGCGCCAGCTTGCTGCCGCCGTCTCCGCGCGCGGCAGGGTTTTCAACTGGCGTTCGACAGCCTGCTCAGCCGCCTTGCCGAATTCGGGGCTGTCGGTGATCAGGATCGACTGTGCCGATGCGTCGTGCTCGGCTTGCGCCAGCAGGTCGGCGGCGATCCAGTCCGGATCGTTGTCGGCGTCGGCCACGACCAGCACTTCCGACGGCCCGGCGATCATGTCGATGCCGACGGTGCCAAACACCTGGCGCTTGGCCTCCGCGACATAGGCATTGCCCGGCCCGACGATCTTGGCGACCGGCCGGATCGTCTCGGTGCCGTAGGCGAGCGCGGCGATGGCTTGCGCGCCGCCGGCGCGGTAGATCTCGGACACGCCGGCAAGGTCGGCCGCGACCAGCACCAGCGCATTGATGACGCCGCCTGACGCCGGCACCACGATGACGATGCGCTCGACGCCGGCGACCTTGGCCGGCACGGCGTTCATCAGCACCGAGCTCGGATAGCTCGCCGTGCCGCCCGGCACATAGAGGCCGACCGCCTCGATCGCCGTCCAGCGCGAGCCGAGCTCGACGCCGACGGCGTCCGTGTAGCGGTCGTCCTTCGGCTTCTGCCGCTCGTGATGCGAACGGATGCGGTCGCGCGCGAATTTGAGCGCCTCGACTGCAACTGGGTCGGCCGCGGCATAGGCCCCGGCGATGTCGTCTTTCGAGACGGCGATGCCGAGCTTGCCGAGATCGGCCTTGTCGAATTTGAGCGTGTAGTCGATGAGCGCCTTGTCGCCTTCGGCGCGCACGCGCGCGATGATGTCGCGCACCACGGCCTCGACATCGGCCGAAACCTCGCGCTTGGTCGATAGAAAGGCGGCGAAACGCTGCTCGAAATCGGCGTCCTGCTGGCTAAGCGTTATGGCCATTGCGCTTTAGCCCCTATGCACGGGTCGCGAGGTGGCTTCCCAGGAGCCGCCGATATCGGCGAGCCGCGCCTCGATGCATTCGACGTCGAGCATGATCGTGCCGCCTCCGGAAAACACCAGCTCGATTATGCCGGCCGGCTTGCTGATCGCGATGAAGCTGACCGCCAGCAGCGAAAGCACCTCGGCCGGCTTGTCGCGGGAAATGCCGCTGGTCTTGGCGCCAAGCACGCGGTCGAAATGCAGAACGCTCTGCCGCCGCTCATTGTGCTGGCGGAAGAAGCCGGACCTCGCCTCCCAGACGAAGCGGTTCATGGTCAGCACGAAGCGTTTGGCCGCCGGCAGGTATTCAAGGTCGGAGACCTTCATCACGGCGTCCTGGACATGGGCCGAGACGATGCTCAGATCCTGGTCGTCGAGCGCGATGAGCTTGAGAGCGGCCATGCGGAATGCGCACCTGAAGGTTGACAATTCAACGTCCTGTTAGAGCATGATCCCGAAAAGTGGAAACCGGTTTTCGGCAAAGATCATGGCTCAAACAAAAAACTAGAGCCTGTTTCGCCCCGATTTGATCGTGACGAACCGGCTCTAGTGGGTCTTTCCGCTCCGCGCAACCGACGCGCGGCCGCACCCGGCTCCTTTAGCCCGAAATCCGCTCGATCACCGCGCCGCAGCCGGAAAGCTTCTCCTCCAGCCGCTCGAAGCCGCGGTCGAGGTGGTAGACCCGGTTGACGACGGTCTCGCCTTCGGCGGCAAGGCCTGCGATCACCAGCGACACCGAGGCGCGCAGGTCGGTCGCCATGACCGGCGCGCCCCTCAGCCTGGCGACGCCGTCGACGATCGCCGTCTGGCCGGAGAGCGTGATGTGGGCGCCGAGGCGGGCAAGCTCCTGCACATGCATGAAGCGGTTCTCGAAGATCGTCTCGGTGATGCGCGACTTGCCCTTGGCCATCGTCATCAGGCCCATGAATTGCGCCTGCAGGTCGGTCGGGAAGGCGGGGAAGGGCGCGGTCGTCACGTCGACCGGCGCAATGCCGGCGCCGTTGCGCTTGACGCGGATGCCGGCATTGGTCGGTGTGATCTCGGCGCCGGTCTCGGCGATGATGTCGAGCACGGTCTGCAACAGGTCGGGCCGCGCGCCTTCAAGCACGACGTCGCCGCCGGTCATCGCCACTGCCATGGCATAGGTCCCGGTCTCGATACGGTCCGGGATGACGCGCACGCGCGCCCCGGACAGCGCCTCGACGCCCTCAATGGTGATGGTGGAGGTGCCGGCGCCGTGGATCTTGGCGCCCATGGCGACCAGGCATTCGGCGAGGTTGACGATCTCCGGCTCGCAGGCGGCGTTTTCGAGCACCGTCTCGCCCTTGGCGAGCGAGGCCGCCATCATCAGCACATGGGTGGCGCCGACCGAGACTTTCGGGAAGACGTAGCGGTTGCCGACAAGGCGGCCGTTCTTGGTCTTGGCGATGACATAGCCGTTGTCGACGTCGAGGTCGGCACCCAGCACCTGCAGGCCTTCGAGGAAGAGGTCGACCGGGCGCGTGCCGATGGCGCAGCCGCCGGGCAGCGAGACCTTGGCCTCGCCCATACGGGCAAGCAGCGGACCGATGACCCAGAAGGAAGCGCGCATCTTCGAAACCAGCTCGTAGGGCGCGGTGGTATCGACGATGTTGCGGGCGGAGAATGTGATGGTGCGCGAATAGCCTTCCTGCTGCTTCTCACGGCGGCCGTTGACCGAATAGTCGACGCCGTGGTTGCCGAGGATGCGGATCAATTGCTCGACATCGGCCAGATGCGGCACGTTCTCCAAGGTCAGCGTATCGTCGGTGAGCAGCGAGGCGATCATCAGCGGCAGCGCCGCGTTCTTGGCGCCCGAGATCGGAATGCTTCCGGCAAGCTTATTGCCGCCGACAATTCTGATGCGATCCATGAGAGAACGTCCCCTCGGCCCGGACGGGCCGGTTTCAATCGGTTGAGTATGTCCGGCTCTAGACTATTGGCCGGTGCGGTTCAAGAAATAGGATTTCCCCACCTGTGGACCAAGTGTGGTCGGCCAGTGTGGCTGATTTGAGTTACTTTTTTTGCATTTTTCCAGCAGACGGCGGTCCCTCCGGCCGCTGATCGGCATCGCCGGCGCGCTGCTTGTCAGCGTCGCCAGCGCGCTGCTTGTCAGCGTCGCAGGCGCGCCGCGAGCGTGCCTGCGCCTTGCGTTTCTGCAGGTTGGCGCGCAACGCTTCGGCGAGCCGCTCCTTGCGCTCGCTGCTCTTTTTCGGTGGATTTGCCCTATCGTTCATCGTCCCGTTCCAGCCGGCAATCGGCCGGCTGCCTTTCAGGCACAGCAGCATTATGGCGCGGCCATGTCATAAAGACCATCAACGGCAGCTTCCACAGCTGCATCAATGGCTGCATTTCTTGGCCTTGCGCTTGCCGGTTCGATATGGCAGAAGCGCCGCCATCGCAGGCTGCGGTAGCTCAGTGGTAGAGCACTCCCTTGGTAAGGGAGAGGTCGAGAGTTCAATCCTCTCTCGCAGCACCAGCCTATCCCTTGGAAATCGCTGAAGCCCTTGACGCTCAAGGCTTCCTGTCCGTTCTGGCGTTACAAAACCCGTAACAAATCGGATGGACTTGATGACAGGCCGCGTTCGAAATCATCTAAATCGGGGCGGCCGCTATTTTGCTCGGCTTGTCACTTATGCATCGCGCTATGGGTGCAACATACTTTCCGGCCTGAAGTCGTCGATGGTGTTCGCGCGCATCCACAGCCATCCGGCCAGCCAAGCGATGGCTATCGCAAGAACCACCAAGCCCAGGTCAAGAGCCCACTCCGGGACGAACGCACGGAGCGCGATCGGCGCCGCGCCAATGAGATAGAGGGCCAGTGGAATGCGCGGCACACCTCGTCCAACGGCAAGAGAGATCGCAAACGCCAGGGTTCCAAGTAGGAAAAGCAACGAACCGGCGAATAGAGCCAGCCCGAGTGGCCCGGCTCGTAGGTCCATGACGGTAGTCAGCGGAAGTTTCGAAAATACGAGATTGATCACCACTTCCACACCTTCCAAACTTGCCAATGCAATGAAGTTGATGACAAACGCGACAGTGCCGAATGGGCCCGTGCGCCTGCCAAACGCAAGAAACAAGCCTACGACAAGACCAAGCGCCAATATCTCAGCGAGTGGCGCGAGAAGTTGCGTTAGATCGGTGGTCGGGATGAGCGAACTGCGTTTAGCGGCGTTGATCAAAAGAATAAGCGCGCTTCCCACTCCGGCGACGGCGGCAATCCGATAAAGCGTGACGCTGGGCGCGGCCGCACTCGACTGAACAGTCCGGAAATTCTCCTTATGCTGAGGTTTTTCGGCTGGACCCTGGGACGACGTGAACGATTGCAAACGGCGAGCTTCGGCGTTTCTGGCGAGCATGTTCGTTTCCTCCATCTGGGCATTTGGCAGCCGCGAAGATCGCAGGCCTATTCCGTCCCATCTGTAATCACTGCTTACATCCTGCGGCATAAGTTGTAAACAGTGATTACATTATTGGAGATTTCTTGATATAGAGGCGAGATGCAGCTCTACAGAACGAAGGGAACGAGATGCCAAAAGCCAAGACGCCTCGCCGCACGAGTTACCACCATGGCAATTTGCGGGAGGTCCTGATCGATGCCGCGGTTCAACTTGTCGAGGAGGGCGGCTCCGACAATGTGAGCGTGCGCGAAGCCGCAAAGCGGGCGGGCGTTTCTCCCGGCGCACCCTTCCGTCATTTCGCCAATAAGACCGCATTGATGACGGCTGTGGCAGAGCAGGCAATGAGCCGGTTTCGCTCGGAGATTACAAACGCAGTCGAGAACGTCGCAACAGACAACCCGATTGCGCGCTTTGCCGCTGTTGGTATCGCCTATTTGCGCTGGGCAATTCGAAACCCCACCCATTTCCAGATCATCTCGACGCGGAGTCTTATTGATTGGGACAGTTCGGAGTCGCTGCGTCGCGATAACGAAGCGGTACGTGCGTTGGTAGAAGGGTCGATGGTAGAGGCCCAGCAACGACACTTGCTTCGGTCAAACGACATCGCAGAGACCCAGATAGCCGCGAGGGCGCTCGTCTACGGGCTCGCACGCATGTACATTGATGGGCACTTTGCGCAATGGGCAGTGGCTGGACATACTGCGGAGCAAACTGCGCAGAACGTATTGAAACACTTCGTAACCCTCATTGGAAACGACGGGTCTAAAGGGGATTAAGTGCCGCTCGCAATGCCGGAAGTGAAGCTACTTGCTCATCACATCGCCGAGAGCAAGGGCGACATTCCACGCAGCTGAGCTGTTGGCGGCAGCCAACTAATTTTCGAAACTACTGCTCTCGACTCAAGATCCGGCGCTCGGCCGGCTCCGGCCGGCATTGATATCCGCTCAGTCATCGCCGCAGCCCTGCCACAAAAGTCTTCACCCGAGCGGGGTCGACCTGGTTCCACCAGACGCCGTCATGCTTCAGCGCACTTGCGATGATGACACCGTCGACGATGCCAAGGATGTCGTTGGCGTTGTCGGGCGTCACGCCGCTGCCGACCAGAGTTGGGAGTCCGGCGGCCTCCTTGATCATGCGGATGTAGCTCAGATCCGCAGCATGCCCGGTGCGCTGACCCGTCGCGATGATGGCGTCGGCGTCGAAGAAGACCAGATCCTTGACCAATTCCTCCACCGGGCGGTCACCAACGATGGCGTGCGCGCCATGCTTGACATGAGCATCGGCGAAAATGCGGATGCCGTTGGCGCGCAGCCGGGCGCGATAGCGTGCTGCGCGGCCCGACTCGCCCTCTACAAAACCCTCATTGGCGACATAGGCATTGGCCCATTGATTGATACGGACGAACCCCGCGCCAGCGGCACTGGCAATCGCAAGCGCCGGGATCGCGGCGTTGGCAAGCACATTGATGCCGATCGGCTTGCCGAGTTCGCGGCGAATACGGTCGGAGATCACCGCCATGTAGGCCGCTGTCTCCGGTCCGATATCGTCAGGTTTGGCAAAGGGAATGTCGCCATGATTCTCGACGATCACGCCGTCGCATCCGCCATCGAAATAGGCTCGCGCATCATCGAGTCCTCGCTGATAGATCGCCTCTATAGCCTCGCCGTCGTAGCGTGGCGCGCCAGGAAGCGGCGCAAGGTGAACGACGCCGATTACCACCTTGCTGCGGCCGAAAAGCTGGACGAGCGCGTCGCCGCCTGATTGTCCGATCGGACGTGAGGGCTGGGTCATGAGAGCTCCGTTTGATCGACGAGCGCCGCCATTTCAGACGCGGAGGGGCAGGATAGCAATGTGCCTGGCCGTGTCACCGAGATTGCTGCGGCCGCCAGCGCGAACTTCAGCCCTGAGGTAATCGGCATGCCCCTGGCGAGCCCGCCGGCCAGACAGCCGCAGAACACGTCGCCGGCACCACTGGTGTCGAGCGCCTTCACGTGTGGGGCGGGCAAACAAAGTGCTCCTGCCTGGCCATGACCAAGCACAAGACAACCCTCGGCGCCGAGCGTGATCGCGACTGTCGCGGCGCCCTTGGCCGCGAGCGCGCCGGCCGCCGCCGCCATGTCCATCTGACCGGTCAGTGCTTTCGCTTCGGATTGATTCACCACCAACATGTCTGCCAGGCCGAAGTCAGGCAGAGCGGCCTCATCGATAGGGCTGGCGTTCAAAATGGTGCGCGTGCCATTTTTCCGTGCCGCCCTCAGGCAGGCATTTGTCGCAGCGCCTCTTAGGTTTCCCTGGCAGACAAGGATCTCGCCCGGCGTAATCCGGCGTGCAAGTGCGGTTTGCGCGATCGGATCGAATGCTTCGCTGCAGGCGACGCCGCTGACGATGAAGTTCTCGCCGCCAGCATCGATGACGATGGTCGAGCGGTCGCTGGGCAGGTCGAATTCGCTCACCTGCACGTCCGACAGCTCCATGTCGAGCTGGCTCCTGATCCATGCGCCTAGCGGGTCCTTGCCGAGCGCCGTCCATAGCGTCACCGCCGCGCCTGTGCGCGCTGCTGCGACCGCCTGGTTTGCACCCTTGCCGCCAAGGCCATCGGCATAAGCAGTGGCGTTCAACGTCTCGCCGGCGGCAGGGAAGCGGCCGAGGCGAAACGTCGTGTCGATACAGGCGTTGCCCACGACGTGGACGTGCATCGCTCAATTCCCGCCGGTTGCCCAGCCAAGCATCTGTTCGAACAGGGTCTTGTAGCCTTCCCAGGCAATGAACTCCGGTGGCAGCCAATGCGGGCCGACATCGGACGTCCAGGCCACGGTGCGGCCCTTGCCGTAATGGCCGGTGACGAGCAGCGGCAGTGATCCATACTCCGACGACACGGTGGCCAGAACTTCCGCCCCGTCTTTCAGCGTCACCTCGTTGAAGCCAAGCAGCATCGGCCAGTCCGAACCGAGACCGTTCAGGATAGGATGGCTCGACGGACCTTTCAGCACAGGCGCAAAGCCCTCAGGAACCTCGACACGGTCGTCGACGGCGAGGCAGTTCACCGGCAGCACTTCCTCGACCGGCGTCTTGCGGTAACGCGCGCCGCCGTTGATGCCTTGGAAGCTGTAGTAGCCGCCGAACATCAAAAGTCCGCCGCCGGCGCTCACATAGTCGCGCAGCAGACGCAGGCGGTTCGGCGTTCGCTTCGAGTGAACCCAGGTGTCGGGATGCAGCAGCAGCGTGTTGGCGCCGATGTCGGAAAGCACCACCGCATCATATGCGGAGAGGGTTTCCATCGTTTGCGGAAAGCTGCGCTGCGCCTCATGCGCCGGCATGAAGGTCACGTCGAAATCGGTCGCCTTCAGCGCCGTCAGCAATTCGTCCGCGCCGGTATGGTAAGTGACCGTCGGAAACTGGTCGAAGCCCTTGATATGGGTCGCTGTCGAGACCCAGGATTCACCGGCAAGCAGGATCTTCTTCTTGGACATTTTGACTCCGCAGTAGGTCTTGGCTGCCGTAAAGCTGGGCAGCCGTAAGTCTGGTCCGTTCAATTCTGCTGCGCGAACACGGCCTTGGGATTGGCAATCAGCATGCGGTCGATCGCTGGCTGCTCGAGACCATGCCGTTTCAGACGCGGTATGAAATGCTTCAGGATATAGCCGTAGCCGAAGCCGCCGAAGCGGGTCAGCATGATCTTGAGGAACACATCCTGGGAAAGCAGCAGGCGGTCGCCGAAGCCCGCTTCGACAAGTGCCGCTATCGCTCGCGCATTCTCTTCATCGGAAGGCGATTGCGCGTCCTGATCGGCATAATAATAGTCCATGCCGATCATATCGTATTCGAGGAAGGCGCCGCGCCGGGCGAGGCTGGTCTGGTAATCCAGATCGTTGTGGCTGGGATTCATGTGGCAGAGCACGGTGTGGCGAAGATCGGCGCCCTCGGCCTCCACGACATCGAGCACGTCGTGCGCCAGGCGCTCCCAGCCCGGCAGATGGATCGACAGCGGCACGCCCGTGATGCGCGATGCTCTGGCGGAAGCTCTCAGCGACTTTCGTTCCTCGACGGTGAAATCCTTGCTGACGCCGACCTCGCCGATCAGGCCCGCCATGATCGGCGGTTGCGTCTTGCCGCCGCCGACGTCGTTGACAATGAACTCGGTCACCGCGTCAACGTCCATCGCCTTCAGCCATTCGGGATGGGTATGCTCGAGATAGAAGCCGGTGCCCATGACGATCTTCAGACCGGACATGCGACTGATGCGGGCAAGCTTTTCCGGCTCGCGGCCGATACCGATATTGGTCGCGTCGACGACGGTGTGCCCTCCCAGCGCGCGATAGCGTTGCAGCTCCGACAATGCCAGGTCGCTGTCGTCGAGCGAGACGTTGTCGCGGTTCACGTAAGGGTTCATGCGCAGTTCGCCGATGATCTCGATGTTCACCGGCTGCTCGGCGAGCGCCATATCGTCCGGATGACAAGGACATTTCCAGGTGCGCGCGCCGTCGAGCAAGATGTGCTCGTGCATCAGGGTAATCCCCATCTCGTCGACAGGAATCGGGCCGAGCACCGTCATCACATGGCCGGTCTTAACCCCGATCTCCAGCCGTTGCTTGGGCGGCGCGTTATCGAAGAGACTGTTCATGAGCTCAACGGCTCCGCACCGCGCCGCGGAACAGGCGGAAATTCAGCCAGATGGCGATCAGGATGATCGTTCCGGTCACGATCGGCGTGAGGAAGGGCGACAGATGCGCCAGGATCAGGCCGTTGCCGATGACGGCCACGGTGAGTGCGCCGAGCACCGTGCCGATGATCGTTCCGCGGCCGCCGAAGAGACTGGTGCCGCCAAGCACGACGGCTGCGATCACCTCGAGCTCGAAGCCTTGCCCGGCGTTCGAGGACCCGGATCCGAGACGGGCAGCAATGATGATCCCCGCAAGCGCCGCCGCGGTGGCGGAAATCACGTAAACGAAAAGGGTCATCAGCCGCGTGTTCACGCCGGCGCGTCTCACCGCTTCGGCGTTGGCGCCGATGCCGGTCACATAGCGGCCGAATGGCGTCTCGTTGAAGGCCAGATAGGCGATCGCAAGGATCGCCAGCGCGATCAGCGCCGGCACCGGCACACCGAGAAACCAGGCGCGGCCTATGATCGTGAACGAGCTTCCCGGCTCGACGGGGATGGAATAGCCG
Organism: Mesorhizobium tamadayense; assembly: GCF_003863365.1. Lineage (GTDB taxonomy): Bacteria > Pseudomonadota > Alphaproteobacteria > Rhizobiales > Rhizobiaceae > Mesorhizobium > Mesorhizobium tamadayense. The sequence continues at coordinate 121,272 of NZ_RQXT01000010.1, read as the reverse complement.
CCGGTGATGAGCAGCGCCACGCCCCGGATCACCGAAAGCCCAGCGAGCGTGACGATGAAGGCCGGGATACCCTCATAGGCCACGAAATAACCCTGCACCGCGCCAAGCAGGGCTCCCAACGCAAGCATGGCGAGGATAACCGCCGGCCACGGCAAGCCGAACTGCAGAAGTGTTGCCGACAGCGTTGCCACCAGTGCCAGCACGGAGCCGACTGAAAGATCGATACCCCCGGTGGTGATGACGAAGGTCATCGCCGCGGCGACGATCAGCAGCGGCGCCGACTGTCGCAGGATATTCAACAGATTGGGCGATGTCAGAAAGGCGTTGGTCGCTACCGAGAAAATGATGCAAACGACAAGAAAGAACAGCGCAATCGACACGACACTGCCATTGGCGAGCATCGCTTCTCGCCATGTGGCTTCGCGCACCCTTCGGGACTGAGCGGAGTGGGTCGCTTCGCTCATATCGGTGCTCCATCGCGATATCGACTGGCAGCGGAACGAGCATTGAACTTGCGGCCAACGATCAGGTTGACCACGTCCTCGATATTAGTTTCGCCGATCAGCCGCTCGGCGACGTTGCGTCCTTCATACATGACCTGGATGCGGTCGCAGACGAGGAACAGGTCCTGGAGCCGATGGGTGATCAGAATGACGCTGACGCCGCGGGCGCTCACGGTGCGGATCAGGTCCAGCACGGCCTCGACCTCGGCGACGGCGAGCGCTGCCGTCGGCTCATCCATAATCAGCACCGACGGCTCGAAAGAGGCGGCGCGCCCGATCGCGATCGACTGTCGCTGCCCGCCGGACAGGTTTTCGACCTTAAGCCGCGTGTCGGCGATAACGATGCCGAGGCGGTCGAGCATCTGGCGCGTTTGCTCGTGCATGCGCTTCTTGTCGAGAAAGGAGATGCCGGCGACGTGGCGGCGCGGCTCGCGGCCGAGAAAGAGATTGCCGGCGACGTCGATGGTGTCGCAGAGCGACAGGTCCTGATAGACCATTTCGACGCGTGCCGCACGCGAGTCCGCCGGCGAGTTGAAGGTCACCGGCATTCCGTCGATCTCGATCGTGCCGGCGTCGGGGATCACCGCCCCCGACAGCACCTTGCTCAACGTGGATTTTCCCGCGCCGTTGTCGCCGACCAGGCCCAGGACCTCGCCCGGCTTCAGCGTCAGGGACACGTCGTCGAGCGTCTGGATGGCGTTGTAGCGCTTTGAGATGCCGCTCATCCGCACCCGATAGGTCTCGCCACTGCTCATCTTGGATCCACGGAACTGGCAAAGAGACCGCGGCGTTGCCTTGAGCGCCGCCGCGGCTCGATCTTCGGTGCAGCTTACTTGAACATCGCGCGGTATTGGTCGACATTCTTCTTGGTCACGATCGTCACCGGAATGTTGATGATCGGATCGACCTTTTCGCCCTTCTTGAGCTTGGCCAGCGCTTCGACCGCGGCCTTGCCTTCGCCAGCCGGATCCTGCTGGACGACCGCCACCACCCAACCATCGTCGATGCCTTGAACCGCCTGCTTGGTCAGGTCCCAGCCGAACACCTTGACGTCGCCGGTGCGGCCCTGGCTGGTCACGGCCGAAACAGCACCCAGCAACGCTGGCTCGCCGGTCGCATAGAGCGTCGTCATGTCCGGGTTGGCGGTCATCAAATTCTCCGAAGCGCTTAACGCGGTTTCCTGAACGTTCTGGCCGTCGACCGTGTCGAGGAAGGTGATCGCCTCGCCGCTATCGGTGACGGCCTTCTTGAAGCCGTCGAGCCGCTGGTTCTGGATGAAAGAATTGAGCGCGCCGATGATGCCGATCTTGGCTTTGCCGCCCATCTCGCTCTTCACATAATCGGCGTAGAATTTGCCGATATCCTCGCCGGCCTTGGTGTTGTCGACACCGATGAACGAAACGTTGTCGCCGTTAGGGATCTGCGCGTCGATAGCGACCACGGGAATGCCAGCCGCCTTGGCGGCGGTGATTGCCGGCTTGACGCCGTTCACGTCGATGGCGACCAGAATGATGCCGTCGACTTTTTGTGTGATGTAGGTCTCGATCGCGTCATTTTGCGCGCTCGGGACGTTGTTGGCATTGAAGATGACCAGCTTGGCGCCCGCAGCATCGGCCGCCTTCTGCGCGCCCTCGTTGATCTGGTTGAAGAACAGGGCCTGCTGGTTGATGTTGACGAGAGCGAACGTGTCGGCGAGAGCTGATCCCATGGCTGTCGAGCCAATGGCAATGACGGCCGCGCAACCGACGAGAAGTTTGAACAGACGCATTTGCGATTCCCCTTGCTTGCGGGCCAAACCTCATTTGGTTGGTCCCATTGGTGCTACAGGCACGAGGCAACAATTCAAGACACTTGAATATTTGTCAATGAGTTTGAACGACCGAAACGCGATCAGAAGGTCGCCGGCGTGTTGACCCAGAAAATGCTCGCGCGCTCATTGCCGATGTTGCGGTAGTGATGCGGCAATTCCGACCTGAACACGAACGCGTCGCCAGCAGTGAGGTCATGGTTCTTCCCATCGACGATCAGCTCGATCCGGCCCGCGAGCACATAGCCGACTTCCTCGCCGACATGCTGGATCGGACCTTCGCTCTCGCCGTCTGGCTCGATGTGATGGATATTGCACTGGAGCAGGTGACCGGACGAATACGGAATGACGCGTTCTAGCGAGATGCCATCGCCGCGCCTCAACGCGTCCAGTGTGATCAACGGTCGCGCACCAGCTCGGAAGACGATCGCCTCGTCATCGTCGACCTCCTCAAACATCCAGCCGATATTGGTGTCCAGAACTTCGACCAGGCGGTGAAGCATGGGCAGCGATGGCGAAGCTTTGCCGTTCTCGATCTTGGACAAAAGGCTTTCAGAGCAGTTCGCGGCAGTGGCCAGCGTCTTTAGCGTCATGCCACGCGTTTGGCGGGCGAGGCGCAACCGCGTTCCAAGCCGCACGGCATTTACGGTTCCGCCCGTAACCGACTCCGGCCGTCGCCGTTCGATTTTATTCATCCGTTCGCCAAGCGTTCAAGGGACCACAGTCGCGCGAGCAAAAGACAGCGGCGGGCGATTTGCAAGTGGTGATCTGCCAATTTCGATTTGAAATGGGAGCACGTTGCCCGATCGCGCCTTGATTCAGGGCTTTTGGCTAGGACGTCTCAATCATCTGCTTGTCATGTCTGCTCCAGACAGTAGGCAGCCCGGGTTTGAGTGGGTGCGTCAGTAGCCAATCGTCTCCATTTTATTTCTCGACAGCTTGTGAAACTCAATCTTACCGGTCCGCCTCGATCGCAACTCACAAGCTGGGCCTGAGAGACGTCCGACTGGACGCGAACCGCGGCAATCTGCCTGCCGACATGCTGATCGGCGGGATGAGGGCTGCTGTCGATTTTAGGCTTCGCCCACGCCCGGAAATGCCGGGGGCGCTTCGGTTCTAACGCTGGCCTTCGCTGCCGCATCTGATGGCATCAATGAAGTGAATGCTGGTGAGCGCCTTCCGTCATGCCTTCCAGCTCTGAATTGGATGAGCCGGCCTGGAGGTGCTTAAACACTTCAAACCAGAAACGATATTCCCGCGTATCTCCCTCACAGTGCGCCGACAGGGCGGACCAGGCAACAACCGTTGCAGCCCCGTCGCACCACAGCACTTTTGCCACCTCGACAGCTTCAGCGACGGACCACTGCCCGCAAGGCGCGACCGCCTTGTTCCCGGTTGAACCGAAAGACGTCGGGCGAGTGTCGAATGAATCTGCCTTCCCACCCCTGAAGCGAGAACTTTTGGTCACGATGGGCAATCCGCCGGCTCGTTTCTTCATGCTGCGCTCCCGTTCGCTCCGTTTGAGACGCGAATACCGCATCCTCTTCCCCTCCCCGGCTTCGATATGCCTAGCCTGTTCGCAAGCATCTGCTCCGGCATAAGCTCTTGCCCGATGCGGATCACATCTCCGAGCACAGAGCGGATCTGCGGCCAGGGAAACCCACCGCCGTCTTCCGAAACCTCTCCTTCCCTGAGCACGGCATCAAGCTTGGCTGCCACACCGGCAAGGGAAGCGGCGGGGGCTTCAGCCAATAGCTCGAGCAGGTCCTCCGTTCGGTCGGCAGCCTTGCGCTCGGCCTGCAATGCCGCCGAATAGCCACTTTCCCTGGCGGCGGCATCCCAGCGCGCCTGATGAGCCGCGAAGTCGGTTTCAGCCTGCGCGCGCATTGCCGCGTCTTCCGGACCAAGATCCAGCACTTCGTGAATCGCCTGAAGTGAATGCAGCGTCACGTCCTCGCCGCCGCGCAGCAGGACGGTCGCACAAGGAAAGCCAACGGATTCGGCCAGCTTCCGTTCCAGGCGCTGCTGCTGACGGCACAGCCGCTCAGTCTCATCGTGGGCCGCCTTCCATTGGCGCCACACCGCCACCGCAGGATCGGCGGATTGATCCGTTCCCGAATCGTTGCCGGCGAACGCTCTTGGCTGCCCTCCCGCCATTGCGTTTGGCGTTCCAGGAAGTAACCTGCTGCGGGTGACGTGGGACAAAGTCATGCTATTGTCGGAATCAGCCATGATCCGAGCTCCCTGAAGCTAGGCGTGGTCAGGCTGACCTAGGTGTTCCCGCACTGCGGTCAGCCGCTCTGGATACCGCTCGACTACGCGTCAGTACTCCAGAGGAATTGATGGAAAAAATATCAAAGTGACTTTGTGAATGTCAATAGAAAATCTATCAAACAGTCCCGCGCCCGTGACCACGAGACAAATCAAGGCCGCAAGGGCACTGCTGGGCTGGTCTCAAGGGGACTTGGCAGAGCGCTCCGCAGTTTCAGAACCGACGATTGCACGTCTGGAAGCCGAAGATGGACCGCTTGGCGGTCGCCCTGAAACGGTGACGAAGATTATCAACGCTTTGGTAGCCGCAGGTATCGAATTCATTCTGGAGAACAGTGGCGGCCCGGGCGTGCGCCAGATCAAACGGATACCAAGCGCACACCGGTGAGGCCAGAGCGGCATAGGCCGACGACGGACTCCCATCTCGTCTGTACAGGGTTCTCTATTCCAACGACAAAACGCCGTGAGAACAACGACGAGTTGCGGTAGTTGTCGGTACGCTGAACGCAGGGCAAGATTCCTGCTGTTCTCAGACCGAGGTCCGGAATTTCAACAGCGGCGGCCGTGACCGGTTAAAGACCCTCTATGGTTCTACATTAATCGTCAACGCGGCAGGGCCGTCCCTGAGGATATTGGTGGAGAAGACCTGGTCTAGGGCGATAGATCCTTCCCTAAAGTATGCAATATTCGCCCGATAGTCGCCGGGCCGAACCGAATCGCCGCGTTGTTGGCTACCCTCTTCATAACATTTCGTTGGGTTAGCATTCATCCCAGACGATCGAATCTCGAAGCAACGTCAGTTGACGGTTGGGTGTCCGATCGCGATATCGAGCGCTCAGCGGGCGCCAGATCGTGTCGTCTGACGACTTGATACGGCTGGCGCTCGCGGTTGAGGAGACATGCATGTGGGTCTACCGCTGTCCGCCCCAGGCTCTATGAAACGGCGCCGGGGTGCAGAACACACGTTGGCGCCTCTTTGAGAAGGAGACCGATATTGTCCATGTGCATGCCGTTGATCCGCCACTTGAAATCCCCCGACCTGTTTGGCGCGATCGACCGTGTGCCGGCGCTTGGCACGCCGCTTGGCGGGCGCACGTTTGAGGTCTTCAATCCATCTACCGGCGAGTTGCTGGCAGAACTTCCCGACATGGGGGGCGAGGAGACGCGCGCGGCGATCGACAAGGCCTATGTCGCGCAGGCCGAATGGGCAGGGCTGACCGCCCGGGAGCGCAGTGAAATCTTGTGGCGTTGGCATCAGTTGATCGTCACCCACGCTGATGACCTCGCCGCGATCCTCACCGCGGAGATGGGCAAGCCGCTCACAGAAGCCAAATCGGAAGTCTCTCATGCGGCGGCATATCTGCAATGGTACGCCGAGGAGGCCAATCGGATTTACGGCGAGACGATCTCGGCGCCGTCGACGGACCGCCGCATGCTGGTGATCAAGCAGCCGATCGGCGTTGTCGGCACGATCACGCCGTGGAATTTCCCCGCCTCGATGGTGGCGCGCAAGATCTCGCCGGCGCTGGCGGCGGGCTGTGCCATCGTGCTGAAGCCGGCCGAGCAGACGCCGCTTGTCGCAGGCGCCATGTTCGCGCTCGCCGCCGAGGCCGGCTTTCCCGACGGTGTCGTGAACCTCATCTATGCCTCGGAGGGCGCGGCGGTGGGGCGCGAACTCTGCCACAATCCCAAAGTGCGCAAGATCAGCTTTACCGGTTCGACCGAGGTCGGACGCGTGCTCATGCGCCAGTGTTCGGACCAGATCAAGAAGGTCAGCCTTGAGCTGGGCGGCAATGCGCCTTTCATCGTCTTCGACGATGCCGACATCGATGCCGCCGTAGACGGGGCGATCCAGGCGAAGTTCCGCAATGCCGGCCAGACCTGCGTTTCGGCGAACCGCCTTTACGTGCAATCGGGCGTCCATGACGAGTTCGTCGACAAGTTCGTCGAGCGGGTTCGCGAGCTTCAGGTCGGTGACGGTTTCGATCCGGGCGTCGCCATCGGCCCGCTGATCGACACGCATGCGCTCGCCAAGATCGAATCCCACATCGCCGATGCCGTGGGGAAAGGCGGCGCGATCCGGTGCGGCGGAGGCCGGATTGGGGCGGACGGCACGTTTTTCCAGCCGACGGTCCTTACCGACATCTCCAGCGCGATGACGGTGGCGCAGGAGGAGACATTTGGGCCATTGGCTCCGGTCATCCGCTTCGAGGATGCCGATCAGGTCGTGCGTGAGGCCAACGACACGATCTATGGCCTCGCCGCCTATTTCTATGCCTCCAACCTGAAGCGTGTCTGGCGCGTGGCCGAGGCCCTGGAATACGGCATGGTCGGCATCAATACCGGACGCATGTCGTCGGAAGCCGCGCCGTTCGGCGGGGTCAAGCAGTCCGGCATCGGGCGGGAGGGTTCCCGCCATGGTCTCGAGGATTACCTTGAGATGAAGTATCTCTGCATGGGCGGCATCTGAGGCATAAAGACCGGGGCCGCCTTTGCGGTAGGTACTCCGGCCGGAATTATCGCTCAAGCAGGTTGTTGGGTCCTGCTGGCGCCCGCTCAATTATTGAAATGGGACAACTGAAAGCCGGTATCGTCCTGCAACTCGGACAGCCCTTCCTCGGCCGAGCGGAACATGTCTTCGAAAGCCAGCTCGTGCTCGAAGACGACGCCGCCGACGCGGATGGCAAGCACGTCCTTATCGCCTTTCGGCGCGAAATAGATTTGCCCAACCGCCTGGCGGATGCGCTTACCGACCTCCTTGGCGTCCTGTTCGCTCGCGCCGGGAAGGAAGACGCCGAACAGCGCGGTTCCGATGCGGCCGATTAGATCCTCCTTGCGCACCGAGGACCGGATGGCCGAGGCGATGAGCCGCAAGGCTTCGTCGCCCCATTCGAGACCGAAGCGCAGGTTGATTGCTGAAAGATGTTCCGGGTGGATGACGAGAAAGGCGCCCGAACGCGGGCCAGACGGCCTCGCCGCCCGCCTGTCGACCATTGAGGTGAACACCGCCCCGTTGAGGCAGCCGGTCAGCTGGTCGTAGGTGCCGGACCTGGTGAGTTCCTGCCGGTAGCGGCGGATCTCGACCTGTCTCCAGCCGAGCAGGGCAAAAAGCGGCAGGCCGATGATGATGGGCAGAAGCGTCGCTGTGATGACGCTACGGCCGTACGGTGTCAGCCCGTCGATGAACAGGAGCAGATAGTTCAGGCCGAGCGACAGGGCCAGGCAGCAGGCGGTGCCCAGCAGGGACAGCCAGACGACATGCTTCCATGCCTCTGTCGGTGCGGTCTGTGTTTCCATGCTCACTGGCCAATCTCCTATCTGGACGCATTGGCATAAAGGACTTCGGTTACGATTTCGGTTTCAGGGAAGCTTACAATTTGATGGAAGTCGGCATCTTTCTCCGTGGGCAGCGCCGGAAATGCTGCGGCCTGCTACTCGCTTCAATGATCTGATTCGGTCGCTGAAACAGGTCGGCATTTGGTAGTATCGCTGAGCTTTTTAAACCATTCCGTTTTTACGCAATGCCGAACGGAAAGCCGTTACGCGCTTCTCCCTGGAATGCTCTATTGCGGTGGGCCGAAGATGCCCATTTCGGCGCCCCTGGCGGCAGCCTCGGCCTTGCCGTAGATGCCCGAGGGCGATGCCATTGCCCAGCCGTTGCCAACAAGCCAGGCGCCGACATCCTGCTTGCCGAGCATGCAGGGCGCGGCGACGCCGAAACGGTCGACATCGGGCGGCAGCACGCATTTGAGCGCCCGGCCGCGCAGCCAGGCGTTGAAGGCGGCGCGGGCACGCTGCCCGCAGGGCCAGACGGCATCGCCGAACGCGCAGGTTCTGTCGGGATCGACGTCGATGGTCCCGCTGATGACGACCCGGCGCCCCATGGCTTCGAAGATCGCCGACGAGGTGGCGACCGGGCGATAAAGCAGCGTCTCGCGCCAGTCCTGCGGCATCGGCGTCTGCGGCGGCGATGCCAGCCCAAGCTCGCCGAGCGGAGGGCGGGGCTCGATGCGCTCGACCCCCGCCACGTCGAGCGGCGGCGGCGCGATTAGGTCCTCGGCGATCCGGCGCGCCGGCTGGCCTGGCCGCGCGTCATGAATGGCGAGGCTAGCGGCGGGCCGTGCTTCCGCCGCGTTCTGGGCCGGCGGATAGGAGGGGAGCTCTCCCGGCAGCCAGCGACTGGACGCGGCAATCAGCAGCGCGCCGGCGACCAGCCCGAGGCTGCCCAGCGCCATGGCAAGCCGGCCGGTCGATCTCACCTCGCCCAAAGCGCGCCTCGTCGTTTACCGGATCATACATTAGGCGCTGGCGACATTGCTTGAAAAGCAAGGCGTTGCGTTAAGTCTCGCGCAACCAATGCGGCCTACAGTCAAGCATCGGATGTCGAGGGGATGACATGACGCGCAAGCCGACACTGCTCTTTGCCTTCCCGGCTCTCATGCTGTTCCTGCTGGCGGCGGAGCGAATAGCGACGTTCCTGCTCGGATTCTATCCGGCAAGCCCCGCCATGTGGCGCGTCTGGCTGGAGCTGCGCCCCTTCTCGACGATGTTCTGGCAGCAGGTGGACTTCTATCTCAGCGGCTCGATGGTGCTGAACGCCGCCGTCATCCTCGTCGCGGCGGCCGCCTGCTGGATGGCCTGCCAGGCGAAGAGATCCGCCGGCTTCTTCCTCGCCAATCACGCCGCCCTGCTGTTCGCCGGGCTGATGATCGCGGCAGGCAGCCATTCGGAAACGGCAAGCACGATCGCCTCGTTCACCGCGCCGCGCGGCCTGCAGTTCTCGCTGATGATCGACTTCAGCTGGAAGAACTGCCTGGTGCTGTGCCTCGGCCTGGCGGCCTGCGCCTACTGCCACGTGGCTTTCCTGCGCGACGCAAAGCTGCGCGCGCAAGCTCGCGCCGTCCGCATCCTGGCGCTGCAGCGCGATCTTTAGGCTTTCGGCTTCCTGAAGGAATTTCCGTCCGCCGTCGCCCTGTGCGGCGTCAGTTGATCTTCTTGTAATACACCTTGCCGTCGGCCTGCTGGATGCGCTGATAGGACGGATTGGGTCCAGGCGGCGCGGCCTTCCCCTTGAACGCCGGCGAGGCGCCGGCCGAGTCCGCCTCCGCCACGGTCGTGCCGGCGAAATCGGGCTCGGGCGCGCGAGGCGTCTCGACGTCGGCGGCGACGGGCTGGCCCTGCTCCAGCCGGGCAATATTGCCGTTGATATGGCCGAAGCTTGCCTGCAGCTGCCGGTCCAGCGTCTCGAACCGGCTCTGGAAGCCGTTGTTGACGGTATCGATGCGGGCGCCGATCCGCTGCTCGAACTGGCCGAGCTGGGAGAGCCGCGCCTCCAATGCCCGCAGGTCGTTGACGCCGCGATAGAGATAGACGGCGGCGGTGACGTTGACGACGGTGACGAGCACCGCGCCGACGGCGACGAAGGCGATCGTTCTCGCCCGGCTCGGCTTGCCCGGCGCCTTTTCCTGTTCGCCAAGCTCGATTGCCGGAACGTCCGGCTCGCTGATCATCGTCATTCGACCACCACCTTTGCGCCCACCGCGACGCGTTTGAAAAGATCGATCACATCTGTGTTCGTCAGTCTGAAGCATCCGGACGTGCCGTCGAAGCCGACACCCTTGGGATCGTTGGTGCCATGGATGCGATAGAGCGTGTCGCGGCCGTCGCGCGACAGATAGAGCGCCCTGGCGCCGAGCGGATTATAGGGGCCGGCGGGCACCATCGCCGGCAGTTCAGGCTGGCGCACGCGCATCTCGCTGGGCGGGCGCCATTCCGGCCATTCGGTCTTGGCCGCTATCCTGACCGTGCCGGTCCAGCCGAAGCCGTCGCGGCCGACGCTGATCTGGTAGCGCAGCGCCTGGCCCTTGTTGGTGACCAGATAGAGCGCCTTCTCGTTTTTGCGGATGATGATCGTTCCGGGCTGCTCGCCGGTCTGGAAGGCGACCACCTTGCGCAGGCTGGGGCCCATGGGGGGAAGCGGCGGCAGCCCCGACCCGGCTTCGGCGGAACCGCAGGCCAACGCCAGCACGATGCCAGCCAGGCAGGCGCCGGCAAAGCGCGCAGCAGTCAGGCGCCTAGCGCTGGGCATTGTCCAGCCGCTCCTTGAGCATGCGCTTCAGGTCCTTGTTGAAGCGGGCCCGGCCGTCCACCTCGGAAGGTAGGATGGCGCGATTCAGCGCGTCGGCCAGCAGCGCATTGTCGAGCGCCAGCGACTTGATATGCGGCGCCTTGAAGATCTTCTCCAACTCGCTGCGCGAGAAGTGGTTGCCGAACCATTTGCGCTTGTGCTTGTTGGCGACCAGCGTGATGGAGACGGCGTTCCCGCGCAGCTCGCGGATCTTCTTGTAGAGCCGCTTGCCTTGCCTGAGCGACGCGACGTTGAGCTCGAAGACGATGAAGATCTCGTCGCTCGTCTGCAGCACCGAATTGTGCCACGGCGTCTCAATGTTCGGCAGGTCGATGACGATGTCGTCGAAGCGGTAGGCGACGAGGTCGAGCAGCCGGAAGACGAAATCGGCGCCGTGCGGCTCGAACGGCAGTTGCGGCCGCTCGAAGGAATAGAGCGTCAGGCCGGAAGGCCGCGAAAGCTTGATGACGTCCATCAGCTCGACATCGAGCCGCTCCGGCTGGCCGATGATGCCGGAAAGATCGAACTGGTTGAACTGGTTGAGATAGGCGCCGCAATTGGCGCTCTGGAAGTCGAGATCGACGAGGCAGGTCGAGGCCGCCCGCTCGGAAGACTTCGAGGCCAGATGCTCCGCCGCCGAGATCGCCAGCGTGGTCGCGCCGGCGCCGCCGCTGGCGGCAATGAAGGTGATGATGCGGCTCTTCGTGCCCTGGCTACCGGTGTCGTGGAAGGTGACGGCGTTGAGCAGCTCCTTGGGGTCGAGCGGCTTGTGCAGCCAGTCCGACGCATTCAAGCGCACCAGCACGCGCGTCTGCTCGGATGTCAGCTCGCCCGAGACCGCGATCAGCGGCACGGAAGCCCACTTGGAACGCGCCTCGACGACGCCGGGCTGGCCGAGCAGCTCGCCATTGCCGAGGTCGAGGATGATGATGCCGGGCCGCGTATCGACCGGCGGCCCCTTCAGGAACTCGACCGCCTCCGAAACCCTGACGTCATAGATCGCCAGCGCATCGAGCCGGGTGGTCACATCGTGCCTGAAGTTCGGATCGGAGGAAAACAGGGCAACCTGCTTTCTTTTCGTGGGCAGCACTCTGGTGTCGATGGCGTTCATGGCGATGTACTCTTTAAATCTTCACCCGTTACTGTACTCAGCATGGAAGGCATGGTCATATTGCCGAACCCGAGCAGACCGCCCAGGAAGAAGAACTGGTAGGTCATGTTCTGCAGACTGACGGTGATCGTAGGTATCGGCCCGGCGGCTCGTGTCTGATAGCCAAGCCCGGTGGCGGTATAGCTGATGACCACATTGACCGGTAGCAGAAATGGGTCGAAGTCACACATACCGGGACGACTGCCGGCCACCGGCCCGCATATCCCATCGTCGCCGGCGTAGATTGTGTTGAAATTCGCTGCTGACCACACACCAGCGACACAATACGCGCCTGTGCAGGTACAAGTCGACGTGGCACCGTTGCAAACATAGGCGAAGGAGCCTGCGGCCACTGGCGCTCCTGGTGTAGCCGTTGGGCCAGCCGTCGCAATCTGCGGAGCAATTGGAGTGGAAATAGAGGCCAGCCGCGCGCCGACCTGAACAGCCTTAGTCGCGGCATTCCATTGATAGAGGGCGAACCCGAAATCGACGAAGCCAAGCACCAGCATAAACAGTAGCGTCGAGACGATGGCCATTTCCACCATCGTTGCTCCGTCCTCTGATCTTGCGAAGCGCCTGAACATGGTCAGAACCGGATCAACCGCTCCTCATGGAAACCGCTAAGAGTGATCGTGCCGATATCGATGATAGAGAGCATTCCGACGCCGCTATAGGCAAAGGTCCCCGCTGCCCTTACGATACAGACCTGCGCGGTAGTGGAACGATATTGGACGACACCGGCGACAACAGCATCGTGGCAAGAGCCGCCGTTGGCGATAGTCACCGTCACATTTGCCTTCTGCCAACCAGCAATACGCGGTTTATCAATCAATACATTGACAGCGGCCTTGCCATATACTGCGATGTTTGTAGCGATGTCGGAGCAATTTATCGCTGCAAGGCCCGCGTCGGTATAAAGCTGGCTGTTGCAACGTGCCCCGAATCGGGCCGCGTCGCTAAGGCCAGCCTCCATCAGCAGCTTATCATGGATCAGATTGCCGAATTCGAACACGCCAGCCGACAGAAACAGCATGAAGGGGGCAATAATTGCCATCTCGACGAGCGCAGTGCCGCGCTCATCGCGACGAAAACGGCTGAGGGTGCGGGACAGCAGGTTCGCCATGGCCGTCACCGGTAAAGTTGCGCTTCGTCGCGCAAGAAATTGTCGAGCGTTCCCTGGCCGGCGCCACCGGTTACGTCGACCAGTTCAACCATAACCGATGCATCATCTGACGCTGATGCAACCGGTTCGGTGAGAAAGAAGCTGCCGAAGGCCTCAACCGGCAGATTGGTGCTGTGACCGGACAGGTCGTTGCCCGCCGCTTCGAGTGCGTTGCAATTCAGGATGGCGCCATAGAGAAGACGGCGGTCCACGGACGTGACCGGCGGCTGACATGCGCTAGCCGGCGTGCCGACTTCGCCCCCGGTTGAGGCCGTCCCGACCAGACCTTGTGCTATCTCGTATTTGTAAACGTCATAGCGGGTCGGCTTGGTCGTATCCCAGGAAGACGGATGGCTGGTGGAACCGAAGTTGGTGCTCCAATAGCTCGACAGGTTCCAATCGCCATCGCCCATTCTGCCGCCCATGTAAGGAGTTGTCGCATCGCGCGGCAGTCCCATTGTCCCAGGCTCGGTGAATGAAAGCTGGTTCATGGCAGGACATTGGTTGGCACTGCCTTTGGTCTGCAACGCCCCTTTTCGGACATTCGCCGCCGGCCCGTATTCCGCACTATTAAAATGGCCGTTGGCTCCAATCCCAAACCGGACATTGAAGGCGTCTTGCACCGGGCCGGCGTTCTGCCCGGTCTTCGTTGAAACACTGCCCGATTCATAGCAGCCAATAGGCCTTGACGTGGCGATGGTCTCCGCGAGAGCCTGCGCCCCGTTTCCCACACCCGGGGGAGGCTCCAGGAAACCGAAATTGCCTGGGCCGGCAGCTGCGCCATTTCCGACCTTCCGCAGTTCAATCAAGCGACGGCGAACTGCAGGGTTGGAAACAGCCTGCTGCAGTGTGTAGTTGCCGGCATTGTTCGTGCCATTCGCATCCATCTCATAGGGATTACAGATGAAGACAGGCGTAAAGTTGCAGACACCAGAGGTGAATCCTGCCACGGCGACCGCTCCGACACTGAAGTTGCCGTTCGCTCCGGCCGATATGTAGGAGACCGGGAATATCGCGGCAAAGCCGGTGGGCGCCACCGTCACCTGAATGAAGCGCGTTTCCGCTTCACCAACGGCTCGAGTGGAGTTGGCGAGATAAGTTGCAAGGTTCGCCGCCGTTATCTGGGTGCTGTCCGACGCAGGAATCGCTTTTAGAAAGCACCATGAAATGTTCCCGGCGCTGTTGCAGTTGAGTGTGCCGCCAGGTTCGCCGGACCTCAGCGTGAATCTGCCGTTCGTCCCGGTTGTCGAAAAATTGCTCTCGTTGCTGACCAGCGTCGCCATGGCGCGTTCGGCGCGCACCCACGAGCCACTGGTGCCGTCCAGTTCAGCTGCTCCAGCAAGCGCAAATGCGTCTGCCGCTTTCTGAAGATCGTTATGGAGATTGTTGACTCGGCTCGCATCAATGGCCAGCAAAGAAAAACCGATGATCGCCGGCAACGTGATGCTGACGAGGATAAGCGCTATTCCCCTTTGATCGTGCCAGAACGCGCGAATAATTCGCAACATGGCCCTACCCTTTACCCCTTGGTGCCAGGCTCCTCGTATGCCCGATACAACCGCATCCTTTCGTTCAGTTCACTGCGTGCTCGCACCCGCCGGCCCGACGTTGACCGTCATGTTCGTTGTTGGCGGCGGGGGCGGCGGAACTCTGTATTGTTGGACGACGGCGACGGACCGTGCCCCGTCGCCTTCGATCTTCGTGTTGTTCGAAGCTGGATTGTACGGGTCGACCGTCTGCAGTAGCTGGTTGGCTTTCTGCGAATCGCCCGACGCCAACGTCATGGTGTCGTAATTGTTCAGATAGTCGGCCGCGCAGCCCCCAAGCAGGCTGGAGCTGAGAAGGACGAGCAAGAGCTTATTTCTTGACATAGACCAGCTTGTCCTTCGATTTCACATCCAGCATGTGGCCATAGGGGCCGGTGACGCCGTCGCCGTGCTCATACTTGCGGATCATGTCCTTGTTCACTTCGAGCTGGCCGAGCAGCATAAGTTCCGGGTCGTTGGCGGGCCTCGTCTTGTCGAACGGCGTTGCAAGCTGCTCGCCGGGCTTCACCGGCCGCACGAGATGCGGCGTGACGATGACGACCAGTTCCGTTTCTTCTTTCTGCGTGCTCGAATTGTGGAACAGCGCGCCGATGATTGGCACCTGACCCAGCCAAGGCACCTGCTCCTGCAGCCTGGTATTCTTGCTGGAGAGCAGGCCGCCGACCGCGAAGCTTTGGCCGTCGCGCAGGTCGACCACGGTGGCCAGCTTGCGGTTGGTGAAGATCGGATCGCCGGCGGGCGTGAAGCCGGTCAAGTCGCTGACTTCCGGCGCAAGCTTCATGTGGATCTTGCCGTCGTCGAGCACCACCGGCGTGAAATTGAGGTTGACGCCGAACTGCTTGAATTGGATCTGGACCTCGCCTTGGCTGGTGATGCTCCGGATTGGCACTTCGCCACCGGCATTGAAGCTGGCGGTCTCGCCGGAAACTGTGGTGAGGTTGGGTTCGGCCAGCAGCCGCACCAAGCCCTTCGACTCGAGCGCCTCGATGTACAAATCGACTTTGATGTTGCTGTCGATGACGCGCGTGAGCAGCGCTCCAAAGGGAGAGGCGTTGGACAGGAGACCGCTGAGCAAAGTGCCCGACCCGAGCACTGCACCATCTTTATCAACTGCGGCAATACCGGTTCCGACTTTTGTCGTGCCATCTCTGTTCGTGCTCTTGAATGACACGCCGAGATCGCGGTCGGCGTTGCGCTTAGCTTCCAGGATACGCACCGACAGATTGACCTGCTCGCTATCATCGATGGTCACAGCGTTGATGATGGCGTCGGGGCCATATTGCTGGGTGACTTCCACGATCTGCGCCAGCGTGGCGGCGTCCTTGACGTGGCCGCTCAGTCGAACCTTGCCGTTGATCGAACCGATTTCGATGCGCGCCTTCGGCGCGACCTGGCGGATCGCGGCCGCCATGTCGCTGACATCCTGGCCGACCTCGATCTGGATGGCGCCCAGCGAGCGCTTGTCCTCGGAAAACAGATTGACGGTGGTGGTGCCGAGGCTCTTGCCGATGATATAGAGCGTCTTGTCGGTCATCGGCTGGGCATCGGCGATCTTCTCGTCGCCAACGACGATATCGCCGAGTGTGGAACTGACCTGGATCGTGACGGACTGCGACACCGGCACGAACACGCGGTGTAGGGACGGGCTCGACACGTCGATGAAGCGGTCAGCCGCTGTAGCCGAATGGCTAGAGATCGCCGATACACCAAACAAGGACAGCGCGGCCGCCGCTATTCTGACCCAGAATCCCATCATCACTCGTCTCCCACTGCTGCCAATTGGCAGCCCCTCGTTTGCCGGGCGGTTCTAACGTTGACGCGGCACGTCATACGTTTCGAGCTTTACGCCCCGGAAGACTCCGATTGTAGCGCGGGCCGGCGGCTCCGGCTGCACATATTTGACCACTTCCTTTACGACTTCTTGCACCTGTGGTGCGGGTGCCACAGCAGGCTTCACCTTGCTCAACTGATCGAGCTTGCTCCCCACCTGCTCAACCGCTTGGGCGAGCCCGTTGATCTTGTCGTCGGCGCGCTTTCGCTCTTCGGCGGCGGCAGCCTCAGCGGCCTTCTGCCTGTCAAGTTCCGCCTGCCTTTTGGCGACATCTTCAGGCGTGTCGCCAGTTAGATCAGAGAGCGTGACACGTTCGGTCATTTCACCCTTGCTAGCCGCGGCTTGCCGAAGCGCCAGCGAAAGCTGGCCCGCGCCGGCGGCGAGCGTCAACTTCTGCGCATCCTTGGTGCTGACCTCTACAGTCACCGCCTTCACCACAGTCGGACTGTCCTTGCTCTCGTCGGCAACCTGGTCGATCGCAAGCACCTTCACGCTCTGCAAGAGCACGTCGACGAAGCTCTTATCCGCGCCCTCATTGCTGCGAACATTGCGGGTCAACAATATGTCGACGCGATCTCCCGGAAATACAAAGCCAGCGACACCGAGAACGTCATTGACCCTGATGGAAACGGCTTTCATGCCTTCGCCGAGCACGGCGGAAAGCGTGGCACGCTGACCAGGGCCTGTGATCTTGGTCGCCAGAACCGGTTCGTTGGCGCTGATTGCTTGAAGCGCCTGCCTTGCGCCATTGCCAGCCAGCGCCTCTTTCGTCGTCTTGAATGCTCCGGCCGGTACGGCACCTACCGGCCATGCCATCTCGCGCAGCTTGTCCTCGCTCAAAGTGTCACCGAATTTCAGCGGCACTGCAGCCACTACAATCGTGTCACGAGGAATGTTGCCTGCCTGGGCCATCGCGCTACGCTGGTTGGCGAGCCAAATATTGGCGAGCACAACCGCAAGCACGCCGAACACACCGGCAAGAATGATCATTATGACTGTATTCGCGCGCATGAGCCCAACCCCAAAAAGGCTACAAATCAGCCCCGCCTGTCCGGCAATTGATTCAGGCCCGGCCCCCAAGACCGGGCCTGAAAAGACTGCAAGCGATTAGCTACCGGTGCCGGAGCCGCACGAGCCAGGAACGTTGGCGCTGTTCAGGGCGGTGCAAAGGCCGGTGAAACGACCCGTCACCCACAGGCCGATGCCGATGATGAACAGAATCGCCGATACGGCGATCAGGCCGATCAGAATGGAATATTCGACCATAGCAGCGCCGTTTTCATCGTCGCGGAACTGCCGGGCCATCGTCATGAGCTTCTTCATGCCAATTTCTCCCTTTGGAGGTTTGAACCCGACGAGACGAGCCTAAGGATGAACCCCATACCCAAGCATCCCCCGTCGAATTCAATCCTTGCCCCGCAAAAAAGCCGAGTCAAACGGATTAACAGTCCCTTAACCCTTCAATACTCGAATCGAAGCTCCTTCAATTTTGACAAGAGCTTGATTCGCTTCGTTTTTCAAGTGATCTTAACCATTCATTCACAATTCGGCCACATCCGCGTCCAGAGAGCTGCACATTAGGGGTAGAACATATACGTTTATATCAAATGGGTTATAGGGGCTCTTGCCGGGGGGTGTCGCCAAAGGTCCTAGGACTTTGGTCTGCGAACCAGAGCAGCGCAAAAATAAAACGATTTTTTGAATCTCTATTTTTTAACTATGTCGCAAGTAATATGTCCAGTGTGTCCTCTACGCCGCTTGTGCCCCTCGTGGTTAACGCTTAGTTTCGACGCCAGGGGAAAATTACAAGGGGTTTGCGGCATGTTGGGTCGCTTCATCAAAGGGCCGGGTGACCAGCGCACGCCGCAATCAACGCAGGCGCCCGTGGTGGCCAATGGCGCGGCGGCCGTGCAGCCGGTCCAGACCGAGCAGGCGAGCGACGATTTCCTCTCGCTCAAGGTCGACCTGCATCGTCATCTCATAGACAGGTTCAATCTGACCGCCCTTGAAAATGCTTCCAAGGACGAGATCCTGAATGAAATCCGGCCGATCGTGCGCGAATTCGTGCGCGTCAAAAATATTCCCTTGAACGCGCGCGAGCTCGATCAACTGACCAGCGACACGGCCGATGAGATGCTGGGCCTCGGGCCGATCGAGCCCTTGCTCAAGGATGATTCGATCGCTGATATCCTGATCAACACCCATAAACGGGTGTTTATTGAGCGGCGTGGCGTGATCGAGGAAACCGCGATCCGTTTTCGTGATGAGGCGCATCTGCTGCGCATCGTCAACAAGATCGTGTCGGCTATTGGCCGGCGTGTCGATGAATCCTCGCCGATGGTGGATGCACGGTTGGAGGATGGCTCGCGCGTCAACATCGCGGTAAGGCCGATCTCTGTGGATGGACCACTGGTGTCGATCCGCAAATTCTCCAAGAATCCCTATTCGCTCGAACGCCTGATGGCATTCAACTCGATCCGCCAGCCGATGGTCGAGTTGCTGAGGATCGCGGTGCAGACACGCAAGTCGATCCTGGTTTCGGGCGGCACCGGCAGCGGCAAGACGACTTTGCTCAACGCGCTGTCGAGCTACATCCCGAGCGCGGAGCGCCTGATCACCATCGAGGACGCGGCGGAGCTGCAGTTGCAGCAGCCGCATGTTGGCCGGTTGGAGACCCGTCCGCCAAATGTCGAGGGCAAGGGCGAAGTCCGCCAGCGCGAATTGGTCAAGAACGCGCTGCGCATGCGGCCTGACCGCATCATC
Organism: Mesorhizobium tamadayense; assembly: GCF_003863365.1. Taxonomy (GTDB): domain Bacteria; phylum Pseudomonadota; class Alphaproteobacteria; order Rhizobiales; family Rhizobiaceae; genus Mesorhizobium; species Mesorhizobium tamadayense. The sequence continues at coordinate 102,111 of NZ_RQXT01000010.1, read as the reverse complement.
GTCGGCGAGGTGCGCGGCGAGGAAGCCTTCGACATGCTGCAGGCCATGAATACCGGCCATGAAGGTTCGATGACGACCATTCACGCCAACACGCCGCGCGATGCCATATCGCGTATGGAGCAGATGGTTGGCATGGCGGGCATGCCGATGACCCATGAATCCATCCGGGCGCAAATCGCCTCGGCCCTCGACATCATCGTGCAGACGCAGCGCCTTTCTGACGGCGGCCGGCGCGTTGTCTCGATCTCGGAGCTTACCGGTATGGAAGGCAATGTCGTCCAGCTCCAGGAAATCTATCATTTCGTTCGGCGCGAAGTTGCTGCTGACGGCACTATAATAGGCGAGTTCCGAGCTACGGGAGTCCGTCCTCGCTTCGCCCAGGAGGCGGCCACTCAGGGGCATCATTTTGCCAAGGACGCCTTCAATCCGCAGGTAGCACTATAATGCTGACCGGACAGACGTTGCTTTATTTCATCTACGTGCTGGCGGCGGCCGCGGTCATCCTTGCGGTCGAGTCGTTCTACGTGTCGTATTCCGCGCGGCGTGTAAGGCTCAACGTTATCAATCGCCGGCTCCAGCGGCTCGGCGAGGAGGGACCGGCGGAACAGACGCTGCAAGGTCTTCTGCGCGAGCGCGGCCTGACCAGCACCGGCGACTACCTTTTCGGAGCGGTAGGCCTGAACAGGCTTTACACGCAATCGGGCACCACTGGGAACCCGATCCTCTTTGCAACGATCTTTCTGCTTGCGGGATTGGTTGTAGGGCTTCTTTTGACACTGCTGTTCGGTCTGCCGATGCTCTTGGGGATCATAGCCTTTTTCGTCATCGGCTTCGTATTGCCCTTGCTGGTTCTGCGGCGAGCCCGCAACAGACGAATCCTCAAATTCGCCCGGCAACTTCCCGACGCCTTGGACATGATCGTGCGCTCGCTGAGGGCCGGCCATCCTGCGTCGGTCGCAATCGGCCTAGTCGCCCGTGAAATGCCTGACCCTTTAGGGACCGAATTCGGCATCGTATCCGACGAGATTACTTTCGGTCTCAGCCTGGAACAGGCAGTGCGAAAGCTGTCGGAGCGGGTCGGCTTCGAGGGATTGCATTTGCTGTCGGTGTCACTATCCATCCAATCCAAAACCGGCGGCAATCTCACCGAAATCCTGGCCAATCTTTCGCGGGTTCTGCGCGAACGGCAGAAACTTAAAATGAAGATCAGAGCGCTGTCGGCTGAAGGTCGAGTATCGGCCTGGATCATATCGATGTTTCCGGTTGTGATGTTCCTGCTCCTTCTGATCACTGCACCCGCCTACTATGGCTCTGTCTGGCACAATCCGCTGATATTGCCTGCGTTCACGATTTTCGGGGTTTGGGCGCTGCTGGGTGACTACATCATGTATCGAATGGTTACCTTCGATATCTAAGAGGGGCGAGCGCAGAATTGTTTGCGAGTGGACTAGATCTGAGTTTGTTGGTTTCCGTTGCGGTCTTTGTGGCCGCGGTCGCCCTTTTCCTTTTCGGGGGGCTGATCCTTCTGCCGGCATTGCAGACACGAAAACTGGTGGCGCAAAGCCTTATTGCCGAGGGCATTGGCGACCGCCGGTCTTTGCTGGGACAGGAGAAACTTGCGAAGATCGCTGCCCAGCGCCCGATCGATGCCTATTTCCGGTCTGTAGAGAAGGAGCGCGGGGAACCAAATGCGCTCGAGGCCAAGCTGTTCCGAGCGGGCTTTTACCAGTCCAGCGCGCCGATAATCTACACCTTGGGTCGCCTAGGCGTCGTATGCCTGGGCTTCCTAGGCTCCTACATGATCTTGTCGTCGATATTGCCGCCGCAATGGCCGCCTTTCATCCCTTACGCCGCTTCCGCTCTATTCGGTCTCGCCTGCCTTGTGATCCCGAGCGTTATGCTCGATCGCTTCGAGAACGCGCAAAAGCAGATCTACCGACGCGGCTTTCCCGATTTCATGGACATGATGATCACTTGCGCCGATGCCGGGATGAGTCTGGAAGCGGCGGTAGAGCGGGTCAGCAACGAACTGGCTGGGACGCATAAATGGCTGGGCATCCAGCTTGCGATCATGAATCTGCAAATGCGCGCCGGCAAGCCGTTGCGGGAGGCATTGCGTGAACTTGCCGACCGCTTGGGGCTAGACGAGGCACGAGCCTTGGCAGTGCTGTTCCGACAGTCGGAAGAACTTGGTACCAGTCTGACCGACGCCTTGAGGGTTTACAGTGACGAGATGCGAAGCCAGCGGATCCTTCACGCCGAGGAACGGGCCAACGCCTTGCCCGTCAAAATGATGATCCCGTTGGGGCTTTGCGTGTTTCCAGTTGTGCTGATGGTGATACTGTTGCCAGTGATCATTCGCATGAAGGGCATTTTCTTCTAAGACGTCATATGATTAGGTTCTGAAACTGAGTCGGAGGGCTCCTTGGGGCATAAGATGACAAGGCCAGTGCGCCTCGCCGCCGCAGCTAGTGTGCTGCTGCTCCTGCTCGCCGGTTGCCAATCGACCGACAGCACGGGCGTCGTGCGCACCAACGAGCCCGCCAAAGGCGACTACACCGCCTTCGGCGATACCTTCGACGGACTGAAGACGGTCAGCGATGTCGACTACTATGCTTCGGACCAGGCGGTCACCGAGGCCAAGACCCAGTTCCGCTCCGAAAATTACGGCAATGCCGGCGCCCTTTTCTACAAGGCCACCCGTCTGGCGCCGAATGACGGCGTCGCCTGGCTGGGCCTTGCCGCTTCCTGCGACCGCATCCGGCGCTTCGACCTTTCCGACCTTGCCTATAGTCGCGCCTACCGGCTGCTCGGCGCGACGCCGGAATATTACAACAATGTCGGCTACTCCTATCTGCTGCGCGGCAAGCTGCAGGAGGCGCGGTCGAATTTCCTCAAGGCCTATGAGCTCGCGCCCAACGATCCGACAGTGGCCAACAATTTGAAGCTGCTATCGTCCAGCGTGCGGAACATAGAGCGGTCATGAGCGTGTTGCTTGCCGCGTCACTGTTGCTCAGGGCGCTGGCTATCCCGGTTCTTGGCAGGATCGCCTGGACCGATTTCACGACGCAGAAGATTGCCAATCGTGACGTGCTGCTGCTGGTATGCCTCGGCCTCGGTTCGCTCCAGCTTGTGTCCGTGCAGACCGGGTCGTGGTGGGATATGGGTCTGAGCGCGATCGGCTGTGTCCTGCTGTTCGTGGCGCTGTTTCCATTTTGGGCTCTGCGGAAGCTCGGCGCCGGCGATGTGAAGCTGATGGCAGCTATGCCGCTTTTGATTGGCGGAAACGGTCTGGTCGTGTTCACGATTTTCCTGCTGGTCTTCGCCCTGGCGACCGCAGCGTTGGTCAAGAACCCTTTTCTCCTGCCGGCGGGCGCATTCCGTGTCTACATTCAGCACATGGACAGGAAAGGCGTCGTGCCGTTCGGCGTGCCGATCTCGGCTGCCGCGATCTGCGCAATCCTGTTCCAGATCTATGGCGGTGTGATGCTGGCCAGCCGCAGCGGAATCCTGCAGCAGCTAGGCTAAATCTGACACTTCTTCATCGGCTCTTTGGCCTCTTCGATATCCGACAACAGCGCCATATCACCATGGTCGCGATGATCGAGAAGTAGCCATCTATGGCATAGTGCCAGCCGAAGTACACTGATCCGAAGAGGATCACGCCTGCATAGGTCCACGCTACGGCACCGACCCATCGATTCAAGCTCGAAAGGAAAAGGGCGTTCAGCACGGCAATAGCGACGTGGAAGCTAGGCATCGCTGAAATGCCTGTCCCTATCGAGGCCGTATGGGTCGTATACGACAAATAAAGATAGTCGGCGATGAGAAGGGTGTCTGGTCCGGCATCGCTCGCCTTAAGCGATCGGATAAGATCTTCGAACATATCCGGATCGAACAGGCGGTCGTAAAAGATCGGCCCGGCCGATGACGCAGCCAATCTTGCTGCCACGCCCAGAACGACCGCACAGGTGATTAGCGACAGGAAATAACCTTGGCGCTTTGATGCGTCGTCGAGCCAGGCCGCGACGACGACGACGGTGGCAAGCACAACGAACCAAAGCTGCGAATACAGGATGTAGAGTGCCCGATCCGCGACGTGTGGAATAGGCAGGGCACGCGCCCACTTCCAGGGATCGCCGAAATGCAAGGCGGCGTCGATCCTTGCCAGGATTTGATCGGCAAAAAACGGCACCATCTGCGAGAATTCGTGCTTGAACGCGGTGAATGCAGCCAGGCAAAGTATGAAAATTCCAAGCGTGATTGTCGCTCCCGGTCCCCGCGACGCCAGTTTGTGCCACAGCCAGCTTGCCGGAGCTCGTGGTTGGCTGATGATTGCAGCTACAACCAGCCCGATCAGTATCAGGAAGGGCAGCAAGAGATAAAGCAGCCTCAACCTGGACGTGCCAAGCGCGGCGAAATAGGTGTCGGGAAACAGGTAGGCCGCTAGCCCGGCATAGCACAGGCAAAAGACCGCGAGCTTCGCGGAGGCTGAAAGCCGGGATCGTTCGGCAGCTATGTCAGGCGCCATTTCCATCGCCGCACCGGCTTCTTCTTGATGACAGGGAGAGGTGGCTGCTCGCCGGACACGGCCGGCCTCGGCGGCTCAAAGACCATGCGTTCGATGAGCGCGACGGCACCAGCTCCCACTGCGCCGACAACAGCCAAGATCAGAAGCTTTCTAAGAAAGTCCAACGAATCCCGCCCGCCCCAGTGAAATTCAAAACCCCGAGGTCTGCTTCTCCACCAGTTTCAGTCTACCCTTTTCCACCTTGAAAAACGGCATCGATCTTTGGCTCGAGCCGTCGGCGCGGAAGCGGAACAGGCCGGTCGAGCCGCGGAAGCCGCTCGCATTTTCCAGCACCTGTTTGGAGAAGCCGCCCGGGCCGACCGAGCTCGCTATTCCCGCCGACAGCGCAACCATGTCATAGGCGTAGGCGACGTTGACGTCCGCCTGGTAATTGTAGGTCGCCTTGAAACGATCGGCGATCGGTCCGGTCTCGCTCTGGTCGAGCGTCGCGATATAGGCGCCCTCATAGAGCGGATCGATCGGACGCTCGAGCCAGCGGTCGGTGCCGATCAGGCTCACGGCCTTGCCCGGAATGCCTTTCGCCTTCAGCGCGCCAAGCACGGCGATCGGGCTGCCGTCGCCGCTGGCGACGACGACGGCGTCGGGCGCCTCGACCAGCGAGCCCATGTCCGACACCACCTTGGCGCCGTCCGACGCCGAATAGGGAAGCGTCACGGCAAGCGTCGCGCCATAGATGCTGAGCGCGTTGGTGACACGCGCCTCGATGGCGTTGGCGCTCGTGCCCGCCGGCACCAGCAGCACGAATTTCTTGGCGCCCTTGCTGGCGCCCGCTGCCGCGCCCGCCGCCGCGCTGTCGGCCTCGCTGAGCCGCACCGAATAGACGCCCGGGCCGCCGGCGAAATTGTCGGCCAGCGCCAGCACCGGCGGCCGCTGCGTGCCGGAAAGCTTGGCAAGCTGCTGCGCGGCGGGAAGCTCGGCCGGCCCGATGACGACCTTCACGCCGCCCGAGGTGATCGCCTTCACCGCCAGGTCCTTGGCGGTGCCGCTGTCGCCGCGCGTGTCCTCGATCGTCAGCGTCACCAGCTTGTCGCCGAGATCGGCCATCGCCAGCCGCGCGGCGTCATACATCTTCCTGCCGTTCTCGCCAGCACTGCCGGGGGCGGAGAGCGGCAGCAGCATGGTGATCTTGGTCGAGCCCGTGCCGAGCGTCTGGCTAGCCTTGGCGGCGGTGCTTGCGGCGGGGCTGGCGGTCTGCTGCGAAGGCGCGGCGGCGGGGCCGCCGGCCTGGCCTGCGGGAGCGGCGATCGCCGAGGGATCGAGCATATCCGACGCGCCGTTCTTCGACTGGCAGCCGGAAACGGCCGCCACAACGACAAATGCGAGCGCCAAGGCTGGCGAGCACCGGCGCCGGAAATGCCACGCGGCGCCAGCATGCGAGGCAACCGACGCAGAGCGCGCGGAGGCGGGCGCCTCCGCCCAGGCTTTCATGGCCATCGTCACAGCCGATCGGCGTTCGCCCGTCAGCTCAGTGCATGTACTCGACCATGCGGTCGTGGAAGCACTCGCACTTGTTGAGGTAGTCCTCGTCCTTGTAGTTGGTCTTGAGATAGCCATAGGCCTTGCCGCAGGCGACCTTGGCTTCCGAAGCCCAGACGAAGGCGGGGCGCGACGAGTTGATCCATTCCGGGCTGTTGGCGACGGCGATGGACTCGTCCATCAGCGTCACCACCCTGTCCTTGAGCTCGACCATGTTGTCGGTCAGCACCAGGTCCGACGTGCCGACGGTGCGGCAATAGCTCACCGCCGGCTCGCCGATGATATCGGCGGCAAAGCCCGTCGATCCGGCGAGCAGCAGCGCTGTGGCCGAAGCCAGAAGTCTTGCGGAATGCTTCATGTTAACCCCTCTCCAAATTCCCCAGTTCATGTTCGCGAATGCATAGCATAGTTCTGCAACCGCGCGCTACGCAGCTGAGCCCACCAAGTTTGCTCCATCGACGCATCGATCACACAGTTTCCGTATGAGTCGGCTGGTTGTGATCATAAAGAATGGTGATCGCAGAACCGACACCAACTCCCGTCAGCGATGCCACCTCGACCATGTTCCCGCCAGCGGCAGTACCATTGTCGTCGACCATCACGTGAGCGGCGCCACCCGAGACGGTAACGTTGACCGAGTCACCTACCTGCGCATCCGTAGTGGGTGCGTTGCCTCCGAGGGATTTGAGCAGGTCTGACAGGTCGATAACATCCTGGCCGGGTGTGTAGTCTGCGATGACGTCGGCCACGTGGACCGTAAGCTTGGACGGATCGATCACAAACGTGTCGTTGCCGGTACCACCGGTCATGTGGTTAAGCCCCAACCCGCCGATCAGGATGTCGTTGCCGGCACCGCCGTCGAGTGTGTCGGCTCCGGCAAATCCTTGCAGGATATCGTTGCCGCCGTTGCCGTTCAGCGTGTCGTCATTGGCCGTGCCCTGCATGGTCTCGGCATCCGCTGTGCCAGTATAGGTAACGCCGTTGACAACGTGAACGTCCAGTTGCTGTGCCGGCGACGTATCGCCGTCAGCGTCCTTCACGATGACATTGAAGGTCAGATCGGCATTTTGGGCCGTCGTCGTGGTGCTGACCAGCCCAATATCGGAGATCTTGAACCCGAGGTCATTGCTGTCGGAACTCAGGTTTTGGAATGTGGTGCTCGCCCCGCCGGCACCGATGGCGCCATTGAGATTGATGGCTGTTCCGGTGATGCCTTCATCGGTCGGAGTGATCTGTGCTCCAACCAGCACGTAATGCTGACCGGCAGCATTGTAGTCATTCGATTCGATGATCAACAGGCCGTCATTGTTGTCGAGCGTTACGCCGGAGTAGATACCGGGACCAGTCCCCGCGCCCTTAAAGATGTCGGAATTCTCGACATACATGGCCTTCGTTGTGTAGGTACCGGCGACCGTGTCATAGAGCTTCAGGATGACGATGAAGTCTTCGGAGTTCCCGATGCCGTCGAACTTCAAGAACATCGAGCTCACCTGGGCATCGGGTGTCAGACCCGTAAATCCAGTCGGGTTCGTGGTGAAGAAGTCCATATCCATGACTTCTCCCTTGCCCATTGTATCGCCGGCAACGCCGTTTGCTGTGCCCGAGATCGACACGTATGACGAACTCTGGGTGAGCAATTCTCCATTCACATAAGTAAGCGAATTGCCGTCAAGCGAACCCGATTGCAGGTTGTCGGGCCCAGTACCAGACCCCGGTTCCGCATAGCCGGTAAACTGGATGAACAGGTTTGGATTGACCTGGGCTACCGCCACATCCGGTTGAGTGTTGTCGACAGTCGAGCTTCCCGGCACGTATCCAACGATAGAAGACGAATTGCTCACCGTGCTGATCGTCACCGCGGAAATCGGATCGGCCAGATCAACAGTATAAGTACCCGCCACCTTGTCGAAGGTGAGGGTGCCTGTTTCCTGGGTGGACACCCCACCCGTGAGATAGCTGAAGCTGACGTTGAAGACAGCCGTCGTCGAGGTCTCCGAAGTCCAAGTCACGGTCGGCGCGGTGATTGCACTCCCCGCCACAGTTCCGGCCAATGTGATGGCAGCAAAATCGGAATTGAGGCTGCTGTACGTCGTATGTCCGTCAGCTCCGATGGAGTAGTCGAACACGCCGGTTCCGCTGACGGTCCCGCTGTTGGCAAAATAGAGATCCGTCTTGTCGAGAACAGTCGGCCCGTCGTCGTCGAAGGTGATCTGGCTCGACACATCGGCCGTGTTGCTGGTCGCCGTGTCGTTGTCGCCGTCCTTGACCGTGACGGTCACGCCGAGGCTGCCGTTGGCCAGGGTCAGGGTCTCGTCGTAGCTGTTGAAGCCGTTGCCGGCCGTCGCTTCGGCCGGATGGTCGAGCGACAGATACTGCTCGACCGTCACAGCGCCGGTTGTCGCATTGATCGAGATCGCAAACGCCGCCTGGCCATTGAACGTGCCGCCGGACACGACGCCGACGACCGCGCCATTGACCAGCTGCAGGCTGATCGCCGAGCCGTCCGTCAGCGTCAGGCCCGAGTTGGCGTTCGTAACCGTCAGCACGTAGACAGTGCTGCCCGAGGCAGCGGCGCCATCCGCGCCGAACAGCGCGTTGACCGTCACCAGCGCTCCGGCGCTCGTTGCCGTGGAGATGTAGCCCGAGCCCGACACATCGGGATCGTTGCCTTTTACGATTGCGCCGGTGTCGATCGTGGCGACACCGCTCGAGGTCGCGGTCTCGTCAAGCGCGACTTTGGTCGCCGGAGCCGCAGTCACCGTCAGCGACGGCACGTCATCGTCGAAGCCGATGTTGCCGCCGAGATCGGTGCTCACCGTCGACGTCGCCGTGTCGTGGTCGCCATCCGTCACCGTCGCTGTCGCCGACAGCGTCACCTTGCCGGCGGCAAGGTCGATGTGGAAGTTGTCGTTGGTGGCATCGACATCCTCGGGCAGGTGGTCGATCTGCTGGGACTGCGTCAGCGTCACCGTGCCGGACGCATCGACGGCGATCCTGAAGATCTCGCCATGCGAGGCCGTCGAGCCGACGATGTCGTTGCCGACCTTGGTCAGCGTGATCGCCTCACCCTGGCTGGTCAGGCCCGAAGTCGCGTCGGCGACGGTCAGCGTGTAGCCGCTGATCACCGTCGTGCCGGCGCCGTCGGCTCCGTAGCTCGGCGTCACCGCCGCCAGGAAGGCGGCCGCGAAGCTCGCGCTCGCCGTGTCGGAGGCGCCGCCGATCGTCTGGGCATCCTGCGTCACCAGCGTCAGGCCGCCGTCCGCGACCGTGCCGACCGTCAGCGACGGCACGTCATCGTCGAAGCCGATGTTGCCGCCGAGATCGGCGCTCACCGTCGACGTCGCCGTGTCGTGGTCGCCATCCGTCACCGTCGCTGTCGCCGACAGCGTCACCTTGCCGGCGGCAAGGTCGATGTGGAAGTTGTCGTTGGTGGCATCGACATCCTCGGGCAGGTGGTCGATCTGCTGGGACTGCGTCAGCGTCACCGTGCCGGACGCATCGACGGCGATCCTGAAGATCTCGCCATGCGAGGCCGTCGAGCCGACGATGTCGTTGCCGACCTTGGTCAGCGTGATCGCCTCACCCTGGCTGGTCAGGCCCGAAGCCGCGTCGGCGACGGTCAGCGTGTAGCCGCTGATCACCGTCGTGCCGGCGCCGTCGGCTCCGTAGCTCGGCGTCACCGCCGCCAGGAAGGCAGCCGCGAAGCTCGCGCTCGCCGTGTCGGAGGCGCCGCCGATCGTCTGGGCATCCTGCGTCACCAGCGTCAGGCCGCCGTCCGCGACCGTGCCGACCGAAGCCGTCGGCGCGTCGTCATTGAAGGTGATGGTCAGCGTGCCCGGTGCCGTCGAGCCGTCGGCATCGGTGATCAGATAGCCGAGGTTGACCGTCGCGTTGTTCTCGTTGTTGGGACCTTGGGCCTGCAGCACGTTGTCGAGCAGCGTCACTGTATAGGCGCCGGTCGCCGGGTTCGTCACATGCACCGAGAACAGATCGCCGCGCGGGCCTGTCGCCGTCAGCGTGTTGGTGCCGGAATCCCAGCTGTAGGTCACGTTCTCCTGGCCGACCGTGCCGTTGGTTCCGTCCAGCGTCGCGAACGAGAAGCCGTTGGCGCCGGCGCCGTCGCCGCCGAGGCTGCCGCCCAGCGTGCCGTTGAAGATCGCTTCGCTGGCGCTCAGCGGAACCTCGCCTGCATTGGCGTCGATGTCGCCTGTCGTGCTCGTCGGATTGCCGCCGGCAAGCCCGTCGTCGTCGACCGCGGCCGAGGCCGTGCCGCTCGTTGGGGTATTTGCGTCCGTCACGACGAAACTGATGCCGGCCGTCGCCGTGTCGCCGTCGCCATCTGTCACCGTGTAGGTTGCGGATGCGGCGCCCGTGCCGACAACAGGAGCGTCGGCGGTGAACGAGTAGCTGCCGTCGGCTTTGACCTTGATGAGGCCGTCGCCGATGTCGACAGTCTGCGAGTAGCCGTCTTGGCCAAAGACCAGCAGCGTGCCGTCGACATGCGTCACCGTGGCGCCGTCGGCGCCGGCGACGAAGTCCAGCGTGCCGGTGATCGTACCGCCTTCGGCGACGTTCTGCGAGGCTTCCGTGCTTGCGGTGGGAGCATCGTCATTGAAGGTGACGGTCAGCGTGCCTGGCGCCGTCGAGCCGTCGGCGTCGGTGATGACATAGCCGAGATCAACCGTGGCGTTGTTCTCATTGTTGGGTCCCTGCGCCTGCAGCACGTTGTCGAGCAGCGTCACCGTATAGGCGCCGGTCGCCGGATCCGTCACATGAACCGTGAACAGGTCCCCGCGCGGGCCTGTTGCCGTCAGTGTGTTGGTGCCGGCGTTCCAGTTGTAGGTGACGTTCTCCTGGCCAACCGTGCCGGAGGTGCCGTTGAGGGTCGCGAACGAGAAACCATTGGCGCCGGCGCCGTCGCCGCCGACGCTACCGCCGAGCGTGCCCGAGAACGTCGTTTCGTTGTTGTCGCCATCGGTATTCGGGACCGCGATGTCGCCCGTCGTGCTCGCCGTATTGCCGCCGGCCAGCCCGTCGTCGTCGACCGCGGCCGACGCCGAGCCTGTGGTCGGATGATTTGCGTCCGTCACCACAAAACTGATGCCGGCCGTTGACGTGTCGCCGTCGCCGTCAGTCACGGTGTAGGTCGCTGATGCCGCGCCCGTGCCGATCACTGGATTCTCGGCGGTGAAGGAGTAGCTGCCGTCGGCCTTGACCTTGATGGAGCCGTCGCCGATGTCGATCGCCTGCGAGTAGCCGTCTTGGCCAAAGACCAGCAGCGTGCCGTCGATATGCGTCACCGTGGCACCGTCGGCGCCGGCGACGAAGTCCAGCGTGCCGGTGATCGTCGCGCCTTCAGCGATGTTCTGCGGGTCTTCCGTGGTTGCCGTCGGTACGTCGTCGACGATTTTGACCGAGAGCGTGCTGTTGGCGCTCTGGCCGTCCAGGTCGGTCAACGTAACGTCGAAATTCTCGAACAGGCTGTTGGTGCCCTGAACAGCGGCATGCGCTTCGTTGTCGACAAGCGTGTAGGTGTAGCTCACCTCGCCGGTGGCGGCGTTGTAGCCGGTCACCGTCAGCGTGTTGCCGAGTGGCGTCGTGATGGAACCGGCAGTGAACGTGCCATTGGTGATGAAGTCGTGTCCGCCGATGTTCAGCGAGGCGATGCCGTCGGGCGAAGAGATAGTGAAGGTGCCGCCCTGGGCGGTGCTTTCCTTCGAAATGTCCGACCCGTCCGATTCGCCAGCGCCGCGGCTGGCCAGCAGGTCGTCCTCATTGACGACGACATCGCCGCCATTGGCTTCCGGGGTCAGGTCGGTGATCACAGGCGTCGAGTTGCCGATCGAGATGGTCAGCGTGGTGTGCGAGGTGTCGCCGTCGCCGTCCTTGATCGTATAGGTGAAGACGTCGTTGACGCCGCCGGGCGTGCCGGCGTCGCGCACATAACTGTAGGTGCCATCCGCGGCCAGCGTCAGCTTGCCGTAGGTGCCCTGGATCTGCACGCCGAGCGTGGCGGCATTGTCGACATCGACATTGGTGTCGCCGGCCGCGACGCCAACCACTGTGGCGCCGTCGGCGCCCTTGGTGTCGGCAACGCCGTCCGTCGTATTGGCGTCGGCGCCATCCGTGCCGCCAACCAGCACATTGCCCGTCGCCGGGCCGAACTGGCCGGCCGCGATGCTGTCGGTATCGGCCACCGCCGTCGGCACGTCGTCGATGATGGCGACGGCAAAAGTGGCGCTAGCCGTATCGCCGTCGGAATCCGTAACCGTGACGCTGAAATTGTCCGGAACCGTATCGTTGGGGTCGAATCCGTTCGTTTGTTCAGGATGGGTGACCGACTCGGTCACCGTGTAATTGTATTCGATAGCACCAGTGATCGGATCGAATGACACGATCGTTATGTAGCCGAACTGGCCCTGGATCTGCTGCCCGACGCCGGTCACGGTGTCGCCGTTGATGACGATCGAGCCGATACCGTCCGGCGCGTCGATGGTGATCGCTCCGATGCTGGACGTTTCCGCGTCGCTCGGCGCGTCACTGCCCGGCGATTGTGAAGGACCGCCGTCGAGGCCGGTTTCGCTGGCCGCCTCGTCCGGGGTCAGCAATGACGTGGCCACCACTGAAACCTGCCTGTCGATTATCGAGGGAAACAGCTCACGGTTCTCCGGCTGGCCGAACTGCAATGCCGTCGGCGGCAGGAGCGACGTCAGGCCGAAGCCGTCGCCGATCCCGCCTGCGGGATGTTCGAAATTTCCGCCGGCGCTGGGCGAGGCATTTCCACCCGCCGAGATCGAGCCATCGGCGCCGAAGGCGACATCGACATGGCTGGCTTCAAGAGCCGCGATCAGGGCAACGCGCGGCACCTCGACATCGCCGATGATGAAGGTAGGCACATTCAGCGCGCCGTCCTTGATGACGATCTCGGATCCGTCGGGCTGCACCAGCACCAGGTTGTGGCCGTCGACCTTGATGTTGTCGATCGAGACATTGGCCGGAAGCTTCACGACATTGCCGGCATCGGCGTGATATTCATGCGGAACATTCGAGGCCGCCGCGTTCGCCGCCGGTGCGGCAGGAGCATTGGAGGCAGGAGCGTTGGCGTCCGCCGCCGGCTTGTCTGCCCCTTGTGCGTTCTGTGCGTTGGCCGCGCCCTGCGCCGGCGCTCCGCTGCCCACATCGACCGGTACAGGTTCGCCTGCCGCGGGTGCCGCCTGGCCACCGGAGGCCTGGGCGACTTGGACACCCGAAATCGGGTGTTCGCCAACAGACGCGTGCTCGTGCCAGGAATTGGAAACGGTGTCGAATTCGATACTGGTTGTCATAGCTCAAGCCCCCTTCGGCGTTTCCCGGAAAGAGACATGCCAGCCTCGAGCTTTGCAACACACCTTCAATCTTTTTCATATACTGGAATATGTAGAGATTTGCATTTTTTACACTTGGTAAATCGCCATGATATACCCGGATATGCATTCCCGGAGGCGGCGTCGGGCTGGTTGGGAAACGCGGCACCGGTCCGATAAACGAAAGTATAAATTTGAATAAAATTTGACACAAAGCAGCATAGATTGATTCGCGTAACTTTACCCACCTTCCTTTCCGATAATTTGAGACAAGATCGGTAGCGTCCACAGTCAAAGGTGGGCGTTATGAAAATACAAAAAGCTGCTTCGGGGACGTCGGGGATCAAGGTTCTGCTGCTGGCAATCGGCCTCGCCGGTCTGCCGAATGCGTCATCCGCCAGCGCGATATCCGTTGGAAATCCCGCCCCCCAGACGGTATCTGCGCCCATCCTTCTCGGCGGTGTTTCGCTGGCCAGATTGCAGCCCTGGCAGCCCATCGCCGCCTACCGGATCACCGGTGTCGTCAGCGCCTATGGAGCCCTCGATGCCCACCCGGCGGCAGGTTCTTCGAACGGAGGGGCCGCCCCCGGCATCGATCCGATCCAGGTTGACCCGATCCAGACTGGGGCGATCATTCCGGGCGTGTTCGGGTCGGTCGCCTTGTCCATGCACAACTTCCCGGTCGCCGCGCGCTGGGCCCCCATTTACAAGGCGATCCTCGACTGCACGCCAGGCAGCGCCTGCGATCGTGAGAACGCGGCTTTTGCCGGGATTGTCGACATCGCCGGCAACAAGGGCTTCCGCGACAAGCTGGCCTTCGTCAACAGCAGCATCAACCGCCTGATCGCCTATCGCAAGGACAGCGTCGTCTACGGCAAGCTCGACTACTGGGCGAAGCCGTCGGAGATCCTCGCGCATCGCGCCGGCGACTGCGAGGATTTCGCCATACTGAAGATGGCGGCGCTGTTGCGCGCCGGGATCCCGGCGCAGAGCATGTCGCTCGTCGTGCTGCAGGATCGCCGCCGGAAATTTTTCCACGCCGTCCTGTCCGTGAGCACGGGAAGCGGCGCCTTCATCCTGGACAGCCTCAGCAACAATGTGGCGATGGACAGCGATCTTCCCGATTACGTCCCGCTCTATTCCTTCAGCACCGATCGCGCCTGGATCCACGGATCGAGGTCCGGCGCGCAGATCGCAGACACCGCCGGCGGTTTCACGACAGTGGCGCCCGGCGAAGGCTCTTCGCCTGGAACGACGATCGCTCCCGCGGGTACCGGCGTCGGTCCGAAATAGGCTGCCTGTCGGTCAGAGCAATTCAAGGAAAGCGCATCGCAGCCGTCCGAAATTGACCGATGCCTTCGTGTCTTCGTCATCCTTGGGCGAAGCGAGCGAAGACCCGAGGATCCATACCGTTACCTCGGCCGAGGACCGCAGCGGAGCAGAATTCTGCACCGTGGCAACACCTTAACGTCACGGCACAGGATCCTGGGGTCTGCGCTGCGTCGCTTCGCTCCTTGCTTCGCCCAGGATTGACCGAAGCGATGGGCATTTCGGCCAATCTCCAAGGCATGCGATCTGCCAACGCAAGCACTATCCGACAGTAAAAATTTTCCGCGCTGGGGAACTACCCGTTGAAGACGAACGCCATCAAGAGTTCCGGCTCTGTAACCGGCGCGCGCACGGCGCTGAGCTGGCCCCGGTAGCGGCGCTCGCCGGCGCCGATGACGAAGCCGGTGGTGACGGGCGTCTCGCCATTGGCGTCGAGCCGGGCGAAAACGTCGGTGACGTTGAGGTCCAGCGCCAGCTTGAGGTCCTGCCTGCCGTCGTCGCCCGGTGCGTTCGGCAGTTGGCGCCTAACCAATTGCTGGAATGGCGCATTGAACGCCAGGATCTTTTTCGACGACGACAGCGCGAAGGCGGGCGAGGGGCAGGCGACCAGGATCGCGGTGATCGTCCGGATCGAGGCGAGCTTGCGCAACTCCATGCTTTCCTCGGCGAGGCTCCGCATGCACGCCACCCGGATCGCCGATGTCAGGTTACCCAGGTCGGGGTGATTCTCGGCGATCTCCTCGACCAGCATGCCGATCGTGCACTTGCGGGTTTCGGCCATCTGCTTCAGCGATGCCCAGAAGGCGCGCTCCAGCCGGATGCCGCGGCGCACGCCGCCGCGCGCCACAACGCGGAACTCCGGGCCGAAATCCTCGGCCGCGAGCGACGGCAGCAGCCGGTCGCGCGCAGTGTCGGGGCGTGCGGCGCTATCGCTCACTCATCGCCTCCTGACGCGCCTTGTTGATGGGCTTCAAAAGATAGTTGAGGATCGTCTTGCGCCCGGTCTTGATATCGACCGAGCAGATCATGCCGGGGATGATGGAATAAGCCTTGCCGTCCCTTGTGAGGGTCGACTTCTCGGTTGCAACCCGCACCTGGTAGTAAGGCTCGCCCGTCTTTTGGTCGACCAGGCTGTCGGCGGTGATGTTCGAGACCTTGCCCTCGATGCCGCCGAAGATCGAGAAATCATAGGCCGTGACCTTGATCAGCGCGTCCTGGTCCGGCTGGATGAAGGCGACGTCGCGCGGCGAGACCCGCGCCTCGACCAGCAGCGTCTCCGATGTCGGCACGATTCCGGCCACGACCGCGCCCGGCTGAACGAAGGCGCCAAGTGTGTTGACGTCGAGCGTGTTGACGATGCCGTCGACGGGCGAGCGGATATCGGTCCGCGCCACCTTGTCGGTGGCGCCGCGGATGGTTTCGTCCACCACCGAGAGGTCCGCCAGCGCCTGCGTCAAGTCGCTCAATGCTTCCTGCTGCAATTGCAGGCCGAGCTCGTCGACCTGAAGCTGCGCCTCGGTGATGGCCGACTTGCTCTTCTTGATCGTCTCGCCGGCAAGGTTGAGCTGTCCGCGAAGGTCGGTCTGCTCCCGCTCGACGCGGATCTGCTCGGTCCTGGCCATCAGGCCCTTCTTGACCATGGGTTCGATCAGCGCCGTTTCCTGGTCGCTGACGGCCAGGCTCTTGGACAGGCGGTCGGAATTGGCGGTTGCCTCGTCCAGCTCGTTCTCGCGCTGATCGAGACGCGACTTCAGCACCGACAGCTTCACCTGGAAGTTGTCCCGGCGCGCAACGAGCAGCTTCTGCTCGTTGTCGCAGATTGCCGGGGCGATCTTCAGGATATCGGCCGGACAGGGGAACGCGCCCTCGAGGGTGCCGCTCTGCTCGAATTTGAGCCTGGCGATGCGCGCCTGCAGCGCCCGCGCCTTGGCCTGCTCCTCGCCCAGGCTCGAGGTGTTGCCTGTGTTGTCGAGGCGGATGATCAGGTCGTTCTTCCTGACGATCTGGCCGATCTTGACCGCGATTTCCTGGACGACGCCGGCTTCGCTCGCTTGGATGATCTGCGTCTTGGAGGCGGGTATGACCTTGCCGTCGCCGCGCGCGATCTCATCGACCTCGGCAAAGGATGCCCAGGCGGTGAAGGCCACGAACAGCGCCCCTATGATATAGACGGACGCCGACGCGAAAAACGGCGGTCGGTCTTCTTTTGCAAACATTCCCCAACGTACCCCGGTCAGGCATTCGCCTTTTGCAATGCCTGGATGACTTGTTCCTTTGCTCCGTCCGCGACCACACGGCCCTGCTCGATGACGATGAGGCGGTCGACGAGCTCCAGCATGCTGTAGCGATGGGTCGACACGATCAGCGTCGTGTTGCGGTCGAACGCCACTTTGAGCTGCCTGATCAACTGCCGTTCCGAGGCGAGGTCCATCGAGCCCGACGGCTCGTCCAGGAAGACGATCTTCGGCTTGGTCAGAAGCAGCCGCGCGATCGCCACCGCCTGCCTCTGGCCGCCCGAGAGATTGGTGCCCCGCTCGCCGACATTCATGTCGTAGCCGCGCGGATGGCGCGAGACGAAGTCATCGACGCCGGCGGCCTTCGCGGCGTCTATGATCTCCTCGTCGGTCGCTTCGGGAGCGGCCATCAAAAGGTTTTCCTTGATAGTGCCCGAAAACAGATCGCCGGCCTGCGCGACGATGCCGACCGCGGTGCGGACTTCCGACGGGTGGTATTGGCGGATGTCGATGCCGTCGAGCAGCAGCTCTCCGGAGGTCGGCAGGTAGAGCCGGCCGATCAGCCGCCCCATCGTGGTCTTGCCGGAACCGATGCGACCGATGATGCCGACACGCTCGCCGGGCCTGACGGCAATGTTGAGCCCGTTCAGAACCTCGTTTTCGGTGCCCGGATAGGCAAAGCCGACATTCTTGAAGAGCATCGCGCCGCTGCGGATCGGCCGGTTGACGAAGCCGACCGTGTCGGGTCGGTCCTCCGGCTGCGACATGATCGTGTTGACGATCCTGAGCGACAGCATGGCTTGCCGGAAGCGGGCAAGCGTGATGGCGATCTGGCCGAGCGGCGCGACCGCCCGGCCCGCCAGCATGACGGTGCCGATGATCGCGCCTGTCGAGACCTGGCCTTCCGAGAAGGCGTAGGCGCCGGCAACCACCAGGGCGACGGTCACGAATTGCTGGATGGCGCCGGTGATGTTGCCGGCGGCGGCCGAAAGCTCCTTGATCTTCTCCGACGTGTTGGCCGCGTTCTTCGAGTGCTCGCCCCATTTGCGCAGCAGATAGGCCTCGGCGCGCAGCGACTTGATCGTCTCCAGCGTGGAGATGGATTCGACCAGAAGGGCCTGGCGCTGGGCCGATTCGTTCATCGAAGCGGCGACCCGCTTGCCGATGCGCCGCTGCGTCACCAGCCCGACGAGGACGGCGATCACGAAGGCCAGAGCCGGTATGACCACCAGCCAGCCGCCAATGGCGTAGATGACCAGCAGGAAAACGAAGACGAAAACGGTGTCGATGAAGACGCTGATGGTGTTCGAGGTGAAGAACTCGCGCACGAACTCATATTGCGTGACGCGATTCGCGTATTCGCCGGTCGACCCCGGCCGCGCCGACAGCGACGAGTTGAGCACTTTCTCGAACAGCAGATAGGAAATCCTCAGATCCGCCTTGCGCCCGGCATAGTCGATGAGCGAGGCGCGGGCCGTTTTCAGCAACAGGTCGAACAGGATGGCCGCGCCGATCCCGAGCGCCAGCACCCAGAGCGTCGATATCGCCTTGTTCGGCAGGATGCGGTCGTAGACGTTCATGGTGAATATCGGCGAGGCGATCGCCAAGAGGTTGATGAAGACGGCCGACAACACGACCTTCGAATATGTGCGCCAGAAAGCCCCCATCGTTCCGGTCAGCCAATGGCGCCTTTCGATCCTCGGCGCCGCGCCGACCGTCATCTCCTCGGCGGTGTTGGCATAGGTGATCGAAAATGAAGCGCCGCCGCTGATGTAGCTCTCGGCAAGCTCAGATTTGCCGATCGTGGTGCGGCCGTTTTCCTGCGGCGCCGTCAGATATTGCCCGGCCTCGATCTCGGCGAGCAGCGCAACCGGCAATTGGCTGACGCGGAACACGATGGCCGGAAGATCGACGCGGCCACGCACGAAATCGCGATGGCTGAACGCCTGGACCTCGAGGCCGATGCGTTCGGCCAGGTGCCTGATGTCGTCCGGCTCGATACGCGTGTCCGAAATCGGCACCCCGGCAAACAGCACGGTCTCCGCGCTCGGCCGGCCGAGATAGGCTGCAATCGCCGAGAAGCAGGCTTTGAAAGCCTCCTTGGGCGAGACGATGTTGGGCTGCTGATTCACGATCCGCCCCGAAGGACCAGAGATCGATGCTTACATCGGCTACTTTTTCCTGACCGGCGCGAGGATGTCGAACGGCAGATCATTCTTCTGCTCCGACGGCGTGCGTGCATAGGTTTCGGTATCGGCGGTCGCCGGCACACCGAATTCCGTTCGCGCGTAGGCCGCGGCTTGCTTGGCCGGCTGGATGTTCAGCGTCTTCAGCAATTCCCCGGTCGCGGCCAGCAGCCGGTATTCGGCAAACAGCGACGCATAGGACGAGGTGTCGGCAAGCGTTGCGGTGTTGAAGCGCGTGTTCTGCGCGTCGAGCACGTCGAGCAGCGAACGCTGTCCGACCTTGAACTGCTCGCGGTAGGACGCAACCAGCTTTTCGCTGGTGGCCGCCTGCAGCCGCAGCGTTTGCGCCAGTTCCGCCTGGCGGAAGCGACGGTCCCACGATGTGCGGACGGCTTCCTCGATCTCGCGCAGCACCTGATGCAGCGCAAGGCGCTGCTCGCTGGTGCGACGGATCTGCTCCTGCTCGTTGGCCTTGTCGATGCCGCCGCGATAGAGGTTCCAGCGCAGCACGACCCGAGCCTGCAGGTCGCTGGTATCGCCGTCGTCGCCGTCGATGTCATATCCGCCCCGGGCGACACCCTCGGCGGTAATCGTGGGGCCGTATTTCGCCCGCGCCGCGTCGACCAGCGACGCTGCGGCGTCGATGTCGCTGTTGGCCATATGGACGCGCGGATTGTTCTGCCTGGCAAGGCCGATCGCGTCATCGAGCGAGCGCGGCAGCGCGCCGGCCACATCGGCTGGCCGCGACGGACTGGTCAGCGGCTTGCCGACATTCTTGAAGAAGCGGATCTTGGCCGCCTCCAGTTCTTCGGTGGCCTCCTGCATCCGCGCCTTGGCGGCATAGAGCCGCTCCTCGGCCTGCTGCCGATCGGCATCGTTGAGCGCGCCGCCCGCGATGCCTTGCTTGATGTCGCCGAGAATCGACTGATGGAAGGCGAGGTTCTTCTTCGCTTCGACGACGATCGAAGCCTGCAGCATATATTCGAGATAGTCCTGGACGACGGAAAGCCCGATGAATTCGGACCGTTCCAGCACCCTGAAGGAAGCTCCGTCGACACGAGAGGCCTGGCGGCTCATTTCGGCCCGCCTTGCCCCGCTGTCATAAAGCGTCTGCGTGACGGTGAGGTCGGCCTCGTTCGGATAGAGGGCGTCGTCCTTCTCGCCGAGCGCGCGCCGGGAAGAATTGTCCAGGCGGCGAACGCCGGTCGATCCTTCCAGGTCTATGCTGGGAAGATAAAGGCCCTTTGCCTGGCGCAGCTCGAATTCGATGGCTTCGCGGTTTTCGATCGCCTGCCCAATCTCAGGATTGGACTCGACGGCGACTGCAATAGCTTCCTTGAGTGTGAGTCCACTGGCGCTTCCGCAAGCCAGCATCGACACCGTGACGGCAAGCGCAACGCGCCAGCCGACGGTCACTTTACCCGTCCTGGTCATTTCTACCCCGTAACTATCCCCGCGCCTCTTTTGTTTTTGTCAGCGCTTATTTGCCCAAGCCTGCCACCAGAGCTTGCAGCGAGTATCTATCAGATTTCTCGGAGATGTGAGCACTTATTGATTTGGAGTGCTCTAAAAGCGAGGATTCCCGGTATTAGGCCCGCGGATGTAGCAAAAATGGCACAGAAACGACGCCTGGTTGGTCCTGGCTGGAGGGCCGTTTGAGTTGCAACCGGCCGCGATCACCATTTTCCTTAGCAAGTCTGCATAAAGGAATCGCCCGAGGCGCCGGTAGCCAACACCACTTTCGCGGTCAGATCGATTCTTGGCGTGAACTGCAGCATCCGCCAGTTCCCCGACACGGTCGCGCCGCGAACACCTGAAAGCTGCCGAACCGCTGCGCGAGATCTGCTCCAGTTCTGCGAGGCACGCGCCGGAAATTGCCGCACTTGGCTGGTTTTGTTGGCAAACGGGGATCGATCCCTGTATTGCGGGCTGAAGCAAAGCATGGACGTTCTTGTATGACAAATGTCGCCCTGACCGGGCTTGCCCGCGATCTCGCCCGGCGCGCCGCCGAGGGCCGTCCCGTGCGCATCGGCGTCATCGGCTCCGGCGAGATGGGCACAGATCTGGTCACACAGGGCATGCTGATGCCGGGCATTTCGGTTGCCGCCATCGCCACGCGCCGCCCGCACACGGCTCGCGATGCGGTCCGCATCGCTTATGGCGACGATGCAATGGCTGCCGAAGCCGAGACCGCCTCCAAGGTCAGCCGGGCGATCGAGGCCGGCAAGATCGCAATCACCTCGAACGAGATGCTGGTCACCAATCCGCTGATCGACGTCGTCATCGATGCGACGGGCAAGCCCGGCGTCGCCGCCGATTTCGACCTGATGGCCATGCAGCATGGCAAGCATCTGGTGATGATGAATGTCGAGGCCGACGTCACCATCGGCTGTTATCTCAAGCAGCAGGCCGATCGGCTCGGCGTCGTCTATTCGGTCGGCGCCGGCGACGAGCCGTCGAGCTGCATGGAACTGATCGAGTTCGCCTCGGCGCTCGGCTACACCATCGTTTCGGCCGGCAAGGGCAAGAACAACCCGCTCAATCACGATGCCGTTCCCGACGACTATCACGAGGAAGCGCTGCGCCGGAACATGAACCCGCGCATGCTGGTCGAGTTCGTCGACGGCTCCAAGACCATGGTCGAGATGTGCGCCATCGCCAACGCCACCGGCCTGGTGCCCGATGTTCCAGGCATGCATGGCCCGAAGGCCGATCGCGACCAGCTCGCCAAGGTGCTCATCCCGCGCGAGCATGGCGGCATCCTGTCGAAGAAGGGTGTCGTCGACTACACGGTGGGCAAGGGCGTGGCACCCGGCGTCTTCGTCATCGTCGAGGCGACGCATCCGCGCGTTATCGAGCGCATGGACGACCTCCATGTCGGCCAAGGCCCGTACTACAGCTTCTTCAGGCCATACCACTTGACGTCACTGGAGGTGCCGCTGACCGCGGCCCGGATCATGCTCTACGGCAGGCCCGACATGGTGCCGCTGCCGAAGCCGGTGGCCGAGGTCTGCGCGGTTGCCAAGCGCGATCTCGCGGCCGGCGAGATCTTCGACGCCATCGGCGAGACCTGCTATCGCTCCTGGACCATGACGGTCGCCGAGGCGCGCGCCAGCCGTACCGTGCCGGTCGGGCTGCTCGAGGGCGGCAAGGTGCTGAAGCCGGTCAGGAAGGGCGAACTGCTGACCGCCGACAACGCCTTGCCTGATCAGACGACCAGGCTGTACGCGTTGCGATGCCTGCAGGACGAAATGTTGTACGGCGCCTCACTCTTCGGGTCATCGAGACCCTAGCCATCTCGTTTCTGGCGAGCGAAAATGCACTTTGGCCTTGGCATGAGAAAATCGGGAACGGCGAGATGGACCTTCGGATCAGCAATCCGCGCGCACGCGAACTGGCGAGACAACTCGCGGAAAAGCGCAAGATTTCGATAGCCGAGGCGGTCATCGAAGCCCTTCAATCCGAATTGCAGCGGGAGAGCGAGAGCTTCCCTCTCGCTAAACGTCTCGCTGCAATCGCCGATGGCTTAGGGGCCAGGGCAGCCAAGAACGGCCGGGCCATGGGTAAGGACGAGATCGACGAAATGTGGGGCATCCGGCCGATTCCGTCTAATCTGGCTTCCCCAGCTCTATCGATCTGAGCCGCGCCGCTTCCACCGCATCGGTCAAAAGCTTGGTCAGCCGGTCTTCGCCCATCAGCACGGCAAGTGCTGCGGCTGTCGTGCCGTTGGGGCTGGTGACCTGCTGGCGCAGGACACCCGGCTCTTCTTCGCTTTCAGCGGCGAGCGAGGCCGCACCATAGACGGTCTGCATGGCGAGCAGCTTGGCGGTCTCGGCAGGCAGGCCGGCCTTCTCGGCAGCAGCTGTCAGCGCCTCGATGAAATGGAAGATATAGGCCGGGCCGGAACCGGAGACGGCAGTCACCGCGTCCATAAGGCTCTCGTCCTCGATCGTCGTCACGACACCGCTCGCCGAGAGCAGCTCGGCGACGAAACGCCTGACGTCGTCGGAGACGAGCGGGTTGGAAAACACCACCATCATGCCCTTGCCGATCGCAGCCGGCGTGTTCGGCATGCAGCGGACAATCGGCGCGAGATCGCCGAGAACGTCTTCGAAGGTGGAGACCGGCGTGCCGGCGGCGATGCTGACGAAGGTGGTCCTGCCGTCGCCGAAGCGCTTATAGCTTGCCGTCACATCGCGGATGACCTGCGGCTTTACGGCGAGGACGACGAGATCGGGCACGGCATCGGCCGGAATGGCGGAAGCGTCGGCGGCGGCGCCGCAGCCCAGCGCTTCGGCGCGCTTGCGCAGCTCGGCATTGGGCTCGACCACGAACACCGCCGATGGCTCGAGCTTGCCGGATTTCAGCCAGCCAGAAAGCATGGCGTAACCCATATTGCCGCAACCGGCGAGAACGAGCCTGATGGTCATCAAAACCTCCGCAAAGACGGCTTTCCTTAAACGGTTGCGCGGTTAGGGAAAAGTCTAGTCTGCGGGAGATCGATCAGCCAGATCAGGCGGGACGGCGAACCGCGAGGGGCCGCAGTACACTTGCCGCAGGCCAAGCAGGCTGAGCACGAAGAGCAGCCAGACGGGGTCGGCGCGGCGGAAGAAGAAGCTTTCGAGAAATCCGTTCAGCGCCGCGAACAGCAATCGCCGAGTAGGTCAGCAGCATCGAAGCGAGATTGAGCAGCAGGAAGTCTATGTTGAGCGACAGCACCAGATCGGGTGTGTCGGGGATCGTGGCCAGCACATAGGTGAGCAGCACTGCCTTCAAGCCAGCGAGCAACCCGAATTGACCGCCCGCACCGCGGTCTGGCCGCGGGCGAACAGATGCTCGGCCTGGTATTCGACCAGATTGCGCAGGCCCGGCACGCAGACCGCCAGCGCTACCAGGGCGCGGCCTCTGCGACATTCTTGCCGAGCGCATTGGGGAAGAAATGCAGCACGATGCCGAGCGACAAGAGCGCCAGCGTCGAGACAAGGAACACGCCGCCTTCGATGCCGCTCTTGATGGCCAGCCGAGACAGGAGTTCGGGTGCCCGCATCATGCGCTGCACCAGCATCATCGAGAAGGTGCGGATCGGGATTGCGTTGAGGTCAACCAGCCGCATGATGATGGCATAAATGCCGGCGAGGTGCGGTCCGCCGATCGACAGCACCAGGAGCTTGTCGAACTCCGTCTGCAGATAGAACAGCACCTCCGACCCCGCCACATAGACGGAATCGGCGAGCCGTCAGAAATAGAGCTCGGTTCGTAGACGCAGCCGCTGGCGCGGGTAGAAAAAGGCGAAGGCGACGATCGGCGAAACGGCATTGGCGCCGATATAGAACCACGACCAGACACCGATGGTGTGTTGCGCGGCCAGTATGAACAGCACTGCGCCGATTGCCCGGAGCGCCGTCGCCAGGATTGCGAGCACGGCGGCGCGCCCAAACTTGCCAAGGCCGTTGTTGACGATCAGCACCACCTCGACCGGCCGCCACAGGAGCGCTTCGGCGAAGACGACCGCGCCAAAGACCGACAGCGGCACCGTGCCGGCGAAGAAGATGAGGTAGATCCCGTAAGAAGCGGCGGCGAGGACCGGCAGCGAGATCACGCCGAGCAGCAGGAAGCCGGCGGTGAAGGTGCCGATCAGGTTCGGGCGGATCGTCGCCGTGCGGTAGAGCGCCGAGATGAAGCCGAAGGCAAGCACGCGCGACAGCATCACGCCCGCCGCCGAGGCCGTGGCGAACATGCCGTATTCGGCGATGGAAAGCGTGTTGGCCAACGCCACGAAATAGGCAAGCGAGAACACCAGCCGCCCGCCGGCGCCGCTGATTGCCGAGAAATAGTCGAAAACCAGCTTCCGGCGCGCGGCCGTGAAATGGCCGATCCGCGCGAGCGTCCGCCTTTGCGGTATGTCGCTGGTCTGGGTCATGTCTTCTGTCAACTTAAGACGGAAAGTTTAACGCGCTGTTCTGGCGGCGGCGCCGGTGCCCGGACGGGATACTGCAATCAGGGCGAGAAACTCTGCTTTTCGAAGCCCAAAATTAACGTTTTATTTTCCATGCCTGTTTAGCGTGATTTAACGATTGGCCGACCGCCGCTCCCAAGCCGTCAAAGAGTAAGTTCTAGGACATGGTCGACAGGGAAAACCGTGACGATTGGAGGCGCGAGCGCTCTTTGCTTGAGCTTGGCCGGGCCGTTCGCGGCGAGGACAGCCCGGACGCATCGCTGGTTTCCATCGGCGACAAGGCCAACCCGTCATGGCGCGAGGACGCCGCGGCGCGCCACCGCGCCGCGCGCTTCGAGCGCGAAGGGCGGTTGAGCCCGCAACCCGCGAACATGGACGAATCCGACCGACCTGAGGTCGCCCCGCTTTCACAAACCGTCCCGGCCGAGCATTACCGGGCCGAGCGCGAAGTCTATCCGCAAATCGAAGAGAGCCGTCCCCCGGACCACTCTTCGCCGGCCGCGTTCGAACCGCGCTATGCCGAACCTCGTCACGCAAGCCGGCCGCCGGCCGGCAACGATCCGGACGCACAGGAATGGAAGCCGCTGATCGACCCGATGCAGGTCATGCGCGGCATCACCCGCTCCAAGGCGCTGATTCTTTCGACAACGATCCTGGGCGCCGCGCTCGTCATCGCCATCGCGCTGTCGACGCCGAAGAAATTTGAGGCCACCACCGAGGTCATCATCGACCCGCGCGACCTCAAGCTTACCGATCGCGACCTGACGCAGAACGTGATTGCCTCGGATGCGACGCTCGCCATAGTCGAGAACCAGGCCCGCATCCTGACCTCGGGCACGGTGCTCAACAAGGTCGTCACGGACCTCAACCTCACCAATGATCCCGAATTCAACGGCCAGGGGCAGGGCGGCTTCGGCCTGATGTCGATGCTCCGCTCGATCCTGTCGCGGCAGGATGCGCAAGGCGGCCCTGCCGACGAGGCGCGCCGGCGTGGGCTGGCGGTCGGCAATCTGGCGGAGGCCCTCGACGTCGAGCGCGGCGGCAAGACCTTCGTTGTTTCGGTTTCCGCCACCACCCAAAATCCCGACAAGTCCGCCTTGATCGCTAACACCATGATCAAGGCCTTCCAGAAGATATCCAGCGAAATCCAATCGAACACCGCGGGCCGCGCCACCGACGAGCTCACGGCAAGGCTCGACGAATTGCGCAAGGGCGTCGAGACGGCCGAGCGCAAGGTGGAGGATTTCAGGGCCACGCATGACCTCGTCGATGCGCAGGGTCATCTGATCAGCGACGACCAGATGCTGAAGCTCAATGAGCAGCTTTCCGTCGCCCGCGCCCGCACGCTGGATCTCAACGCCCGCGCCGCCTCGGCACGCGCGCTGAACGTCAACGCGGTTCTCAACGGCACCTTGCCGGAAGAGATCAACTCCAACACGATGGGCGAGCTGCGCTCGCAATACGCGGCGCTGAAACAGGAAGCGGATCGGGCCGCGATCAAGTTCGGGCCGCGCCATCCGGAGCTGCAGGCGCTCAACGCCCAGCTTTCCGGCGCGCGCGAGCGCATCGGCGCCGAATTGCAGCGCATCGCGTCCTCGCTGCAGGTCGACCTGAAGCGATCCGTGCAGCTCGAGCAGGACCTTGCGTCGCGTCTGGCGCAGGCCAAGGTGCAGAGCGGCGACGTCAACAACGATCTGGTCTCGCTGCGCGAGCTCGAGCGCGAGGCTGCCGCCAAGCGCTCGGTCTACGAGCAGTTCCTGCTGCGCGCCAAGGAGACCGGCGAGCAGAAGGACATCAACACCGCCAACGTCAGCTTGATTTCGGAGGCCTACCCGCCGCTCGAAGCCAAAGGGCCGTCGCGCGCCGTGACGGCGCTGGCCGGCCTGCTTGCCGGCTTTTTCGCCGGCATCGGCCTTGGCGCGCTGCGCGGCGCCTATGCCAGCCTGCGCGAGACGGCGGACACCCGCTCGCACCGCAGGCCCGAAGAGCGTGCACCAGCCTTCGAGGACAGGGCATATCGCGCGCCGCCGAGCCCTCCGCCACCCGCATCCGCGCCGGTTGCAGCGTTCACACCATCGCCTGCCCCCGCCAATGATGCCGGCCGGCCAGGGTTCTTCGGATCACTGGCTTCGTCGTTGCGCAACTTCATGCTGCGCAGGTCGGACGAGCCGATCGATGCCGGCTCGGACCGGTCTGCAAGCGCCAGGAACGCGCCGGTATTGGAGCGTGACTTCGAGACGCAGCCCGCACAAGGTCAGTCCTATTCCTATCGGCTGGACTACCCGCAGCCTCCCGGATCATCCGAGGATGCGTACGCCCCGCCGTCGACCTCTTCCCGCTCGGAACCGCCGGTCGCCGAAGCAGGCCAGTCCTCAGTCGACCAGCAGGGCCAGATCGACGAGATCAGGGCCAGCCTGCGCGAATTCCGCGAGGCGGTGCGCGACCTGACCGAAAGCCGCTCGCGCCGCCGCTATTTCTAAAACGCCCCCTCTTCGATAAAAGCAGCCTTCGATAAAAGCAGCCGGTTTCGGGTTTACGGCATCCGACGACGTTTTGACGGGATTGCCCTGTCGAATTTTCGTGAAAATGCCGCGCTGCATTCGACCGCGCGCGCTCGGCGCCTGGCGGGTCGCGATGCTGGATCGAGGAAATGGGGACCGTGCCTGAGCGCGGCCGCCGAACAGTGTTGAAGGTGATTGATGGCCGAAGTGATCGACGGAAAAAGTGTCGCCGAAGACGTGGTTCAAAAGGTCAAGGCGCTGACCGCCGAGCTGTCGGCCAAGGGCGCGACCCGGCCAGGCCTTGCCGTGGTGATCGTCGGCGAGGATCCGGCAAGCCAGGTCTATGTCGCCTCGAAATCGCGCACGGCCAAGGAATGCGGCTTCCACTCGCTGCAGCACACGCTGCCGGCCGAGACGACTGAAGAAGAATTGCTGAAGATCATCGGCGACCTTAATGCCGATCCGACCGTTCACGGCATCCTGGTGCAGCTGCCGCTTCCGGGTCATGTCAATGCCGGCAAGGTCATCCAGACGATCGCGCCGGAGAAGGACGTCGACGGCTTTCACTTCATCAATGTCGGCAAGCTCGGCACCGGCGAGATGGAGACTGCCTTCGTGCCTTGCACGCCGGCGGGCTCGATGCTGCTGATCGAGCGCGTGCGCGGCAAGGACCTGTCCGGCCTCAACGCCGTCGTCGTCGGCCGCTCCAACATCGTCGGCAAGCCGATGGCCAATCTGCTGCTCGCCGCCAACTGCACGGTCACCATCGCCCATAGCCGCACGAAAGACCTGCCGGCGCTGGCCCGCAGCGCCGATATCCTGGTCGCCGCTGTCGGCCGCCCGGAAATGGTCAAGGGCGATTGGGTCAAGCCCGGCGCGACCGTGATCGATGTCGGCATCAACCGCATCCCCGCCCCGGAGAAGGGCGAAGGCAAGTCGCGGCTGGTCGGCGACGTCGCCTATGCCGAGGCGGCCAAGCTCGCGGGCGCCATCACGCCGGTCCCCGGCGGCGTCGGACCGATGACCATTGCCATGCTGATGGCCAACACTGTAGCTTCCGCCTACCTCGCGGCCGGATTGCAGCGGCCGTCCTTCTGATCAGAAAGCAGCATCCTTGCCGAATCTTACCGCTCCTGTTGAACGGCCGGTCATGGGCGATCCCGTTCAGGGCGGTCGGCAGTTCGGCTTCCTGCTGGTCGACAAATTCTCGATGTTCTCGCTGGCCGCCGCGATCGACTGCTTCCGCTCGGCCAACCGTCTGCTTGGCCGCGACTTTTACGGCTGGACGACGATATCGGCGGATGGCGATGCGGTCATGGCCTCGAACGGCCTGCCGCTCAAGATCGACTATTCCGTCGCCGACATGCCGCCTGTCGACATCCTGTTCGTCTCGGTCGGGCTGACCACCGAATTCCCGGGCAAGAGCAAGGTGCTGGCGGCGCTGCGCAGCTGGGGCCGGCGCGGCAACGCGCTCGGCGCTTTATCGGTCGGCTCCTACCTGCTTGCGGAAGCCGGACAGCTCGACGGCTACCGCTGCACCATCCATTGGGAAAACCGCGCCGGCTTCATGGAGCGCTTCCCTGATATCACCTGCACCGGCAATGTCTTCGAGATCGACCGCAAGCGCTACACCTGCGCCGGCGGCACCACCTCGATCGACCTGATGCTGGAGATTGTGCGCGGCGACTTCGGCTCCAACCTCGCTAATGGCGTCGCCAACCAGTTCCAGCACGAGCGCATCCGCTCGGCCGGCGACCGCCAGCGCGTCGGCCCTGAGCGCGATCTCACGGGCAAGTCCGAGAAGCTCAGACGCATCGTCGAACTGATGGCCGACCATCTCGATGAGCCGCTGTCGGCGGTGCAGCTTGCCAAGTCGGCGGGCCTGTCGGTGCGCCAGGTCGAACGGCTGTTCCTGCGCCACCTCAACGTGACGCCAGGCCGCTACTATATGCGGCTGAGGCTCGAACGGGCGCGCGAATTGCTGCGCCAGACCAACATGCCGATCCTCGACGTGGCCATCGCCACGGGCTTCACCTCGCACTCCTATTTCGCGCAAAGCTACCGGCTGCAATTCGGCCGCCCGCCCTCGGAAGAGCGTCGCACCACCTATTGAGCGGTCCTCGATGTGGCCGCCGCCGGGCTTGTATCCAAAGGCCGCCTCAAATAGCTTTCCCGGCGCGGACAGGGGGCACACTCAGGAGATTTTCATGGCGGGACTGGCACGGAGCGTCGCTGCGGCGATCCTCCTTTTGTCGATGACCACGTTTGGCTTTGCCGCCAACAAGGTCATCATCATTCTCGATGCATCGGGCTCCATGTGGGCCCAGATCGACGGCAAGCCGAAGCTCGAGATCGCGCGCGAATCGCTGCGCACCGTGCTGCAGTCGGTGCCGGCCGACGACGAGATCGGCTTCATGGCCTATGGCCATCGTACCAAGGGCAGTTGCGAGGATATCGAGCTGATCGTGCCGCCGCAGCCGGGTTCGGCAAGCGCGATCTCCACCGCCGCCGACAGCATGAAATTCCTCGGCAAGACGCCGCTTACCGCTGCCGTCAAGCAGGCGGCCGAGGCGCTGAAGTACACCGAGGACAAAGCCACCGTCGTCCTCATCACCGATGGGCTCGAGACCTGCGGCGGCGATCCTTGCGCGCTTGGCAAGGAGCTGAAGGAAACCGGCGTCGACTTCACCGCCGACGTGGTCGGCTTCGGCCTGACCGCCGACGAAGGCAAGCAGATCGCCTGCCTCGCCGAGAACACCGGCGGCAAATACATCCAGGCCTCTGACGAGAAGGCGCTGCAGCAAGCGCTGGTCGAGACCGTGGCGGCGCCGACCCCCGCGCCTGAGCCCGCTCCGGCCCCTGCGCCGGCGCCCGAACCCGCCAAGCCGGAATTCAATTTCATGCCGAGCGTGGTCGTGGCCGAGGGCGGCGATCCGATCACCGATGGCAATGCCTGGGAGATTTATAAAGCCGCGGCCGACGGGACGCGCGGCGATCAGGTCATGACCGAGTATGGCGAGCTCAAGACCAATCTCGAGTCGGGCGACTATGTCGTCGTCGCGCGCGACGACGAGGCAAGGAGCGAGCAGAAGATCAAAATAGAGGCTGGTCAGGTCTCCAAGCCGCTGTTCACGCTGAACGCCGGCACCTTGGTCATCCATCCGCATGCGAGCCAGGGCTCGGAGATCAGCGGCGAGGCGCGCGTCGACTTCGCCTATCCCGGCGGCAGCACCACCCATTATGGCGAAGCCAAAGCCACTGTGCCCGCCGGCCAGCAGAAGGTGACGGTGCAGATCGGCGCCGGCACGGTGACCGAGACCATCCAGCTTGCCGCCGGGCAGACCGTCGAGAAGGACGTCGTCGTCGGCGTCGGCCATGCTGTGCTCAACGCCTACTACACCGCGGGCGGCGACAAAGCCGACAATTCCGGCATCGGCTTCGAGATCGTCAAGGCCAAGAAGAAGATAGACGGCTCGCGCGAGAGCGTCGAGCACTCCTACGGTCCGGATAGCAAGTTCTGGCTGCCGCCGGACGACTATGTGGCGCTCACCACGCTCGATCTCGCTCTCGTCGAGCATCCCTTCAGCATCAAGGCCGGCGACAGCCAGGAGGTGAAGGTGCCGCTCGATGCCGGCGTGCTGGCAATGTCGGCGCCCGGTGCCTATTCGATCGAGGTGTTCTCATCGAAAAAGGACATCGAGGGCAAGAGTAAGTCGCTCGGCCTGAGCTATGGCGACAGCTGGCAACAGACGGTCCCCGCCGGCGACTACGTCGTCGTGCGCCACGCCTCCGACCAGGGCCAGGACAAGGAAATGCCTGTGACGATCAAGGCAGGCGAGAGGACCGAAGTCACCGTGCAATAGGCATCGCAGCGCGCGAACGAACGAAAAAGGGCGGCTCCGGGCCGCCCTTTTTCTCTTTTTCTTGCCCATTGGGGAAGAAGTCAGGCGATTCCGAACGCGGCGGCACCGTGGTCGGCGCGCCCGACCAGTTGCCGGAAGCCGGCAAACAGCTCGCGGCCGAAGCCGAACTCGTTGCCGATGAGATCGGCATCAGCCGTGCGGCGCAGCGCTAATTCCGTGCCCGGCACCAGCACCTCCAGCGTGCCGGCGTCGGCGTCGAGGCGGATGATGTCGCCGTCATGGATCCTGGCGAGCGGTCCGTCCTCGACC
This sequence comes from Mesorhizobium tamadayense, assembly GCF_003863365.1. GTDB lineage: Bacteria > Pseudomonadota > Alphaproteobacteria > Rhizobiales > Rhizobiaceae > Mesorhizobium > Mesorhizobium tamadayense. The sequence goes on along the minus strand of NZ_RQXT01000010.1, from coordinate 70,323 downwards.
GCTTCCGGCGTCACATGGATCGCCGCCGGCACCTTGCCGGAGGCGCCGGACATGCGCCCGTCGGTCACCAGGGCGACGCGCTGGCCGCGGTCCTGCAGGATGCCGAGCACCGTGGTCAGCTTGTGCAGCTCCGGCATGCCGTTGGCCTTCGGCCCCTGGAAGCGGATGACGGCGACGAAGTCGCCGGTGAGCGTGCCGGCCTTGAAGGCGTCGTTCAGCCCCTGCTGGCTGTCGAACACCTTGGCTGGGGCCTCGATGATGCGCCGCTCGGGCTTGACGGCCGAGGTCTTGATGACGGCATGGCCGAGATTGCCGGCAAGCACCTTCAGGCCGCCGGTCGGCTGGAACGCCTTCTTGAACGGCGCCAGCACCTTCTCGTCGCCGCTTTCCAGTGGTGCCGCTTCACGCACGACGCTGCCGTCGGCGCCGAGCCTGGCCTCGACCGCATAGGGCCGCAGGCCTTCGCCCCACACCGTCTGCACGTCCTCATGCAGGATGCCTTCGTCGAGCAGCTCGCGGATCAGGAAGCCAAGCCCGCCGGCTGCGTGGAAATGGTTCACGTCGGCGAGCCCGTTCGGGTAAACGCGCGCCAGCAGCGGCACGGCTTCCGACAGGTCGGAAATATCCTGCCAGGTGAGCGCGATGCCTGCTGCCGCGGCCATCGCGATCAGATGGATGGTGTGGTTGGTCGAGCCGCCGGTGGCGTGCAGGCCGACCACGCCGTTGACGATCGAGCGCTCGTCGATCATGCGCCCGACCGGCGTGTAGGCGTTGCCGAGCGCGGTGATCGCCAGCGCGCGCTTGGCCGCTTCCCTGGTCAGCGCCTCGCGCAATGGCGTGCCGGGGTTGACGAAGGAGGCGCCGGGCGTGTGCAAGCCCATGATCTCCATCAGCATCTGGTTGGAATTGGCGGTGCCGTAGAAGGTGCAGGTGCCCGGGCCGTGATAGGATTTGGACTCGGCCTCCAATAGTTCGGCCCGCCCCACCTTGCCCTCGGCATAGAGTTGGCGAATCTTGGCCTTCTCGTCGTTCGGGATGCCCGTGGTCATCGGTCCTGCCGGGATGAAGACCGCCGGCAGGTGTCCGAAGGTGAGCGCGGCGATCACCAGCCCCGGCACGATCTTGTCGCAGACGCCGAGGAAGACGGCTGCGTCGAACATGTTGTGCGAGAGGCCGATCGCGGCCGCCATGGCGATCACGTCGCGCGAGAACAGCGACAGCTCCATGCCGGGCTGGCCTTGCGTGACGCCGTCGCACATCGCCGGCACCCCGCCGGCGACTTGCGCGATGCCGCCGGCCTCGCGCGCCGCTTCCTTGATCAGCGCCGGAAACGTCTCGAAGGGCTGATGCGCCGACAGCATGTCGTTGTAGGAGGTGATGATGCCGAGGTTCGGCACACGGTCGCCGCCGAGCGCGACCTTCTCCGACGGGCTACAGACGGCAAAGCCGTGCGCGAGATTGCCGCAGGACAGCACCGCGCGGTTGGCGGTGCGGCCGGATGCCTCCGCGATGCGGCCGAGATAGGCTTCGCGGCCGGCTTTCGAGCGCTGGCGGATGCGTTCCGTGATGGCTTCGATGTCGCGTCTGGCTGTCATGGTCGGTCCTTTCGAGCCCCGGAAAATGTCCTCCCACAGCCTCCGGGGCTGTTCCTTGGTGAAATCAGGGTGCCCAGAACACCTCTACCGGTATCGGTGCTGCCTCGAGCACTCTGCGGATGGGCTTCTTGACGCCCGCTCCCATCGCGCCGTCGAAGGCGATGCGCTTGTCGTCTCCTTCGATGTGGAGCGCGATGCACCCGGCGGCAATAATCCGCGCCATCGACAGCGTCAGCCGCGGCTCGCCGCCGCTCGGCGCATGCACCGGCAGCACGATCCGCTGAGAGGACGGGTCGAGCAAAACGGCAAGATTGTCGGCATCGGGAAAAAAGGAGGCCGTGTGGCCGTCGGCGCCCATGCCGAGCACCACCACATCCAGCGGCCAGGCCAATGACTGCAGAGCCTCGCTGTCCGAAGCGGCTGCGCTCTCGATGCTGGCCGCCTCATGGTAAAGCGGCACGAAGCGCGCTGCCGCGGCCTTGTTCTGGAGCAGGTTGGCCGCCACCAGCCCGGCATTCGAGCGCGGCGAGGTGGGTGGCACGAAACGCTCGTCGACCAGCGTTACCGAGACCTTGTCCCAGGCGATTGGGATCAAGGAGAGCGCGGCGAAGAATCTTGCCGGCGTCGTCCCGCCGGATACCGCGAGCAGCGCCGTGCCGCGCTCGGCGATCGCTTTGGTCAACCGGGCGGCGACGTGGCCGGCAAGTGCGGCCGCCAGCTGCTGGCGGTCGGCAAAGCCGTTCCAGGCGTAAGCGGCGTCGCTCAGTTGCTCTCGTGCCATGTCCGTCCGTCACGTTCGATGAGCGCGATGGAGGCCGAAGGCCCCCAGGTGCCGGCCGTGTAGCCCTGCGCTTCCTGCCTGGCGCTTTCCCAGGCGTTCTGGATCGGATCGATCCACTTCCAGGCCGCTTCGACCTCGTCGCGGCGCATGAACAGCGTCTGGTTGCCGCGCACCACATCCATGATCAGCCGCTCATAGGCGTCCGGCGCGCGGCTGTTGAAGGACTGTGCGAAGCTCATGTCGAGCGAGATCTGGCGCAGCCGCATGCCGCCCGGCCCTGGATCCTTGATCATGATGTATTGCTTGACGCCTTCGTCGGGCTGCAGCCGGATGACCAGTTGGTTGGCGAAGATCGGCCCGGCGCTATCGCCGAAGATCGAATAGGGGATCGGCTTGAACTCGATGACTATTTCAGAGACGCGCGTTGCCAGCCGCTTGCCGGTCCGAAGATAGAAGGGAACGCCGGCCCAACGCCAGTTGCCGATCTCGGCCTTGACGGCGACGAAGGTTTCCGTGTCGCTGCTCTTGCCCAACTCCTCGACATAGCCTTTGACGGCTCCGCCGGCGGAAGCACCAGCGCGATACTGGCCGCGCACCGTGTGCTTGGGCGCCTCGTTGCCGTTGATGCGCTTCAATGCCCTCAGCACCTTCAGCTTCTCGTCGCGCACGGCGTCCGCGTCCATCGAAGACGGCGTTTCCATGGCAACCAGGCAAAGCAGCTGCAGGATGTGGTTCTGCACCATGTCGCGCAGCGCGCCTGCCTTGTCATAGTAGGTGACGCGGTCCTCTAGACCCACGGTCTCGGCCACAGTGATCTGCACATGATCGATTTGGGCGGAGTTCCACAACGGCTCGTAGAGCGCATTGGCAAAGCGCAGCGCCATCAGGTTCTGCACCGTTTCCTTGCCGAGATAGTGATCGATGCGGAAGATCTGGCTTTCGTGGAAATCATCGCCCACCGCGTCGTTGAGCGCCTGCGCCGAGGTGAGATCCCGCCCGATCGGCTTCTCCAGCACGATGCGCGAGTTCGGCGTGATCAGCTTGTGCTCTTTGAGCTGGTGCGAGATGTCGCCGAACAGCGCCGGTGCCACTGCGAGGTAGAAGGCGCGGATGCGGTCGCTGTCGCCGACCGCCTTCTTGAGCTTGTCGAAACCCGCGCCGCTGGTCGCATCGGCCGAAACGTAGGAAAGGCGAGCAAGAAACGTGTCCAGCTCCTTGGCGTCGATATCGGCCGGCTTCACATGCCGCGATATCGCCTGCTTGGCGAAGGTCTGGAACTCGGTGTCGGTCATCTTCGCGCGTGACGTGCCGATGATGCGCGTCGGCTCGGAGAACTGGTGGTCGCACTGGCGATAGTAGAGGGAGGGCAGAAGCTTGCGTTCCGACAGGTCGCCGGTGCCGCCGAAGATGATGAAGTCGAATGGGTCGACGGGGATGATCTGGCTGGTCATGGTCAGTCCGGTTTGGTGCCGCTCGCCGGTAGCGGGGCTGATATATTCTAATCGATTTAAATCGTCCAGTGCCATGGTGTCACATCAAAGGACCCAATCGCTGGGAATTGATTGGGTCCTTTGATGTGCCCTTGACACTGGCGCCACCCGGAGGCTTGTCGGCAAGCGATGGCTTCCGGCAGCGTTCGCATCTGCAACATAGAACGTGAATGTGACGAAAGCTAAGGGAAATGGCGGCCGGTGCGGCGGCTGTTCACCTCAAAAAGTCCGGGATGGTCGCAATGAGTGGGAAAACAATGCGTCTTCAAAACAAGGTCGCCATCATCACCGGCGCGGCGTCGGGCTTCGGCGAGGGCATTGCGAAGCGCTTCGCTGAAGAGGGCGCGCGCGTCGTCGTCGCCGACCTCAACGCCAAGGGCGCCGAGCGCGTGGCGGAGCAAATCGGCGGCAGCGCGATCTGGACCCAGACCGACGTCTCGCTGCGCTCCGAATTTGACGAGATGGTCTATGCCGCCAAGAGCGCCTTCGGCCGCGTCGACATCATGGTCAACAATGCCGGTTTCACCCACCGCAACGGCGACATGCTCGGCGTCGACGAGGAAACATTCGACCTGATCACCGCCGTCAACATGAAGGCGATCTATCATGCCGCACTTGCGGTCGTGCCGATCATGGACCGGCAGGGCGGCGGCGTCATCCTGACCACGGCCTCGACGGCCGGCATCAGGCCGCGGCCGGGCCTGACCTGGTACAATGCCTCCAAGGGATGGGCGATCACCGCCACCAAGTCGATGGCGGTCGAGCTCGCGCCAAAAAACATCCGCGTCAATTGCCTCTGCCCGGTCGCGGGCGAAACCGGCATGCTGGAGAAGTTCATGGGCGCCGACACGCCGGAGATCCGCGAGAAGTTCCGCGCCTCGATCCCGCTCGGCCGCCTCTCGACGCCGCTCGACATCGCCAATGCGGCGCTCTGGCTCGCATCGGACGAAGCCGCCTTCATCACCGGCGTGGCGCTAGAGGTCGACGGCGGGCGCTGCATCTGAATTGACGGGCGCGGCGGCTGCGGGGCGCCAACAAAATCGCCTGTATCAGGCGCCGGTCTTGACGTAGCTCTTGTAGACCCAGCCGTGCTTGCCGTTATAGACGATCTCGCACCATTTCTTACAGCTCATCACCTGCACGGATGACTTGGCGGGCAAGGTGATGATGGCAGCGGCGCCCTTCTTCGGGCCGGTGCGCATGGTCACTGCCCTCAGGATGCGTCCATTGGCGCCGGCGCTGACCTTCTGAGGCTTCGGCTTGTCCTGGGCCGCGTCCCCCGTTGCCGCCGGCTGGTCCTCGGGAACCTGCGGCTTCGCGTCCGGTATGGCGGCGGTCTGGGCGCCATCCATCTTGTCGTCCGGCTTTTTCGCATTTGCCGATTGGCCGGCTGCCGGCGGGGGAGCCGCGACCTCGGACAAGGCGGCCGAAGCATCGTTCCCCGACACGGATTCGGCGAAGGCGGCAGCGGCTGGCTTGTCGTTCTGCGTCGGCGGCTTCTCCGCAGCCTGAGTGGATGACGCCTCTGCCGCGGCAGGCGCAGGCTCATCACCCGTGCCGTTCCAACGCGGGTTGTTGGACGCCAGCGCCGGGATGGCGGCTTCGCGGGTGGCGGTGACGGGCGAAACCGCGTCGGCCTTGCGCGCGGCCAGCGGCGCGGCGGCGACACTGACAGCGCTCGCCGCTGCCTGGGCGATTTTCTTCGTCTTGACTGGGATCGCGGGCACGGTCTGCTCCGATTTCGCGATCGCCTGCCGCTCGTTGGCCGGCAGGGCCAGCCAAAGCGCCACCGCCGCCACGCCAAGCAGCGCCGCGGTACCGACGGCCGCGATCACCAGATGCGCGTTCGACCGCAAGCCCTGCCAGAACGAGGGCCGCATGTCATAGCCGAACTGCACTGCAAAGCGCCGTCGTTCCGGCGCACCGAAACTGAAGGGCTCGTACACTCTCACCACCTCCAATAGGTGGGCCGACGTTCTTTCGATCGGTGCCGGAAGTCCGGCGGTGATCGGCATCGGTCCCAAAACATTAGGCGGGCAGGCCCGCAGAAGTCCCCGTTGACAGCCCAGAACCGGCATCTTTTGCCGCTGATTATGGCATCACTGCGCCTTTTTTCGAAATTCTGCGCGTTCGTTAAGGATTCTGCAACGTGACGTAGGGGAACCGGACTTGTCGTATCAACAGCTTCTGCAGAGGTCCGGTTTCAGATCCTGTCACGCAGCGCGAACCAGTTGAGCGCCAGAAAGAGCAGCGGCGTGCGAAGGCGCCGGCCACCGGGGAAGGGCGGAATCTTCAGGTCCTCGATCAGCTTCAGCCGGTCGCGGTTGCCGGCGACCGTCTCGGCATAAAGCTTGCCGAAGAAGTTGGACAGCATGACGCCATGGCCGGAATAGCCGCCTATCGAAATCACCTTCGGCATCACCTCGCGCACGAACGGTTTCCTCGGCACGGTAATGCCGACATAGCCGCCCCAGCCATGCGTGATCTCGACATCCTTGAGGTCCGGATAGAGCTCGGCGATCTGCCGGCGGATGTGGATATGGATGTCCTTCGGATCGTTGACGGCGTAGATCTCGCGGCCGCCGAACAAAAGCCGGCCGTCCTTCGACTTGCGGAAGTAGCGCACGACGAAGCGGGAATCGTCCACCGCCTCGCCGCCAGGCAAAACTTTCGAATCAGGGCCCAGCGGCACGGTAGCGCCGATAAAGGAGCCGATCGGCATGATATGCGCCGCGCTCACCGGCTCCAGATTCCCACCATAGGCATTGACGGCGATGAGACATTTCTCGGCCGATATCGTGCCTTTGGGGGTAGTGACCCTGACCTTGCCGCCGCCGCAAGTGATGCCGGTCGAGGGCGTCCGCTCGAACAGATGCGCGCCGGCCGCGGCAGCCACTTTTGCCGTGCCGATCACCAGCTTCAACGGGTGGATATGCCCGGTGCCGGTGTCGCGCGTGCCGACGAAATAGCGCGTCGAGCCTATCCGTTCGGCGGTCTCGTTGGCATCCATGAACGAGATGTGCGGATAGCCGAAGCGGCTCGCCATGATCTCGGCATGGGCCTTGTAGTCGTCGACATACCGCCTTTTATGCGCCACCGACAGCTGGCCCGGCATGTAGTCGATCTCGATCCGGTTGGCGGCCGCGAAATCGAGAAGATGCGTCTTGGCCTCCTCCGCCAGATCGAACAGCGCCTTGGCGCGAGAGATACCATATTCGGCCTCCAGTTCTTCGGCCCAGGCGCGCTGGCCTGTGCCGAGCTGGCCGCCATTGCGCCCGGATGCGCCGTCGCCAAAACGGTGCGCGTCGATCAGCACGACATTCGTGCCGGCCTTGGCGAGATGCGCCGCCGCCGAAAGGCCGGTGAAGCCACCGCCTATAATGACGACATCGCATTGGCGATCGCCGTCGAGTGCCGGGTACTCAGGCCGAGGGCCGACCGTATCCTCATACCAGGAACGGCCGGGGGAGATGGGGGATTGGTAGGGCATAGGAACGCCAGTGAATGGTGAATAGTGAATGGCTTTGCGAAAGCGCGCTAGCTGCGTTCACCCGTCCAGTATGAAACTACTCCCATTCACCATTCACCATTCACGCGACGAAGTCGCCACTCACACATTCAACAACAAATACTCCCGCTCCCACGGGCTGATCACTTCCATGAAGGTCTCGAACTCGGCCCGTTTGATCGCGGCATAAGTGGCGGCGAAGGACTTGCCGAGGATAGCGCACAGTTCCTTGTCCGCCTCGAACAGGTCGACGGCCTCGAGCAGGCTGCGCGGCAGGTCGATCTCGTCTTCGTTGGCGCTCGTCAGCACCGGCGGCTCCGCCTTGATCTTGTTGTTCATGCCGATCAGCCCGCAGGCAAGTGAGGCGGCGAGCGCCAGATACGGGTTGGCGTCGGAAGACGGGATGCGGTTTTCGACACGCCGCGCCGCCGGATCGGATCGCGGCACGCGGAAGGCCGTCGTGCGGTTGTCATAGCCCCATTTGTTGTTGACCGGCGCCGAGGCCGCCTGGGTCAGCCGGCGGTAGGAATTGACATAGGGCGCCAGCATCACCAGGGCGTTCGGCACATGTTTCTGCATGCCGCCGATGAAATGGAAGAAGTTTTCGGTCTCCGAGCCGTCCTCGGCGGAAAAGATGTTCCTGCCGGTCCTCTTGTTGATGACCGACTGGTGGATATGCATGGCCGAGCCGGGCTGGCCCTGGATGGGCTTGGCCATGAAGGTCGCATAGATTTCGTGCTTCAGCGCCGCTTCGCGGATCGTGCGCTTGAACATGAAGACCTGGTCGGCGAGCTCGATCGGATCGCCGTGGCGCAGGTTGATCTCGAGCTGGCCGGCGCCCTCTTCGTGGATCAGCGTGTCGATCTCCAGGCCCTGCCGCTCCGAGAAATGGTAGATGTCGTCGATCAGCTCGTCGAACTCATTGACGCCGGCGATCGAATAGCCGGCGCCGCCGCCGATCGGCCGCCCCGAGCGTCCGACGGGCGGCGTCAGCGGATAGTCCGGATCGGGGTTCTTGCGCACCAGATAGAATTCGATCTCGGGCGCCACCACGGGCCTCAAGCCGCGGTCGTCATAGGCGGCCAGCACGCGCTTCAGCACATTGCGCGGCGTGAATTCCACCGAGCGGCCGTCCTGGTGGACGAGGTCGCAGATCACCGCGGCCGTCGGGTCTTCTTCCCAGGGCACGACGGTCAGCGTCGAGAGATCGGGCAAAAGCTTCAGGTCGCCGTCGTCCTCCGGATAGTGGAAGCCGTTGCCGTCTTCCGGGTAGCCGCCGGAGATCGTCGTCATGAACACTGCCGAAGGCAGCGCCAGCGATGTGTTGGACGTGAATTTCTTCGACGGCATCATCTTGCCGCGGGCGACGCCGGCCTGGTCCGGCGTGATGCATTCGATGTCCTCGATGCCGCGCCACTCCAGCCAGGCGCTGGCTTCCTTCCAGTTCTTCACACCGCGCTCGTTCTTCAAGAAGGCAGGCTTTCGTGCTCGTCCCCCCCGGCTGGACGGACGGACTTCCTTTTTTTCAGGCGGCATCATTCACCAGATTGTGTTGCGGATTTCGAAGTATAGCCGGGCGCTGCAGGGGAAGGGAAGGGGAGGCCATCTGGCTTCCCCTTTGTGGTCAAGCGGGAACCGTTTCGGCCGCTCGGCCTTCGCCATGCTCACCGGTCGCATCGAGCCAGCGCAAGAGCGCCGCGGCATAGATCTTGCGCCATCCTGTTTGCGGCGTCGTCAAGAACCACGATTGGCGCAGGTCCCAGCTGTCGCCGCACAGATCCCTCAGCCTGGTGTTGATGATGCCTTTGCCGGACAGCGGATAGACCGAAAACTCGGAGAAAAGGATCTCGCCGTTGATTTCATAGAAATCGCAACGCATGTGATCGAAGGGCGCCGTCAGTCTCTCCGCAATCTCTCGCATACGCGCAAATGATTGCGGCAGTTCGATCCGCGCCCATTGCTCCCCGCTGCCGGGCGGCGGCGGCGCATAGTCGCCATCGCGGTCGAAATGACATTTCAGCTCGTTGCCCTGCCCATCACGCCTCGCGGCGTAGACATAGGCCGTCGTGCCGTTCGACACGTGGAATTTGTACTCCAGCGGAACCGGCACGCCGTCCTGGATAAGCATCTCCTCGACGAAGATCATCTTCCGCGCGCCTTTGTAGCCCCATTCGCCGAACTTCCTGCCGTAGCGGCGGCGCATCCAGCGCGAGGTTCGTCTGCGCAATTTCGCCATGTCCACCGCGCCATCGCGGATCATCATATTCCACCGGCATCCGTGATTGGCTTTGACCACGACATTTCCGGACAGCAATGCGGCGGGAATTTGCGTGGCGTCACGCCCGGACCACAGCACTCTTGCGGTTTTCAGTTCCGGGCAGGCCGACAGAGCGTTTTCTTTCGAGGCAAGCTTGTCGCAAGCGGGGCCGAAGGCCGGATTGTGATCGAAAATCTTCCGCCACAGGAACTTGTCGGCGTAGGATGCCGGTCTTGCCGGGTTCGGCAGGAACTTGGCGTGGCTGTAGGTGCGGGCGCTGATCACCGGATGCCGGACCAGGCACCAGGCTCTCGCCAACGCAAGAATGGCCTGGTCGCGCATCCTCAGGGCGGCTACGGTCAGCTTGCTCTCTCCCGCCCGGCGACGTCTCGAAACCGGACAAACACGTCGCGGGTCATGTTTCGCGATACTTTTGTGCAGCCAACGACTTCGAGGCGCGGATCGAGCGTGTCTTCCGCACGCTCCGCCCAAAGCCGCCCCAGCGAATAGGGTTCCCACAGAACCACCTGGACGTCGCGAGGCGCGGTGTCGGCGATGCGCGAAACCACCGCCGCCTTGGGCGAAACCATGCTGGCGACATAAACCACCTGCGCATCGCGATAATCATAGTCGCGTCCGTTGCAAAGCTCGGCATGCATGCGCGAGTAACCGAGCTTGGCTGCCAGCGTGTTCGCCGTCTTGACCGCATCAGGCACGACGTCGAGGCCGATGATTTCGGTAACATTCGTCTGATCGTGAATGCGGAACATGGTGAAGGGCCGGCCGCCGCAGCCGACCATCACGGCGCGCCGGCACCGGCCGAAGTCGGCATGCTCGAACACTTCGTCCAGACGCTTGTAGGCGTCCTTCGACGACATGACGCCGATGCTCGTTCTGTCATCGGCGACCTGATCAAACGAAGTTGGCTCTTTCAGTTCCCGATCCAGCATTTGCCTGATTTCGGCGACATCTTGCGCGTGCACCATTTCGACGAACGCTTGCGTGAGCGTGGCGCGGTGGGCAAACAACTCGGGATGCGTGTCGAGCAGCGCCTCGCCGGCGTCGTGCCCCATGGCGACGCCGATGTCGCGAATGCTGTTTATGAGTTCCGTTGGCGAGCGATCCCGCGAGTTGTCCAGGATGCGCTCGAGATCGTCTTTCCATGATTTCAGCATGCACCCCCGCGCTTTGCCGTCCTTTAGTGCTAGCAGCACAGCGGGAACGCGTCTACATCATCTGTCCACGAGGAAGGACGACGATATGGCGCGTCTGACGACGATCGGCTTCGATGCCGACGACACGCTGTGGCAGAACGAGCAGTTCTTCCGCACGACCGAGAAGCGCTTCGCCGCCTTGCTGGCCGAACACGGAGATCATGAGCATATCGCGGCAAGGCTGCTCGAGGCGGAAAGGCGCAACCTCGCCCTCTACGGCTTCGGCATCAAAGGCTTTACCCTGTCGATGATCGAGACGGCGGTCGCGATCACAAACGGTGAGGTGCCAGGTTCGGTCATCGGCGAAATCCTGGCTGCCGGCCGCGAGATGCTCAGCCACCCGATCGAGCCGCTGCCGCATGCGCGTGAGACGGTCGAAAAGCTCGCGGGTTCCTACCATCTGGTGCTGATCACCAAGGGCGACCTCTTCGACCAGGAGCGCAAGCTGGCGCAGTCGGGAATGGGCGATCTCTTCGATGCCGTCGAGATCGTCAGCGACAAGAGCGCCGCCACCTATGCCCGCATCTTCAGACGCCATGGCGACGGTCCGCAGAACAGCATGATGGTCGGCAACTCGCTCAAGTCGGATGTGGTGCCGGCCATCGAGGCCGGCGGCTGGGGCATCCATGTGCCGCACGAATTGACCTGGGCTGTCGAACATGCCGAGGTGCCTGTTGAGGCGCCGCGTTTCCGGCAGATTGCCGACCTTGGCGAGCTGCCGACCCTGGTCGAGGCGATCGCAAAAACTGGCTGATCGCTGTTTTGGTGTAGCTGCTTTGGTTCAGCCGCGGCCGACCAGGCGTTCGATCACCGGTTGCAGCTTTTCAGGCGTGATCGGCTTGGCGACCACGGCGTCCACCACGCTTGACAGGTCGAGGCTGCCCGGCGTGCCATTCCTGGTTGAGAGCAGGATCACGGAAGGCCGCGCCTTGCCGGAAGCGCGCCGTAGCGCGTCGATGCCGGACAACAGCCTGTCGCAATCCTTGTCGTCCGCTCCGCCGTCCAGGATCACCACGCCGGGGATCAGGCTGGCCAAGGCTTTCTCGCCCGTCTCGGGTGACTCCGAAATCGGCTTCAGCCCGGACTTTTCCACGATCTTCGACACCACGACCCGGTTGATCGACGATTTGCCGACCACAAGCACCCTGGAGAAGTCCGTCGACAGCCGCGCTGCTGCGCCACGCTCCGCCGGTTTTATTGGTTTTCGAGGGTCGTCACGATCGGCGGGGCACATGCTGGGCGGGCGCTCTGGTTCAATGCAGGGTTGAAACCTGAGAGCGCAATTGGCGCGAGATCGCCAGCGGTGTCAAGCAGAAATAGTGGAAAATGAGAATATAGCAAGAATTTCTAAAAACGGCGCAAGTTCTCCCTGTTACCACAGGCGGCATCCGAAAAAATCGAAAGTCTCCCGAACGTATAGCGCACGGGAGACACTCGCGGGAGATTGTTGACGTTACGTCAACTTTGGTTCTGGTGGGTGACGATCACTGGGATCAAAAGATCACCCCAGTTGCCGTCTCCGCCATGGTGCCTGGCGGAGCGCACCAGTTCCACGGACACACCTGCCTCGACCGCCTTCATCACAGACTGGTTGAGCCTGTGCAGGTCGTTGGCAAGCATGCGGATCGTCGCCTGCTGATCGACGCTCATCGCGCTGGACTGTTCTTCGGCCCGTTCCTTGACGCGGCTTATCGATGCCATTGCTCTTCTCCCTGATGTAAGTGCCCTTCGGGCGTTTCCTCTTAATGTTGTCGTCACTCGGCCGCGGGCCTGAACTGGGCGTGCTCGGTCGATTCATGCATGGCGGTGGTGGAGGACCGGCCACCGGTGATCGCCATCGAGACGGCATCGAAATAGCCGGTGCCGACCTCGCGCTGGTGCTTGGTCGCGGTGTAGCCGCGGGCCTCTGCCGCGAACTCGGCTTCCTGCAGTTCCGAATAGGCCGCCATCTGGCGGTCCTTGTAGCCGCGGGCCAGCTCGAACATGCCGAAGTTCAACTGGTGGAAGCCGGCCAGCGTGATGAACTGGAACTTGTAGCCCATGGCGCCGAGTTCCCTCTGGAACTTCGCGATGGTCGCGTCGTCCAGGTTCTTCTTCCAGTTGAACGACGGCGAGCAATTGTAGGCGAGCAGCTTGCCGGGATGATGCTTGCGCACCCCTTCGGCGAACTTCCTTGCCTGCTGAAGATCCGGCTTCGAGGTCTCGCACCAGATCAGGTCCGCATGCGGCGCGTAGGCGACGGCGCGCGCTATGCAGGGCTCGATGCCGTTCCTCACTTGGTAGAAACCTTCGACCGTGCGGCCGGCGTCGTAATCGACGAAAGGCCGGTCGCGCTCGTCGATGTCGGAGGTGAGCAGCTTTGCCGCCTCCGCGTCGGTGCGCGCCACCACCAGCGTCGGCGTGCCCATCACGTCCGCCGCAAGCCGCGCGGCGTTGAGATTGCGGATATGCGCCGCGGTCGGGATCAGCACCTTGCCGCCGAGATGGCCGCACTTCTTCTCCGACGCCAGCTGGTCCTCGTAGTGGACGCCGGCGGCGCCGGCCTCGATGAAGGCCTTCATGATCTCGAAAGCGTTGAGCGGCCCGCCGAAGCCGGCTTCGGCGTCGGCCACGATCGGCGCGAACCATGTCTCGACCGAAAGTCCTTTGCCTTCGGACGTCTCGATCTGGTCGGCGCGCTGCAGCGTGCGGTTGATGCGCTTGACCAGCTCCGGCGCCGCATTGGCCGGATAAAGCGACTGGTCCGGATACATGGCCGACGCGGTGTTCGCGTCGGCCGCGACCTGCCAGCCCGACAGATAGATCGCCTTCAGGCCCGCCCTGACCTGCTGCATGGCCTGGTTGCCGGACATGGCGCCGAGCGCATTGACGAATTCTTCCTCGTGGATGAGCTTCCACAGCCTGCTCGCGCCCATCTCGGCAAGCGTGTGGCGAATCTGGACCGAGCCGCGCAACCGCTTCACATCCTCCGGCGAATAGGGCCGTTCGATGCCGTCGAAACGGCCTTCCGGCGCGGACGGGACGAGGTTGTAAAAATCAGTCATCGGTTGCTCCAGATCGGTTCTGCTTCTTCGGATGGCGCCTTCATGGGTCATTTCGGCGCCGCTGATGTGTGACATCATTTACATTGCGGCGCAAATAGAGCCAGGGAAACCAAGGATTTTCGCAAGAAATAAGAGAAAATCTGTGTTGTGTTTGACAGGCCGACGCTGTAAATTTGTCACGATTGTAAAAGACGGCTGAGCTGCGGCCGCTCGGCTTGGTGTAAAATTTTGTCAAGGATTGCCGATTTGGCCGACCAGAAAATCTTCGCCGGGCCGCGCATCCGCCGGCTTCGCAACGTCAAGGGCCTGACCCAGACGGCGATGGCCGAAGGGCTGGGCATCTCGCCGTCCTACCTCAACCTCATCGAGCGCAACCAGCGGCCGCTGACCGTGCAGCTGATCCTCAGGCTGGCCTCCGTCTACAAGATCGATCCGCATGAGTTGCAGGGCGAGACGAAGGGATCGATCGCGGCGCTGAAGGAAGTGTTCGGCGACCCGCTGCTGTCTGGCGAACTGCCGGGCGACCAGGAGCTGATCGATCTCGCCGAGATTGCTCCGAACGCTTCCGCCGCGATGGTGAAATTGTTCCGCGCCTATCGCGAGCAGGCAGAGCGGCTGTCGGATCTCAATGAGCTCCTGGCGCGGGAGGGCAGGGCGACCGCATTGTCCGGCACGCGCCTGCCGGTCGACGAGGTGCACGAGACCTTCGAGCGTCGGCCGAACCATTTCGCTGCCCTGGAGGAGGAAGCCGAAGCCTTCATCTCGCTGCTCGATCCAGGCGACGACCTGTTCGGCGCGCTGAAGGCCTGGCTGAGGCGTGAGCACGGCATCGTGGCCAAGGTGCTGCCGGTCGCCACCATGCCGAACTGGCGCAGGCGCTACGATCGCCATTCGCAACGCCTGTTCCTGTCCGAGCGGCTCTCCCCCTTCGATCAGCTGCGCGAGGTCGCCATGGAGGCCAGCCTGATGCGCATGACGGTGGCCGTGGCGAGCGAGATCCAGGCGTTGAAGCTAGGCACCGACGAAGCCCGCCGGCTCGCCCGCTTCGAGCTCGGCCGCTACGCAGCGCACGCGCTGATGATGCCCTATCAGGCCTTTCATGCCGCGGCGATCCGCGCCCGCTATGATATCGATGTCTTGCGTTCCCGTTTCGGCGTCTCCTTCGAGCAGGCGGCGAACCGCCTGACCATGCTGCAGCGGCCTGGCGCCTCTGGCGTGCCGTTCTTCATGCTTGAGGTCGACAATGCCGGCAACCGTTTCCGCAAGGCGGGCAGCCTGGGCTATCCTCAAAGCCGTTTCGGCGGCGCCTGCCCGAAGCTTCCTGTGCATGCGGCCTTTTCGCAGCCGGGCCGGATCCTGGTCGAGGCGGTGGAAATGCCCGACGGCGCCGAGTTCCTCTGTATCGCCCGCACGCTCGAAGGGCCGCAAGGCGCCTTCTCCGAGCGGCCGCGGCGCACAGCACTTCTGCTTGGCTGCGACATCGGCTTTCGCGACGAGGTCGTCTACGGCGCGGCGCTGCCCGGACCGTTCGCCGGCAAGGCCGCGCAAGGTACGGCATTCGCAACGCCGGTCGGCCCGGCCTGCAGGCTCTGCGAGCGCGTCGGCTGCCTGGCGCGCGCCGAGCCGCCGGTGACCCGCCCGCTCGGCCTCGACGAGATGGTGACGGGCCTCAGCGCTTTCGATTTCCAGGGATAGTCCCTGCCGCCAGAGCCTGCAGCGTCTCGGCAGGGTGCAAGTCGGCATTGTCCTACATTTCAGCGGATGCTGGATCACGCCTCGCTCCAGCGTTTGCGCTACGCGAATGGGATATAGTCTTGTCGTCCCCGGTGCACCGTGCCGCCCGCAAATCGCTGACAGTCCCGTCCATGACCGATACCGCTTCGCCTCGCGTTGCCTTGCCTGCCGTCTCGCCGCGCGAGGAGCGGATCGGCATGCTGCTGGTCTTCCTGTCGGCGCTGATGTGGAGCTTCGGCGGCACCATCGCCCGCTTCATTCATGCCGGCGATAGCTGGACTGTCGTGTTCTGGCGCTCGCTCTGGGCGGTGGCGTTCCTTATCGCCTTCATGCTCTGGCGCGACGGTTGGCGCGGCACCTTGAAACTCTTCCGCGACATGGGCCTGCCTGGCCTTGGCGTTGCATTCTGCTTTGCCACCGCCTCGACATGCTTCGTCGTGGCGCTCGCCTACACGACGGTCGCCAACATCCTGTTGATGCAGGCCGGCGTTCCGCTGCTGGCGGCCCTGCTCGCCTGGCTGTTGTTTCGCGAACGCGTGAGCCCGGCCACCTGGATCGCCATTGCCGCCGTCATCACGGGCGTCGCCGTCATGGTCTCGGAATCCCTCGGCGGCGTCGTCTCACCGATCGGCGACGGCCTGGCCTTGCTGATCGCCGTGATGTTCTCCTTCGCCACGGTCGTCACCCGGCGCTTCGCCCACGTGCGCATGGTGCCGGCCACCTGCCTCGGTGCCTTGCTTGCCGGCGCGTTCGCCGCCTCGCAGACTTCGGAGTTCGCCGTTTCCGGACGCGACATGGCCTTCCTCTTCGCCTTCGGCGTCCTCAATCTCGGCGTAGGCCTCGCCTTTTTTGCCATGGGAGCGCGGCTCGTTCCGGCGGCCGTTGCGGCGCTGCTCGGCACGTTCGAGCCGATCCTCGGCCCGATCTGGGTCTGGCTGGTCCATGCCGAGGTGCCGTCGGTGCGCACCATCATCGGCGGTGCGGTCGTGGTCACCGCGCTGCTCGTCCATATCGGGTTCGAGTTCAAGCGGCAGACGCGCCCCGAGAGGCCGGGCGTCACCGGCCTGCCGTCCCCCAATTGAAGGCGCGCAAGCTTTGCCATTGACAACCGCGTTGTCGGCCGGGCAGGCTGCGATTACGGCAACAACAAGACAGGCGTATCTTGCCAATTGTTTCTGCCGGCCTGACCGAGGCCGGACCACATCGTCGTATCTCTGCCTACGCCACGGCGAACGCCGTTGACGCCGCTCCGATACCTTACAAGGGTGCGCCGAGGGAGGTCTCTGACCACAACCCGGCAATCGAGCACAGCGCCGGCAGTCGGCGCTTGGCGCCCTCCGGAAAGCTTAATAGCCTGAACAAAACGCCGCCCCGCGCTCACGCCGCGACGGGCCGGCACGGGAACACTCACCAAAGGAGAACATCATGATCCGCAAAGCGCTTTTGCTTTCGGCGACCTCGGCATTGCTGACGCTCTTCACCGCCGGCGGCCACGCCGACGACCGCGTCGTCAACGTCTACAACTGGTCGGATTATATCGACAGCTCGATCATCGACGACTTCACCAAGAAGACCGGCATCAAGGTCGTCTACGACACCTTCGATTCCAACGAGATCCTCGAGACGAAGCTGCTGGCCGGCGGCAGCGGCTACGACGTTGTCGTGCCCAGCGCCAACTTCCTGGCGCGCCAGATCCAGGCCGGCGTGTTCCAGAAGCTCGACAAGTCGAAGCTGCCCAACATCTCCAACATGTGGGATGTCGTTTCCGAGCGCACCGCCAAATACGATCCGAGCAACGAGTACTCGGTCAACTATATGTGGGGCACGGTCGGCCTCGGCTACAACATGAAGAAGGTGCAGGCAGCGCTCGGCACTGACAAGATCGACAGCTGGGATGTGTTCTTCAATCCGGAGAGCCTCGCCAAGTTGAAGGATTGCGGCGTCTATGTGCTGGATTCGCCTGCCGACATCATCCCGGCAGCGCTGAAATATCTCGGGCTCGATCCGAACAGCACCTCGCCCGACGACATCGCCAAGGCCCAGGAGGCGCTGCTGAAGGTCCGGCCCTACATCCGCAAATTCCATTCTTCGGAATACATCAATGCTTTAGCCAACGGCGATATCTGCCTGGCGGTCGGCTGGTCGGGCGACGTCTTCCAGGCGCGCAACCGCGCCGAGGAAGCCAAGCAGGGCGTGGAGATCGGCTATTCGGTGCCGAAGGAAGGCGCCCAGATGTGGTTCGATCAGATGGCGATTCCTGCCGATGCGCCGCATGCCGCCGAAGCGCATGAGTTCATCAACTACATGATGACGCCGGAAGTCATCGCCAAGTCGTCGAACTACGTGCTCTACGCCAACGGCAACAAGGCCTCGCAGCAGTTCGTCGACAAGGCGCTGCTGGAGGACACCGCCGTCTATCCGGACGAGGAGACGACAAAGAAGCTTTATACCGTGCAGCCCTACGATCCCAAGACACAGCGCATCATCACGCGCACCTGGACCAAGATCGTCACCGGCCAATAAGCATCGAGAGGCGAACCCCGGCAGCCAACTGCCGGGGTCGCTTTCTTTTGGTTATCAAGAAGAACCGGAGTGGGGACATGAAATCGCTTGGCAGCATCCGCAGGGATTTCGCGCCATGGACTGATCCGAACGCCAAGCCATATATCCAGTTCGACAAGGTGACCAAGAAGTTCGGCGACTTCACCGCTGTCAACAATCTGTCGCTGACCATTTTCGAGCGCGAGTTCTTCGCGCTGCTTGGCGCCTCGGGCTGCGGCAAGTCGACCTTGCTCAGGATGCTCGCCGGCTTCGAGGAGCCCACCGCGGGGCGCATCCTGCTCGACGGCCAGGATCTGCGCGGCATCCCGCCCTACAGGCGGCCGGTGAACATGATGTTCCAGTCCTACGCGCTGTTCCCGCACATGACGGTGGAGAAGAACATCGCCTTCGGCCTCAAGCAGGAAGGCATGCCCGCGCCCGACATCGAAAAGCGCGTCGCCGAGATGCTGAGGCTGGTCAAGCTCGAGCAGTTCGCCAAGCGCAAGCCGCATCAACTTTCCGGCGGCCAGCGCCAGCGTGTGGCGCTTGCCCGCTCGGTCGCCAAGCGGCCAAAGGTTCTTCTGCTCGACGAGCCGCTCGGCGCGCTCGACAAGAAGCTGCGCGAGGAGACGCAGTTCGAGCTGATGGACCTGCAGCAGGAACTCGGCCTCACTTTCGTGGTCGTCACCCACGACCAGGAGGAAGCCATGACCATGGCCGACCGCATCGCCATCATGGACAAGGGCGAGGTGATGCAGGTGGCGACGCCGGCGGAAATCTATGAGGCTCCGACCTCGCGCTTTGTCGCGCATTTCGTCGGCAATGTGAACCTGTTCGAAGGCAAGGTCGCGGAGCGTTCTGCAAACACGACGCGCATCACCGGCGCGACCGGCGCTGAGATCGTCGTCGACAATGCCGCCAACACCGCCACTGGCGCCGAGATCGTCTTCGCGATCCGGCCGGAGAAGATCAAGGTCTCGTCGAAGAAGCCGGCGGACGCCGTCAACGCGCTGCAAGGGGAGGTCTACGATGTCGCTTATCTCGGCGACATGACTGTCTATCACATCAGGCTGGACGACGGGCAGATGGTGCGGGCAAGCGCGTTGAACGCCTCCCGCGTCACCGAAGACCCACTGACCTGGAACGACCGCGCCTGGGTTTCCTTCCGGCCCGACGCCGGCGTCATTCTGGCAAGGTAGGAGCGGGCTATGACCGACATCGCCGCCGCCGTGTCCCCGTCAGCCGAAACCACCGCATTGCCAAGCAGATTGGCGCAGGGTTTCATCAGCCGCCTCGTCATCATCATTCCCTATCTCTGGCTGCTGTTCTTCTTTCTCGTCCCGTTCATCATCGTCTTCAAGATCTCGCTGTCGCAGACGGCGATCTCGATGCCGCCCTATACGCCCGTGCTCGATTTCGCCGATGGCATTTCCGGGTTCCTCGCGGGATTCCGGGAATTGAACTTCGACAACTACACCTGGCTGACCCAGGACGCGCTCTACTTCAACGCCTATGTGACGAGCGTGATCATCGCGGGCATCTCGACGGTGCTGACGCTGATCGTCGGCTATCCGATCGCCTACGGCATGGCGCGCGCGCCGGCGTCGGTGCGCCCGACCTTGCTGATGCTGGTGATCCTGCCGTTCTGGACCTCGTTCCTGATCCGCGTCTATGCCTGGATCGGTATCCTCAAGCCCGAGGGTCTGCTCAATCAGGTGCTGCTCGCCACCGGCATCATCAGCCAGCCGCTGATCATCCTCAACACCTACACGGCGATCTTCATCGGCATCGTCTATTCCTACCTGCCCTTCATGGTGCTGCCGCTCTATTCGTCGCTCGAGAAGATGGACTATTCGCTGATCGAGGCGGCAAAGGATCTCGGCTGCCCGCCGACCAGCGCTTTCTGGAAGATCACCTTCCCGCTGTCGCTGCCGGGCGTGATCGCCGGCTGCCTGCTGGTGTTCATCCCCGCGGTCGGCGAGTTCGTCATTCCCGACCTGCTCGGCGGCTCGCAGACGCTGATGATCGGCAAGACGTTGTGGAATGAGTTCTTCGCCAATCGCGACTGGCCGGTGTCGTCGGCCGTGGCCGTCATTCTTTTGCTGCTGCTGATCGTGCCGATCATGTTCTTCCAGCGGGCCCAGGCGCGCGCCCAGGAGCAGGACAAATGAACGCCACCTGGAGCCGCTTTAACATCACCTCGATCGTGCTGGGCTTTGCCTTCCTCTATCTGCCGATCGTGCTGCTCATCGTCTTTTCCTTCAACGAATCGAAGCTGGTCACCGTCTGGGGCGGCTTCTCGACCAAATGGTACGTGTCGCTGTTCCACAACCAGGGCTTGATGGACGCCACCTGGGTGACGGCCCGCGTCGGCGTCATCTCGGCCACCGTGGCGACCGTGCTCGGCACGCTGGCGGCGATCACCTTGACCCGCTACACGCGCTTTAAGGGGCGGGTGCTGTTTTCCGGCATGGTCTTTGCGCCGCTGGTCATGCCGGAAGTCATCACCGGCCTGTCGCTGCTGCTGCTCTTCGTTGCCGTCGGGCTCGACCGCGGCTTCTTCACGGTCACGCTCGCCCACATCACCTTCACCATGTGCTTCGTGGCCGTCGTCGTGCAGTCGCGCCTGGTCTCCTTCGACCGCTCGCTGGAGGAAGCCGCCATGGACCTCGGCGCGCCGCCGGTGAAGACTTTCTTCCAGATCACCCTGCCGGTCATCATGCCGGCCATCATCTCCGGCTGGATGCTGGCATTCACGCTCTCGCTCGACGATCTGGTCATCGCCAGCTTCACCTCCGGCCCGGGCGCCACGACGCTGCCGATGAAGATCTACAGCCAGGTGCGCCTCGGCGTGACGCCGGAGATCAACGCCGCCTGCACCATCCTGATCGCCGTGGTCGCGATCGGCGTCATCATTGCCTCGATCGCCAACAAGCGCCGCGAGGTGCAGCGCCAGCGCGACGAGCAGGCGGCGCAGCGCGGATAAGGAACAAAGGACGGGCGCTGCTTGCGCCTCGTTCTTCTTGTGCAATCCCTGTCGGAAAGCCGCTGCGCGCTTTTTGCAGGAAATTGCTTTATTGGCCCGAAACGCCGCGGCTGATCGGCGAGATGAACGGCGTGCTCCAATTGCCGCCGACGAAGAACAACGACTGGTTCGGTGCTGGGGGTGCAGGGTTGGCGGCCTGGCCGTTGTTGGCCAGCTGCTGTTGCGGAGGCTGTCCGTTCGGGATGATGCCGCCGGAGAGCGCCAGCCCGCGCCCGGTATAGGAGGCGATGCCGGAAAGCCAGATCTTGTACTTCTGTGCATTGACCTCGGCCTTGTCCAGCCGCGCCACGCCTTTCGAGATGCTCGCCTTGATCTCGGCGCCGTCGATCGGCAGCGAACCGTCGGCGACGTCGTCGAGGGCGAAGAATCCGCCCTGTTCGTTGCGCTTGAGAAAGGCAGGCAGGTTGAGCCCGTTGAGCGAGCCCGGCCCGAACGTTGCCGAGAAGGATCCGTCGGCGTTCTCGAAGATCGAGTCCCAGGCCTTGCCCGGCCCCTTGAGGATGACCGAGACGGTTCCGGTGCCGGCCGGCACCAGCCGCGTCATCCCCGCCGCGGTGGCGAAGGCGCCGGTGTCGACGTCCGACGCCAAAAGCCGCAATTCGACCTGGGTGCCATCCGGCTTGCGGTCGAAACGCAGGCTGCTCTGGATGTTGCCGTTAAAGGCCGAGGCGTCGGAGATGTCGAAGACGGCAAGCCCGTTCTTGACCTGCGCGGTCGCGGCGACGTCGGCGAGCTGTATCGGGCCGACGCTGGCGTGCGCGGCCGACAACCTAAGATCGAGGTTGATCTTGTCGGCGAAGCTGGTGTCGATCTCGCCGGGGCCTGCTTCGCCGGCGGGAGCGATCGGCGTGAAGGCGGAAAGGAACGATCGCAGATCGAGCGTGTCGAAGGCAAGCGTGCCGGAAATGACGGGCAGGGCCTCGCTGAACGAAAAGTCCAGCGCTCCCATGCCGGGGTTGTTGTCCAGCGCCACTGTCGTGTTCTCGAATTTCGCTCGTCCCGCCGACGCCGTCACCTTGCTCGCGACCGAGACAGATCCGATCGCGGCGCCAGGCGCGATGCCGGCCTGCGACCATTCAAGCAGGCGCCGCAGCGAAGGAGCGGCGAATTTGGCCTGCCCATCCAAATAGGCGTTCTCCGACATGGATGCCACGCCGTCGAAGGAGAGCGTCCCGGGCGCAGCCTTGAAGGCAAGCGTGACGGGCGCGGTGCCTCCGGCAAACAGCACAAGCGGTCTCGCCGAGGAAAAATCGATCTGCACGCTCTCGCCGCGCCAGATACCGGTCGCCGTGAGCGTGGCTTCGCTGTTCATGGCCGCCCAGTTGACCTGGCCGCTGAGGCTGCTCAGGATCTCGATGTCCTTGCCGCCCGCCGTGGTCACGACGCGGCCGTCGCGGAACTCGACGGTGCCGAACGGATCGGAAGGCAGTCTGCCGAGATCGGGCTTTTGCGGGTTCGCGGTGACCACACCGCGCGCCGTGTCGATCGAGCGCGTGATGCGGCCGCCGGTCGGCCGCGGCGGCAGATAGAGGCCGCTCGCCGTGCGCTCGACCCTGATGGTCGGCCGCACCAGCCTTGCCGTCGAGAATTGGACGTCGCCCTGCAAGGCGGCCATGGCGGAGAGGTCTACTTCGACGCGCTCGGCTTCGACCACCGGCGGCGTGTCGGTTTCTGTCCATTGCGACAGCGTCACATCGCTGAGGATTGCCCGGAAGTTCGGCCACACCTCGATGCGCGGCGAACCGTCTATCGTGACCCGGAAGCCGCTCCAGGCGCTCAACTCCCAGGCGATGCGGTCGCGCACGATGCGGGTCGAGGCAATCAGCGGCAGCGCGGCGAGGGCAAGCGCGATGATCAACACTGCGACGCCGATCACCCATACCCCTCGCCGGATCAAAGATGATCGCATTTCGCCCCGTATGTTCCCATTGCCGACAAATCGTCCGACGGGTGTAACCGAGCGCTGACGCTTTTCAAGTCTTTATGGCCCTGCGATGGCGTTTGGGGCGCGTCTTTGCCGGCCATTCCAACAAAATCTTGCTCTGCTGCGTTGCGGTATGCATAAGCGATAGACCCGTCCGGCCCGCAAACGCCACGCCGGTTTTGGGACAACGACGTAGGCGACATCAGGCTTAACTGCCGCAATCGCGACGCGCTTTGGGAGGAACGATGATGGCCGCCGACACCCCCTTATGGACGCCGACGCAGGACCAGATCGCCTCCGCGCCGATGACCGCCTTCATGAAGGCTGCCGCTGCGAAGTCAGGCGAGGCTTTCTCCAGCTACGCCGAGCTCCACCGCTGGTCGATCGACGATCGCGGGGCGTTCTGGAGCCTGGTCTGGGATTTTTGCGGGCTTGTCGGCGACAAGGGCGAGCGGGCTCTGGTCGATGGCGACAAGATGCCGGGCGCGGCCTTCTTTCCGGACGCGAAACTCAATTTCGCCGAGAACCTCCTGAAGAAGACCGGCGGCGGGCTTGCAATCGTCTTTCGCGGCGAGGACAAGGTCGAGCGCCGGCTGTCGTGGAATGAGCTTCATGCGCTCACCTCGCGCCTGCAGCAGCTCTTCCTGTCGCTTGGGGTCAAGCAGGGCGACCGCATCGCCGCCATGATGCCCAACATGCCCGAGACCGTCGCCGCGATGCTTGCTGCGGCCTCGATCGGCGCGGTCTGGTCCTCCTGCTCGCCCGATTTCGGCGAACAGGGCGTGCTCGACCGCTTTGGCCAGATCGAGCCGGTCGTCTTCATCGCGCCCGACGGTTACTGGTACAACGGCAAGGCCATCGAGGTCGCCGACAAGGTCCGGGCGGCGGCCCAGAAGCTCGCGACCGTGCGCAAGGTTCTGATCGTCGATTATTTGGGTACGTCCTCCGATGTCGCCGCCACCATCGACAAGGCAGTGGCGCTGGAAGAAGCACTTTCGCCCTTCGCCGCCAGGACGCTCGCCTTCGAGCGGCTGCCGTTCTCGCACCCGCTCTACATCCTGTTCTCCTCCGGCACGACCGGAATCCCGAAATGCATCGTGCACTCGGCCGGCGGCACGCTGATCCAGCACGTCAAGGAACAGCGGCTGCACGCCGGCCTGCTCGACGGCGACCGCTTCTTCTACTTCACCACCTGCGGCTGGATGATGTGGAACTGGCTAGTCTCGGGCCTCGCCTCGGGGGCGACGCTTCTGCTTTATGACGGCTCGCCCTTCTATCCCGACGGCAATGCGCTGTTCGATTTCGCCGATGCCGAGAAGATGACCTATTTCGGCACCTCGGCGAAATTCATCGATTCCGTGCGCAAGGCAGGGCTGAAGCCCATCAAGAGCCATGACCTCGAAAGCGTGCGCACCATCTCGTCCACCGGTTCGCCGCTGTCGCCGGAGGATTTCCGCTTTGTCTATGACGGCATCAAGAAGGACGTGCATCTGGCCTCGATCTCCGGCGGCACCGATATCGTTTCCTGCTTCGTGCTGGGTGTGCCGACGGAGCCGGTCTGGACGGGAGAGATCCAGGGACCCGGCCTCGGCCTGGCGGTCGATGTCTGGGACGACGACGGCAAGCCGGTGTGGCAGGAGAAGGGCGAGCTCGTCTGCACGAAAGCCTTCCCGTCGATGCCGATCGGCTTCTGGAACGACCCGGAAGGCAAGAAGTATCACGCGGCCTATTTCGAGCGTTTCGACAATATCTGGTGCCATGGCGACTTCGCCGAATGGACGGTCCGTGGCGGCATGATCATCCACGGCCGCTCCGACGCCACGCTCAATCCGGGCGGGGTGAGGATAGGCACGGCCGAGATCTACAACCAGGTCGAGCAGATGCCGGAGATCCTGGAGGCGCTCTGCATCGGCCAGGATTTCGACAATGACGTGCGTGTCGTGCTGTTCGTGCGGCTGGCCGCCGGGGTGAGCCTCGACGAGGATCTGGAAAAGCGCATCCGCGCCCGGATCCGCAGCGGCGCCAGCCCCCGCCATGTGCCGGCCAAGATCGTTGCCGTCACCGACATTCCAAGGACAAAATCCGGCAAGATCACCGAGCTTGCCGTGCGCGACGTGGTCCACGGCCGCGCCGTCAAGAACAAGGAAGCGCTCGCCAATCCCGAGGCGCTGGAGCTGTTCAGGAACCTGCCGGAACTGGCGGATTAGGCCAACCCGGCATGGTTAAGGAATAGTTTCGGCCGAATTTACCTAGATTTCACGAGTGGTACACATTCGTAAATTTTTTCAGGCGCCGGTAAGGACTTGTTAAGGGACGGCGCCGATAGTCGCGTCTAACTTGAGGGAGAAATCCCGTTCCTCGTCCCCTGAGGATCAGATTCGCTCAAGTCCCCGTTGTGACAGCAATCCCATCTTTCAAGGCGTCCACTGGACGCCTTTTTTCTTTTCCGAAGCCGCGAGCGCCGGCCGGAATTATTCGGCCAGCACCCGCGTCGAGGGGAAGGCGATCTCGACCAGCGTGCCTTCGCCGGGCGTCGAGGCGATGGTGAAGCGGGCACGATTGGCCTCCACCATCGCCTTGGTCAGCGGCAGCCCGAGGCCGGTGCCGTCGCCGCGCCCGCGTTTCAGCGCATTGATCTGCTTGAACGGCTTCAGCGCCTGCTCGACCTCAGCCGGGGTCATGCCGATGCCGGTGTCGCGCACGCGCATGACGACGTCGCCGGAGGCCTCGTAGGCGGTGGACACGATCACCTGTCCGCCGGCCTGCGTGTAGCGGATGGCATTGGACAGGATGTTCAGCGCGATCTGGCGCACGCTTCTCAAGTCCGCCACCACTTCCGGCAGCCGTGAGGCGAAGCTCGAGCGGATGATGACGCGCTCACGGTTGGCCTGCGGCTGCATCATCGCCACCGTTTCGGCCAGCGTGTCGTTGAGCGACACGGCCTCGTAGGCCATCTCCTGCTGGCCGGCTTCGATCTTGGAGATGTCGAGCAGGTCGTTGACGAGGTCGAGCACGTGATTGCCGGAGCGGTTGATGTCGCGCAGGTAGTCGCGGTAGCGGTCGTTGGCGACCGGGCCGAACTTCTCGTCCACCATCAGTTCGGAAAAACCGATGATGGCGTTGAGCGGCGTACGGATCTCATGGCTGATGCGGGCGAGGAAATCCGTCTTCTGCGAGGAGGCGCGCTCGGCCACGGCGCGGGCCTGGGTAAGGTCTTCCTCGGCCCGTTTCCACTGCGTGATGTCGCGCACGACGGCACAGAAGCCGCTTTCGTTGGGCAGGCTGCCGATGGTCATGAACAGCGGGATGAAGCGCCCCTGCGCCTCGCGGCCGATGACCTCGCGCCCGTCGTTGAGGACGCTCGCCACACCTGGTTCGGAAAGGCCGGCGAGATAGTCGCGCGCCGCGCGCTGGCTCTCTATGGCGAACAGCGAGGCAAAGGGCTTGCCTGCGATCTCGTCGCTGTCGAAGCCGAACAGCGCCTCCGCCGGCCGGCTGATCGAACGGATATTGCCGTCGCGGCCGATCAGCACCACGCCGTCGGTGGCGGTGTCGATGATGGTGCGCATTTCGGCGATGCGCGACTTCAGCTCGGAAACATCCGGCTGCTGGCTCGGCTCGTCATTCGCGGCGCTGAAATGCGCCGCGGGCGCCTCGTCCTCGCCCGAGCGGCGCACCACCAGCATCAGCGCCTTGCCGCCGCGCCACGGCACGGAACGCAGGAGCGCATCGATCGGGAATTCCTGGCCCTGGCGAGTCTGAAGCTTCAAGGAACGGTCGCTTTCGTCGGCCTCGCCACCGTCGGCGTAATGGTCGGCGAACAGCGCGCCGAGCCCGCCGGCATCGGCGAGGTCTTTCAGCGCGTCGTAGCCGGTGAGCTCGAGGAACGCCTCATTGGCATAATGCAGCACATCGCCGGAATGGATGAGCAGCGGCACAGGCAGCCTGGCGAGGATGGAGGTATCGGGCGCCCTGCCTTCCTCCCCGGTGGAGAAAGCCGACGGCACGAAGCCTTCAAGCTTGAGCGTCGGCGCCTTGAGGCGCGGCCGTTCCGGCGGCGCCGCTTTCGGCTCGGCGGGCTGTCCAGCTTCGGGCAGGGCGCTGTCGGAGCCGGCCCAGTCCTCGCTGTCTTGCGCATCGCGAAAATCGTCGGCGGTCATGCTGTCGTCATCTGCGCCTGCGTCAGCGGCAGGCGCCTCGGCCGGCCGTTCATCCTTCGGCTCGGCCCCCTTATCCGTCGCTTTGGTTTGGCGGGTCTCTGGATGCGGCGCTTGGCTCGCGGCATAGTTGAGCAGCGAACCGGACGCGGGTGGCGTCTCGTCTTCCCCAACGGCCGCCTCGGAAGCGTCGTCGATGCCGTCGAGCCGAGCCAGGTCCTTCTGATCTTCCGCCTCGGTCTCCGC
This sequence comes from Mesorhizobium tamadayense, assembly GCF_003863365.1. Taxonomy (GTDB): domain Bacteria; phylum Pseudomonadota; class Alphaproteobacteria; order Rhizobiales; family Rhizobiaceae; genus Mesorhizobium; species Mesorhizobium tamadayense. The sequence continues at coordinate 42,786 of NZ_RQXT01000010.1, read as the reverse complement.
CTCCGCCGTTTCGATGGCCTCGGCCCGCGTTTCGTTATCGTCGCGCGCGGTGGGCCCCTGCCCGGTCCGTTGAGGCGCCGTCAGATCGGATTCGCCGGCCGTCCTCTCGCTGGCCTTCGGTTGCTCGGCTCCGGCACCGGCCTTGTCGGCGGCTGAAGTCGCATCGGCTTGCTTTTCCGTGCTGCCGGCCGGCGGCTCGGCCGGGCTGGAACTGTCCTTCCGCAGCCGCTCGCCGATCTCGCGAAAGGCGCTGCGCTCGAGGATCGACAGGCCCCTCTCGCTTCCTGGCTTATCGCTTCCCGGCTTGCCGGTTCCCGGCTGCTTGTCATTGGCTGGCTGCCTGTGCTCGGCCAGCCGGATCACCTTGTCGGCATAGCGCCGCTCCGGCTTCGGCACGATCGTCAGCGCCGGCACTTCGCCCAGGAACGGGTCGGCAGGCTTCGGTGGCTCGGTCGCCGGTTGCTCGGCTGCAGGTTCGGATTCGGTCGGTGCGGCGCCGTTGGGCACAAGCGCCTTGCCGAGCGCTTCCGGGTCGACAACCGCGTCGGCGCTGCGCGCGACGCCGAAGCCGCGAAATCCCTCGAAGGCGCGGCTGCGGCCATAGACCGGCAGCGCCGCAAGATCGACCGGGATCTTCAGGTCCGTGCCGGCCACCGGCCAAAGCACCGAGCGCCCGGACCAGGTATCGCGCCGTTCGAGCAGGGTGGCGATCTCGCCCGATGCGTCGAGACCGAAAGTGGTGGCGACGTCCCTGAAGCGGCGGCCGATCACATCGGCGGCCGCCTTGCCGACAATGTCGGCGAATTCCGGCGACAGCGCGCTGAACCTGCCTTCGGCATCAGTGCGCCAGACGAAACGCAGCGGCGGCGCCGAACGGTCGATGTTGCGGGCCGCGGTCGGCTCTGCCGCCGCCGTTTCGGCGATATCCTGCCGGCTTTCGGCCGCGGCGTCCGTCGGTTTGGCCTGTGCCGGCGTCTCCGGCCGTCTCACATCGTCGCCGCCGGCGTTGAAATACCAATGGTCATGCTGAGCGGGGCCGGCATCGGCTGCCTGCCTGCCTGCCTCGGCAGCATCCGGTGGATGGTCGGCCCTGGGCGCGGTTTTTTCCGTCGGCTGGGCGCCGTCCGCAGCCGTCGCCGGGACCGTGTCCGCCTTTTCACGCGCTGTCACCGCCGGGGCCCGGGTATCGTTCTCCCGGGCCGGCTCGGCTTCAGCGGCGGTACTCTTGTCTTCGGAGATGGTGGGCGCGCTTTCCGGCGCTGCCGCGCGATCGCCGTCAGGCTGGTCGTCCTGCTGGCCGTCGAGCTGGTCTTCGTCGATCACCACCAGGAGATGGCGCGCGTCGGTCAATCGTGCAAAGCCGGCCGGGTAGGAGGTGCTTGCGCCCGGAACAAGCCGCTTGACGATACGGTCCTCCGCGCTCGCCACGTCCGCGACCAAGGCAGCCAACGTCTCCGGCCTGATGCCGAGCGCCGCAAAACCCTCCGAAGCGGCCTCGACATGGCCTTGGGCGTCGACGAAGGCGATGAAATGTCCGGCCTCGGTGAGGCCGCCGATGGCGCGGCTGGCGATTTCGGCAGCGCTGCGCGAGCCGGTCTGCGCCGCAGGCATCGCCAGCATGATCGCCCTTTCGCCGTCCGGCATCGTCACCGCGCTGGCGAGCAACCCGACGGCGCGGCTCACCATGCCGGTCGCCAGCCTAACAGTGACGGCGCGGTCGGTGCCGATTTCCGGAAAGCCGCTGGTCGCCATGATCTGCCGCCTGGCGATCAGCGGCAGCCGCGCCGAGGCGCCGATGATGGCCTCGATATCCGGATAGCCGAACACCGCAGCACCTGGCCCGTTGGCCCAGATCACCTGCTCGAGGTCGGCCGACAATATGGCCAGCGCGTCGCCGGCGGCGAAGCGCTGGCGCACCGCGTCGAGCACGGCGACGTCGAGGAAGGAGTAGTTTTCAGGCGGCATGCGCTGGCGAACCCTCCGGAATCGGGCGTTTCTGTTAACGCTTTGTTAATAAAAGCGTACGGGGCGAAGGTCCACAAGCCATGCCGTGCAACGACCGAAATCTCTGGGCTCGTGGTTAATGGCAGGGCGATTTTTATGGTGCAGTGCAACAAAGATATTGCAATGCACAAAAAATGCCTTTATATTGCCATCATACATGAACGAGACGGCTTTCTGTCAAAGCCGCTGCCGCTGAAAGGTTGGAAAATGTCTAAGACGACCACCAAGACTTCTGAGACCATCGAGAACGTGGAATTCCCGAGCTTCGACGCCTCCAAGGCCACCGACCAGATCCGCGCCTTCGCCGAAAAGGGCGTTGAGCAGTCGAAAGAGGCCTATGCCAAGCTGAAGACCGGCGCCGAGGAGACCCAGAAGGTTCTGGAGTCGACCTACGAGACCGCCAAGACCGTTTCCGGCGATGTCTCGCTGAAGACCATCGCCATCCTGCGCGCCAATGCCGAGGCCAACTTCTCGCATCTCGAAGCCCTGGTCGGCGCCAAGACGCTGTCGGAAGTCGTCGAGCTGCAGACCGCCTTCCTGCGCAAGGGCGCCGAGATGGCCGTCGAGCAGGCCAAGGACTTTCAGGCCGTCGCTTCCAAGGCGGTCGAGGACGTCTCGAAGCCGGTGAAGACCGCTTTCGAAAAGGCGTTCAAGGACATCAAGGCGGCCTGATATTCAGGCGCAACTCAACGATGCATCAAAACGTCGCATTTCATCAGACAAATAGATGTGCGACGAATTGATCAAACGAATACCCGGAGTGTGAAACCTCCTCCCTTTGCTCTCCGGGGTGACCAGCCAGCTCCTCCTCCCGCTGGCTCGTAACAGGAAAAGGCCGGCACCTCCTCCCGCCGGCCTTTTCTTTTGCCCACTCGGAATTGAGCGGGCTCGCTCATCCGATCTTTGCCTAATCAAAGGCCTTGAATTAGACTCCGATAGCCCGTATTGGACGCATCGCCGATGACAGAGCGGACGCGGAGAATGATTTCTCCTCGGTTTGCGCTCAGGCGGATGTGCCGTTGTAGCTCAGCTGGTTAGAGCGCCGGATTGTGGATCCGGAGGTCGCTGGTTCGATCCCAGCCAACGGTACCATCGGCCGCCAGCGCCTTCCGCCCCGAAACGAGGTTGGTGCCGTGGAGCATTGTTGATCCCTTCCGTCGTGGCGTGTCTGTGGAGACCACACCAAAAGCAGTTGATGCGATCAGTTGGTGAGACAAGCCGTTTGGCGGCTTTCGAGCAACCTCGACAGGCTGCGTTCCATCTATGAATGAGGCGCCGGGACCGACTACTCGCCAGGGTCGAACTCACCTTTGAATAAGACTGTCTCCACTGGCCCATGCGGATTGGCGATCCGGCTCTCCAGGATCTCGATAAGTTTGCGTCCGACACCCGCCATGTCCACGGAATGAACTCCAATCTTCGCCGGCAGGAAGCGTGCCAGCCGCGTGCTGTCACGAGTGACAATGTGGACGTCGCTCCCCGCCTTAAGACCTCTTCTGCCAAGAGCGTGTAACGCCCCTAGAAGGCCCAGTTCGTTGGCGCATGCCAAGCCTGTAGGGGGATCTGACCAAGCCAGTAAGCGATCAAACCAGGCCGCGCTCGATTCCATGGTGAACATGCCATGACCGATCAGCGATTGGTCGATCGGAATACCGGCCTCGGCCATTGCCCTTCCATACCCGGAAAGACGCATGGCACTCGCCTGATCCTCCGGAACGAGAAGTTGCAGCGCAATGCGTCGACAGCCCTTATCCATGAGCCGTCGGGTCGCCTCGTAGGCAATCTGTTCATTGTCGACATCAACATAAGGATACGCGACATCCAGGTCGGTTCTTCCAAACGCGACGAATGGCATGCGTTCATCCAGCAGCAGCTTGACGCGCGGATCAGCCGACACCAGGCGCGTGATGATCAGTCCGTCTGTGCTACGCGCCTGAAGCTGCCGCTGCACACTCTCGATGGGATCGTCATCGGGCGTGGTGGAATAGATCGACAGACTATAACCGGCTTGCCGCGCCGCCAGCGTCATGCCTTCGATTAAAGGGAGCTTCAAAAGATCGGACACATGGTCTCGTGTCTCCATCGGCAGCACTGCCGTCAGCGTCAGCGTTCGACCGGTTTTGAGCGCACGACCATGATGGTTTGGTAAATAGCCGACCCGCTTCGCGGCCTCCTTGACGCGCGCTATGGTCGACGGATGCACTTCCGGCCCATCCTTCAGAGCGCGGGATACCGTGGTCACCGAGAGGGAAAGTTCCGCCGCGATCTGCTTTAGATTGGCCATTGTCGCCCGACTTCATTTGCTAAAGCGCCGGCTGATTTTGCTGAGCGTCATAACCGTTACCGGATTCGACATCACGGTCAATCCAAGCTCCCGCTGGAAGCAGCTTGACTCTAAAGGCATTTGGATGCAATCGTAACGTTACGATTTGAAAAAAATGGCTCGTTTGAGCGATATTTTGATGAATCTTGGGAGGAGAACCTATGTCCTGGCTACGCATTTCCTTAGCAGCATTTGCAATCTCTGCTGCCTTGCCCGTTCATGCTCAAACAGTCACCATCACGACAGCGGGTGGCGATTATGGCAACGCCATGAAGGAAGCCATGTGGGGCCCGGCTGCAAAAGAGCTCGGCTATGATATCCGCGAGGAGACCCTGAGCGACGGCCTGGCTGCCCTGAAGATGCAGGTCACTTCGGGTGCAGTCACGACCGACGTCATTCACCTGGGCTCACCGGAAGGCGCCCAGGCGGCCGCACAATCGCTGCTGGAGCCCCTCGACTACAAGATCATCGATCCCAAATCCGTGCCGGACGGCGCAAAGTCCGACTACTGCTATCCGTTCGATTCCTATGGCACCGTCATGTCGTGGAACACCAAGACCTATGGCGAGAACCCGCCGAAGACCTGGGCGGAATTCTGGGACGTTGCCAAATTCTCGGGCCGTCGCGCGTTGCGCGCCAATGCGCAAGACTCGATCGAGATCGCGCTTCTCTCCGATGGCGTGGCACCGGCGGACGTCTATTCCGTGCTCAGCACGCCGGAAGGGCTAGAGCGCGCCATCAAGCGGCTTGAAGCAATCAAACCAAATGTCGCCGTGTGGTGGACCTCGGGAGCTCAGTCCGCGCAGTTGCTGAAGGACGGCGAGGCGGATTTGGTCATTACCTGGAACGGACGGGCCCAAACCGTGAAAGCAGATGGCGGCGCGGCTGACTACACGTTCAAGGGTTCGGTCATCGGCACGGACTGCCTTGGGGTGCCGAAGGGAGCGCCGAACAAGGAAGCCGCCATGAAGCTCATCGCAGCGATGACGCAGCCCGCGCGCGTTGCGAAGCTGACCGATTTCATTGCCTACGGCCCGGTCAATCCTGCGGCATATGAGGGTGGCCTTATTCCTGAGGACCGTCTGAAGACGCTTGCGACCGCGCCTGAAAATGCTGGCACTTCGGTGTTTTCGAATTCAGAATGGTGGGTCAAAAACGGCGAGGCTGCCCAAAAAGCCTTCGATGAGATGATGGCCCGCTGAGTCTCAGCTGTAAGGCTGGAGCAGATGATGAAGTCGCTCCCGATCACCATCGACAGCGTCAGCAAGGCTTACGGGACCTACGTCGCACTGGATGATGTTTCGCTCGACATTCAAGCTGGCGAATTCCTCACGCTGCTAGGGCCATCGGGATCGGGCAAGACCACGTTACTCATGGCTCTGGCCGGATTTGTCCGGCCGGATTCCGGTAAACTCTTATTGGGCAATCGGGACATCACTCGCCTGGCGCCCAACAAACGGGACATCGGCATAGTATTCCAGAATTACGCCTTGTTTCCCCACATGAATGTCCTGGCCAATGTCACGTATCCGCTGGCGCTGCGCAAGACGCCGAGAGCGGAGGCGCGTCAGCGGGCGCTTGCCACCCTGGCCCGCGTGAAGCTGGATGGTCTGGCGGAGCGCAATGTTGCCGCACTATCCGGCGGCCAGCGCCAACGGGTGGCATTGGCCCGGGCGATCGTCTTCGAACCACGCGTGATGCTGATGGACGAGCCGCTGTCGGCGCTCGACAAGAATCTGCGCGAAACCATGCAGTACGAGATCCGGCGTCTGCACGATGATCTGGGGATCACCACAATCTACGTGACCCATGACCAGCGCGAAGCGCTGATTATGTCTGACCGGATTGCAGTGATGAACTCCGGCCGCATCCAACAGATCGATACGCCGCAGCGGATTTATGATCGTCCATCGACCCGCTTCGTCGCGGAGTTCATGGGCGAGGCTAACATTGTGGCCCCAGGCTCGGCGCGCAGGATCGATGGCGCCGAAGCGTCACGCGAAACTCTGATGATTCGCGCCGAAAGCTTCCATCTTGATGCAAAGCTTGTCGGGCGAGACGGTGTGGCTCTCGAAGGAATGCTACGCGCCAAGGCGTTTCGCGGCGAAAACTGGCTTTTGACGCTGGCGCTTGACAGTGGGCAAGAGGTTCTTGTCTGCATTCCGTCAGCGCTGGCCGGCGGCTGTGCCGAGCTTGCCACCGGTCAGCGGGTGACCGCATATGCACCAGCAGCGAAGGTTCACGCGATACCGGGAGCGACAGCGTGACCGTCACTGTGGATACTGCGCTCGCCGCAGATGCGCGACGCGAGCGGCGGTTCTTCCTTTCGCTTTCGCTCCCGGCGCTTTTCATCGTTGGGCTGGCGGCGATACTGCCCATCCTTTGGATCATCCGGCAATCCTTCCTGACCACCGGGGGTGAGTACACCGTCGGCAATTACCAGAAGGTCCTTTCGAGCGGACTGACATGGTCGGCGCTCGTCACAACCCTTGAACTGTCCCTCGGCACGCTGGCGATCTGCATTCTTCTCGGCACCCCGCTGGCACTCGCTTTGGCCAGCGCCAGACCAAGGGTGGCCAACGTACTGATGGCCTTCGTCATGCTGCCATTGTGGACCGCTATCCTGGTGCGCACTTATGGCTGGCTCGTGCTCTTGCGGCGTGATGGCCTGATCAACGCGGCTTTGACTGGTTCGGGCCTGACAGCGGAGCCTTTGCCGCTGGTCTATAACTTCACGGGAACGCTCATCGGCATGGTTCACTACATGCTGCCGCTCTTTCTGCTGCCCGTTTATGCCGCGATGCGCGATATCGACCCAAACCTCATTCGCGCGGGAGCGAGCATGGGAGCCACACTCGGGCAGGTCATCCGCACCGTCATAATGCCACTTTCGGCGGGCGGCATCTTCTCGGGTTCGATCATCGTTCTCATCTACACGATAGGTTTCTTCATCACGCCGGCGGTGCTTGGCGGCGGCAGGGTAAATCCTCTCTCTACCCGGATCGAGCGTACGCTAACGACCTTTCAGGATTGGGGGTCGGCGAGCGTCTTGGGCATTCTGCTCCTCGTTCTGATGGCGCTGATAGGTGTGATGTTGCTGGCGGCTCGGCGCCTGCTGGCCCAGAACACAGTTGATGCCCCCCATGCTTGAGGCCTATCCGCACAACACACTAGCCCGCATTCTCCTCTGGAGCTTTGCTGCTCTTGCAATGGCATTTCTGATGTTGCCGACGCTCGTGGTGGTGCCGCTGTCCTTCTCGGCGTCGAATCTCCTCGAGTTTCCGCCGAACGCGTACTCGTTGCGTTGGTACGAGAACTTCTTCGGCTCGGCAACGTGGATGGCTGCACTCAGGACGAGCCTGATCCTTGGGACATTGACGGCGCTGATCGCGGTGCCTTTTGCGCTCCTTGCCTGCATCTCAATGAATCGGCTAGGCGGGAAGACCGCAACGACTATCCAGAGCATCTTGCTCACCCCCTCGATCACCCCAGGAATCCTACTTGCGATCGGCCTCTTTTTTGTGCTGGCGGCACAACGTTTAGTCGGAACTTTGTTCGGTGTGCTGGTCGGACATGTAGTGCTGGCCGTTCCGGTGGCGTGCATTGTGTTGTTGCCCGCCTTGGCTCGCTTTGACTGGAACCAGGTTCAGGCGGCTCGTAGCCTCGGTGCGAACTGGGCCAGAGCTATTGGCGGAATAATTGTTCCGCAACTTCAGCTCAGTTTGTTGTCGGCGACATTGATGGCGTTCCTGACGTCGCTCGATGAGTCTGTGATTTCGATCTTCATCTCAAGTGGTCGCAACAGCACGATGCCGAAGCTCATGTTCCTGTCACTGCGCGATCAGATCGATCCGACCATTGCGGCGATCTCGACATTGTGGACCGCTATTGTTGTGGTCGTCGTCTTAATCGTGACCTTACGCCAAAAATCCTGACCGAGACTGGAAACATGCCTACAAATCGTCACGCAGCCGGTGCTCCGGCGGTTCCATCAACGGACATACCTCAGGTAGGATTGGCCATCATCACCGGGTCAGCAAACTGGGGGCTTGCCTTCCCGGAAGATGTCGGATTCGACGGTGTGCGCACGTTGCGGCGCGACATGAGTTTTGAAACGCCTTTCGGTCGCACCGACAACTGGAAGCTGCTCGAGTTCGATGCGTCGATTACCGCCGAAGGTAGAACGAAACGTGCGTTGTGCATGTATTCGCACGGCAATCCCCGCGACCGTATCGACCATTCCTGCCACCGCCGCGCGTTCTGGGTATTGATGAAGGCGGGTGTAAGACAAGTCCTCGCCTGCTCGACCGTTGGCGCCGTCAACAAGGCGATCCAGCCCGGAGACATGGTGGTGACCGCCGATATCATCGAACTCACGCAGACCCCTTTTTCACTGCTTCCCGACCGCCAGAGCTTTGATTGCTCGGGCAAGCAGATCGTATGTCCAAGATGTGCGGCGGTTCTGGTCGAAACGGCCCGCCGTCATTGGCCGGCCGAATGCCGCGTTCATGGCATCGAACAGCAGTTGGTGGCTGCCCATTGTTATGGGCCGCGACTGACAACCCCAGCCGAAGCCTTGGCGTATCGGGGCATGGGGGCAGATGTACTCAACCATTCGATAGCCCCTGAGGCTACCTTGTCGCGCGAAATTGGCGCATGTTTCGTGCCATGCGCGTTCGTAACGGCAGGCTTCAACGACTATATGGACCGAAACCGCCAGAAATTGTTGCAGGAGGACATCTTGCCGACGCTCTCCATGACGGCCTCACTGGTCGCGCTGAAGACCGCCGCACGACTTCCTGCCGACCCCGAATGCTCTTGCCACGGTCTGAAGTCGCCTCAACCTGAAGAGCGTTCCAGCCGGTTCTGAGGCTGCGACTGAGCTTCGTCGCTGCAGCTGGCAGGGAGGTTATGCAACGGGTTTGTGGCGATTCAAATGCGCTGTCGGGACAGAAAAATCAAACAAAAACAAGACAAAAGCCCAGCGAACGGTACCGTCGATTTCCTGGACGGTCACGTCGCTTTGCCGGCCGCGGCGTCCATTCCCATCTCCTCCTCGGAAATGTCGTCGAACGAGGCGTAGTTCATGTTGTAGAGGCGGGCGTAGAGGCCTTTTCGTTGCATCAATTGCTCGTGGTTGCCGCTTTCGACGATCTCGCCGTTCTGCAGCACGATGATGCGGTCGGCGCCGCGGATGGTGGCCAGCCGGTGGGCGATGACCAGGCCGGTCCGGCCTTCCAGCAGTTTTACCAGCGCCTTCTGGATCAGCATCTCGGTGTAGGAATCGATGCTGGCCGTGGCCTCGTCGAGCACAAGGATCCTGGCGTCGGCCACCAGCGCCCGCGCGAAGCTGATCAACTGCCGCTGGCCGAGCGAGAGATTGCCGCCGCGCTGCTCGAGCTCGGTGTCATAGCCGTCAGGCAACTGTTCGATGAAGTCGTGCGCGCCGACAGCCTTCGCGGCGCGGACCACCTGCTCGCGGGTTGCTCCGGTCTTGTGGTAGCGGATGTTCTCCAGCACCGTTCCGGAAAACAGGAACGGCTCCTGCAGGACCATCGCCATCTGTTCGCCGAGCGAATCCTGCGTCAGGTCGCGCACATCGTGCCCGCCGACCAGCACCTGACCCGCCCAAACGTCGTAGAAGCGGTGCGCCAGCGCCATGGAGCTCGACTTGCCCGAGCCGGTCGGGCCGACAAGCGCTACCGTTTCGCCCGGATTGACGCGGAAGCTGACATTCTTCAGCACCGGCTGGTTCTGCCGGTAGCCGAAGGTGACGTTCCTGAACTCGACCGAGCCGTCCATGTCGCGCGACAGCGCCACCGCGCCTTGCCTGTCGGCAACGTCCACCGGCACGTCGAGCACTTCGGAGATGCGCTGTCCCGAGGCCATGGCGCGCTGCATGACGCTGTACTGCATGGTGAGCGAGCGGATCGGATCGAAGAAGCGCTGGATGTAGAACAGGAACGCCACCATGACGCCGACGTCGAGGCCGTGCGACAGCACCATCGAACCGCCGACGACGATGACGGTCGCCATGGCGATACCGGTCAGCGTGTCGACGATCGGCACCATCACCTGCGCGTATTTGGCCGACCTCAGATGGGCATTGAGATTGGCCAGCACCTTCTCGTCATAGAGCTCAAAATTGACGTGCTGGCGCTCGAGGCTTTGCACGGTGCGCACGCCGTGAATGCCTTCGGCCAGCGCCCCGTTGGCGATCGAGTTGGTTTCATGCGCGGCCATGAAGGCGACCTTGGCGCGCGGCAGCCAGAACAGGCGAACGATGAACAGCATAGGCATGGTCGACAGCGTCAGCAGGCCGAGCCGGAAATCGAGCCAGAGCAGCACGCTGACGATGCCCAACAGCAAGACGATGTCGCCCACCGACATGACCGAGGTTTCGAGGAATTCCTGCATCGAATTGACGTCGCCCTGCAGGCGCGACATCAGCCGGCCGACCTCGGTCTTGTCCATGAAGCTCAACGAGACCCGCTGCAGATGGCCGAACATGGCGCGGCGCAGGTCGGAGAGCACATTCTCGGCCACCTTGCCGACGACTCTCTCCTGAACATAGCTGGCCGCGTAGTTCACAAGGATGACTGCCGCGAAAGCAACGGTCGCCCAGGCCATCACCGACCGGTCCAGCCTGCCCGTCGCCATGCCGTGGTCGATGGCATAGCGGATGATCAGCGGGATCGCCAATTGCGTCAGCGTGAACGCCAGCACCGCGGCGACCGAGATGAAAATCCGGGTCCGGTATGGCCGCACGAAACTCCAGATGCGCCGCACGATGCGCCGATCGTAGGCCTTGCCGAAAACCTCTTCCTCATCGCGATGCGAGCCGACGACCGCCTTTGCCGGTCGCCCGCTGGTGTCTTCCTTCTCGTCGTCGCGCGGGTCAGACATCACGCGGCTCCAAGTGCGGCGGGCCTGTCATCGTCGGGCCGCAGCTGCAGGTCGTAGAGCGCGCGGTAGCGTCCGCCCAAGGCCAGCAGCTCCTCATGCGTGCCGCGCTCGACAATCCTGCCGCCCTCCATGAACAGGATCTGGTCGGCATGCATCAGCGAGCTCAGCCGGTGCGAGATAATGAGCGTCACGCGATCCTTGGCGAAGCGCTTCATCGCCGCCCGGATGCGCTGTTCGGTGCCGGCATCGATGGCCGCGGTGGAATCGTCGAAGACCAGCACCGAAGGCCGCAGCATCAGGGTGCGGGCGATGGTCAGGCGCTGCCGCTGGCCGCCGGAGAGCGACGCGCCGCGTTCGCCGACGATCGTGATGTAGCCGGCTGGAAGTCCGATGATGTAGTTGTGCAGCTGGGCATACTCGGCGGCCTGGCCGATGCGGGTCTCGCGCGCCCAGGGGTTGCCGTAGGCAATGTTGTTCTCGATCGAGGTCGTGAACAGGAACGCGTCCTGCTGCACGACGCCCACCGCCTTGCGCAACGATTGCAGCGTGACTTCCCGGATGTCCTGGCCGTCGATGTCGATAGTGCCCGAGCTCACATCGTAGAAACGCGGGATCAAATGCGCGATGGTCGATTTGCCGCTGCCCGGCGCGCCGACAATGCCGATCGTCTGGCCAGGCCTTGCTTCGAAGGAAATGCCGGAAAGCGTTGGCCGGCCGCCTGAACCCGCATAATGGAAGCCGACATTCTCGAAGCGCAGCACGCCTTCGGTGACGACGAGTTCCCTGGCGCCCGGCGCGTCCTTGATGTCGAGCTCGGTGTCGAGCAGCTCGAACAGCCGCGTGCCGCAGGTCGAGGCGCGTGCGAACGAGTTGACCATCAGGCCGAGCTGGCGCACCGGCATCTGCAGGATGGTCATGAAAGTGAGGAACTGTGCCAGGGTTCCGACACTGATTTGACCCGACATCACCTTCTGGCCGCCGAACCAGAGCACGAGGCCCATGGCCGCCAGGAACGAGAAGTTCATGGCGCTGGTGTTGCTGACGCGGATATCGACGCGCTCCTTGGCGAGGTCCAGCGCATCGCGTTTGGCGCGGTCGAATTTCTCCAGCTCATGGCGTTGCGCCGCGAAAGCGCGCACGACGCGGATGCCGCCGAGGTTCTCGTCCATGACCCGGCTCAGCACCGATAGTCGCTGTTGCAGGGTCAGCCAGGTGCTGCGCAGTCTCAACTGGGTGACGGAGGATCGCCAGGCGACGAACGGCACGAAGCTCAGGCTGAGCAGCCCGAGCGCGAGATCCGTGCTGATCAGCAGATAGGCGCCGACGCCGATCAGCACGCCGAGCAGGACCACGCGCAAGACGCCGGTGGAAAAGAACATGCGCACGCCGTCGAGATCGAGCAGTCCGAGCGTGATCAGATCGCCGGTGTGGACCCGGTCGTGGAAGGCAAAGCTCAGGCGCTGGATCTTCTCGTAGAAAGCCAGGCGCAGCTCATAGCCGGTCTGATGGCCGACGGCCTCGCCATAGTAGTTCTGCGCCATGGTGAAGAGGCCGCGCAGCACGCTGACGACCAGCAGCGTCAGGGCGGTGTTCCAAAGCGCGTGCTGCGCGGCAGTGCCGGCACTCTCAGCCATCACGCCTTGCGCCTGATCGATGGCGCGCCCCAGCAAGCGTGGAATGAGAAGCTGCAGCGTCGCGGCAATGAAGGTCGAAACGATGGTGATCGCCACCTGCCAGGGATGGCGCAGTGTCATGCGCATGATACGGAGCAGGGTGCTGAGACCCTTTCCCCAAGAGGCTTCCGCCACGTGGGCAAAGGATTTGCCGCGCTCCGGCGCGCTGCTGTTTGCATCCGTATGCAAAGGGAAATATCCAAACAGATCCGGACATTAGCCCGGACGAATGAAACAGACTCAAGTGTGAGCGGTGCGATGTTACGCGTCTCCCGCTTGAGCGTTCAAGGGCCAATGACGCCATCGCGTCTGTGCCTGACGACGCGACGATGTGTTTGTTGTCCGACGGTTGCCTGCTCCGGCTGACGCGGCGGAAAGTAGCAGGACGGCGAGCGGAGTCGACATTGCGTGGGGATATCACTATATACCGGCGGCTTTCGGTTTCTCGCCCCTATGGCGCGCCTGCGAGATCGCCGTGAATGCGTTGCGTGTTGTGACGGAAATCGGTCTGAAAAGCCGGGAAAAAGCAAGCAGAAACAACAGAGCGGATCTTTGACGGTCCTGGCCAAGCATCATCATCCCCAACGATCTGAACGTGCTCCTCGAACCTTTCCACTCCTTCGGCTGTGCGGACCTGGGCAAGGCATCTTGCCCGTCGAGGCCGACTCGGCTCGAATGGAGCATGCATCCTTTAGCGGGATGGGGGCGTTCATGACTACCAACCGGCATTGCCGCTAGGGAAGAAGCAGTATGAGCGAACACGCGATCGAGTTCTTGCGCGGATGGATCGGCGAGAAGGTCCAATGCCAGCATTCGCCGGCCAAGATCGAGAAGCAGGCCGAAACCCTCGCCAAGGAGTGCTGCGCCAAGGCCGCCGAGGAAGGCATCCTTCTGGAAGACATTCAGGAAGAAGTCGGCGACATCCAGGAGCTGATCGCCTCGCGGCTTGAGGAAGTCGCCGAAGAGAGCGAGCGCGAAACGAAGGCCGACAAGTCGTAGAATATCTGCGCTGGCCGGGCGCGTCTTTTCCCAACTTCGCCCAAGGATGACGATGGTGGGGACGTTTCGGCTAATCGCCAAGGGATGCGACCCACATTCGACCTATCAGAACTTCTGCGCCTCCGAATTAGCCGAACCTATTCTTCAGCCATTCCTTTGGCAGCGCCGGCACGAAATTGCCGTCGCGCCCGGTCATGTCCTCATTGGCGACCAGCGCGTTGAGGATCGCCTCCTCCACTCCTTGCACGACAGCATCGAAGAACGGATCGATATCGACATCCGGGATGAACTCCGCGCGCGCGACACGACCTGAAGCCCCCAGCGCGGCCTCGGGATTGGCGGTCGAGAAGGCGAGAAAAATGTCGCCCGAGCTGTGGTAGCCGTAGCCGCCGGTTATGGCGATGCCGAGCGGCACCCGCCTGGCCAGCCGCTTCATCTGGTGCGGCAGGAACGGCGCGTCGGTGGCGACCACGGCGATGATCGAGCCCTTTTCGGCGCGCGGCGTGGCTTCGCAGATCGCCGGCTCAACCAGCTCCGGTCCGACGCGACGGCCGCGAACGGTGAAATTATGCCGCCTGCCGAAATTGGCCTGCACGAACACGCCGAGCGTGTAGCGGCTGTCCTGCCAATCGACGATGCGCGAGGCGGTGCCGGACCCGGCCTTGAAGCCGAACGAGATCATGCCGGTGCCGCCGCCGACGCTGCCTTCCTCCATGGCGCCGCCGACAGCACTGTCGAGCGCGGCGACGACATGGTCGAAGCTCACATGATGGCCGTTGATGTCGTTGAGGAAGCCGTCATAGGTCTCCGCCGCCACCGGCAGGCCCCAGGCGCTGTCGAGCGCCGCCGGCAGCACTTGGCTCATCCAGCGCAGCGTGCCGTCGCGGGTGAGGCCGCAGGAATGCGTGTTGGTGATGGTGACCGGCAGGTTGAAGGCGCCGGTCTCCTCGATGATGTGCGCGCCGGTCAACTCGCCATTGCCGTTCTGGCTGAACATGCCGGCAAACACCGGCGTTGCAAGCTCGCCTCGCGGCCTGGGCAAGATAGCGGTCACGCCGGTGCGCACCGGGCCGGTGCCGACCTGGAGCGGGCCGTCGCCGGCAATCAGCGTCGTGTAGCCGACCGCAACACCCGGCACGTCGGTGATGGCGTTGAAGCGGCCGGGCGTGCCGTCCAATGCGATGTTGAACGAGCGCAGGCGCGGCTTGCCCGATAGCGTGCGAAGATGTGGGTTGTCGGTGCTCATCCCGTCCTCAGAATAGCGAGCCCTGGTTGCCAGGCTCCTTGGTCTTGGCCGGGTGCTTGGCGGCGAGCTTCGGCCGCGCCCCGCCGCTGGTGGCGATGGCCTCGGCATTGCCGTCGGCGAATTCCAGCTGCAGCGCGGCACCCGGCGCCAGCTCAGCCACCCGCTTGATGACGGCGCCGTCGGCATCCTTGACCAGCGCGAAGCCGCGCGCCAGCACTGCCTTATGCGACAGCGTGGCGAGCAGCCGGTCGGCCTGGGTCAGCGCCGCACGCAGCCTGTCGATCTGCCGCGCCAGCGCCTGGTCCTGCCTTCGTGTCAATCCGGCCAGCGCATCGGCCTGAGCTTTCTGCCGCCTGGCGATCGGTGCCGGCGACAGTCTCGCCGACGTACGCTGAAAGCGCGCTCGCCGCTCACGCACGATGGCGAAGAAGGCGGCGCGTGCGCGGGCAATGTCGCGGCCCGTCAGGGTGCGCGTCTCGTTGAGGCGGCGCGACAAGGTCGCCGGCGTCAGCCGCTGCCCGCCCAGCCTCGCGCGCTTGCGCTCGATGCTCACTGTCAGGCCACGGCTGAGCCGGCTCGTCGCCTCGTCGAAGCGGCGGCGCGGCAGCGCCAGCAACTGGTCGGGCGAGGGGAGCGCGCGCGCCGCGGCGCGCACCGCCTGGCGCTTGCGATCGAGATGCCGCGAGGCGCAGGCATTGAGCCGCGCGCCGAGACTTGCCAGCGTGGCCTCGAGCTCGGCCTTGACCGGCACCGCGATCTCGGCGGCGCCCGTCGGCGTCGGCGCGCGCATGTCGGCGACGAAGTCGATCAGCGTCCAGTCCGTTTCATGGCCGACGGCCGAGATCACCGGAATGCGCGAGGCCGCGACGGCGCGCGCCAGCCCTTCGTCGTTGAAGCCCCAAAGGTCCTCGAGGCTGCCGCCGCCGCGCGCCACAATCAGAAGATCGGGCTGGCGGATGGCGCCGTCCCAGGTAAGCGCGTTGAAGCCGTTGACGGCTGCGGTCACTTCCCTGGCCGTCGTCTCGCCCTGGACCCTCACCGGCCAGACCAGCACAGTGAGCGGAAACCGGTCCTTGATGCGATGGATGATGTCGCGGATCACCGAGCCTGTCGGCGACGTCACGACGCCGATGACCTTCGGCATGAACGGCAGGCGCCGCTTGCGGCCGGAATCGAACAGGCCTTCCGCTTGCAGCCGGCGCTTGCGTTCCTCCAGCAGCGCCATCAGCGCGCCGGCGCCCGCCGGCTCCAGATTGTCGATGACGATCTGGTAGTTGGATTTTCCCGGATAGGTCGTCAGCCTGCCGGTGGCGATTACCTCCATCCCTTCCTCGGGGCGGAATTTCAGGCGGCTCATCGTGGTCTTCCAGACCACGGCGTCGAGCCGCGCGCGGTCGTCCTTCAGGGCGAAATAGGCGTGGCCGGAGGAGTGCGGACCGCGATAGCCGGAAATCTCGCCGCGCACCCGCACATTGCCGAAGGCGTCCTCGACCGTGCGCTTCAGCGCGCCGGAAATCTCGCTCACCGTATATTCGGTGGCGTTGCTGCGTGATTCGGTTCCTGCTTCGCTCATCGCCCGATTGGGGAACGCTTATCGGGCCGCGTCAAGGCAGCAGGTAATCTCGCTAATATTATAACGCGATCTTAAGCCGGATTTGCTTTGAGTTGGCGGCAGTAAATCCGGCCGGGGACGTATGAGCCAACGCACCAACAGCAGCCCATTGACGCACCAGGTCACGCTGACCGTGCTGACGCTTGCCGTCTTCGCGCTGGCCATGGTCGTCGGCTTCGGCTTCTTCGCGGCGGCCCAGACCGACAATGCCTCGCTCGAACGCCAGAAGTTGTTCATCGCCGACGGTCTGAAGGATCGGATTGCGTCTGTTCAACGTGAACAGGAAAGCATTACGGTCTGGGATGACGCGATCATCAATGTGAAGGCCGGTAACCGGACCTGGATTGAGGAGAACCTCAGCGTCTGGATGTACACCTATTATGGTCACAACCGGGTCTACATTCTCGACGCCGCCAATCACCCCATCCACGCCATGAAGGAAGGCAAGGTGGGCGATCCGTCCGCCTATGGCGAGGACGAGCCGGTGGTGCTTCCCGCCATCGAGAAACTGCGCGGCATGCTGGCCCAGCCGCCGAAGGACGATGCTTCGGGCCAGCCGGCCAAGATGGTCGCGCAGGACCTGGTGTCGCTTGGCGGCCAGCCGGCGATCCTGAGCGTCATGCCGCTGTTGCCCAGTTCGGACCGGGTCACCCAGGCGCCCGGCACCGAATATCTGCATGTTTCGGTGGAGTTCATCACCAACGCTGTGATCAACAAGATTGCCGAAAAATACCTGCTCGAGGGCGCGCGCCTTGTGCCGCTGTCGCAGCCGGTCGGCGCCGCGGCGGTTCCGCTGGTCGATTCCCGCGGCGTCATCCTCGGCTATGTCGGCTGGGATCAGGAGCGGCCCGGTCTCACCCTGGTGCGCAAGATGACGCCGGCGCTGGCGATCGCGCTGCTTGTGGCGGCCGGCGTTCTGGCCTTCCTGCTGCGCAGGCTCCGCCGCGCCTCGTCCGCGCTGCAGACCAGCCAGGATGAGGCGCAATATCTCGCCTTCCACGACACGCTCACCGGCCTGCCCAACAGGGCTCTGTTCGAGGACCGTTTGCGGCGCACGCTGTTGTTCGCCAGCCACGACGCGGCGAGGGTGGCGCTGCTTTATCTCGATCTCGACCGGTTCAAGCATGTCAACGACACGCTCGGCCATCCGGCCGGCGACGAGCTTGTCAGGCAGACGGCGGCGCGGCTGAGAAAAACCATCCGCGAGGTCGACACCGTGGCGCGGCTTGGCGGCGACGAATTCGCCGTCATCCTGCTGGACGTCCCAGACATCAGAAGCGCGGAGGATGTCGCCGACCGGCTGCTGCAGAGGCTGTGCGAGCCATTCAAGCTGATCGACGACCAGGTCTTCGTCAGCGCCAGCATCGGCATCGCGCTGTCGGCCGGGCCGGAGACGGACGCGGATGACCTGCTGCGCAAGGCCGACATCGCGCTTTACGAAGCCAAGAAGAACGGCCGCGGCCGTTATCAGGTCTTTGCCGGCGACATGGACGACCTTTTGCTGCGCAAGCGCAAGGTCGAGGCCGAGCTGCGCAAGGCGCTGACCGGGGGCGGCGGCATAAAGCTCGCCTATCAGCCTGTCTTCGCGACCGACGGCCGCAGGATTCTCGGCGCCGAGGCCCTGATCCGCTGGAGCCACGAGGTGCATGGCGCCTTGCCAGCGGCGCAATTCATCGCCATCGCCGAAGAGCGCGGCCTGATCGGCGAGCTCGGCAAATGGGCGCTGTCGGAGGCGTGCCGCTTTGCCGTCGGGACCGAGCTGCCCTGGATCGCCGTCAACATCTCGCCGATGCAGTTGCGCGATGCCGGTTTTGCCGAACAGATCGCGTCTATCCTGAAGGAAACCGGGCTCGATCCGGCCCGCCTGCAGCTCGAGACCACCGAAAGCGTGCTTCTCGAACACAACGAAACGATCGGCGCGGTGATCACCGCCCTGCGCCAATCCGGCGTCCGCATCGTGCTCGACGATTTCGGCACCGGCTATTCCTCGCTGAGCTATCTGCGCCGCCAGGCCATCGACAAGTTGAAGATCGATCGCTCCTTCATCCGACTGCTCGATGAGGACAGAAGCGCCGCCGCGATCGTCAAGGCGCTGATCGAGCTTGCGCTGGCGCTGAAGGTGGAAGTGACGGCCGAGGGCGTCGAAACCGACGAGCAGAAAACCCTGCTGGTCGGCATGGGCTGCAACCAATTGCAGGGCTATCTTCTGTCGCCGCCTTTGGAACCGGGCCAACTGCTGGCGTTGCCGGGTCTGCCCTCCGCCGTTCCGGAGCGCTCCGCCGCGCGCGCCTGACCCCTACCAGCCAGGCAGGATCTGGTTTGCCTTGGTCCGCTTCATCTTGGTGAAGGCGAGTGCGGCGAAATCGAAGCTTCCCGTCTCTTCGCTGACCGGCACGGAAATGTTGTCCAGGCTTTCCGCGATGTGGCGTGCGAGCGCGTCGACGATCTCCGGCTGCGAGGTCTGGCCGCGCATGATGCCGATGCGGCAATCCGGCAGCGCGCCGAACCCGTCGGCTTCGCCAAGCACGCGCATGCCGGGCCTGAGCGCGCATTCCGGCAGCACCGAGATAGCGAGGCCGGAAAGCACGGCGGCGGTGATCACGGTTGCCGAGAAGCTGGAGAAGAGCACACGATACTCGCGGTTCTGCCGGTCGAGCACATCGACGGCTGCGCGCCGCCAGATGCAGTTCGGCCGGCCGAACGCCATCGGCAGGATTTCCTGCTCATGCGTGGCATGGTTGGCCGAGGTGACCCACAAAAGCGGCTCGCGCCGCACCACTTCCGACTGACCGCGCGTGTCGTTGTGCGTCACCAGCGCAATGTCGAGATTGCCGCGCTTGATGTGCTCGACCAGCCCCGGCGTCGGCTCGCAGATCACGGTTAGCTCGACGCGCGGGTTGGAGCGCGAGAAGCGCGCCATGATCTCGGGCAGGAAGCGGTCGGCATAGTCGTCCGGCGTGCCGATGCGGATCGTGCCTTCGAGCCGCTGGTCGTCGAAGGCGGCGAGCGTCTCGCGGTTGAGGAAAATGAGCCGCCTTGCATAAGAGAGCAGCCTGTCGCCTTCCTCGGTCAGCTTGTTGGTGCGCCCGTCCTTCTCGAACAGCGGCTTGCCGATCCGCTCCTCCAGCCGGCGCATCTGCATCGACACCGCCGACTGTGTCCGGTGCACTTCCTCCGCAGCGCGAGTGAAGCTTCCGGTATCGGCGATCGAGATGAAGGTCTGCAAATGATCGAGATCGAGCGGCGCTTTCATCGGTCCAATCCATCATTGATGTTGATGCTAAAGATTAGAAACATTCGTTGGATTAATCAATCGCGCGATGGCATATTCGCATCATCCACATGAAGGCATGTGTATCGGAACCGGAACGGCGCTTGCTCCCAGGCGCCGGTCGACTGGTTTCGTCCGCTCTGTCCCGAAGGAGAGACTGACATGGCCGCGATCGAATTCGCCACCGAGACCCCGCGCATCACCACGCGTCCGGCCGTTGCGACGCGTGTGGTCAATGCTCTCGCCAACGCCTATCGCGCCTGGAAAAACCGCCGCGCCTTCTATCGCCTCGGCGAGATGTCGGATGCCGAGCTTGCCGACATCGGCCTGACGCGCGCGGACCTTCATGTCGCCATCGGCTTGCCCTTTGGCCGCGATCCGACGGCGAAGCTGCGTGCGATTGCCGACGAGCGCGCCGACACGATCGAGGATATTGCCCGCAAGGTAGCCTGACCGGCTTCGGCGCTCGCACCTTTCGGTCGCCTTGAACCTTTTCAAGGTTAAGCGCGACCAAGCTTCATGCAGGCTCCCACACTCCCTGCCGGTTCCCCGCCGGCCTGCCTGCACATTGCCCGGTTCCCTTAAAGGACCGGGCATTTTTTTTCAGCTTCGTCATCCTTGGGCGTAGCGAAGCGAAGACCCAAGGATCCTGTGACCTCAGCCAAGGAATGCAGCGGGGCAGAATCTGCGCCGCGGCGACGCTTCGACGTCACAGGATCCCAGGGTCTGCACCGCGTCGCTTCGCTACTTGCTACGCCCAGGATGACGATCGCATTGTCGGCGAGGGGACCTTACCGCCGGTCCATGCCACGTTTGAACTGGTCGAAGATGGTCTCCATACCTTTCTGATAGTCGTCGCGCTGCTGCGCGCCGGTCTCGAACATCTGGCCGAAAATATCGTCGAACGGGTTCCTCGGCCGGCCGCTTGGATTGGTCTGCGGCGGCTCACTCTGTTGCGGTTGGCGTTGTTGCGGCTGCTGCTGCGGCGCCGGCTGTCCGCCGGGCAGTCCGAACCCGCCGCCGCCCTGGCGCAGCATCTCCTCGAAGACCTTGCCGAGCGGGCTGTCGCCATAGGGGCTTTGCGTCTGCTGCGGCTGGGTTTGCTGCGGCCGGCCCTGTGGCTGCTGCGCGGCGCCGCCAAACATGTCTTGCAGCACTTTGCCAAGCGGGTTGTCGCCATATGGATTGGGCGCCTGCTGCGGCTGGCTCTGCGGCTGCTGCGCGCCGCCGCCGAACATATCCTGCAGCACCTTGCCGAGCGGATTGTCGCCATAGGGATTGGGTGCCGGTTGCGGCGCCGGCGAACCACCGCCGGCCTGCCGCATCATCTCCCCGATGATCTCGCCGAGGGGGTTGCCGCCGCCGAAGCCGCCGGCGGCCTGCATTTGATTGTTGGTTTGCTTGAACAATCCGCCCATCATCATCGAGGCCATGGCAGGCAGCATCTGCTGCAGCACCTGCTGGCTGAGTCCGGTCGCCTGCGCGGCTTGGGCAGCGACGGCCCGCGACAGGTCCTTCGAACCGAACAGGTGACCGAGAATGCCGTTGCCTTCATTGATGCCTTGCGGCGAGAAGGCTCGGGTCGCGTCCTCGAAATATTTGGCATGCTGGCCGCTCGCCATCGCCGTCATGAAGGCGCCCATCCCGTAAGGATCGGCCGTATTGCGCTGCAGCCCTTGCGAGAAGGCCGGCAGCAACGCTTCAACGGCGGCTTGCGCCTGCTGCTGTGAGAGGCCGAATTGCTGGGCGAGCGCCTGCATGCCACTGCCGTTCTGGGCCTGCGCAAAGATGTCGAATAGGGAAGGCATGGGTTTTCCTCCACAAGACGGTTGCGGAGAGCCTAGTTCGTTTCGATCACCGATAGAAGCGGCATTTGCCGCGCCACCGTCAAGCGGAAGTCGGTCGGTTAATAGGCATATTCCATGAACACCGGCTCGATCGAACCGCCCCAGCGCGTGTGGTAGGCCGACAGCATCTCCTCCGCGCTGGTGGTGCCGCGCGCCACGACCTCGTCGAGCGTGTTGAGGAAAGAGGTTTCGTCATAGCCGTCGCGGTTCTTGCGGGCGCGGTTCTTCAGCCCCATGCGCGCGATGGCAAGCACGTCGCGGGAGACGTCGCGCAAGGTGGCGTTGCGGAACGGCGCCGCAATGCCGTGCTCCGGCACCGCGTTGCGCATGGCCAGCGCCTCCTGGTAGGTCCAGCTCGAGGTTAGCGCCTCGGCGGCGTCCAGCGCCTGCGCGTCATAGAGCAGCCCGACCCAGAAAGCCGGCAGGGCGCAGATGCGCCGCCACGGCCCGCCATCGGCGCCGCGCATTTCGAGGAAGCGCTTCAGCCGCACATCCGGGAACAGCGTCGACAGGTGGTTTGCCCAGTCGCCCATGGTCGGCAGCCCCTCGGGAACCTCGTTGCGGGCGGCGCCCGCCATGAACTGACGAAAGGTGAAGCGCGTCATGTCGTGATAATGCCCGTCGCGGATGACGAAATACATCGGCACGTCGAGCGCCCATTCGACATAGTCGGCGAAGCCGAAATCCGGCGCAAAGCAGAATTCCAGCATGCCGGAGCGCTGGTTGTCGGTGTCGCGCCAGATATCGCCGCGCCAGCTCTGCAGTCCGTTCGGCCGGCTCTCGGTGAAGGGCGAGTTGGCGAACAGCGCCGTCGACAGCGGCTGCAGCTTCAGCGACACCTGCATCTTGCGGCGCATGTCTGTCTCGCTCTCGAAGTCGAGATTCACCTGGATCGTGCAGGTGCGGTACATCATGTCGAGGCCCTTGGAGCCGACCTTCGGCATGTAGCGGGTCATGATCTCATAGCGCGACTTCGGCATTTTCGGCGTCTCGGCCAGCGACCATTTCGGGCTGCCGCCGAGGCCGAGGAAGCGGATGCCGAGCGGCTCGGCGATCTCGCGCACCTGCGCCAGATGCGCGTTGCCCTCGCGGCAGGTCTGATGGATCGTCTCCAACGGCGCGCCGGAGAGCTCGAACTGCCCGCCGGGCTCCAGCGAGATCGCGCCCTGGCCGGTCGGCTCGACCAGGCCGATGATGCGGCCCGCATCCATGATCGGATCCCAGCCGAGCTTCTCCTGCATGCCCTCCAAGATGGCGCGGATGCCGCGCTCGCCGCCATAGGGCACTGGCGCGTTGCCGTCGACATAGAAGGGGAATTTCTCGTGCTCGGTGCCGATCCGCCATTTGTCGCGCGGCTTGTTGCCCGCAGCCAGGTAGCCGACGAGTTCGTCGATGCCCTCGATAGGCTGGAAATCGGTTGTGTCGCGCGCCATGGTTCAGCCCTCCGCAGCAGCCTTCTCGCCGCCGGGCGCTAGATGGACGAAATGTCAGTAGCCGATCAAGCGAAAAATCCTGAGCCAGAGGTCAAGTGGAATTGATCTGGTGCGGGTTCTCCCCGTCTCCCCCTGCGGGGTCCGGAGGATGGGCGAGCCACAAGGGGAAAAGGAAAGAGCCCTCACCAATCGCCGATCGTCGCCTGCATCACCGCAAGTGCCGCGACCGCCGCCGTATCGGCGCGCAGGATGCGCGGTCCGAGCGGGATGGCGGTGACGAAGGGCAATGCCCTCAGCATCTTGCGCTCGTCGTCGGAAAATCCGCCCTCCGGCCCGACCAGCAGCGCGAGTTTTTTCTCACTTACCTTCTGCAAGCCCGGCAGCGGATTGTTGGTCGAGGCATCCTCGTCGCAGAAGATCAGCCGCCGTTCCTTGTCCCAGCCGCCGAGCAGCCGCTCCAGCTTCTCCACCTCGCGCACGTCCGGCACGGCCAGGATGCCGCATTGCTCAGCCGCTTCGACGACATTTGCGCGCAGCCGCTCGATGCTGGGCTTGGCCACTTGCGTGTGCTGGGTGATAACCGGTTGCAGGATGCCGGCGCCCATCTCCACCGCCTTCTGCACCAGATAGTCGAGCCGGCCCTGCTTCAGTGGCGCGAAGCAATAGACGAGATCGGGCAACGGCGGCTGCGGCCGCTGCAGGGAAAGCACCTTGAGGCCGACGGCCTTCTTGGTTTTGGCGGCGATCGCCGCCGACCATTCGCCGTCGCGGCCGTTGAAAAGAAGAACTTCGGCGCCCTCGCCGAGCCGCAGCACATGCGCGAGGTAATGGCTTTGCTGCTGACCGGCATCGAATTCGAAGCCCGGCCCGAGATCATCCGGCACGAACAGCCGCTGCATCTTGTAATTGGGGCGCATGGCCGAGCAATGGGCGAGGGCAGCGTTGCCGTCAAGTATCGGCGGATGGGTGCCAGACCGGCGCGTAGCCTTGCCTCAGCACCCAAACACTTGTGGCTGGCGTGAGTAGCCGCAGCGGTCGTCCGGCGAGGCGATTGAATGGAATAGGATCGGCATAGCCCCCGAACGACCATTCGAGCGCCTTGCCGGCGCGGAGCGCATAGGCGGTGTCACCGTCAGCGATCATCACCCCCTCCGGCAAGCCGCCAAGCTCGGCGACCGTGACGGCCGGCGGCCGCCCACCCGAGGCCAGTCGTTCCCTGTGCAATCGCTTGTCGACCATCGGCGCGCGCGGCTCGGCGACGTTGAACGCCTCGCCGAAGCGGCGCACGAAATCGGTCGCCCGCTCGCGCCGGCAGAAGAAGCAGGGCCGGTGGCCGGCGGCCAGGGCCGTCACCTCGTCGAGGAAGAACAGCTCGGTCCAGCCGGCCTTGCCACCGGTACGATTGCGGCCCATCGGCTCGCGTCGCACGTCGCGGAACCCGCAGACGCAGATGATCCAGGCCGGCAAGGCCCAGCGCTTCCTCAGAAGCGTTTTTGTCTCGGGGTCATGGATGATGCCGCGATTGCCGGTGAACAGGCCGCGCTCGGGCACGGCATGGATGGCGCCGAACGGATCGACCCGGTTCTGCAGTGGCATAGCTTTCTCTCCGGCACGCAGCTTGGCTGAAATGCAGGCGGCATGATATCGCTCGCCCCAGCATTTTCATGTCAGCAGGATTTCTAGATGCGGGTGCTGGTGGTCCAGAACTACGACAATACCGGCCTCGGCCAGGTCGGCGCCGCTCTCGGCGAGGCCGGCGCCGAGCTCGACCTGCGCCGCCCCTATCTGGGCGATCCGCTGCCGCGGGACGCGAACGGGCACGACGCCATGGTGGTGCTGGGCGGCGGTCAGAATGCGCTGGCCGACGACGACTATCCCTATTTTCCCGCCTTGCTCGAATTGACGCGCGATTTCGCCGGCAAGGACCGGTCGGTGCTCGGCATCTGCCTCGGCGGCCAGCTCGTCGCCCGCGCCTTCGGCGCCGAGAACCACATCGGCGCTGCGGTTGAATTCGGCTGGCGCGGCGTGTCGCTGACGGCTGCAGCCAAGGCCGATCCGGTGCTCGGCGCCCTGCCGGAAGACTTTCCGATCTTCCAGTGGCACGACGACACGTTCGACCTGCCTGAGAAAGCAGTGCGGCTCGCCGGCAATGATGTCGCGGCGAACCAGGCCTTTCGCATCGGCCGCGCCGTCTATGGGTTCCAGTTCCATTTCGAGGCGGATCGCCCGCTGGTGCGCGACTGGAGCACCTCCTTCGCATCGCTGATCGCCGACCGCCATCCCGACTGGGCCGGCAAGCTCGATGACGAGATAGCCCGCAACGGGCCGGACGCCGACACCGCCGGCCTGGCGATTGCCCGCGCCTGGGTGGCGACGATCTGATCATCGCACCGCTCGTGCGTCAGGCGTGACATAATTGGCACGCCGCGGCAGTTCCGCCTGGGGAAAACCCCTGTTCATTCTTGGCTTGTGCGCGCCCGCCATCCTAGAAGGCGCCCGCCCTGTATCGTCCGTGCAACCGCCATGAACCTTCTGTGTGATCCAGGCGACACACCGGCGATACAGAATCTGCCTAGAAGCGCGAAATCGTCGAAACATTGAGACGCATTTTATCGTTTCAACGCATTGGTAACCGCCTCGTGCACAGATGCAGAAAGCTTAACCAGAGATGACGTCCGTGAAAGCAGCGCTTTTGTCCTTTGTAATGCTGTCTGCCATCGTCGTGTGCGGCCTCGGCATTTATTCCGCCGACGCGGCCAACAATCATCAGGCCGTCGACGGCTACGGCGTCACCGCCGCGCTTCGCTAAAGCCTGATCCTTCCCGACAAACGGAAAGCTGGTCCCACAGTCGGATCATGGCTAGAACGCCTTTCCCTCGACCATCAGGATACGCTTTTCAGCGCCGTTCACGGCGAGCGCGCTCAGCATTCCCGACTGCCAGGCGAGCGTGTCGACATTGACGCGGTTGGCCATCACCTCGGCCTCCGGCACCGGTGTGTGCCCGTGCACGATCACCTTCGGATAAAGGCCGGGGTAGTCGTGGAAGGCGTCGCGAATCCAGATCAGGTCCAGCGGACTCTGGCTTTCCAGCGGAATGCCGGGCCTGATGCCGGCATGACAGAAGAAGAAGTCGCCGAAGGTCACCGAAAAGGACAGCGAGCGCAGGAAGTCGATATGGGTTTGCGGCACCGCTTCGACCAATGCTGCGTTGCCGTGCGCCAGCGCCTCGTCCGACCTGCCGAACCAGCTGCTGCCGGTCGAGAGCTTCACCCCATATGACGCCGCGGTCTGGACGCCGCCATAGCGCATGAACAAGCCATCCGGATCGGGTTTGGCAAGGAAATCGAGCATGCCGATGTCGTGGTTGCCGGCAAGCATGATGTTGCGGGGATCACGCCTCCGCGCCTCGATCAGGAATTCGATGACGCTTTTCGAGTCCGGCCCGCGGTCGACATAGTCGCCGAGATGGATGATGCGCCAATCGGACTTTGGCGCGTGTTCCAGCTCGCTCTCGATACGGCGGTGCATGGCGGCGAGAAGGTCGTGACGGCCATGCACGTCGCCGATCGCATAGAGCCGCATGCCGTCAGGCCCGCGCGCGTCGAGAAAATGGATGCCGGTCTCAGTCAAGGCTGGCGTCTTCCCGTGTCGGTCATCACGGGAAACTAGGGCGGATCGATGAATAAGGCCCTAGCGCCGCAACTGGTCTTTGCCCATGTCGGTCACCAGCCGCTTGCCGCACAGTGCCAGTGTGATGTCCATTTCCTTGCGGATGATCTCCAGCGCCTTGGTGACGCCCGCCTTGCCCATCGCGCCGAGCCCGTAAAGGAAGGGCCGGCCGATATAGGTGCCCTTGGCGCCGAGGCAGAGTGCCTTGAGCACGTCCTGGCCCGAGCGGATGCCGCCGTCCATATGCACCTCGATCCTGTCGCCGACCGCATCGGCGATCTCTTCCAGCACCGAGATCGAAGAAGGGGCGCCGTCGAGCTGCCGCCCGCCATGGTTCGACACGACAATGGCGTCGGCGCCGGTCTCGGCCGCCATCAGCGCGTCCTCCTTGTCGAGGATGCCCTTCAGGATCAGCTTGCCGCCCCAGCGCTCCTTGATCCAGGCGACGTCCTTCCACGAAAGCTTCGGATCGAATTGCTCCGTCGTCCAGGACGACAGTGAAGAGACGTCGCCGACGCCCTTGGCGTGGCCGACGATGTTGCGAAAGGTTCGGCGCGGCGTGCCGGCGATGCCCAGGCACCAGCGCGGCTTGATGGCCAGGTCGATGATGTTGGCGAGCGTCATCTTGGGCGGCGCCGATAGTCCGTTGCGCACATCCTTGTGGCGCTGGCCGAGGACCTGAAGGTCGAGCGTCAGCACCAGCGCCGAGCACTTCGCCGCCTTGGCACGGTCGATGAGGTTGAGCACGAAATCCTTGTCGCGCAGCACGTAAAGCTGGAACCAGAACGGCTTCTTGGTCACCGAAGCCACGTCTTCGATAGAGCAGATGCTCATGGTCGACAGCGTGAACGGCACGCCGAACTCCTCCGCCGCCTGCGCCGCCAGCATCTCGCCGTCGGCATGCTGCATGCCGGTCAGCCCGGTCGGGGCGAGCGCCACCGGCATCGACACCTTCTGGCCGATCATGGTCGATTCCAGCGAGCGGTTGCTCATGTCGACCAGCACGCGCTGGCGGAATTTTATCTTGCCGAAATCCTCTTCGTTGGCGCGGTAGGTGCTCTCGGTCCAGGCGCCGGAATCGGCGTAGTCGAAGAACATCTTCGGCACCTTGCGGCGCGCCAGGTCCTTGAGGTCGGCTATGGTGAGGATGTCGCTCATGGTGGTCCCCGCTTGATCGATGCTTAGGAGCGTTTGCGTGTGGGTTCGATGTCGCCGGCTTCCGAGCGCTGCCTGAGCCTCAGCCGCGAGACGCGCTGCCAGTCGCCGCTGCGCTCGGCTTCCGCCATGGAGCGCTCGACATAGGTGATGTGGTCCATCGCAGCCTTGCGCGCCGCGATCGGATCTGCCGCCTTGATCGCGGCATGGATCGCCCGGTGCTGCTGGAGCAGCGCGTCTCGCGCGCCGGGCACGGTGAACACCAGGAGCCGGTTTTGGAACACCCCCTCGGAGAGCAGCCGGTAGCAGGATCGCAAGGTGTGCAAAAGGATGATGTTGTGCGCGCATTCGCAGACCGCGTGATGGAATTCGACGTCGATTTCCGCCTCGTCGTCGAAGTCGCCGGTCCGGTGCGCTTCGTCCATGCGCGCCATGATGCGGTCGAGCAGCGCCAGGTCCTCCGGCGTCGCGCGCCGCGCCGCATATTCGGCCGCCACCGCCTCGATCTCGCGGCGGTATTCCAGATAGTCGGTCACCGCCTTGCGGTGCGTCGAGATGAGGTCGGTCACCGGCCTGGTGAACAGCTGGCCGATGACGTCGGCGACATGGGTGCCGCCGCCCGGCCTGGTGGTCAGCAGCCCGCGCCCCTCCAGCGCCTTCAACGCATCGCGCAGGATCGGCCGCGAAACGTCGAACTGGCGCGCCAGCTCGCGCTCGCCCGGCAACCGGTCGCCCGTGCGCAGCACGCCCTCCAGGATCAGGCTTTCGATCTGCTGCACCACCTCGTCGGCGGTGCGCGAATGCTCGATCCTGGAGAAGATATCGCTCAACGCAGGCGCCTGGGAACGGGATGGATGTCGCGCAGATTAAAGCCTCTGTCGCCAACTGGTCAAATTATTTATCCAATTCACTGGATCCGGTCGGTTCCGTCACCGCGCCGTTGCACCGGCGGCTGCTAAAATTTGCTGTTTACGTGCCTTGCCGATTGCCGCAAGACAACGCGATTGCACGAACGGTCGAAACCAGGGGGACCAGCCGTGTCGGACGCCAATCTCGAATTCCAGCCGCGCGCCCAGGGCAGCGTCATGGGCTTTCCGGCGCATGAGGGACGCCCCGGCGCCTTGGGCGAGGTCCATGCCCGCCCGCATCCGCTGGTGGAGAAGCCGCGCGTGCTTATCCAGCTGTCCTTCATGACCGAAGGCGGCTCGGCCGTCGATCTTGCGGTGCTGTCGGACCTGTCGCGCCGGCTCGGCATCGCGGCGCCCGAACGGCATGCCCGCCACCACGCCATGAAATGGGGCAAGGGCACGCTGCGCTGGGAGCGGCACACGGAATTCTCGACCTATCTATGGGAAGGGCCGCTGGCCGAAAACAACCGGGTCCAGGAGGATTCGCCTTTCGGCAACGGCTTCTCGCCGCCAGGAACGGTGATTTCCGGCATTCGGCTCGAGATCCGCAAATGGACGCAGGCGAGCGAGAAGCAGATCGCCGGCTTCGACCCGACCAGCCTCTGCTATTCGCTGGTCGAGCGGGGTGCCGCCGCCATCGTCACCGATTTCCGCCAGGACGGCGATGGCCTTACCCGCATGCTGGTGCTCGACCGCGGTCTGACGCCGGCAAGCACCGGCGCCTTGTCGCAGCGGCTGATCGACATCGAAACCTATAGGACGCTCGCCATGCTCGGCCTGCCGCTGGCGCTGACCCTGTCGGGCCGCGCCCGCCGCATCGAGGATCGGCTGGCGCAGACCACGCTGGAGATGAAGGCAGTCGAAACCCGCGACAACCAGACCCTGCTCGCCGATCTCACCGAGCTTGCCGCCGAGCTGGAGGCCGATGCAGCCTCCAGCCTTTACCGTTTCGGCGCCAGCCGCGCCTATGACGGCATCGTCACCGAGAGACTGGAGGCGCTGGATGAAGAACCGGTGCAGGGCTACGACACCTGGGCGGGCTTCCTGCAGCGGCGCATGGCGCCGGCCATGCGCACGTGCCGCTCCGTCGAGGAGCGCCAGGCCAACCTGTCGCGCAAGCTCACCCGCGCCACCACGCTGCTGCGCACCTGGGTCGATGTCGAGGTCGAGAAGCAGAACCGCGATCTTCTGGCCTCGATGAACAACCGCGCCCGGCTGCAGCTGCGCCTGCAGCAGACCGTCGAAGGCCTCTCTGTCGCCGCCGTCTCCTACTATGTCGTCGGCCTCATCGGCTATGTCGCCAAGGGCGCCTCGATCTTCGGCCATGCCTTCGCGCCGGAGGTTATCACGGCGGCCTCCGTGCCGGTCGCGATCCTGCTCGTCTGGTGGGGCGTGCGCCGCGTCCGGCGCATGCACTCCGAGCCGGCGAAACATCCCGGCGAATAGCCTTTCGGACAACATTGTGAGACAGGTAAGCGTCGCGGCAGATTGCCGCTGCGGAAACTTCGCTCGCGTTCGCGATCGCATTCCGACCAAAGCGGCGTTTGCAACGAATGGTCCTAGCTGGTAAAAGATTTTGACCAGTCGAGTGGAGGAAGTGCCGATGTCCGGCCTTGCCATGCCGAAGCCAGAAGCCGGGACGCTTGGCCGGCGCGCCGAGATCGTTGCCGACATGCGCATCATCGTGCCGGGCGAGGGCGTCGTCGACGCGGCCAACGAAATGCGCGCTTTCGAGAGCGATGGCCTCACCGCCTACCGGCAACTGCCGCTGGTGGTGGTGTTGCCGGAAACGGTGGCGCAGGTCTCGCGTGTCTTGAAATACTGCAATGAGCGCAACATTCGCGTCGTGCCGCGCGGCTCCGGCACCTCGCTCTCCGGCGGCGCGCTGCCGCTCGAGGATGCGGTGCTTCTGGTGATGAGCCGCTTCAACCGCATCCTCGCGATCGACTATCCCAACCGCGTCGTCGTCGCCCAGCCGGGCGTCACCAATCTCGGCATCACCACCGCCGTTGAGCAGGAGGGCTTCTACTACGCCCCCGATCCATCCTCCCAGATCGCATGCTCGATCGGCGGCAACGTCGCGGAGAATTCCGGCGGTGTGCACTGCCTGAAATACGGGCTCACCGCCAACAACGTGCTGGGCATCGAGATGGTGCTGATGAATGGCGAGGTGGTGCGGCTCGGCGGCAGCCATCTCGACCAGGAAGGTTATGATTTGCTTGGCGTCATGACCGGCTCCGAAGGCCTGCTCGGCGTCGTCACCGAAGTCACGGTGCGCATCCTAAAGAAGCCGGAGACGGCGCGCGCGCTGCTGATCGGCTTCCCGACCAGCGAAGAGAGCGGCCAATGCGTCGCCGACATCATCGGCGCCGGCATCATCCCCGGCGGCATGGAGATGATGGACCGCCCGGCGATCCACGCGGCGGAAGATTTCGTCCATGCCGGCTATCCGCTCGATGTCGAGGCGCTCTTGATCGTCGAACTCGACGGACCGAGCGTCGAGGTCGATCACCTCATCGGCCTGGTCGAGGCGATCGCCTATCGCAACGGCTCGACCACTTGCCGCATCTCGCAGTCGGAGCAGGAGCGGCTGAGTTTTTGGGCCGGCCGCAAGGCTGCCTTCCCGGCGGTCGGCCGCATCTCGCCCGATTACTACTGCATGGACGGCACCATCCCGCGCAAGGAGCTGCCGCGGGTGCTCGCCGGCATGCGCGACCTTTCCGAGAAATACGGGCTCGGCGTCGCCAATGTCTTCCATGCCGGCGACGGCAATCTGCACCCGCTGATCCTCTACGACGCCAACGTGCCGGGCGAGCTCGACAAGGCCGAGAGCTTCGGCGCCGACATCCTGCGGCTGTGTGTCGAGGTCGGCGGCGTGCTGACCGGCGAGCATGGCGTCGGCGTCGAGAAGCGCGACCTGATGCCCGAAATGTTCAACCAGATCGACCTCGACCAGCAGATGCGCGTCAAATGCGCCTTCGACCCCAACCATCTGCTCAACCCCGGCAAGGTCTTCCCGCAACTGCGGCGCTGCGCCGAGTTGGGGCGCATGCATGTGCATCGCGGCCAAGTGGCGTTTCCGGATATTCCGAGGTTTTGAATGGCTACATTGGCGCTTGAACACCCCCCTTTGTCCTGCCGGACATCTCCCCCTCAAGGGGGGAGATCAGATGTCGCGTCGGGTTTCGCCAATCTCAACCGTTGGCGGGAAGGCGAGGCGCCGAAACTGCCAATCTCCCCGCTTGCGGGGGAGATGTCCGGCAGGACAGAGGGGGGTGCGAAGGAACGCGGCCTATCTCCTCTCCCCCGCTTCGCGGGGGCGAAGAAGGAGGTGCGCCCATGACCACCTTCACCCCCGCCACGTCAGCCGAAGTCCTCTCCACCATCCAATGGGCAGCCGCCGAAGAAACACCCGTTGAAATCCTCGGCCACGGCTCCAAACGCGGCATCGGCCGCCCGCAACAGACCGAGCACACGCTCGAGCTCTCCAAACTCACCGGCGTCACCCTCTACGAGCCGGCCGAGTTGGTGCTTTCGGCACGGGCGGGCACGCCGCTCGCCGAAGTCGAAAAGCTGCTTGCCGAGAACGGCCAGCAGTTCGCTTTCGAACCCATGGACTATGGCCCGCTGCTCGGCGGCGAGCCGGGCAGGGGCACCATCGGCGGCGTGCTGGCTTCGAACCTCTCCGGCCCGCGGCGGCTGAAGGCCGGTGCGGCGCGCGACCACATCCTCGGCATATCGGCGGTTTCGGGCCGCGGCGAGGCCTTCAAGTCGGGCGGCCGCGTCGTCAAGAACGTCACCGGCTACGATCTCTCCAAGCTGATGGCAGGCAGCTGGGGCACGCTCGCGGTGCTGACTGACGTCACCTTCAAGGTCCTGCCCGCGGCAGAGACCGAGGTGACGCTCGCTATCCGCGGCCTGCTCGACGATGCCGCGGCGGCGGCCATGGCGCTGGCGCTGGGTTCCAGCGCCGAAGTGTCGAGCGCGGCGCATCTGCCGGAGCGGATCGCCGCGCGCGTCGCCGCCGGCCATCTGGGAAGCAACGCCGCGACGCTGCTGCGCGTCGAAGGCTTTGGTCCTTCGGTCGTCTATCGCATCGAGGCGTTGAAACAACTGCTCGGCAAGGCCGGCCCGCTGCAAGAGATCGCGGGCGAGGCGTCGAAAACCATTTGGCGCGATGTCCGCGACTGCGCGCCCTTCGCCGACGGCGGCGCGAGGCCGGTCTGGCGCGTCTCGATGGCGCCATCGCAGGCGCTCCACATGGTGATGGCGCTGCGCATGCAGGCTGCGGCCGACGCCTTCTACGACTGGCAAGGTGGGCTGGTATGGCTCTCGATGCGCGAGGACGACCCGGAAGCCGAGCTATTGCGCGGGCTGATCAGAAAATTCGGCGGCGGCCATGCGACGCTGGTGCGCGCGTCGGCCCCGCACCGCGCGGCACTGCCGGTGTTCGAGCCGCAGCCGCCGCATCTTGCGGCGCTCTCGGCGCGGCTCAAGGCCGAGTTCGATCCGAAGCATATTCTCAACCCCGGCCGCATGGCGCCCGGTTCCAGCTCTGCTACTCTTCCCCGGTCAACGGAGGGAAGAGCACCATGAGCAATGCCAATCCAGGCCCGGACACGGGGTCGCGCCAGACCGACCGCTGGCTTGAGCCAGGTCAGACCAACGCGCTGGTCATCTACATTCTTTACCTGACCAGCCTTGCCATAGGCGTGACCGGCATCATCGGTATCGTTCTCGCCTATATCAATCGCGGCAAGGCGGGCGGCTTTGTCGAAAGCCACTACACGTTCCTGATCAGGACTTTCTGGATAGGCCTTCTCTACGCGCTGATCTCGGTGGTCCTGATGATGCTCGTGATCGGCTTCGTGCTGATGTTCGCGGTCGCCGTCTGGTTCATCGTCCGCTGCATTCTGGGCATCCAGGCGCTGCAGCGCGGCGAGCCGATTAAAAACCCCGAAAGCTGGTTTCTCGGACAATAGGACATTTTCGTGCAGACCAATTTCACATCCGCGCAGCTTGCCGATCCGCATGTCGCGGAATCGGAAAAGATCCTGCGCAAATGCGTGCAT
The DNA here is from genome assembly GCF_003863365.1 of Mesorhizobium tamadayense. GTDB lineage: Bacteria > Pseudomonadota > Alphaproteobacteria > Rhizobiales > Rhizobiaceae > Mesorhizobium > Mesorhizobium tamadayense. The sequence continues at coordinate 8,667 of NZ_RQXT01000010.1, read as the reverse complement.
TGCGGCTTCTGCACGGCCACCTGTCCGACCTATGTGACGTTGGGCAACGAGCTCGATTCCCCGCGCGGCCGCATCTATCTCATCAAGGACATGCTGGAGAACGGCCGGCCGGCCGACAAGGAGATCGTCACCCATATCGACCGCTGCTTGTCCTGCCTTGCCTGCATGACCACATGCCCCTCGGGCGTCAACTACATGCATCTGGTCGATCATGCCCGTGCCCACATCGAGGAAACCTACAAACGGCCGCTGCTCGACCGGATGACGCGCGCCATGCTGGCCTTCGTGCTGCCTTATCCGAACCGCTTCCGCGCCGCGCTGAAACTGGCTGGGTTCGGCAGGCCGTTCATCGGCTTGTTCGAAAAACTGCCGGCGCTGAAGCCGGTCGCGGCGATGCTCAAACTTGCGCCTTTGTCGATCCCGCCGGCATCGCCGACGGCCTCACCCGGCGTGCATGCGGGACAGGGGGCAAAGCGCGGCCGCGTCGCCATCCTAACCGGATGCGCGCAGTCCGTGCTCGATCCCGCCATCAACGAAACGACCATCTCGCTGCTGACACGGCTCGGTGTCGAGGTCGTGGTGCCGGAAGGCGAGGGCTGTTGCGGCGCGCTCGTCCATCACATGGGCCGCGAGGATCAGGCCCTTGCCTCGGCAAGGCGGAATGTCGACGCTTGGATGCGGGCGATTGAGCAGGGCGGGCTCGACGCCATCATCATCACGGCGTCCGGCTGCGGCACGACGATCAAGGACTACGGTTTCATGCTGCGCCTAGATTCCGCCTATTCGGAAAAGGCCGAGCGTGTCTCGGCGCTGGCCAAGGACGTCACCGAATATCTCGCCAGCCTCGACCTGCCCGAGCCGGTGCGCAAGCCGGGCACGATCGTCGCCTATCATTCCGCCTGCTCGATGCAGCACGGCCAGAAGATCACCCGCCAGCCGAAGGAGCTTTTGACCAAAGCGGGTTTCGTCGTGCGCGAGCCGCGCGAGGGGCATCTCTGCTGCGGCTCGGCCGGCACCTACAACATCCTGCAGTCCGAGATTTCGGCAAAACTGCGCGACCGCAAGGTGAGCAACATCGAGGCGACCGGCGCCTCAGTTGTCGCCACCGGCAATATCGGCTGCATCACACAGATCGCGTCCGCCGCGAAGCTGCCGGTGGTGCACACGATCAAGCTGCTCGACTGGGCCTATGGCGGCCCGCAGCCGGAAGGTGTTGCCGACAGCGGTTTGATCGCTGCCGAATAGCTATTCCGCCGCGAGCTTGTCCGCCACGCCGTAGGTCGCGCGATAGAGCGCCCGCTGGCGGTTGAGCGCCACCATCGTGTTGCGCAGCAGGATCGCCACGGTGAGCGGGCCGACGCCGCCCGGCACCGGCGTGATCCAGGAGGCGACCTCCTTGACGCTCTCGGTATCGACGTCGCCGACGATGCGGCTTTCGCCGTCGGGTCCGGTTTCCGAATTGATGCCGATGTCGATGACGCAGGCGCCCGGCTTCACCATGTCGGCCTTAATCAGTCGCGGCTTGCCGACGGCGACGAACAGCGCATCGGCGCGCCGCGCATGCGCCGCCACAGAGCGCGTCATATGATGGCAGACCGTCACCGTCGCGCCCTCGCTCATCAACAGGAAGGCGATCGGCTTGCCGACGATCTCGGAATGGCCCACGACCACCACCTCGAGCCCCTTGAGCTCGAGGCCGGTCTCCTTGAGCAGCTCGACGGAGGCCGCCGCCGTGCAGGGCGCCAGATCGAGCTGGTTGTAGACGATGTTGCCGATCGAGGCCGGATGCATGCCCTCGACATCCTTCAGCGGGTGCACGGCCGCCTGCAGTATCTTGATCGGGACATGCGCCGGCACCGGCCGCTGGATGATGATGCCAGTGACGCGCGGGTCGGCGTTGAGGCCGTGGATCGCGGCTTCCAATTCGCCGGCGGTGATGTCGGCGGCAAAGCGCCGTTCCTCGAAGCCGATGCCGGCAAGCCCGGCCTTGGCGCGCTGGTTGCGCACGTAGACATCGACTGCGTCGGTATCGCCGACGGTGATCGAGACCAGCTTCGGCGGAAAGCCTTCGGCCGCGGCGATGGCTGCATCTTCGCGCACGGCAGCGATGATGCGCTGGGCGACCGGACCACCCTTGAGATAGCGGCTGTCGTCGGGCCGGGACATGGCAGTGACCTTTGGGGCTGTGACCTTCGGCATGGGGAATTGTGCGCTGCAATAGCAGACGACGGCTGGAAAATCAGCCCCCGAAAACGAAACGGCCTGCTTTCGGGGCGACCTGTCGCAGTCGAGCGAAAGCGAAAAGGGCAGCGCGGTTGCCCGTGCTGCCCTTTCGTGACTGACCGTATCCCCACACGGCCCGTCCCCCGTTAACTCGATGCCAGTGTAAGCACGTCTCCCGAAAGCGCGCTATGGCTTGAGGGCAACAGTACGCGCCAAAAAACACTCAGCGCTGCCTAACGGCTGATCCGCAGTCACTATATTACCTCGACCGTCGTTCCGACATTCACACGCTCGTAAAGGTCGACGACGTCCTCGTTGCGCATGCGGATGCAACCGGATGACACCGCGCCGCCGATCGTCCAGGGCTGATTGGTGCCGTGGATGCGATACTCTGTCGTGCCGATATAGAGAGCGCGCGCGCCGAGCGGGTTCTCGATGCCGCCGGCAAGATAGGTCGGCAGGTAGCGGCCCTTGGCCGCCTCGCGCTTGATCATCACCGCCGGCGGGCGCCAGTCCGGCCACACCTTCTTGTCGGTGATCTTGTGCGTGCCGGACCATTCGAAGCCGGGCTTGCCTGTGCCGACGCCGTAGCGCCGCGCCTTGCCGTTCTTCTCGATCAGGAACAGGAAGTTCTGCTTGGTATCGATGACGATGGTGCCGGGCGTCTGCGGGCCGTCATAGGCGACTTCCTGCGGCAGGTAGATCGGGTTGATCTGCGGCCGCATCGCCATGCGCCTGGCAGGCGCCTGCACGGCCGCCGTGCGCTGCTGGTCGGGCTGCGCCTGGAAAAGCCGCCGCTGCGGCTGCTGCGTCGCCTGCCGAGCCGGGCGCACGATGCCCGGCGCATGGCCGAGTTGCAGCACCCAGGGCGCCGAAAGGTCGGGGCTCACCATCACCGGCGGCATGTCGGCATAACGGTCATTGGCGAAAGAGGCCGTCGCGCCGGCGGCAAGAACCGCCACCGCGCCAAGCAGGGAACAAAACGCTGTCTTCATCGGAACGCACCTTGATCGTCGAACTCGTGCCGAGAGCAGGCCCTCGGTTTCGCGATCCTTGGCGTGGAGCGGCAACCGAAACATGAATCGGAATGCGTAAAATGCCGACTTGTCAGTAAACCTTTTGGTGTGGTTACCGGCCGGTTCAGGAATCTGGTAAAGGCGGCGTAAAATGGACGCTCAAGCGCATTAACGAATGGATTTGGTGGCGATGGGAAATGAAAATGCCGGCCTGCTCGACGGCCCCGACGGTATCGCGCGCTGCTTCTGGCACGGCAATCTGCCGGATTATCTCCACTATCACGACCATGAATGGGGCCGGCCGGTGGCGGACGATCGCCGGCTGTTCGAGAAGATCTGCCTCGAAGGCTTCCAGTCAGGCCTGTCGTGGCTCACCATCTTGCGCAAGCGCGACAATTTCCGCGAGGCCTTTGCCAACTTCGACTTCGACAATGTGGCGCGCTTCACCGAACAGGATGTCGAGCGCCTGCTCGGCAATGCCGGGATCATCCGCCATCGCGGCAAGATCGTTTCAACCATCAACAACGCCAAGCGCGCCCGTGAAATGGCCGATGAGGCCGGATCGCTAGCCGCCTGGTTCTGGAAGTTCGAGCCGGCACCCGAGCAACGGCCCGAAATCATCGACCTCGCGCATCTGCGCGCCAATCCGACGACGGCGGTCTCGGTCCGGATATCGAAGGAATTGAAGAAGCGCGGCTGGAGCTTTGTAGGCCCGACCACCGTCTATGCCTTCATGCAGGCGATGGGGCTGGTCAACGACCACCTCGAAGGCTGTGTCTGCAGGGCAGAGGTGGAGACGGAACGCAAGAGATTCAAAAGGCCGACGTGATCAGCAGCCTCACAGCAGCCTCACTTCTCATACCGTCCCTTGTGGCCGCTGCCGTTGATGTCCCAGACCAGGCTGGATCCCGACATCGTCAGCACCAGCCCGCTGAAGCCGCGGTCGTCTGGCGTGTGATGCGTCGAGGCCGAGCCGCGTCCCGCCGGAATGACCTCAACGGTGGAGCCCTTCTTCACCCAGCACCCCTTGCCGTACTGGTCGTTGGCGCCGTAGGCGAGCATGAATTCGAAGCTGCCGTCTTTTTTCAGTAGCAGTTCGGAGCCGACTTCCATGACGCCGTTGAGATAATAGCGCCCGGCAAGGCGGGCGTCGCCGGGTTGGCAGGCATTCGCAGCGCCGGTCGCAGCAAGAAGCGCGCCGGCAAGCGCGCACGCAATTCGCATCCGCATGATGATCCCCCGATCGATAAGCGAAAAATCAGACGCTGGAGGCGCCGGTCAAAAACAACCCGGCAATGATAGCCGCCATCGCGGCGAAGGCTGGATAAATCACCAGGAGGCCGGTCAGCAGAGCATCGCGTGCCGTCGGCTTATGCGCCTCCGCCGCAACTTCGAACGGCCCAGCCGGCTGCTGCGCCGGCTTGGGCGTGAGGCTGCCGGCCGGCCGCAGCTTGGTGGCTGGCTGACCACTCTCGATGTTGTCACGCGCCGTCGTCATGGCCAGAACCCCTTGTTTCGCCGCGTTTTATCGTCTTCGATTGTGTCGGCAGCATGCCGCGCCGATGGCGGAATTGTTTCGTTTCTGGCGTGGTCTGTTTCAGGCGGTGCGGGCCCGTGAAACTTTCAAAGTGACGATTTGGCGTTAACTTGTTCGTCCGTTGGCGCTGCCGCTCATCGCCCTGCCGGGCACTTCTTCCCGTATGGTGACGGGAGAAGGGCGCTGCCACCGCCGGTTTCGCCAATCGCCAACGTTGGAGCTGTGGCGCCAGCGCCGAAGTCTTCCTCCTTCTCCCCGTCACTATACGGGGAGAAGGTGTGCGGTAGGCGGATGAGGGGCGGCGCGGCGTTCGCAATTACCCGAACGCTCCACGGCCTCCCTGCGTATTAAGCCGCAAACCCTTGCCGCACCAAGCAGCATCGGTTAGGACACGCGCGCCTTGGAAATAGGAAATTTCCCATCCATGGCACACCACGAAACACTGAGTACCCACCTCATGGCCGACAAACCGGAAAAGACGAAAGCGCGGCTGCCGCGCGGTTTTGCCGACCGCGGCGCCGAAGACATCCGCGCCGTCGAGAAGATGATGGCGACCATCCGCTCGGTCTATGAGCTTTACGGCTTCGAGCCGGTCGACCAGCCAATGATCGAATACACCGATGCGCTGGGAAAATTCCTGCCCGACCAGGACCGGCCGAATGAAGGCGTCTTCTCCTTCCAGGACGATGACGACCAGTGGCTGTCGCTGCGCTACGACCTGACCGCCCCGACGGCGCGTTTCGTCGCCGAGAACTACGACCGGCTACCGAAGCCTTATCGCAGCTATCGCTCCGGCTGGGTATTCCGCAACGAGAAGCCCGGCCCCGGCCGCTTCCGTCAGTTCATGCAGTTCGACGCCGACACGATCGGCACGCCCGGCGTAGCGGCGGATGCCGAGATGGCGATGATGATGGCCGACGTCATGGAGGCGCTTGGCATCAAGCGCGGCGACTACATCATTCGCGTCAATAACCGCAAGGTGCTCGACGGCGTTCTGGAGGCGATCGGCCTTGGCGGTGATCACAACGCCGGTCGCCGGCTGACGGTGTTGCGAGCGATCGACAAGCTGGACAAACTTGGATCTGAGGGTGTTCGTCTTCTTTTGGGTGCAGGGCGCAAGGACGAGAGTGGAGATTTCACGAAGGGTGCGGGCCTGGACGACAATAAGATCGCAGCTATCTTCGCGATCGTGTCGCTTAGCTACTCCGATTTGGAAGGGGGCATTCCCGACATTAAGGGCATCCCAGCAGTCGCTCGTGACGCTGGCGAATTGCACGATGGATTTCACGAGCTGAGCACAATCAATCAGTTGGTTCGTGCAAGTGGCTACGGTGCTGATCGGATCAAGATCGATCCCTCCGTCGTGCGTGGCCTCGAATATTACACCGGTCCAGTCTTTGAGGCCGAGCTTCTGGCCGAGATCCCCAACGAGGACGGCCAGATCGTGCGTTTCGGCTCGGTCGGCGGCGGCGGCCGTTATGACGGGCTGGTCTCGCGCTTCCGCGGCGAGCCGGTGCCGGCGACCGGCTTCTCCATCGGCGTCTCACGGCTGATGACGGCGCTGAAGAACCTTGGCAAGCTCGACACATCCGACGTCATCGCCCCGGTCGTCGTGCTGGTCATGGACAAGGATGTTGAAAGCCTCGGCCGCTACCAGAAGATGGTCGCCGACCTGCGAGCCGCCGGCATCCGCTCTGAAATGTATCTCGGCGGCGCCGGCATGAAGGCGCAGCTCAAATATGCCGACCGCCGTGGCAGCCCGGTCGCCGTCATCCAGGGCGGCGACGAGCGCGCCAAGGGTGAGGTGCAGATCAAGGACTTGATCGAAGGCGCACGCCTGTCGGCCGAGATCACTGACAATGCCGAATGGCGCGCCGCCCGCCCCGCACAGGTGACGGTGGCGGAAGGCGATCTGGTCGCCGAGGTGAAGAAGATTCTGGCGGCGCAGGCGGCCGACCGCGCGAAGGGTGGTGCCTCGCGCCCGGCCTATCAATGACCTCCCGCCCCGCCATCGCCGCCGACATCACCAAGCTCTTCGCCGCGCGCGACACCCACGCCGTCGAAGTCGCCGTGCTGCAGCCGGCCGATCCGTTCCTCGACATGGCGGGCGAGGATCTGCGCCGCCGCATCTTCCTCACCGAGAGCGAGACCGGCAAGACGCTGTGCCTCAGGCCGGAATTCACCATTCCCGTTTGCCTCGACCACATTGCAAGCCAGGCCGGCACGCCGCGCCGCTATTCCTATCTCGGCGAGGTGTTCCGCCAGCGCCGTGAAGGAGGCAATGAGTTCTTCCAGGCCGGCATCGAGGATCTCGGCGATCGCGACACGGCTGCGGCCGACGCCCGCTCGCTGGCCGACGCGCATGCGCTGCTGTCGCTGGTGCTGCCCGGCCAGGCACTCGCCGTCACGCTTGGCGACCAGACCCTGTTCGAGGCTGTGCTGGCGGCGCTCGGCCTGCCGCGCGGCTGGCGCATGCGGCTTGCGCGCGCCTTCGGCTCGGCGCCGATGCTGGAAGCAGCGCTTGCCGATCTCGCCAACCCGCCGCGCAACAGCCAGCTCTCCGGTCCGGTGTCGCTGCTAGTGCTCGATGGCGATGCGGAAGGTCTTGCCGCGCATATCGCCGCCGGCATGGAGGAGGCCGGGCTCTCGGCATCGTCCGGCCGCGCGCCGGCCGATATAGCGCGGCGGCTGATTGAGAAGGCGCAATTGCGTAGTGTGCGGCTATCCGACGAGGCGTTCTCGGCGCTGAAGGGTTTTCTCGCGATCCACGTCGCGCTTGGCGGCGCGACCGAGGCGCTGGAAAAATTCGCCGCCGATGCGGGCTTGTCGCTTGGTGTCGCGGTGGAAAATTTCGCTGCCCGCGCCGAGGCGATCGAAGCGCATGGCCTGCCGATGGCGGAAATCCGCTACGACGCAGCCTTCGGCCGCCCGCTCGACTATTATACCGGGCTCGTCTTCGAGATCGCGGCCGAGGGTGGCGACCGGCCGCTGGTCGGCGGCGGCCGTTACGACCGGCTGCTGACGTTGCTCGGCGCGAAGAAGCCGATCCCCGGCGTCGGCTTCTCGGTCTGGCTCGATCGCATCGAAGCACTGCGGGAGACCGCATGATGATTACGCTGGCGATCCCGTCAAAAGGCCGTCTCAAGGAACAGTCGCTCGCTGTGCTGGCGAAAGCCGGACTGGCCGTCGCCCTGCCGCAGGACGACCGCAAATACCGCGCCCGCATCGACGGCTTCGACAATGTCGAGGTGGCATTCCTCTCCGCCTCCGAGATCGCTGGCGAGATCGGCCAGGGCGCGGTCGATCTCGGCATCACCGGTGAGGACCTGATGCGCGAGAACCTCGCCGACTGGGAAGCGAGTGCCGAGATCGTCGCTCGGCTTGGCTTCGGCCACGCCGATGTCGTGGTCGCGGTGCCCGACATCTGGCTCGATGTCGAGACGATGGCCGATCTCGACGATGTCGCCGCCGATTTCCGCCAGCGCCACGGCAGGCGGTTGCGGATCGCCACCAAATACTGGCGGCTCACCCAGCAGTTCTTCTCGCTGAAGCACGGCATTCAGGTCTACCGCATCGTCGAGAGCCTCGGCGCCACAGAAGGCGCGCCGGCGGCCGGGCTGGCGGACGTCATCGTCGACATCACCACCACCGGCTCGACGCTGCGCGCCAACCATCTCAAGGTGCTGGGCGACGGGGTGATCCTGAAGTCGCAGGCCTGTCTCGTGGCGTCGAAGAAACCACGCGATGCGGCAGACGAGGCGCAGTTGCGCGAGATCGCCGCGAAAATGTCGGCTGTAGGCAATTAATCGTCCTGCGGCGCCCCCCTCATCCGGCCGCTTCGCGGCCACCTTCTCCCCGTGGGGGAGAAGAGATGGCGCCAACGCTGGCAAT
>NZ_RQXT01000001.1 GCF_003863365.1 Mesorhizobium tamadayense | reverse complement strand
AAATGCACACCATCGACAAGCCGCCACCGGTCAATCCAAGCCGGCCAAGAGACCCAGCCTCTCCCAATCAGATGGCCTTCATATATGAATAACTTTCCCCGGACAGCCCTGCGGGCGATGGGGAAATATTGGTATAGACCACGTCCCTGCGTGCATGATGACCGTCGCGATCATTCCTGCTGGCATAGGGCCGGAACTCCGCGTCCACGGACCAGCTCGAGAGGTTGCAGCGGATTTCGTCGCCCTCCAGACCGCTATGCCTGGCATAGAGCGTGAGCACGGCGCCGACGACCCGGCCCGACTTCTCGAGGACGAAACCATATCGCGGAAAATCGGCGACCGCGGGCCGCTGCGACAGGCGGGTCAGCGCCTCGATCCAATAGCCATGGCTGCGCTCCGGAAAGCCCCTGTGCAGGCAATCCGCCACGCCTTCCCAATCCTCCTCGTCGAAGGGTCGGCAGCCGACACCGGGAGGGAATGCACCGAGAACCGCCATAGTCGACTCAAGAAAAAAGGCACCGGATATGATCGAGATCGGCATTATCCTGGCGATCGATTACCAACGAATTACACCGCCATCGACGCGAATTTTATTGGCCGGATTTGGCGATGCCATGTCGCGCGCCGTGCGCACAACGAGCAATCCGCGCTTTACAACCTTTCCGGCGGCAAAGAGTTGTAGGATTAACTAATATTCTTTCCTGCGTGATTTCTCGGAACCGTCACACGATTTCGTGGATGTCCAAAGTCGGCCTTCGCGCAGCCGAGCAAAGCCGCTTCGGCCTGACGGGCAAAATTTCCGTCCGACCCGCTTGTACCGAAATCTCATATGTGAATATAATCTTCACAAGAAAAGACTTTGGGGAGGATCGATTGTGTCTGGCTCCGGCCTTGGCCGGGCGGCGCGGCCTATTCTCCGGCAGCGGACGAACAGGACAATGACCAGCTTCCCGCCCACCGTCGGCGTCGCTTCGACACGCCCCTCCGACATGCCGGCCGATCACGCCGAGCTGCCGGTGTGGAACGCCGAAAACTGGTTTTACGAGGATTGGCCCGTCGGCCAGAAAATCCGCTCGCTCCGGCGCACCATGGCCGAAGGCGACAGCCATCTCTTCAACACCCTGGTGCTCGACATCCACCCTTACGTGCAGGATCAGATGTTCGCTGAGCGTGAAGGCATTTTCGGCAAGCGTCTGGTGGCGGGCGCGTTCGTCTTCTCCGCCGGGCTCGGCCTCGTCGCCACCAATTGCGTCAACGCCTTTTCCTACGGCTACGACAAGCTCCGCTTCATCAAGCCGGTCTTCATCGGCGACACCATCTATTCGATCCGCACCAACATGGAAAAGCGCCCCCGCTACAAGGACATGGGGCTGATCCGCGCCAGCTACGAAGTATTCAAGGGCGAAGGTGAGCTGGTGCTCTACTGCGAGCATCTTCAGACCGTGAAGTACAAGAACCCGGCCGATTTCGCCGGCAAGACGGAGAAGTGACCATGGCTGCCGACCTGCCGCTGTCCGGCCTTGTCGTTGTCGACATGAGCCAGTTCCTGTCGGGACCCTACTGCTCGCTGAGGCTTCTCGACCTCGGCGCCCGCGTCATCAAGATCGAGCGGCCCGATGGCGGCGACCTGTCGCGCCGGCTCTATCTCAGCGACACCGAGATCGGCGGCGATTCCACCATCTTCCACGCCATCAACCGGGCCAAGGAAAGCTTCGCGGTCGATCTGAAGAACGAGGACGACCTGAAAGCGTTGCGCGGGTTGCTCGCGAAGGCCGACGTGCTGATCCAGAATTTCCGGCCCGGCGTCATCGAGCGCCTCGGCCTCGACTATGAGCATGTGCGCACGCTCAATCCGCGCCTGATCTATGCCTCGATCAGCGGCTATGGCGAGGAAGGCCCGTGGGTGAAGCGTCCGGGCCAGGATCTGCTCGCCCAGGCGCGCTCCGGTGTGATGTGGCTGAACGGCGACGAGGATCAGGGTCCGGTGCCGTTCGGCCTGGCGATCGCCGACATGCTGGCGGGCGCCGCCTGCGCGCAAGGCATCCTCGCAGCGCTTGTCCGGCGCGGCATCACCGGCGAAGGCGGCCATGTCGAGACCAGCCTGCTTGAGGCGCTGATCGACTTCCAGTTCGAGGTTCTGACGACCCATCTCAATGACGGCCGGCGCCTGCCGCGCCGCTCGTCCTTCCGCAGTGCCCACGCCTATCTGGCGGCGCCTTACGGCGTCTATCCGGCGAAGGACGGCTTCCTGGCGATCGCCATGACGCCGATCCCGAAACTGGCCGATCTGCTCGAGATCGACGCGCTGGCGCCCTATCGCGACCAGCCGCCGACCTGGTTCACCGCCCGCGACGAGATCAAGGTGATCATCGCCCAGCGCATCGCGCAGAAGTCGGTCGATGAATGGCTGGCGATCCTCGAGCCCGCCGACATCTGGTGCGCGAAGGTCCTGAACTGGAACGAGATGCTGGAGAGCGAGGGCTTCAAGGCGCTCGACCTGCTGCAGACCGTGACGCGCGAGGACGGCGTTGTGATCCACACCACCAGGTCGCCGCTGAGGGTCGACGGCGTGCGCGCCAGGGTCGAGCGGGCAGCGCCGCTCGTCGGCGAGCACAGCGGGAAAATCCGAGCGGAGTTCGGCCTGTGACCGTGATCAAGGGCATGACCTGGAGCCATCCGCGCGGCTACGATCCGATGGTCGCCTGCTCCAGGCTTTGGCAGGAAAAGACCGGCGTCTCGGTCGAATGGGAGAAGCGCTCGCTGCAGGATTTCGAATCCTTCCCGGTGGAGGAACTTGCCCGCGCGTATGACCTGATCGTCATCGATCATCCGCATGTCGGCAAGATCACCGCCGAGAAGTGCCTGGCGCCGCTCGACGTGCCGGGCCGCGAGGCGGAACGCGAAGCGCTCGCGAGGGCAAGCGTCGGCCGATCCTACCCAAGCTACGCCTGGCAGGGGCGGCAATGGGCCTTTCCGATCGATGCCGCGACACAGGTGCAGGCCTGGCGGCCCGATTTGATCGAGGCAGCGCCGACGATCTGGACCGAAGTGCTGGAGCTTGCCCAGCAGGGCCGCGTGCTCCTGCCGCTCAGGCCGCCGCATTCGCTGATGTGCTTCTTCACGATGGCCGCCGATCTCGGCCGGCCATGCGCCGTCGACGGGCCGGACGATCTGGTCGATCCCGAGACCGGCGAAACCGTCCTCGAAATGCTGCGCGAGATGGCAGCGCTCGTCGATCCGCAATGCCTGACGATGGATCCGATCGCGGTGTTCGAGAAGATGGCCGAAGCCACCTCTCGCATCGCCTGCGCGCCGCTGATCTATGGCTACGTGCCTTATGCGAAAGCCGGGTTCCGACCGAACCGGCTCGCCTTTTGCGACATGCCGTCCGTGGGCGGCAACGGCTCGGTCGGCTCCGCCCTCGGCGGCACCGGCATCGCCGTCTCGGCCTTCTCCACTGCGAGCAAGGAAGCGATCGACTTCGCCTACTGGATCGCCAGCGGCGACGTGCAGCGCGGCCCCTATGCCGCCGCCGGCGGCCAGCCCGGCCATGCCGCCGCCTGGGAGGACGAAGCCGTCAATGCCGCGACCGGCGACTTCTATCGCGGCACGCGGACAACGCTGGAAGGCGCCTGGGTGCGCCCGCGGCATGACGGCTACATGCCCTTTCAGCAGGCAGCGTCCGACCGCCTCAACGAGGGCCTTGCCGGCAGAGAGGATGCGCAGCGCGTCGTCGCCGACATCAACCGCCTTTTCCAGGAGAGTTTCGCGCCGGCCGTCGCCGGCTAATGTATGTCACCCAACCTGCGCAGCGCCGTTAGGGCTTACAGCCGCCAGAGCTTCTTCGCATTGCCGGAGAGCAGCCTCGCGCGCTCGGTCTCGCTCGCGCCGGCAAGGAGCGCATGCGTCGCCGCCACCCAGCCAAGCAGCCCGCCGCCCAAGGTGCAGACCGGCCAGTCGCTGCCCCACACGACGCGGTCCCAGCCGAAGCTTCCGATCGTGTGCTCGACATAGGGCCGAAGCGTCTCGGCGGTCCAGATCGCGGGATCGGCATAGGCGACGACGCCGGAGATCTTGCCGACGACATTGGGGCGCCGCGCGATCTCGGCGATCTGCTCGCGCCAGGGATGCTCGGCCTTGCCCTTGATGTCGGGCACGCCGCAATGATCAAGGACGAACTGCACGTCCGGCGCCAGATCGACCAGCGCGATTGCCTGTTTCATCTGCCTCGGCAGGACGCAGAGATCGAAGGTCAGCCCGCTGCCGGCGATACGTTTGATGTTCTCGCGGAACAGGGCGCCCTCGGAAACATCGTCAGGCACGACATGCAGCACGCGGCGGAAACCCTTGACGAAGGGATCGGCCTTCACCTTGTCCAGCCAGGCGGCGAAGCCAGCCTCTTCCGGTCGGCAGGAGACGATCGCGCCCCTCACCAGGCTGCCCGGCTTCTTCGACAATCCTTCGACATGGGTCGTCTCGGCCGCGATATCGGCCGGGTCGACGTCGACCTCCATATGCAGCGCCAGCTCTATGCCCGCGCGACGCGCCTCGGTGGAGTATTCATCTTGGGAAAAATCACGGTCGAGCGCCGGCACCCCGGACAGCCACGGATAGCGCAGCGCCGTCTTGTCGATGAGATGCAGGTGCGTGTCGACGATCATGGCTTCCTCCCTTGTCGCGCTTATGCGTGTCGCCCAAAACTGTGCAGCGGTTTTACGAAAAACGACATGCATCAAAACATAGATTCGATCATCTCACGGGAGAATTCATCATTCAAATAAGAATTATATCCGCATCTGCATATCCGAGCCGGCGAGCTGCGACAGCTTCGCCGCGGCGGCCTGCAGCAGCGTGATCGTCCTGGTGATATCGGGCGCGGCTGGCGCGTTGACCAGAGTGATGTAGGGGATGGTGAGCGCCGCGATGCCTCGGCCGTCCGAGCCGATCACTGGCGCCGACAGATTGTAGACGCCGGCCGTCTGCAGAGAGGCCATCATCTCGTAGCCCCGGTCGCGCACCTGGTCGAGGCGGGCGAAGAAGTCGGGCGACTGCTTCATCTCTTCGTTGGTGCGCAGATGCTCGGCGATCATCATCTCGCGCTCTTCCGGCGAGCGGAACGCTAAGAGCACATGCCCCGATCCGGTGTCGAACAGGCTGATGTGCGAGCCGACGCGGATCGAGATGCCCCAGTAATGCGGCGCTTCCTGCTGGGCGATAACCACGGCATTGCCGCGGTCGAACACCACGAGCTGGTTCGCCTGCCACGTGGTCTCGGCCAGCTCGCGCATGATCGAGGTGGCGTAGGAGACCAGCCTGCGCACCGGCGCATGCAACTGGCCGAGCCCGAAGAGCTTCAGTGTCAGCGAGTAGCGGTCGCCGTCGGGGCGGGTGACGTATCCGCGTTTCACCAGCCGGTCGAGCATCCGGTAGAACTCGTTGGGGCTGCGGTCCAGACGCTTGGCGATCTCGGCCTGGGTCAGGCCGCCATCGACGCTGGCCAGCAGCTCCAGGATGTCCAGCCCCTTGTCCAGAGCCGGCGCGCGATATCGGTCTTCCTCGTCGTCCTGCACCGGATGCCCCTCTGGTGAATTTCTATCTTCATATACGCAAGAGAGCCTTCATGGGAAGAAGTTTCGGCTTGACGATTTATGAATAATTTGTTTGCATATGAATGAAGCGACGAGCTTCAAGGTCACGGCGGCGTACTGCCGTCCCAGGGAGGATACTCATGAACAGACTGCTTTCCGGCGTCGCCGCCGGCGCATTGGTCATGGCGTCGGGCGCGGCGTTCGCGGCCGACCTGCCGGGCAAGTTTCCCGGCGTCACCATCGACGCCAAGCTGATCGGCGGCCAGCAATACGAGAAACTCTACGAGCGCATTGGCGAGTGGGAGAAGGCGACCGGCGCCAAGGTCAATGTCATCTCCAAGAAGAACCATTTCGATCTCGACAAGGAGATCAAGTCGGACATCGCTTCCAACTCGATCACCTGGTGCGTCGGCTCCAACCACACCTCGTTCGCGCCGCAATATCCGGGCATCTACACCGACCTCGCCAAGCTGCTGCCGAAGGAGGAGATCGACGCCTTCGTGCCGGCCAACATCGCGGCCGGCACGCTCGACGGCAAGCTGGTGATGCTGCCGCGCGCGCAGTTCGATGTCTCGGCGCTCTATTACCAGAAGAGCCTCTACCAGGACGAGGCTAAGAAGAAAGCTTACAAGGAGAAATACGGCGAGGACCTCGCGCCGCCGGACACGTTCGACGAGATGGCGCAGCAGGCCGAATTCTTCGCCAGCCCGCCCGATTTCTACGGCACGCAATATGCCGGCAAGGAAGAGGCGATCAACGGCCGCTTCTTCGAGATGCTGATCGCCGACGGCGGCGAATATCTCGACAAGGACGGCAAGCCGGCCTTCAACTCGGAGGCCGGCGTCAAGGCGCTCGACTGGTTCGTCAACCTCTACAAGGCCAAGGCAGTGCCTGCCGGCACGACCAACTATCTGTGGGACGACCTCGGCCAGGGCTTCGCCTCAGGCACCGTGGCGATCAATCTCGACTGGCCGGGCTGGGCCGGCTTCTTCAACGACCCGAAGTCGTCCAAGGTCGCCGGCAATGTCGGCGTCAAGGTTCAGCCCAAGGGCTCGTCCGGCAAGCGATCGGGCTGGTCCGGCGCGCATGGCTTCTCGGTGACCGAGAACTGCGCCAGCAAGGAAGCCGCCGCCTCTCTGGTCTGGTGGCTGACCAACGAGGACAGCCAGAAGCTGGAGGCCGCCGCCGGCCCGCTGCCCACCCGCACCAAGGTGTGGGAGTGGGACCTCGAGCAGGCGAAGTCCGATCCTTACAAGACCGAAGTTCTGCAGGCCTTCCAGGAGGCTGCCAAGAACGCCTTCCCGGTGCCGCAAACGCCGGAGTGGATCGAGATCTCCAACGCCGTCTACCCGGAACTGCAGGCCGCCATCCTCGGCGACAAGACCTCCAAGCAGGCGCTGGACGACGCTGCCGCCAAGGCGACGCAGATCCTCGAGGACGCCGGCAAGCTCTAAGGACTATCCTCCCGGCGGCGCCGGTCCTCGTGACCGGCGCCGCTTTGACCGATGCGGCCGTCCTGCGACACGATCGCCGGCCGCGCAAACATCTTTGGGACATTGCATGACGGCCAAGCGGCTTTCCGCGCCAACCCTTCTCCTGCTGCCGGCCGTGCTCGTGCTGGCGGCGGTGGTGGTCGTGCCGCTGTGCCTGTCTTTCTATTCCAGCTTCACGCCGTTCAGGCTGACGCGTCCCGAAACCTTCTTCACCTTCATCGGCCTGCGCAACTATCGCAACATCCTGTCCGACGCGAATTTCTGGTGGGCCTTCGGCCGCACCGTGCTTCTGCTCACCATCGCGCTCAATCTCGAGATGCTGCTTGGGCTCGGCCTCGCGCTGCTGGTCGAGAAGGCCAGCCGCGGCCAGCGGGTCCTGCGCACCATCATGATGTTTCCGATGATGTTCTCGCCGATCCTGGTCGGCTTCCAGTTCAAGTTCATGTTCAACGACAATATCGGGCTGGTGAACAACGCGCTGCAGTCGCTCGGCCTGACGCAGGAGGCGATCCCCTGGCTGATCGAAGGCCACCTCGCCTTCATCGCCATTTCGATCGCCGAGATCTGGTCCTCGACCTCGATCTTCGCGATCCTGATCCTTGCCGGCCTGCTTGCCATGCCGAAGGAGCCTGTCGAGGCGGCGCGCGTCGACGGCTGCACACCGTGGCAGACCTTCCGCTATGTGACCTGGCCCTTCATCATGCCCTTCGCCTATATCGCCATGACCATCCGCTCGCTCGACGTCGCGCGCGCCTACGACATCGTCAAGATCATGACGGATGGCGGCCCGGCCGGCCGCACCGAACTGTTGTGGACGCTGGTCGCGCGCACCGCCTACAGCGATGCGCGCATGGGCGTGGCCAACGCGATGGCCTATTTCTCGATCCTGCTGTCGATCGTCTTCACCGTCTACTTTTTCAGGAAGCTCGCCGCGGCGCGCACTCAGATCGGCGCGGAGTGGTGACGATGGAAGCCAACGCATCCGCCCGCCTGAAACGCCGCGTAGCGACCGTCGCGCATCGCGTCGGCCTGTTCCTCGCCATGCTTTTCATCTGCCTGCCCGGCATCTGGATCGTGCTGTCCTCGCTGCGGCCGACGGTCGAGATCCTCGCCAAACCGCCGGTCTGGATCCCGCAGCAGGTCTCGCTCGATGCCTACGTCGCCATGTTCAGCGGCGTCGGCAAGGGCGGCATTCCGGTCGTCGACTATTTCCGCAATTCGCTCATCATCTCGGTGACATCGACCGTCATTGCGATCGCCATCGGCATGGCCGGCGGTTACGCCTTCGCCCGCTACAGGTTCCGCGGCAAGTCGGCGATGTTCCTAGGCCTGATGCTGACGCGCACCGTGCCCGGTATCGCGCTGTCGTTGCCGCTGTTCTTCGTCTATGCGCGGCTCGACATCATCGACACGCATTTCGGCTTGATCCTGGCCTATGTTGCGCTCAACGTGCCGTTCACCATCTGGCTGATCGACGGCTTCTTTCGCCAAGTGCCGAAGGATCTCGCCGAGGCCGCGCAGATCGACGGCTGCACGCGCTGGCAGGCGTTCTGGCAGGTCGAGTTTCCGCTGGCCGGACCGGGTATCGCGTCCGCCGGCATCTTCGCCTTCCTTACCTCCTGGAACGAGTTCGCTCTTGCCTCGCAGCTGACGCGCTCGATCAATTCGAAGACGCTGCCCGTCGGGCTGCTCGACTACACCGCCGAATTCACCATCGATTGGCGCGGCATGTGCGCGCTGGCCGTGGTGATGATCATTCCGGCGCTTATCCTCACCTTCATCGTCCAGAAACACCTCGTCGGCGGCCTCACCTCCGGCGCGGTGAAAGGTTGATCCGATGGCGATAGTCTCGCTCAAGAAACTGACCAAGCGTTACGGCAACATGGAGATCGTGCACGGCATCGACCTCGACGTCTCCGACCGCGAATTCATTGCACTGGTCGGACCGTCGGGCTGCGGCAAGTCGACCACGCTCCGTATGATCGCCGGGCTGGAGGACATCTCCGGCGGCACGATCGAGATCGGCGACCGCATCGTCAACGACCTGCCGCCGCGCTCGCGCAACATCTCGATGGTGTTCCAGTCCTACGCGCTCTATCCGCACATGACAGTGCGCGAGAATCTCGGCTTCTCGCTGAAGATCGCCGGCGCGCCGAAAGAGGAGATGGACCGCCGCGTCGCCGAGGCTTCGGCCATCCTCGGCCTCGATGCGCTGCTCGAGCGCCGTCCCTCCCAGCTTTCCGGCGGCCAGCGCCAGCGCGTCGCCATGGGCCGCGCCATCGTGCGCGACCCGGACGTCTTCCTGTTCGACGAGCCGCTCAGCAATCTCGACGCTAAGCTGCGCACGCAGATGCGCACCGAGATCAAGAAGCTGCACGCCAAGGTGAAGTCCACCGTCATCTACGTCACGCATGACCAGATCGAGGCGATGACGCTGGCCGACCGCATCGTCATCATGCGCGACGGCTATATCGAGCAGGTCGGCACCCCGGACGAAGTCTTCCAGCGGCCGGCGACGCGCTTCGTCGCGGGCTTCATTGGCTCGCCGCCGATGAACCTGCACGAGGCGACGGTCGCCGACGGCAATGTCGTCTTCGCCGGCGGCCAGAGCCTGCCGCTGCCCGGCCGATTCAAGGCCAATGTCAGCGCCGGCGACAAGGTGGTGTTCGGCCTGCGTCCGGACGATCTCTACCCCGTGGGCCACGGACTGCATTCGGGCGATGCCGCCGACGTCCACGAGATCGAACTGCCGGTGACAGTGACTGAACCGCTCGGCAACGAGACGCTGGTGTTCGCCGAATTCGACCGCCGCGACTGGGTCTCGCGCATGCTGAACCCCAAGCCGTTGAAGGCGGGCGACCGTGTCGCAATGCACTTCGACCTGTCGCGGGCGCATCTCTTTTCCGCGGAAACCGGCAAATCCCTGAGGGTCTGACGATGGCGAAGATCGAGAAAGTCGAGCTTGCAATGGTCGATCTGGTGCCGAAGGTGAAGCGCACCGACGCCATCCAGAGTTTTGTCAGCCAGGAGACGCCGATCGTCACCATCACCGATGCCGACGGCGCGGTCGGCATGGGCTACAGCTATACGATCGGCACCGGCGGCTCTTCGGTGATGCGGCTTCTGGCCGACCACCTCGCGCCGCGCCTGATCGGGCAGGACGCCGACCAGATCGAGGCGGTCTGGCACGATCTCGAATTCGCGACCCACGCGACCACCATCGGCGCCATCACGGCCATCGCGCTCGCCGCAATCGACACCGCGCTCTGGGATCTTCGGGCAAAGAAGCAGAAACTGCCGCTCTGGAAGCTTGCCGGCGGCGCCAAGGACCGCTGTCCGCTCTACACCACCGAAGGCGGCTGGCTGCACATCGAGACGGCCGCACTTGTCGAGGATGCGCTCGCCGCCAAGGCGAAAGGCTTCACCGGCTCCAAGGTCAAGATCGGCAAGCCGCACGGCTCTGAGGATTTCGCCCGGCTTTCGGCGGTGCGCAAGGCCGTCGGCGATGGCTACGAGATCATGACAGACTGCAACCAGGGCTTTTCCGTCGATGAAGCCATCCGCCGCGCCGAGCGGTTGCGCGAGCTCGATCTCGCCTGGATCGAGGAGCCGCTGCCGGCAGACGACATCGACGGCCATGTGCGTCTGTCGAATTCGACCGCGACGCCGGTGGCTGTCGGCGAGTCGCTCTATTCCATCCGCCATTTCCGCGAATATATGCAGAAGGGCGGTTGCAACATCGTCCAGGTCGATGTCGGCCGCATTGGCGGCATCACGCCCTGGCTGAAGGTGGCGCATATGGCGGAAGCCTTCGACATGCCCGTCTGCCCGCATTTCCTGATGGAATTGCATGTCAGCCTGGCCTGCGCGGTGCCGAACGGCAAATATGTCGAGTACATTCCGCAACTGGACGAGTTGACGGGCAAGAAGATGGTGATCGAGAAAGGCTATGCGCTGGCGCCGAGTGAGCCGGGCCTCGGCATCGACTGGGATTTCGAGGCTCTCAAGGCGCGCAGCATCGCCGAGTTCAGCTCAACCGTCACAAAACGGAGGAATTGAGATGCAGCGAATGGGCATGGTGCTCGGCCTGAAGCCGGACAAGGTCGAGGAATATGTGCGCCTGCACGCCGCCGTCTGGCCGGATGTGCTGAAGATGATCTCGGCCTGCAACATCAAGAACTACTCGATCTACCTCAAGCGGCCGGAGAACCTGCTGTTTTCCTATTTCGAATATCACGGCACCGACTACGCCGCCGACATGGCCAAGATGGCCGCGGACCCCAAGACCCAGGAATGGTGGGCGGTGTGCATGCCGTGCCAGGAGCCTTTGCCGACCAGGCGGGAGGGCGAATGGTGGGCGATGATGGATGAAGTCTTCCACCATGACTGACGCCTTCGATCCGGCATCGCTGGCGCAGTCCTGGCCAAGCCCTGCGAAGCCGCGCCCGATCGTGACCTTCGGCGCCGGCTCGATCGTCGGCGACGCGCATTTCCCAGCCTATCGCAAGGCCGGCTTTCCGGTCGCGGGTCTCTATGATCCGGATCAGGCCAAGGCGCAGACGCTGGCCGAGAAATGGGGCGTGACGGCGTTCCGCTCGGTGGACGAGGCGGCAGCCGTCAAGGATCCGATCTTCGATCTTGCCACGCCGCCCGGCCGGCACGCCGAGGTCCTGAAGGCCCTGCCCGACGGCGCGGTGGCGCTGATCCAGAAGCCGATGGGCAACTATCTCGGCGAGGCGACCGAGATCCTCGAAATCTGCCGCGCCAAGAAGCTGAAGGCGGCGGTGAACTTCCAGCTCCGCTTCGCGCCGATGATGCTGGCGCTGAAGGACGCGATCACCAAGGGCTGGCTGGGCGAGGTTGTCGACTTCGACGCCTGGCTGGCGCTCGCCACGCCGTGGCAGCTTTGGGAATTCCTGCTCACCGCGCCGCGCGTCGAGATCGCCATGCATTCGATCCATTACCTCGACCTGATCCGGCAATTGCTCGGCGACCCCGAGGGGGTTCACGCGAAAACCCTCGGCCATCCCAATCACAGCGTAGCGCAGACCCGCACCAGCGCCATCCTCGACTATGGCGACACTGTGCGCTGCGCGCTCTCCATCAACCACGACCACCAGTTCGGGCGCCGCCATCAGGCCTGCGAGTTCCGCATCTGCGGTACCGAGGGTGCTGCCTACGTCAAGCTCGGCCTCAATCTCGACTATCCGCGCGGCGAGCCGGACGTGCTGGAGATCTACCCCAAAGGTGGATCCGACTGGGTTAGCGTCCCGCTCTCAGGCGCCTGGTTCCCCGACGCCTTTGTCGGGCGCATGGCCAATGTCCAACGCTTCGCTTGCGGGGAAGACAAAGAGCTGGTCAGCTCCGTCGAGGATGCCTGGAACACGATGGCGCTGGTGGAAGCCGCCTATCGATCGAGCGCGGCGCCGGCGACGCCTCTGGCGGGGAAACCGTAAGGAACGGCATGGAACAGGTCACCTATTTTGAAGACTACGAGATCGGTTCGTCGCGGCTGACCGGCGGCCGCACGATCACCGAAACCGATTTCGTCGTCCATGCCGGCCACACCGGCGATTTCTTCCCGCACCACATGGACGCCGAGTTCATGAAGACGACGCCCTTCGGCCAGCGCATCGCGCATGGCACGCTGGTGTTCTCGGTCGGTGTCGGACTGACGGCGACCATCATCAATCCGGTCGCCTTCTCCTATGGTTATGACAGGCTCCGCTTCATCAAGCCGGTGTTCATCGGCGACACGATCCGCACGCGCACGACGATCGCCGCGAAGGAGGACGACCCGAAACGGCCCGAGTCGGGGCGCGTTATCGAACGCATCGAAGTTTTGAACCAGCGCGACGAAGTGGTGCTGGCCGCGGACCACATCTATATCGTCGAGCGGCGCAAGCAGCCGGCCTGAGATTCGGAAGGAGACACGACATGGCTCATTCACTGGACGGCAAGACCGTCGTCGTCACCGCGGCTGCGCAAGGCATTGGCCGCGCCAGCGTGCTCGCTTTTGCCGCGGCCGGCGCAACCGTGCATGCCACCGACATCAACGAGGCCGCGCTGGCCGAGCTCAACGGGCAGAAAGGCATCGTCACCCGCAAGCTCGATGTGCTGAGCGACGATGCCGTCAAAGCCGCCTTCGCCGAGATCGGCCGCGTCGACGCGCTGTTCAACTGCGCCGGCTTCGTCCATTCCGGCTCCATCCTCGAGATGAAGGACGAGGACCTCGACTTCGCTTTCAATCTCAACGTGCGCGCCATGATCCGCACCATTCGCGCCGTGCTGCCCGGCATGCTGGAGCGCGGCGGCGGCGCCATCATCAACATGGCGTCGGTCGCCGGCGCCCCAAAGGGCGTGCCGAACCGCTTCGCCTATGGCGTGACCAAGGCGGCCGTCATCGGCCTGACCAAATCGATCGCCGCCGACTATGTCGCCAGGGGAATCCGCTGCAATGCCATCTGCCCCGGCACGGTGGAGAGCCCCTCGCTCGAAAGCCGCATGCGGGCTCAAGGCGACTACGAGGCCGCCCGCGCTGCCTTCATCTCCCGCCAGCCCATGGGAAGGCTGGGCACGGCCGAGGAGATCGCCGATCTCGCCGTCTATCTCGCCGGGGCTACTTACACGACCGGGCAGGCCTATAATATCGATGGCGGCTGGTCGATCTGATGAGGCACCGAGCATGACCCGCATAACCGATCTTCGCGTCTTCGACCTGCGCTTTCCGACGTCGCAAAGCCTCGACGGCTCGGACGCGATGAACCCCGACCCGGACTATTCCGCGGCCTATGTCATCCTCGACACCGACGCCCCGTCGCTGAAGGGCCACGGGCTCACCTTCACCATCGGCCGCGGCAACGAGATCTGCTGCGCGGCCATCGAGGCGTTGCGCCATCTGGTCGTCGGGCTCGACCTCGAATGGGTCAAAGAGGATCCCGGCCGTTTCTGGCGTCACGTGACCGGCGACAGCCAGCTGCGCTGGATCGGTCCGGACAAGGGCGCCATGCATCTTGCGGTCGGCGCGGTAGTCAATGCCGTCTGGGACCTGTGGGCGAAGGAAGCCGGCAAACCGGTCTGGCGTCTGGTCGCCGAGATGAGCCCCGAGGAGATCGCGCGAATCGTCGACTTCCGCTATCTCACCGACGCGATCACGCCGGCCGAAGCGCTGGAGATCCTGAAGAAGGCCGAAGCCGGTAAACAGGAGCGTATCGCCACGCTTGAGCGCGAAGGCTACGCCTGCTACACCACCTCCGCCGGTTGGCTCGGCTATCCCGACGACAAACTGCGGCGGCTCTGCCAAGAAGCGGTCGACCAGGGTTTTGACCACATCAAGCTGAAAGTTGGCCGCGACCGCGCCGATGACATCCGCCGTCTCAGGATCGCCCGCGAAGTGATCGGTCCGGACCGCTACCTGATGATTGACGCCAACCAGGTCTGGGAGGTCGACCAGGCGATCGACTGGCTGGGTGACCTCGCCTTCGCCAAGCCCTTCTTCATCGAGGAGCCGACCAGCCCGGACGACGTCGCCGGCCATGCAAAAATCCGCAAGGCCGTGGCGCCGATCAAGGTCGCGACCGGCGAGATGTGCCAGAACCGGATCATGTTCAAGCAGTTCATCGCCGGCGGCGCGATCGATGTCGTGCAGATCGATTCATGCCGCATGGGCGGCCTCAACGAGGTGCTGGCCGTGCTGCTGATCGCCGCCAAGTTCGGTCTGCCGGTCTGGCCGCATGCCGGCGGCGTCGGCCTGTGCGAATATGTCCAGCACCTCTCGATGATCGACTATGTCGCGGTATCAGGCACCAAGCAGGATCGAGTGATCGAATATGTCGATCACCTGCACGAGCATTTCCTCGAGCCCTGCGTCATCGAAAACGCGGCTTACATGCCGCCGACGGCGCCGGGCTTCTCGATCGAGATGAAGCCGGATTCCATTGCCGCCTACCAATTCCACGGTTGAACGCGAGCCGTACTCAGGCAATTTGCCTGCGTACGTCATCTTCCTCTTCAATCGCTCAGCACGATGCGTGATCTGGCGCTACGATCGGCATCAACCGACCTCGACGGCCAACACTGAGACGCAATCGCCGGCCTTGACCAGGCCCGGGAAATGGCGCGCGGCCAGCAGGCCCGACATTTTTGCCTTGATCTCCTGTGGCGCGATGCCGGTCCGGCCGGTCGAATGGATGCGCGCCACGACTTGGCCTTCCTCCACTTTCCCGCCGAGATCGACCATGGTCTCGATCATGCCGTCGTCCTCGGCGAAGGCGAAGCAGTCGCCCGACGGCATGTCGAGCCACTGAGTTGGAGTCTTCTCGACCGCACCAGCTACAATGCCGGCATGGCGAAGCACGTTGAGCACGCCGCGCCTGGCGATCCGCACCGTCTCGGCCCGGGACGTGCCGCCGCCGCCGAGCTCGGTGGTGACGAAGACCTTGCCCATCTCCTCGGCCGCCGTGTCATACATGCCGACCGTGTCGATCTCGGTCATGCGCATCGAGAACGGCGCCGAGAAGGCCTCGACCGCGGCGAAGGCCTTCTCTTCCTGCGCCTTGTCCAGCAGCGTGTGTGCCGCGCAGAACGGCATGAAATCCAGCGTCTTTCCGCCTGAGTGGAAGTCGAGCACGATGTCCGCGCGGGGGAGCAGCTCACGCTGGAAATAGTCGGCGATCTTGTCCGTCACCGTGCCGTCGGGCCTTCCGGGGAAAGAGCGGTTCATGTTGCCCTTGTCGATCGGCGAGGTGCGCGTGCCGGCGCGGAAGGCCGGATAATTCATCGCCGGCACGATGATGACCGTGCCGGAGACATTCCTTGGATCGAGCGTGCGGGCGAGTTCATAGAGCGCCAATGGCCCCTCATATTCGTCGCCATGATTGCCGCCGGTAAGCAGCGCCGCCGCCCCATTGCCGTTGCGGATCACGCAGATCGGGATCATCACCGAGCCCCAGGCCGAATCGTCGCGGCTGTAAGGCAGGCGCAGGAAGCCGTGCTGAACGCCGTCGCGCTCGAAGTCGACGGTCGGCGCGATCGGCGATGGACGCAAAGCTGACATCGGCTCAGTCCTTCACGAACAGTTTGCGCGGCACATTGGCCAGGCACTCGACACCGGTGTCGGTGATCAGGATCGACTCGGTGATCTCCAGCCCCATCGTCTCCAGCCACAGACCGGTCATGAAATGGAAGGTCATGCCGGGCTTGAGCTCGGTGCGGTCGCCGGGGCGCAGGCTCATGGTGCGCTCGCCCCAGTCCGGCGGATAGGAAAGACCGATCGGATAGCCGGTGCGGTTGTCCTTGACGATGCCGTACTTCTTCAGCACGGCGAAGAACGCATTGGCGATGTCCTCGCAGGTGTTTCCCGGCTTGGCTGCGGCAAGACCTGCCTGCATGCCCTCCAGCGTCGCCTTCTCGGCATCGAGGAAGGCCTGTGTCGGCTTGCCGAGGAAGACGGTGCGCGACAGCGGGCAATGGTAGCGGTTGTAGCAGCCGGCGATCTCGAAGAACGTGCCCTCGCCCGCCTTCATCGGCTGGTCATCCCAGGTCAGATGCGGTGCCGAGGCATCGGCGCCCGACGGCAAGAGCGGCACGATCGCCGGATAGTCGCCGCCGATCCCCTCGACGCCGCGCGTGCCGGCATCGTAGATCTCGGCGACCAGATCGCATTTGCGCATGCCGACCTCTATCCTGTCGACGATGCGCTGGTGCATCGCCTCGACGATGCGGGCGGCGTTGCGCATGTAGCCGATCTCGGTCGGGCTCTTCACGGCGCGCTGCCAGTTGACCAGCGCGGTGGCGTCGACGAAACGGGCGTTGGGCAGGTGCTTCTGCAGAGCGGCGAAGGCGGCCGCCGAGAACCAGTAATTGTCCATCTCGACGCCGATGGTGAGCTTGTCCCAGCGGCGATCGGCCAGCACGCTGGCGAGATAGTCCATCGGGTGCCGCTCGGTCGACTGCACATAATGGTCGGCGTAGCCGATGATGTTGTCATGCGCGAGATAGGCGGTGCGCTTGGCGCCATTGGCGTCCTGGCCGCGGCCGTACCAGACCGGCTCGCCCGAAGGCGGCACGATGACCGCCTGATGCACGTAGAAGGACCAGCCGTCATAGCCGGTCAGCCAGGCCATGTTGGAGGGATCGCTGGCGATCAGCAGATCGACCCCCTTGGCCTCCATGGCTTTTCGCGTCTTGGCGAGGCGATCGGCAAATTCGCCTCGCGAGAATTTCAGGTTTGGCTGCATCGTTCTTGATCCTCGTTTGTTGGGCCTTGCGGCCAGGTAATCAGCTTTCAAAAATGGTTCCGGCGTTCGCCGCCCGCGCGCGGTCGCGGGCTAAAGTGGCGATCGCCGTGTCCTGCACGCCGGTGCCGGTAAGGTCGGCGATGGTTATATCGCCGGCCGAGCGTCGTCCGTGCTTTTCGCCGGCGATGATCTGGCCAAGCTCGGTGACTTCGGCGTCGGCAGTCATCACGCCAGCCTCGATCGCGTGGTGGAGCTCGCCGAGGCGCCGCGTCTGTTTCGCGCTGTCGGCGACATAGAGATCGGCCATGCGGATGATCGCCGGCGCGATCTCGTTCTTGTGCTCGGCGTCCGAGCCCATGGCAGTGATGTGCTGGCCGGCCGAGACGAAACCGGCCTTGATCAGCGGCTTGGTCGAAGGCGTGGTGGTGACGATGATGTCTGCCTCGGCTGCCGCCTTTGCGGCATCCGGCTCGGCGCGCACCATGATACCCAGCCTTTCGCGCAGACGGGCGGCGGTCGCCTCGGCCTTGGCGGCGTCGCGGGCCCAGATACGCGCCTCCTCGATCGGCCGTACGAGGCGCAGCGCTTCCAGTTGCAATCCGGCCTGCACGCCGGCGCCGAAGATCGCCGCGACCGAGCTGTCCGCTCGCGACAGATGCTTGGCCGCTACCGCGCCGGCGGCGGCAGTGCGGATATCGGTGAGATAGCCATTGTCGAGCAGCAGCGCCTCGACAAGTCCTGTCTTGGCCGAAAGCAGCACCATCATGCCGTTGACGCTGGGCAGGCCGAGCTTCGGATTGTCGAAAAATCCAGGGCTTATCTTGATGGCGAAGCCATCGATGCCGGGCACATAGGCGGTCTTCACGTCGACCTCGCCGCGGTGCTCGGGGATGTCGAGCCTGAGGATAGGCGGCATCGCCACCGGCAGCGTGGCCAAAGCGCGGAAAGCGTTCGCGATGCAGGCGACAGCATCGAGATCGAGCGTCACGATCTTGCGCAGTTCGGCTTCGGTCAGGATGGTCATGCGGCTCATGCGGCGCGCTCCGCGGTTGATGGCTCCTCGCCGCAGACGATCCTGCGGTGCAGTGCCATGTCGATGTTCCGGCCGGACAGGATAAGCACCGTCGGGCCGCTCGGTCTGATCTTGGCTGCGAGCAGCGCGCCGATGCCGACGGCGCCCGCGCCCTCGACGATCTCGCGCTCCTGTTCATAGGCGTGGCGAATGCCGGCGGCGATCTCGTCCTCGGAAAGCAGGATGACGTCGTCGAGCAGGTCGCGGCACATGGCAAGGGTCAGCCGGTTGTCGAGGCCGATGCCGCCGCCGAGTGAATCGGCCAGCGTCGGCAGTTCCTCGACCTGCACGGGCCGGCCGGCGTCGAGGCTCGCCTTCATCGCGGCGCCGCGCGCCATCGAGATGCCGATGACCTTTGTGCTCGGGCTCACCCCCTTCACGGCCGCGGCGACGCCCGATGCCAATCCGCCGCCGGAAAGCGGCACCAGCACGCTTGCTGCGTCCGGCACCTGCTCCATGATTTCCAACCCGAGCGTGCCTTGCCCGGCGATGATGTCGGGATGGTCGAACGGAGGCAGCATCACCAGCCCCTCCTCCGCGACGAGCCTGTCGACCTCACGCTGGGCATCGTCCTGGCTGTTGCCGACGATGCGGATGTCCGCGCCGAGGCGGCGGATGGCGTCGAGCTTGTTTTCAGGCACCAGCCTGGACATGCAGATCACCGCGCGCATGCCTTCGAGCTTCGCCGCATGCGCGAGCGCGCGGCCGTGATTGCCGGTCGACGCCGCGACGACCCCGCGCGATCTTTCTTGCGGGCTCAACGCGGCGATCGCGTTGGACGCGCCGCGCAGCTTGAACGCGCCGGTGGTCTGGTGGTGCTCCAGCTTGAGGTGGACGGGATGGCCGGTGCGATCCGTCAGGGACGGCGAAAGCACGGTTGGGGTGGCCAAGATCTTGCCGGCGATGCGCTCACGCCCGGCGCGGATGTCGTGAAGGGCGATGGCGCGCGTCATCGGAGGACCCCTTCTGGCCTGCCGGCCATCTCCCCCTCAAGGGGGGAGATTCGCTGCTGCCACGCTTTCGCCAATCGTTGACGTCGCAGGACGAGCGGCGGCGCCGAAGCTGCTGATCTCCCCCCTTGAGGGGGAGATGGCCGGCAGGCCAGAGGGGGTCGCTCGTGAATACGGGGCATAATCTTACTGCACCAACAGCTTCGTCATCAGCCGGCCGAACTGCGGCCTCGGTATGTCGTCGCCACAGAGCCGCAGGCAATTCCAGGCGCTGGCCTGGTTGCTGGTGACGACCGGGCGGCCGATCGCCTCTTCCATGCCGGGAACCGCAAGCGCCGCGCGCAGCGCCGTGCATGAGACGAACAGCGCTTCGGCCTGCACGTGCGTTGCCTGGCGCGCCAGCTCGATGAGAGAGGCCGGCGCGATCCGCGCCATCTCGCGGTCGTCCTCGAAACCGAGGCAGGTGAAGCTCTCGATGTCGAAGCCATACGCGGCGAAATAGGTTGCCATCGGCCGGCTGGTCTCGACGGTGTAAGGCGTGAGAATGCTGATCCGCTTCGCCCCAAAAGCGTTCAAGCCGCGCACGCCGGCCATGGGCGGCGTGACCACAGAAACATTCGGTTTGGCCGCCTGTATCGCTGCCTCGACCTCGGCATCGCCGATCACCACCGAGGCCGACGTGCAGGAGTAGCAGACGGCGTCCAGCGGCTCGTCCGGCAGGATGAGCGCCGCGCCCGCCGAAAGCTGCGGCTGCATCTTGCGCAAATTCTCCGGCGTCGTCGGATTGGCATAGGGGATGCGCGCGACATAGACGCCGATCCGCTCGCTCGCCACCATGCGGCGGAAATCGACCTCGCTGGTATGGTCGGTGGCTAAAGCGATCAGACCGACGCGTTTTTCGAGCGGACGCGCATCGAGGGCGGGCCGGCGCGATGCCAGCTGGATTTCGGGCAACTGTCTCATGACTTTCATCTCTCGATCCTGCCGTAGCGGTGCTCCAGCCAGCGCAAGAGTACGACGGAGCAGAGGCTGATGACGAGGAAGAAGGCGCCGACCAGCGTCATCGGCTCGATGTAGCGGTAATAGGTGTTGGCGACGCTCTTGGCCTGGTTCATCAGCTCCAGCACGGTGATCGCAGAAAGCAGCGGCGTTTCCTTGAACATGGCGATCAAGTAGTTGGCCAAGGCCGGGATCATCGGCGGGATCGCCTGCGGCAGGATGATATACGTCCAGCTATTGTAGCCGCTCAGATTGCAGGCCTTGGCCGCCTCCCACTGGCCGCGCGGCACATTGTCGATGCCGGCGCGATAGACCTCGGCCGTATAGGTGCCGTAGTGCAGGCCAAGCCCGATGACACCCGCCACCAGCGGCGGCAACAGGATACCGAAATCGGGCAGCACGTAGAAGATGAAGTAGAGCTGCACCAAAAGCGGCGTGCCGCGGATGAACTCGGCGAACCAGCCGACGCTGCGCGACACGGCCCGGTTCGGCGAACGCCGCGCCAGCGCTATCGCCAGGCCGACGATCGCCGCCAGGACCGAGCCGAGCACCGTCGCCAGGATCGTGATCTTCACGCCCTGGATCAGTGTCGGCATGATCTCGCGGACAAAGTTCCAATCCCACTCCATCAGACACGCACTCCATCGAGGCCGCGCGCCATGCGGCGCTCCAGCGAGCGGATGCCCCAGGAGATGATCAGCGCGAGCCCGAAATAGATGACGAGCACGGAAACGAAGGGCATCAGCGTGCTGCCGGTCTGCGAGCGCACCACCTGCGCCTGGAAGGTGAGATCGGCGAGCGAGATCAGCGACACGACCGACGTCGCCTTGAGCAGCTCGATGGCGTTGTTGCCGAAGGTCGGCAGCATGACCAGCAGCGCCTGCGGCAGGATGACGTGGCGCATGCCTTGCCAGCGGCCGAGGTTGAGCGCCGTGCAGGCCTCGTATTGCTCGCGGCCGATCGACAGGATGGCGCCGCGCACCACTTCCGCCGCATAGGCGCCGACATTGAGGCCGAGCGCCAGCACGCCGGCCTGCAGCGGCGTCAGAGACAGGCCGGCGAAAGGCAGCACGAAATAGGCCCAGAACAGCTGAACGAAGATCGAGGTGCCGCGGAAGAACTCGATATAGGTCGTGGCGAGCGCCCGGATGACGAAGAAGCGCGACACGCGGCCAATGCCGGCGAGGAAGGCCATGATCAGCGCGAGCACCGATCCCATCAGCGTCAGCTCGATGGTGACAAGCGCTCCCTGCAATATCAGGCCGAGATAGCCGGACCACTGGGTCATTGAATCAGAAGTTCCTACGTTTGGTTTTGGCTCCTTCTCCCCGTTCACGGGGAGAAGATGCCGGTCCACCCTCCGTAGCTGCAGCGCAGCTGCTGCGAAGGACGGGCAGGCAGCGCGAACTTACGAAGGTATGGCGCTCGAAGGTATGGCGCTGCCCCTCATCCGTCACTTCGTGACACGTTCTCCCCGTAGAACGGGGAGAACGAAGATGTCGCGCCCTACTTCGCCGCGCAGAGCTTCTCGCGCGTCGTCGACATCGCCGCCTTGGCCGAGAAGCCATAGGGCTCGATGATCTTGGCGAACTCGCCGGACTTCTTCATCTTGGCGAGCTCGACATCATAAGCATCGCGCAGCGCCTCGTCGCCCTTCTTGAAGGCGGCGCCGTCGCAATAGACGGGCGCGCCCTGCACCGGGGCGATCACTTCGAGGTTCGGGTCGTTGGCCTTCTTGATGAGGTCGTTGATCGAGAGCACCGGCAGCGAATAGGCGTCGATGCGGCCGTCCTGCACCATCTTCAGGCCGCTCTGGCCGTCCGGCACGACGATGACGCGGTCGCGCGGCACGCCGGCGGTGAGAGCCAGCTTCTCCTCGGTGCCGCCGCCCGGCGCGCCGACGGTGGCGGAGGCGTCCTTGGCGATGTCCTCATAGCTCTTGAAGCCTTTCGGATTGCCCTTCTTCACCAGCATCGCCTCGGCATCGCACAGCACCGGCTCGGAGTAGGCGACCGCCGCGCAGCGCTCCGGCTTCATGAACAGGCCGGCGGTGACGACGTCGAAGCGGCCGGCCTGCAGGCCGGGGATCATGGCGCCATATTCGGAGATGGAGGCGACGATGTCGTTGACGCCGAGGCGCTTGAAGATCTCGCGCGCCACGTCCGGCGCCGCGCCCGAGACCTTGCCGTCGGCGGCCACCGCCGTGTAGGGCGGCTCGTTGGCAA
Source organism: Mesorhizobium tamadayense (assembly GCF_003863365.1). GTDB lineage: Bacteria > Pseudomonadota > Alphaproteobacteria > Rhizobiales > Rhizobiaceae > Mesorhizobium > Mesorhizobium tamadayense. The sequence continues at coordinate 308,236 of NZ_RQXT01000001.1, read as the reverse complement.
TGGCGACGCGGGCGAAGCCCTGCGCCTTGAGCTCTTCCAGCTTTGCGTCGTCGGCCGAACGCGCGCCGGAGGCGAGCAGCATTGCGCTTACTCCGAGACCGGCAACGCCAGCCAGGATGCCAAGTTTCTTCATCGTTCCCAACTCCTTAGTTTCTCTTCTTGGTTTGCTCTGTTCAGGCGGCTCTCGCCGCCTCTTGAGGGACGACTTCATCGCCCTCGGGACGACTCTGTCGGCCATGAGGACGACTCTGTCGCCCCTGGGACGACTTTATCGCCCGTTGCATTGCGGTCAGACGCGATGTCCGGCCGCGATGATCTTCTTCAGGAAGCCCTGCGTTCGCTCCTGCTTGGGATGGCGGAAAATCTCATCGGGCTTGCCTTCCTCGACGATCCTGCCGCGGTCGAAGAACAGCACGCGGTCGGCGAAGTCGTGGGCGAAACCCATCTCGTGGGTGACGAGCAGCATCGTCATGTCGGTCTCGGCGGCGAGCTTGCGCATGACGTTGAGCACCTCCTCGACCAGCTCGGGGTCGAGCGCCGAGGTCACCTCGTCGAACAGCATGATCTTGGGTGACAGCGCCAGCGCCCGGGCGATCGCCACGCGCTGCTTCTGGCCGCCCGAGAGCTGCGCCGGCATCGCCTTGGCCTTGTCGGCCAGCCCCACCATGTCGAGCAGTTCCATCGCCCGCTTCTCGGCAGCAGGGCGCGCGACCCCCTTGGTCAGCATCGGCGCCAGCGTCACGTTGTCCATGACGCATTTGTGCGGGAACAAATTGAAGAGCTGGAAGACCATGCCGATCTTCTGGCGCATCTTGGCGAGGTGGCGCTCGTCGGCCGGCAGCAGCCGGCCGTTGCGCTCCATGTGGTAGAGCTGCTCGCCGTCGATCTGGATATGGCCGCCGTCGATCTTCTCCAGCGTCATCAGGATGCGCAGGATCGTCGTCTTGCCGGACCCGGACGGGCCGATCAGCGCCAACTTCTCGCCCGGCATGACCTGCATCGACAGACCGTCCAGCACCTTGAAGGTGCCGAAGCTCTTCGAAATGGCGTCGACCTTGATGATGGGTGCGGGCAATCCATTTCCCCGTTTTGGAGAAGCCTATGCCCTTAACGATGCGAAACGCGCTAAATCATGTCAATTAGGAAAATAATATCATGACAATATTTCGAGCGTAGCACAATTTCAGGGCAATTTGCGCTCCGCTTGCGCATCATATGGCGAGCAGAAGATGCTCTGGATCGCCAAGCAGGAGCTTGGCGACAACGCTCAAGCCCGCGCGCAGTTCCCCCTCGGTGGTCGATCCGAGCGAGATGCGCACGGCCGGATGCCAGGGCGTGTCGGCAATGCGGAAAGAAGTGCCCGGCGCGATCGCCACGCCGCGCAGGCGCGCCTGCGCGACAAAGCTCTCCTCGGCGCGGTCGCCCGGCAGTTCAAGCCACAGATGCAGACCGTCGCGATGGACGCGGTAGTCGACGCCCGCGAGCACCTCCGCGGCGATCTCCTGCCGGCGTCTCAGCGCGCCGCGCTGCCAGTTGACCAGCTCCATCGCCGTGCCGTCGTTCACCCAGCGCGTCGCGATCTCCGCCACCATCGGCGTCGCCATCCAGTTCGAGACGAGATGGCGGTTGGCGACGGCCGCGACGTAGCGGTCGGGCACCGCAAGATAGCCGATGCGCAGCCCTGGCACGACGATCTTGGTGAATGAGGTGACGTAAAGCGTCCGCTCGGGCGCGAAGGCGGCGACCGCCGGCGGCCGGCCTTCGACCAGAGGCCCAAGCACATCGTTCTCGATGATGGCAATGTCATGCTTGCGCGCCACCGCCGCGATCTGCTCGCGCCGGCCGGCGTCCATCAAGGTCGCCGTCGGGTTGATCACCGAAGGTTGGACGAAGACCGCGCGGATGTCGGAAAGCCGGCAGGCTTCGTCCAACGCTTCCGGGATCAGCCCGTTGTCATCGATCGGCAGGCCCTCGAGATTGAAGCCGAGATAGCGGGCAAGCGGCACCAGCGTGTGGTGGCCGATCGCCTCGGTGGCGACGGTCGAGCCGGGCGGCGCCACACTCATCAGCGCCACCGTCATGCCGGCGGTGGCGCCATTGGTGAGGCTGACGTTCTGCGGCGAGGCTTCGAGGCCGCAGAGCTTCAGCCACTCGACGGCTACCGCGCGATGACGCGGGAACACCATGTTCGGCCGGAACGACAGCGCCGAGCTCGACGGCAGATTCTCGGCCAGCCAGCCCAGCGCCTGCTTCAGCTTCTCCAGATGCATCGGCTCGCAGACCGGCTTCAGGATGGAGAGGTCGATGACCTCGCCCAGCCGTTCCGGAAGGTAGGGCGGCTCCGGCTCGCGGCGCTGCGTCTGTACGAAGCTGCCGCGCCCGACCTCGCCGGAGATCAGACCGCGGCGGATCAGCTCCTCATAGGCGCGGCTGACGGTCTGCACGGAAAGCTTCAGGTCCTCCGCAAGACGGCGATGCGTCGGCAGCCGCGCGCCGTTGGCGAGCCGCCCGTCATGGATCGCGCGCGCGAACTGGTCGGCCAGCGAAAGATAGGCCGGCCGGCGGATGAGCGCAGGATCTGGTTGCCATAATGTCATGACTTATTAGAGATCGAAATCAGTGCAATTGACAATCGAAATAATGCATCGTCATGGTGTCCCGGACAGAAAACGGGAGCCGGCATGGCGGCAGCGAAACTCGACCCGATCGACCTCAAGATCCTGGACGCCATCCAGCGCGACGGGCGCATCACCAAGCTGGCGCTGGCCGAGAAGGTCGGCCTGTCGCCGACGCCTTGCTGGATGCGGCTGCGCAAGCTGGAGAAGGCCGGCATCGTTTCCGGCTACCATGCCGCGATCGCCATGCGCGCGATCGCGCCGGTGGCGACCGTGCTGATGGAGGTGACTTTGGCCAGCCACCGCCAGGCCGACTTCGACCGTTTCGAACGGGTCATCCGCGACATCCCCGAGATCGTCGCCTGCTGGTCGGTGGGCGGCGGCGTCGACTATGTGTTGAAGGTCATGGCGCGCGACATCGACGCCTATCAGCGGCTGGTCGACGCCTTGCTCGAACGCGAGATCGGCATCGACCGTTACTTCACCTACATCGTCACCAAGACGGTGAAGGAGGAGACAGTGTTGCCGGTCGCCGATCTGCTGCCGGGGCAATCGTGACGGACCTTTAAGATCGCTTACCCGGGAGATTGAGCCGAACCGACCGTCACTTCGTCATCCTGGGGCGGAGCAAGGAGCGAAGCGACGCGGCGCAGACCCCAGGATCCATGCCGTGACGTTAAGGCGTTGCAACGGTGCAGAATTCTGCTCCGCTGCGCTTCGGCCATAGGTTACGGCATTGGATCCTTGGGTCTCCGCGACGGAGCTACGCTCCTGCTTCGCCCAAGGATGACGAAGTTGAGGGACTCGGCCAATGTTCACGGTTCGGTAGCACCGCCGGCCGGCAAGCCAGAGAGATCATCTGGACCCGCGGGCCAATAGAGACAATCTCTCTACAAGCGGCTCCCGAAACAGCCTCTCTGTCTCGGTTGCGCGACTAATCTCTCCACATCGCCTTGGCACCGGAGACAATCGATGTCCGCGCATTTTGCCCGCACGAACCACCACGACGCGCTCGACCGCCTCACTGACCGCCGCCTGCTGCGCGCGCTCGCCTATGTCGACGGCCATTGGACCGCAAGCGAGTCGGCGGAAAGTTTTGAAGTCACCGATCCGGCGACCGGTGCCACCGTCGCCTTCGTCGCCGCGCTCGATGCCGGGCAGACGACGCAAGCGATCAGTGCTGCCTCCCGTGCCTTCCCGGCCTGGCGCGCTGTGCTGCCGCAGGAGCGCTCCAGGATCTTACGAAAATGGTTCGATCTGATCATCGCCGCCAAGGACGATCTGGCGCTGCTGATGACGCTGGAACAGGGCAAGCCGGTGAAGGAATCGCTCGGCGAGATCGACTACGCCGCCTCCTTTGTCGAGTGGTATGCCGAGGAAGCAAAACGCCTCAACGCCGAAAGCGTCACCAGCCATCTGCCGAATGCCGAGATGACGGTGCGCCGCGAGCCGCTTGGCGTCGTCGGCGTCGTAACCCCGTGGAATTTTCCGTCGGCCATGCTCACCCGCAAGGCCGCCGCCGCCCTTGCCGCCGGCTGCACCGTCGTCGCACATCCCTCCTCTGAAACGCCGCTGTCGGCGCTGGCGCTGGCCGAGCTTGGCGAGCGCGCCGGGCTGCCGGCGGGCGTCTTCAACATTGTAACCGGCGATGCGCGGACGATTGTCGGCGCGATGTGCGCTGATGCCCGGGTGCGCGCCATGAGCTTCACCGGCTCGACCGAGGTCGGCCGACTGATCGCCGCGCAGAGCGCGCCGACGATGAAGCGGCTGGTGATGGAGCTCGGCGGCCATGCACCGCTGATCGTCTTTGACGATGCCGATATCGACAAGGCGGTGACGATCGCGCTCGACGCCAAGTTCGCCACCTCCGGCCAGGATTGCCTCGCCGCCAACCGCATCCATGTGCAGCGGCCGATCTATGACCGGTTCTGCGCCGCCTTCGCCCGCAGCATCGAGGCGCTGCGGACCGGCAACGGGCTTTCCGATGAAACCGATATCGGGCCGCTGATGCACGAACGGGCGGTCAAGAAGGTGGAGGAGCAGGTGGCCGACGCGCTCGTACGCGGCGCGCGTTGCCTCACCGGCGGCAACCGCCACGCGGCCGGGCCGCTGTTCTATCAGCCGACGCTGCTGATCGACGTGCAGGACGATGCGCTGATCATGCATGAGGAAACGTTTGGTCCCGTCGCTGCCGTGACGCCATTCGACGACGAGGCAGAAATTGTCGCCCGCGCCAACGCCACCGAATATGGCCTTGTCGCCTATGTCGTGACCGAGAACGGTGCTCGCCAGCAGCGCATGGGCCGCGCGCTGGACTATGGCATGGTCGCGATTAACCGGGTGAAGATCACCGGCGCGCCGATCCCGTTCGGCGGCGTCAAGCAGTCCGGCATCGGCCGCGAAGGCTCGCGCCACGGCCTCGAAGCTTTTACCGACCTAAAGTACCTTTGCCTGGATGTTGCGTAGGCCATCCCGGAATTTTCAAGGAGTTAAAAAATGCTCGAACAGTCTAACGAACTTTCCGCCTGGGATCGCGACCACTTCTTCCACCCCTCGACGCATATGGGAACGCATGCGCGCGGCGAATCCCCGGCGCGCATCATGGCCGGCGGCGAAGGCGTCACCGTCTGGGACAACACCGGCAAGAAGAGCATCGATGCCTTTGCCGGCCTCTATTGCGTCAATGTCGGCTATGGCCGCCAGAAGATCGCCGACGCCATCGCCGACCAGGCGAAGAACCTCGCCTATTACCACGCCTATGTCGGGCACGGCACCGAGGCCGCGATCACGCTCGCCAAGATGATCATCGATCGCGCGCCGAAGGGCATGTCGAGGGTCTATTTCGGCCTTTCCGGTTCCGACGCCAACGAGACCAACATCAAGCTGATCTGGTACTACAACAACGTTCTCGGCCGGCCTGAGAAGAAGAAGATCATCTCGCGCTGGCGCGGCTATCACGGCTCCGGCGTCATGACGGGATCACTGACCGGGCTCGAGTTGTTCCACAACGCGTTCGACCTGCCGCGCGCGCCGATCCTGCACACCGAGGCGCCCTACTATTTCCGCCGCGCTGACCGCTCGATGACCGAGGAGCAGTTCTCGCAATATTGCGCCGACAAGCTCGAGGAGATGATCCTCGCCGAGGGTCCGGACACCGTCGCGGCCTTCATCGGCGAGCCGATCCTCGGCACCGGCGGCATCGTGCCGCCGCCGGCCGGTTATTGGCAGAAGATCCAGGCGGTGCTGAACAAATACGACGTGCTGCTTGTCGCCGACGAGGTGGTGACCGGCTTCGGCCGGCTAGGCACCATGTTCGGCTCCGACCATTACGGCATCAAGCCGGACCTGATCACCATCGCCAAGGGCCTGACCTCGGCCTATGCGCCGCTCTCCGGCGTCATCGTCGCCGACAAGGTCTGGCAGGTGCTGGTCAAGGGCTCCGACAAGCTGGGCTCCCTCGGCCACGGCTGGACCTATTCGGCGCATCCGATCTGCGTTGCCGCTGGTGTGGCCAATCTCGAATTGATCGACGAGATGGACCTAGTAAGGAACGCCGGCGAGACCGGCGCCTATTTCCGCGCCGAGCTTGCCAAGGCCGTCGGCGGCCATAGGCATGTCGGCGACGTGCGCGGCGACGGCATGCTGGCTGCGATCGAATTCGTCAAGGATCGCGACGATCGTGTCTTCTTCGATCCCTCGCTGAAGGTCGGTCCACAGATCGCCACGGCACTTGGCGAGCGCGGCGTCATCGGCCGTGCCATGCCGCAGGGCGACATCCTCGGCTTCGCGCCGCCGCTCTGCCTGACGCGCGAGGAGGCCGACACCGTGGTGGCGAAGACGGCGGACGCGATAAAGAGCGTGTTTGCCAGCATCTGAGAAGTGACATGAATGCAATGATCCCAACCGTCCCGGCAACAATGGCCGCCGTGCAGCTCATCGGCCATGGCGGCATGGAGAAGCTCGTCTACCGCACCGACGTGAAAGTGCCCTCGCCGGCCGCCGGCGAGGTGCTGGTCAAGGTCAGCGCCTGCGGCATGAACAACACCGATGTGTGGGTGCGCCAGGGCGCCTACGGCACGGAGGAGGACGCGGCCGCCGTCTCGACCTGGCGCCGGCAGGGCAACACGCTGACCTTCCCGCGCATCCAGGGCACTGACACTGTGGGCATCATCGTTGCCGTCGGCGACGGGGTGCCTGCCAGCCGCATCGGCGAACGGGTGATGGTCGACTTCTCCATCTATAACCGCGACGACGATTCGCTCGCCGACATCGACTATATGGGCCACGGCCGCGACGGCGGATACGCCGAATACCAGGTCCTGCCGGCCGAGAACGCGCATGTCGTCGATACCGACCTCAGCGATGTCGAGCTCGCCACCTTCTGCTGCGCCTATCTCACCGGCGAGCAGATGCTGGAGCGCGCGGGCTTGAAGGCCGGCGAGCGGGTGCTGGTCACAGGCGCCTCCGGCGGCGTCGGCTCCGGCATCGTGCAGCTGGCGCGGGCCCGCGGCGCCATTCCCTACGCCGTCGTCGGCAAGGGCAAGGAGCAGGCGGTGCTCGACATCGGCGCCGAGAAGGTCATCACGCGCGGCGTGGCCGATCTGCCGGCCGCCGTCAACGAAGCGACCGCCGGCAAGCCCATCGACGTGGTCGCCGACCTTATCGGCGGCGCGATATTCAACGACCTGCTGCGCATCCTGCGGCCCGAAGGCCGCTACACCACGGCGGGCGCGATTGCCGGTCCGGTGGTGCAGTTGGACCTCCGCACCATGTATCTCAAACAGCTTCAGCTCCATGGCTCGAGCCAAGGCACGCGGGCGGATTTCCGCCGCATCGTCCGCTACATCGAAGAGAAGAAGATCCGCCCGCTGGTCGGCGGCGTCTACAAGCTGTCGGACTTCCACCGCGCCCAGACCGATTTCATGGCCAAGGACTTCGTCGGCAAACTGGTGGTGATGCCGGACGCCGTGGCGGACAGCTGAGACGGCCAGGATCAACCCAGCTCCAGCGTCGTGATGCCGAAAACCTTCGACGGGGCATTGCCGGGCTTGCCGCCCTTGTACATGCGCGTCGTCGTGAAGCCCGGAGCCATGCCGGCAGCCTGAAGCATTGCGGCGAAGCCGACCTGGGTGGCCGGCACATCGATATGCAGCGCTTCGCCCGCCCTGTCCGCCAGCGTCGCCACCAGCGCCAAGGCTATGTCCATCTCGTCCGCGAACAGCGGCCCGACCTTGAATCCCTCCCGGCATCGGCGCGCCACGCCATAGCCGGCAATGCCGGCCGAACCGGCGGACATGAGTGCAATCCGGGGCGCCTGCAGCCATTCCCGCAGGAAGGCCTCGCGCGGCGCCGGGAAGCACTGGCGATCATAAGCCAGGATCTCGGCAAGGCTGGCGTCCGTCACGGGCAGCATGTCGCTGCCCTCGGTCAGCCTGGCGGGACGACCGCTGAAGCGGACGGTCTCGTAGGCAGGCACGAACCACTTGCGCTGATAGTTGGCCCGCTGCTCGGCCACCCCGTCGAGCCCGATGATGCGATCGCTGAGCCGTTCCATGCCGGCGTCCCAGACCGCCTTGCCATGGCCTTCGCCACGCCGGTCGGGCCGGCAGATATAGAGGCCGATGAAGCCGAAACCCGCGCCATAGGCGACGGCCGAAATGCCGGCCACCATCTCGCCGCCGACGAAGGCGCCGATGAACCCGTCCGGATCGGCCGCCCGCAACGCGGCGGCATCGCCGATGCCCGGATTCCAGCCCTCCGCCGCCGCCCAGTCGACGAGCGTTTCCACCTCGCTGGCGGTCAGCGCCCGGACGGTTCTCGGCATTGTTTCACTCGGCTGCGGCCTGATGCGACGATTTCAAGCCGCAACGATAGGTCGCCGCCGGCAGGTTGCAAAGACCACATCTGGACGTCGCCGACCTGGCCACGCCACGAAAGTCGAGCGCCGATGCTCCTCAGCCGCTTCGCGAAGTGGCCGCCCGGTGAACGCGAAACCCGTCGAGCCGATTGATATCGGGACGGGTTTTCCGAACCGATGCAAGGGGTTAGCAAGGAATGCGCTGAGCAATCGTCCGTTGTTCGAAAGAGCAACTGGACACAACCGGCGAAGGCTATAAATCTTCATTTGCCGTTGCTTGGTTTGGATGGGAGTGCCGCAGGAAATGCCGCTGAGTGCCGAAGAGATCGCCAGTCATCCGGCAACTCTCCGCGGTGTCCAGGAGCAGTCGCGCGCGCTGATCCATATCTACGAAACCAGTCCGCGCCTTGCCGCAGTCTTTGCCACCCAGCAGCGCTGGCTGCTCGGTCACGTCGGGCTCGCTTTGCATTTCAGGCACGACCCCAATGACCGCCGCACCGAAATGACGGTGGCGCGTTTCATCGAGGTCGTGCGCCGCAATTCAGTCGCCAGCCGCAACACCGCCGAGGCGTTTGTCAAGGAAATGCTGCACTACAACGTCGCCGAGTATCTTTCGACGAGCGGCGATGGCCGTGCTCACCCCTTGCGGGTGACCGCGGCCACCATCGAGACCTTCACCGGCTGGATCCATGCCCATTTGAGAACGCTCGATCGCATCGACGGCGGAAGCCGGCTGGCAACTTTCCTCGAGCGGCCCGATATGCTGGCAAAGCTGCAGCCGTTGATCTGCGACGGGCTGCTCGCGTCCGTTCCGGTGCGCGAACCCCAGCAAACCTTCTCGTTGTTTATCTGGCTGAACAACGGCGGCATCGTCATGGACTGGCTGATGTCGGGCATCGATCCGGAAGACGCCAACCTCGAGAAGATTCCGACCAGCGTCATTTCAATCGGCGAATTCGCGCATTGGCTGAAGCTCTCGCGCACGCATCTGGCGCGCAAGCTCCACGACGCCGAGGTGCTTGGCAGCATCGGCTGGGTCGGCCAGCGCGGCCATTCCGTCATGTGGGTCTCGCGGCAGTTCTTCGAGGAATACATGGCCGTTCAGGCAGCCAAGCTCGCTATCGTCGACGCAGCCTTCGCGACGTGTTTTTCCACGGCCAGCGAAAGCTGAGCGCCACACCGACAGCATCCCGGGCCTAGAGCGGTTCACCGTTTCATGGAAGCGCCGAACCGCTCTATCTCTTTGTTTTGACGCAATTCCGGACGGAAAACCGTTTCACACTTTTCCTGGAATTGCTCTAACCGGACCCGTTACAGCCCGCGTCATCCTCAATCGATGTCGAAAGACACACCCTGCGCCAGCGGCAGCGCTTTGGAGAAGTTCACCGTGTTGGTCGCCCGGCGCATATAGGCCTTCCAGGCGTCCGAGCCGCTCTCGCGGCCGCCGCCGGTCTCCTTCTCGCCGCCGAACGCGCCGCCGATCTCGGCGCCGGAGGTGCCGATATTGACGTTGGCGATGCCGCAGTCCGAACCATCGACGCCGAGGAAGCGCTCAGATTCTTGCAGGTCACGCGTGAAGATCGACGACGACAGGCCGGCGCCGACCGCATTGTGCAGCTCGAGCGCTTCATCGAAATCGGCATATTTCATCACGTAGAGGATGGGCGCGAAGGTCTCTTCCGTCACCGGGGAAACTTGGGCAGGCATCTCGACCAGGGCCGGATGCACGTAGTAGGCATCCGGATGGCCGTTCTCGACCCGCGTGCCGCCGGTGACCTTGCCGCCATGCGCCTCTGCTTCCTTCAACGCCTTCTGCATATTGTCGAAGGCGGCCTTGTCGATCAGCGGACCGACCAGGGCGCTGGTCTCCAGCGGATTGCCGACCGAAACGCTCTGATAGGCTTTCTTCAGCCGCGGCAGCAGCGCGTCGTAGACGCTTTCATGCACGAACAGGCGTCGCAGCGTCGTGCAGCGCTGCCCGGCCGTGCCCATGGCACCGAAGGCGATCGCCCGCAGCGCCATGTTGAGATCGGCGCTCGGGCAGACGATGCCGGCATTGTTGCCGCCGAGCTCCAGCACCGCGCGGGCGAAGCGCTTGGCGAGCCGCGGGCCGACGTCGCGGCCCATGCGGGTCGAGCCCGTGGCCGAAACCAGCGGCACCTTTGGATGGTCGACCAGCACCTCGCCGACGGCGCGGTCGCCGATCAGCACCTGGAGCAGGCCTTCCGGCGCATCGGCGCCAAAACGCATGGCGGCGCGCTTGAAGATGGCCTCGCAGGCAAGCGCGGTCAGCGGCGTCTTTTCCGAAGGTTTCCACACCACGGCGTCGCCGCAGACAAAGGCGAGCGCCGCGTTCCACGACCACACCGCAACCGGAAAGTTGAAAGCCGAGATCACACCGACGACGCCGAGCGGGTGCCAGGTCTCCATCATGCGGTGTCCGGGACGTTCGGTGGCGATGGTCAGGCCGTAGAGCTGGCGGGAAAGACCGACGGCGAAATCGCAGATGTCGATCATCTCCTGCACTTCGCCGAGGCCCTCGGACGGGATCTTGCCGACCTCGATCGACACCAGACGGCCGAGCTCCGCCTTATGCGCGCGCAATTCCTCGCCAAGCAGGCGCACCAGCTCGCCGCGCTTCGGTCCCGGCACCAGCCGCCATGCCTGGAACGCCTTGTACGCGGCATCGATGGCGTCGCCGGCATCGGCCGCCGAGATCGACTTCAGCGCCGCGATCTGTTCGCCCGTCACCGGGCTGCGCACGATGAGGTCGCCGCCGGAAAGCGCATCCTTGGCCACGCCGAGTTTCTCCAGAAGTGAGGCCGTTTCCTTCGCTATCGTCATTTTTTTGTCCCTTTCAGATCCCGCCGTTGATATGGCGCGGGCCGAAGCCCTGCACTATAGCTGGCCGTGCCCTCCGGCACGTCCAGGCGCTTTTTCATGGCGTGGCATTACTCGCTTCAGGGAAAAACCGCCACCCCGGCATGGTCCAAGCCCGGTCCGCAAAATTGGGCCAGTCCGCCGAAGCGGGATCAGCGTGCCTTCTTTATCGACGACTTCTCGGTGCTTTCCTTGATCAGCCGGTCGATATGCATGCGGATATGGGCCGCCTCGGCGGCGGTGTTGGCAAGCGCGATCGCGCGGTCGAAGGCCACATGCGCTTCCTCGTTTCGGCCGAGTTGCATCAACAGGCCGCCCTTCAGGCCGAAGAAGTGGAAATAGCCCGCCAGCCGGTCTTCCAGCGGCTCGATCATGGCGAGCGCCGCTTCCGGGCCGCGCACCTTGCTGACGGCGACCGCGCGGTTCAGCGTCACCACCGGAGACGGCTGCATCTGCTCAAGCAGGCCGTAGAGCAGGTCGATCTCGGTCCAGTCGGTATCCTCGGGCGTCGCCGCCCGCGCATGCAGCGCGGCGATCGCCGCCTGTACCTGGTAAGGGCCGGGCTTGCGATGGCGCAGCGCCTTGTCGACCAAGGCCAGGCCCTCGTCGATCATCTTGCGGCTCCAGAGCGACCGGTCCTGGTCCTCGAGCAGCACGATCTCGCCATTCTCGTCGAAGCGCGCCGGCGCGCGCGCATGCTGGAGAAGCAGCAGCGCGGTCAGCCCCATGATCTCCGGTTCCTGCTGAAACAGCCTCAGCAGCAGCCGGGCGAGCCGGATTGCTTCCTCGCAGAGCGGGGCGCGGGCCGGCGCCTCGCCGCCATTGGTCGAATAGCCCTCGTTGAAGATGAGATAGATCATGGCCGCGACCGCCGCGAGCCGCTCCGAGCGCTCGACCGGACCCGGCGTCTCGAACGGCACGCCGGCGTCGGCGATGCGCGCCTTGGCGCGGGTGATGCGCTGCTCCATGGCGCTCTCGCCGACCAGGAAGGCACGCGCGATCTGCTTGACGGTCAGGCCGGAGACGATGCGCAGCGCCACCGCGATCTGCTGCGTCGCCGGCAGGTCCGGATGGCAGCAGATGAACAAGAGCCGCAAGATGTCGTCGCGATAGTGCGCGCCGTCCAGCCGCTCGGCTATGTCGCTCTCGGCATCGTCGAGATCGGAGATATGCTCCTCTTCCGGCATCGGCGCCTGCTTGGCGCGCTTGCGCACGGCGTCGATGCCGCTGTTGCGGCCGACGAAGATCAGCCATGCCGCCGGATCGCGCGGCGGGCCGTTCTTCGGCCAGTTCTTCAATGCCCTCAGGCATGCGTCCTGGAAAGCTTCTTCCGCGGCGTCGAGGTCGCGGAAATAGCGCAACAGCGCGCCCATCGCCTGCGGACGGGCGGTGGAGATCGCGTTGCTGATCCAGGTCAGGTCGGTCATGCGGGAACCTTGGTCGGATTGAAGATGGAGATCGGCCTGATCTCGTAGGAGCCGCCGCTCGGATTGACCTCGGAGAGTTCGCGGGCGAACTCGACGGCTTCATCCAAGTCCTGGCATTCGAGCGTGTAGAAGCCGAGGAACTGCTCCTTGGTCTCGGCGAACGGGCCGTCGAGCACCATCGATTCGCCCTTGACCTTGCGGAGCGTCGTCGCGGCGGTCGTCGGCAGGAGACGCGCCACGGGTCCAAGCCGGCCTGCCTTGGCGTATTTGTCCTGGACGTCGAGGAGCTTTGCCATGACCTCGTCGTCCTGTTCCTTGCTCCAGGAGCAGACGACGTCTTCGGAGGCGTAGCAGAGGATGGCGTAGAGCATGGTCTCGTCCTTTCCGTATCAAAGGACGAGACAGTAGGACCCTTCCCGACACAAGGTCGATAAAAAATTAGGGCGATCACGGGCTTACCCTTGTGCGCCTGCCGTTCGTCAGGCTCCGCGCGCCTTAAGCCATCTGAGCACCAGTGTCTCCTCCTCATCGAGGCCCGGCATAAGGCGCTTCCGCTTGTTGGCTTCCGCCATTTCGCTAAGCAGCTTCCCCTCGGCCCACGCCTCGAAGACGAGCGGGTGGATATAGCACTGGCGGCAGACGGCTCGCGTGTTGCCGAGCCGTTCAGCGACCTTGTCGACGATACTGTTCATCACCCGCTTTTGCCGGGTCATGCTTTCGGGAAGCTCCGCCTGCGCAAGCAAGGATGCCGCATGGATGGTGCCGCCCCAGGTGCGGAAATGCTTGGAGCTGAACTCCGGGCCAGACGCGTCGCGGATATAGCGGTTGATGTCCTCAGAGCGCACCGGCCGGCGATCGCCGTCTTCATCGAGATATTGGAACAATTTCTGGCCCGGCAGGTCCTGGGCGCCGCGCACGATTTTGGCTATGCGGCGATCGACCAGCCTCAGCTTCCACTCCTTGCCGGATTTGCCCTTGAAGGCGAAGCGCAGGCTGGAACCGGTGATTTCTACATGGCGGTCGCGCAACGTGGTCAGCCCGAAACTCTTGTTTTCCCGGGCATAGGCGGCATTGCCGACACGAATCATGGTGTTGTCGAGCAGCCAGACGACCGAGGCGACCACACGTTCGATCGGCAGGCCGTGCCGGCGCAAGTCGGAATCGATCTGGCTCCGGAGATCAGGCAACGCCTCGGCAAAAGCAACAAGACTGGAATATTTGGCGCCGTCCCGCTCCTCGGTCCATTGCGAGTGATAGCGGTACTGCTTGCGCCCGCGCTGATCCCGGCCGGTCGCCTGGATATGGCCGTTGGGCTCGGGCGAAATCCACACATCCGTCCAAGCCGGCGGGATGACGATCGCCTTGATGCGGTCAAGCGTCGCTGCGCTGACCGCGCTCCCGTTCGGGCCGACGTAGGAGAATCCCTTGCCTTTTCTCAGGCGCCGGATGCCCGGATCGGCGTCGCTGACATAGCTGAGCGAAGCGCGCTCGGCGGAACTCTGCACGCCGTTCTCTTGCGTTTCCTCACCGCCCGCCAGACGGTCGGAGGACGATTGTGCTCGTTGCAGCATGATGGCTCCACGGAACTTGTCCGTAGATAAGCCGCCCGACAGGCGGCTGGTTCCGCTGTCCCGGAGAGCGCCCTTCAGCCCTGCCGGTCGGCGGACACGTCCGCCATCCTGAGCCCACCATCGTCGGTGTGGGCGGGAAAGTAGTCTCGCCCGGCCGGTATCACCTCAAGAACCGCTTCCGACTCATCCGCCAGATAGTCGTAGCCGATCTGCTGCAAACGGCGGTCCGGATCGAGATGATTGTAGAGGTCGCGACGTGCCGCGCGCCGTTTTGGTTCGATCATCTTCAAATGATAGAGATTGAGGCCGCTGTCCCGGAGCTTGAAGCGAAGGTCTTCCGGGAACCAAGCGCCATGAAGCCCTTGCGATCTGTGCAGGTCCGGGCGGCAGGCGGGGAAAAGCCTGTGCTGCATCTTCTGGCCCCAGACGCCGTCGACGCGATAGCTTGCCGGCGTATACATCTCCCTTAAGCGAAATCCCCAGGCATTGCGCCGCGATCCGCTGGTCAGTTGGCCGATTCGGTCGGCGGCCGCGGTTTCCAGCCTCTCATCGGGATCCATTGCCAGGATCCAATCGGCGCCTGCTTCATAGGCTGCACAGAGCAGAGCGTGCCGCCTCTGCGGTTCGCTGCTGAAAACCTCGGCTGCAGCTCTGTCGTCGAAGGCGATCCAGCCGTCCACGACAGGATCGAGGTTGGCGATGAGGTCGGACACCAGATGCGCATCGTAGCGATAGCTGAAGACGGCGACGATCCGTTGCCGCGACCAGAACCATCGACCGCGCCGCCAACGCAGCGGCTTCATCTCGACCGCGATCACTGGCGCCGGCCTTGCGTGTCGCCATACTTGGCGCCGACGGCCGCGCCCAATGATTTGGCGAACAATGCCAGCCAAACGATCGGCAGCGAAAGCATTGCGAAATCTCTATCCTTTTCGGGCAGGCCTTCTTTTGCGAACTTGCCGACATTTCGCCGGTCCCGAAATACCGCTCGGAAAACGCGCGACGGCTTTTTTCCTCCAGCGGATTTGAGGTAGGCGCCATATCGGCGTCCGCGCCGATACTGATCGGCTATCACCTTGGCCAGCCGCGTCTCGTTGCGATGGACGGTGAGCACCGCTGGCTCCCATAATGGCTCCATCGCCTTTGGCAATCGCGCCATGAATTCGGTGTCTTCTCCAGACGTCATCTGCTCGCCGAACAGCCCATACCGGTCGAACAGCTTTCGGTCGAAGGAAACGCCGTAACGAAGTGCCTTATGAGCGGGAAGACCGGGCAGGCGCCGCATGTGCATGGCGAGATGCGCTGCGCAGGCAACCAGATTGCGCGGATGGCTGTTCAAAATCGCGCTCGCCACTGCAGGAGCGCCGCTGCGGTGGTGCCGCAGCCTGGCTTCGGCCCATCCCGGGCAGGCGAGACAATCGTCGGCGAGAAAGGCGACGAACGGAGCCTGCGTTGCCGCGATGCCGAGATTTCGCGCGGCTCCGACATACAGCCGCCGCTCGACATTGATTACCTTCACATCGAGGACTTTCACATCGAGTCCGGCATTGGCCAGAAGGGTCTCGGCATTCCCGCCGCCGGAGTTCACGACCACGACCTCGAGCGGCTTGCCCTGATCGAGCACCGACCTCACCGCCGCCACCAACCCGGTGGGCGCCCGGAAACCAATCACCACGACTGCGAGTTCCGGCCCGTCGCCCATCAGGCGTTTTGCAACTGGATCTGCTGGCCCCACAATCGGCGCCGCGCCGCGATCTTCAGCCGGTAGCGCATGCAGCGCCAGATGTCGGTGGAAACCTTGGGGGCGGCTTCGGCGACGGTCAGGAATTTTGTTGCCGTTTCGAGATCGCCGCGGGCATAATGGACGCGTGCGATCTTGAGAGCCACAAGCCCTTCCCGCGCCTTCAACGACGATTTCGCAATGCCGCAGTCGGCGAGCTCGCGCAGCGCCAGGCGCCATTCGAGGAAGCGCCGCGCAGGCTTTATCGCAAAGCGGTCATCGGAACGCTCCGACGATACGAAGTAGATCATGATAGGTTGCGTCACGACCGCCATCGAAGCCTTGCTCATCACCCGTGCCCAGAACAATGTGTCCTCGTCGTAGGCAAGCCCGGTCGGGAAGCACGTGTCGCCGACCGCGCGCCGCGACACCAGCGCGCTGCCGACGGCAATCGACCGGATCCTGCCTTCCAGATAGGCGGAGGCATTGGCGAGCCCGGCATTCGTATAGCCGGCCGGCATTTTGAACTGCCGGTCCCGGCCGTCGTTCCGCCGACGGTAGGCGCCGACTACCATATCCGCGCCTGGCATCGTCCGGGTCTTGGACAGCACCCGCAACCCGCCATCGAGATGCAGGTCGTCGGCATCGATCATGTAAATCCAGGGAAAGCGTGCATCGGTCAGCGCAAGATTGCGGGGGCCGCCTGCGTCCCGGCAATGCGACTGGACGACGCGCAGCGGCAAAGCCAGCCGCGAGGCTGCATCCGCGGCCACGGCCGCCGTATTGTCCGTTGAGGAATCGTCGACCAATATCACTTCGCCGATGATCTCGGCCTCCGAACGCAAGGTTGCCAACGTGTCGGAGACAGTTGCCGACGCATTGTGTGCTGGAATGATGACACTGACCGCTGTCAACAGTTGAACCCCACGCCAGTGCCCGGCCGGCCCACGCCCGGTGGCAAGATAGCGGCCGAATCGCGATTTGAGAAGCAGCCCGCGCGACCGGTGGCATGCTTTCAGGCAGCCACCGGAATGACGTCGACCGCCTGCTCGCCGACCTGGCCGCCGGTGGTTTTCAAGACGCCGACGATCGGCGCCACGTCGGAATAGTCGCGGCCGTGTCCGACGGTGATATGGTCGTTGCTCGCCCGCATGCCGTTGGTCGGATCGAATTCCTGCCACCCGGCGTCGCGGCCGCACCAGGCCTTGACCCAGGCATGCATGGCGTCGGCGCCCTCAAGCCTGGGTTTTCCTTTCGGCGGGATGGTGCGCAGGAAGCCGCTGACATAACCGGCGGGGATGCCGAGCGCGCGCAGCCCGGCGATCATGATGTGCGAAAAATCCTGGCAGACGCCGCGCTTCAGCGCGAAGGCATCGCCGGCCCGCGTCTGCACGGTGGTCGCCTTGCCGTCATAGGTGAAATCGCGGTGGATGCGGTTGCACAGATCGACCGCTGTGGCGACCGCCGAACCGGCGAGGCTTTCCCGCGCATAGGACGTGATCGCTGTATCGATGCCGGCGTGGTCGCTGGCGGCGAGGAAATGATGCGGCGCGACGGGGGACAGCGAGCGCACCGCGTCGAGCTCCGCCTTCAAGCCGTGGATGTCGGGCGAGACGTCGAGGCCAGGTTCCGGCCGCGAGACCGAGACCCGTGCGCTCATCCTGATGTCGAGTTCCTCATGCGCGTCGCGAAAGGCGATCGAGGTGACGTTGTTGCCGAAGAAGTCGGAAAAATCCGCCCGCTCGGTCGGCATCGGCTGGAACGACAGCGAGGCCGCGATTACCCGCTGCACGCCGGGAATCGTTTGCGGCAGCACGCGCACCTGGTGCCTGCCGCCGCCGGCGGCAGCGGCGTAGTCGTAGTGCAGATGGAGCCTGATGTCGTAAAGCATCTAACCGAAATAGGCCTTGGCGAGGCTGCTGTAGAGATCGCCGATCTGGTTGGCGATATCGTCGAGCACCTTCGCGGTCATATCCTGCGGCTCCATCACGGCAATCGCCGTGTTGAGCTGCAGGATTTCCTTCGCCGCGGGCGACATGTGTCCCTCGCCGCCGACGGATGGCAGCATGCCGATCTCGGCCTTGAGCCGCTCGAGCTGGAACAGGATCGAGCGCGGGTTGAGCGGGTCGAGCGCGAGCAGGTCGATCACCGTGCGCCGGCCGGCCTGCACCGGATATTGCCGGCGGTGGGTCATCACGCTATCGCCGATCTCCAGCATCATGTCGAGCGCGCCGTCCGGCGCGCCGTTTCCGGTCAGCCGCGCCAGCGTGCGGGCTATCTGGATGCCGCGCTCCAACCGGCGGCCGATCTCCAGGAAACGCCAGCCGGTGAAGCGGTACATGTTCTCGTGCAGCAGGCCTGAGAAGCCGGCGAGCTTGCGCAGCATGACCGTCATTGCCCGCGTCGCGTCATCGCCGGGAGCTACGGTCGAGGCGAATCTATGGATGGTCTTCGACAGGTCTTTGAGCGCCAGCCAGCCGTCCGGCGAGAAGCGGTCGCGGATCTGGCCGGCGCTGTAGACGGCGCTGTCCAGCATGCCGATCAGCCCCAGCGGAATCGCCGACTCGACCTCGATGCCGAACGGCTCGAGATAATCCTCAATGCCGGCGAGCAACGGCATCTCTGGGTCGGACGTCTCCGCCAGCCTAACGTGATAGGCGCGCAGCACGCGTACCGTGTCTTCCGAGCGCTCGATATAGCGGCCGAGCCATGTCAGGTTCTCCGCCGCGCGGCTGGGCAGGCTGCCCGGCATGGTGCGGGTGAAGCTGTCATGCTCCTGCGGCAGCAACGTCTCGCGCTCGACCGGCCTGTCGCTGACCACCCAGACATCGGCCGCCTGGCCGCCGCGCTGCATGGCGATCGCGGTCGGGTCGAGCGAGAAGCCGACGCGCGCAAAGCCGCCGGGCATCACCGTCCAGCCCTCCGGCGTCCGCGCCAGGTACACGCGCAGGCTGGCGGGCCGCGGCTCCAGACGGCCTCCTATGTAGACGGGCGTCGTCGAGAGCGTCACCGCTTCCTGGCCCACAAATGCGACGCCGTCGGCTTCGATCCGCGCGATGAGATCCGCCCTTTCGCCGGCCGGCAGCGCCGAGCCGAGCCGCGTTGCATCGTCGTCCTCGAAAGCAAGCCGCGTCGACAGCGCCGGGCCGACCATCATGCGATCGATATTGGCAAGCACATGATTGCGCTCGGCCTCCTGCCCGCACCACCAGGTGGCGATGTTCGGCAGGGAAAGGTCTTCGCCCCGCAATTCGCGCGCGATCCTCGGCAGGAAGGAAAGCAGCGCCCGCGTTTCCATCAGGCCCGAGCCGAGCGCATTGACGGCCGAAACCGCCCCCCGGCGGACCGCCTCGACCAGTCCCGGCGTGCCGATCTGCGAATCGGGCTTGAGCTCGAGCGGATCGGCAAAGGCTGCATCGAGCCGCCGCCACAAAACGCCGATCGGCATCAGCCCCGAAACGGTGCGGACCATCAGCCGGCCGCCGGAAACGGTCAGGTCCTCGCCCTCCAGCAGCATGATGCCGAGATAGCGCGCGATATAGGCGTGCTCGTAATAGGTCTCGTTGAGCGGTCCGGGCGTCAGGATGGCGACGCGGCCGCCCGAGTCCTTCGCCATGCCGTTCAGCGCATCGCGGAAGCGGCGGAAGAAGCCGGCGAGGCGATGCACATGCATCTCGCCATAGATGTCGGACAGCGCGCGCGTGGTGGCGACGCGGTTTTCCAGCGCGAAGCCTGCGCCCGACGGCGCCTGCGTGCGGTCGCCGAGCACCCACCAGCGCCCGTCCGGGCCGCGGCCGAGCTCGAAGGCGACCATGTGCAGGAAATGGCCATTGGCCGGCCGGGTGCCGACGACAGGGCGCAGATATTCCGGGCTGGCCGCGATCAACCCAGCCGGCAGGATGCCCTTTTCGACCAGCCGGTTCGGCCCGTAGATGTCGACCAGCATCGCCTCGAACAGGTCGGCGCGCTGGACCAGCCCGGCACTGATCTCGACCCATTCCTTTTCGTCGATCAGCAGCGGAACATGCGCCAGCGGCCATTCGCGCTCGTTGGCACCGGCCTTGTCGTAGACGCGGTAGTAGACGCCGGCGTCGCGCAGGTACTGGTCGGCGCGGGCAAAGCGCTGTCCGAGCGTCTCCGCTCCCAATTCGTCCAGCGCTCCGATGAAGGAACGCCATGCCGGGCGCGGGCTGCCTAATGCGTCGACCATCTCGTCGACGACGCCGCCGATCGGCCGGTAATGCTCCAGCAGGCTATGCGCCCGCGGCCTGCCGCCCGCCCGTTTCTGATTCCCCTTTGCCATCGCTGATCAGAGTCTTGCCGGCCGCCTTAGGTCAAGGGTCATCGGGAATTCTTCAGAGGCTTCTTCGGCGTGGAGCACATAGCCGCCCGGGGTGTGGCCGCGCGGCTCGAAGCGGGCGAGCCGGCGCGCCTCGGCTTCGTTGCCGTTGACAGGGAAGGTGTCGTAGCTGCGCCCGCCCGGATGCGCGACATGGTAGACACAGCCGCCGACCGAGCGGCCCGACCAGCGGTCGTAGATATCGAACACCAGCGGCGTGTTGACAGGCAAAGCCGGATGCAGGCCGGACGCCGGCTGCCAGGCCTTGAAGCGCACACCCGCCACGGCGACCTCGCGATTGTCGGTCACCTTCATCGGCACGATGCGGCCGTTGCAGACGACGGCGTGGCGCTCCGGATTGAGGCCTTCGGTTTTCACCTGCAGCCGTTCGACCGAGGAATCGACGAAGCGCACGGTGCCGCCGATCGCGCCTTGTTCGCCCATGACATGCCAAGGCTCCAGCGCCTGCCTCAACTCAAGCTTGACGCCGCCATGCTGCACCTCGCCGCAGAAGGGAAAGCGGAATTCGAGCTGCGCGGCGAACCATTCGGGCCGGAACTCGAAGCCGTTGAATTTCAAGTCTTCCAGTACGTCGAGGAAATCCGCCCATACATGATGCGGCAGCATGAAGCGGTCGTGCAGCGATGTGCCCCAGCGCACGAAGCGGCCGTCGAGCGGGTTCTTCCATGCACGAGCGATGATGGCGCGGACGAGAAGCTGCTGCGCCAGGCTCATGCGCGCGTTGGGCGGCATCTCGAAGCCGCGGAACTCGACCAGGCCGAGCCGGCCTGTCGGGCCGTCCGGCGAGAACAATTTATCGATGCATATCTCGGAGCGATGCGTGTTGCCGGTGACGTCGGTCAAAAGATTGCGGAACAGCCGGTCGACCAGCCACGGCAAGGGCGCATTGCCCTTGTCCGGATGCGGCACCTGCGCCAGTGCGACCTCGAGCTCATAGAGCAAATCGTGGCGCGCCTCGTCGATGCGCGGCGCCTGGCTGGTCGGGCCGATGAACAGACCCGAGAACAGATAGGACAGCGACGGGTGCCGTTGCCACTGCAGCACCAGGCTCTTCAACAGATCCGGCCTGCGCAGGAACGGGCTGTCATTGGGCGTCGCGCCGCCGACCACGACATGATTGCCGCCGCCGGTGCCGGTATGGCGGCCGTCGATCATGAACTTGTCGGTGCCGAGCCGCGACTGCCTGGCTTCCTCGTAGATCGCGGTCGTCGTGGCGACGCATTCCCGCCAGTTGGCGGCCGGGTGGATGTTGACCTCGATGACGCCGGGATCGGGCGCGACGCGGATGACGTTGAGGCGCTGATCCTGCGGCGGGCCGTAGCCCTCGATGTGCACCGGCAATCCGATCGCGCGCGCCGCATTCTCGGCGGCGGCGACGAGTTCGAGATAGTCCTCCAGCGCCTCCACCGGCGGCATGAACACGCAGAGCCGTCCGTCGCGCGGCTCGACCGAAAGCGCGGTGCGCACCGCGCCGCCGATCTCGGTGATCACCTGCTCGACGCGATCCTGCTGGCCGGTCGCAGCCGTGAAGGACACCGCCTGCTGGCGGCGCGCCATTTCGTCGGCGCCTTCAAGCTCCGCTGGGGCGGATGCCGGCAAGATGGCTTGCCGCGACGGCAACGGACCGCGCGGCAGCGACGGATCGACCGGCACGATATAAGGGAATTGCGCCGGCGGCACGTAAGGCAGCGTGCCGAGCGGCAGGCGGTAGCCGACCGGCGAATCGCCGGGCACCAGGAACAGCCTGCCGCGCCTGGTCTTCCATTTCTCCGAGCGCCAGTGTTGTCCCGTGGCCTGGCTGTTCCAGCGCTGCACCGGCAGCACATAGCCGGACGGCTTGGTCAGGCCACGCTCGAACACACGCGCCATGCGGCTGCGCTCTTCCGGATCCTCCAGCTTCGAATTGGACGGATCGACATTGTCCGGCAGCTTGCCCTCCTTGAGCAGCCATTCGGCCGGATCCTCATAGGCCTCGCTGACCATCGATTTCTCGATGCCGAGCTCGCCGGCCATCGCTTTGAGCAGGCTTTCGGCCTGCTGCGGGCCGATATCTGCTTCGCTCTTTTCGCGCGCGATCAGCGACGGGTCGCGCCAGACCGGCTCTCCGTCGGTGCGCCAGTAGAGCGAGAAGGTCCAGCGCGGCAGGCTCTCGCCCGGATACCACTTGCCCTGCCCGTAATGCAGGAAGCCGCCCGGCGCGAAGCGCTCGCGCAGCCGGCGGATCAACTCATCCGCCTTATCGCGTTTGGTCGGCCCGACGGCGGCGGTGTTCCATTCGGCGGACTCGAAATCGTCGATCGACACGAAGGTCGGCTCGCCGCCTATGGTGAGCCGCACGTCCTGTTCGTGCAAAACCGCATCGACCTTGTTGCCCAGAGCATCGAGTGCTTCCCAGCTCTCGTCCGAGAACGGCTTGGTGATGCGCGGGTGCTCGGCGATGCGGTCGACACGCATGTCGAAGCCGAAATCGACATTGGCGAAGCTCGCCATGCCGGAGATCGGCGCGGCATTGCGGAAATGCGGCGTCGCCGCCAGCGGCACATGGCTCTCGCCGGTAAGCAGACCGGAGGTCGGGTCGAAGCCGATCCAGCCGGCGCCCGGAATATAGACTTCGCACCAGGCATGCAGGTCGGTAAAATCGACCGCGGTTCCAGGCGGCCCGTCGAGCGAAACCAGATCGGGCTTGAGTTGGATCAGATAACCGGAAACGAAGCGCGCCGCGATGCCGAGGTTGCGCAGTATCTGCACCAGCAGCCAGCTTGTATCCCGGCACGAGCCCTTGGCCGCGGCGAGCGTCTCCTCCGGCGAATAGACGCCGGTTTCCATGCGCACGATATAGGCGATCTCGCGCTGCAGCCGTGCATTGAGGTCGACGAGGAAATCGACAGTGTTTCTTGGGCTGCGATCGATGGTGTTCAGGAATGCCGACAGCAGCGGCCCTGCCGGTTCCGGCGTCCGGTAGATGGCGAGATCGTCCCTGACTTCCTCCGGATAGTCGAACGGAAAGGTTTCGGCCGAGGGTTCGACGAAGAAATCGAACGGATTGTAGACCGTCATGTCGGCGACGAGATCGACCTCGATCTTGAACTCGTTCACGGGCTCCGGGAAGACGAAGCGAGCGAGGAAGTTGCCGTAAGGGTCCTGCTGCAGGTTGACGAAGTGGTTCTTCGGCTCGACCTTCAGCGAGTGGCTGAGCACCTTGGTGCGCGAATGCGGCGCCGGCTGCAGCCTGATCACCTGGGGACCAAGCACCACCGGCCGGTCGTATTTGTAATGGGTCAGGTGGTGGACGGCTGCCAGTATTGCCATGGTGCCCCGGAGAACGGCGTTTCAATCGCCGAACCCTGACACAAATGAAGGTCATTCTCCAAGCAGAGATGTTGCGCTGCACCTAATTTAAGCAGCGTTGCCGGCTAAGGGGTCGCTTAGAAAAACGCCTGGATGCCCGTCTGCGCCCTCCCGAGGATCAGCGCATGCACGTCATGCGTGCCCTCATAGGTGTTGACCGTCTCCAGGTTCTGCGCGTGGCGCATCACGTGGTAGCCGATCTGGATGCCGTTGCCGCCATGCATGTCGCGGGCCTGGCGGGCGATGTCGAGCGCCTTGCCGCAATTGTTGCGCTTGACGATCGAGATCATCTCCGGCGCCATCTTGCCTTCGTCCATCAGCCGGCCGACGCGCAACGAGCCCTGCAGGCCGAGCGCGATCTCGGTCTGCATGTCGGCGAGCTTCTTCTGGAAGAGCTGCATGCCGGCGAGCGGCTTGCCGAATTGCTTGCGGTCGAGGCCGTATTGCCGCGCCCGGTGCCAGCAATCCTCGGCCGCGCCCATCGCGCCCCAGGAAATGCCGTAGCGTGCCCGGTTGAGGCAGCCGAACGGTCCCTTCAGGCCCGAGACATTGGGCAGCAGCGCCTCCTCGCCGACCTCGACGCCATCCATCACCACCTCGCCAGTGATCGAGGCCCGCAGCGAGAGCTTGCCGCCGATCTTCGGCGCCGAAAGCCCCTTCATGCCCTTTTCCAGCACGAAGCCGCGGATTTCGTCCTTGCCGTTATCGCCCTTCAGCTTCGCCCACACGACGAAGACATCGGCGATCGGCGCGTTGGAGATCCACATCTTCGATCCGGAGAGCCGGTAGCCGTTGGCGGTCTTCTCGGCGCGCGTCTTCATGCCGCCCGGATCGGAGCCGGCATCCGGCTCGGTCAGCCCAAAGCAACCGATCCATTCGCCGGAGGCGAGCTTCGGCAGGTATTTCTTGCGCTGCTCTTCCGAGCCATAGGCATGGATCGGATACATGACCAGCGACGACTGCACGCTCATCATCGAGCGGTAGCCGGAATCGATGCGCTCGACCTCGCGCGCCACCAGCCCGTAAGTGACGTAACTGGCGCCGAGCCCGCCATACTCTTCCGGAATGGTGATGCCGAGCAGGCCCGCCTCGCCCATCTCGCGGAAGATCGAGGGATCGGTCTTTTCCTCGACATAGGCTTCCTCGATGCGCGGTGCCAGCTTGTCGGCTGCGAACGCGGCCGCGCCGTCGCGCACCATGCGCTCGTCCTCGGAAAGCTGGTCCTCGATCAGGAAAGGATCGTTCCACACGAAAGCATTCTTCTCGGCGGCCATGGCCTGCTCTCCCGGCAATATTTTGAGGTGCCCGGCTTATCGGCCTCCACATGGAAAAAATCAAACAAAATTGCGTCACGGATCAATGAGGGATAGTAATGGATCATGAACGTCCAGCGTCGCCTGTTGCCGAATATCAGCGCCCTTGCCGCCTTCGAGGCGGTGGCGCGCCTCGGCTCCTTCACCGCCGCCGCGCGTGAGCTCGATCTGACGCAAGGCGCCGTCAGTCGGCAGATCAGCCTTTTGGAGGAACAATTCGGCCGCCGGCTGTTCGAGCGCGACAGCCGCAATGTGCGGCTTTCAACGGCCGGCGAAATCTATGCCGAAGCGGTGCGCTCGGCGCTTGGCCAATTGCGCGACGCCGCCCTCGGATTGATGAGCAATCGGCATAGTGGCGTTCTGAACCTTGCCATCCTGCCGACCTTCGGCGCGCGCTGGCTCATGCCGCTGATCCCGGATTTCGTCGCCCGCCATCCCGACGTCACCATCAATTTCGCCACCCGCATCGGCCGTTTCGACTTCGCCCGCGAGCGGCTCGACGCCGCGATCCATCACGGCATGCCGGACTGGCCGGACGCGGATTGCACGCTGCTGATGCGCGAGACGGTCGCGCCCGTCGCCGCGCCGGAATTCCTGGCGGAGCGGAAGATCGCGACACCGGCCGATATCAGTCGCCTGCCGCTGCTGCACATGGCGACGCGCCCCGGCGCCTGGGGCGAATGGTTCGAGCATCAGGGGCTGACCACGCCGACCGGCCCCGGCATGCAGTTCGAGCAGTTCAGCACGGTGGCGCAGGCCTGCATGGCCGGGCTCGGCGTGGCGCTCTTGCCGCAAATTCTGATTGCCGGCGAGTTGCAACGCGGCCAGTTGGTGCCGGCGCCCGGCCTGCCGATGCAAAGCCGCAGCGCCTATTACCTCGTTGTGCCGCACGACAAGCGCGGCCATCCGCCGGTCGCCAGTTTTCGCGATTGGCTGCTGGGCCAAATTGATGAGGAGCCGGCTGTTCTGGCGTGGTAGCTATTTCCGCTTCATCGCCTCCGCCAGCGCCGCACCGAACGCGCCCTGCTGGGAAGGACTTTCCGGCTGCCGTTGCGGCGCCGGCGAACGCGGCGCAGGCTTGCCGCCTTGCTCACGCTGGCCGCGACGCGAGGCTCCGCCATCGCCATCCTTGCGCATCGACAGACCAATGCGCTTGCGCTTGATGTCGACATCGACCACCCGCACCTTCACCACATCGCCGGCCTTCACCACCTCATGCGCGTCCTTGATGAAGCGATCGGCCAGTTGCGAGACATGCACCAGTCCGTCCTGGTGCACGCCGATGTCGACGAAGGCGCCGAAGGCCGCGACATTGGTGACGGTACCTTCGAGCAGCATGCCGGGCTTCAGATCCTTTATATCGTCGACGCCCTCGGCGAAGCTCGCCGTCTTGAAGCCGGGGCGCGGGTCGCGGCCCGGCTTTTCCAGCTCGGCGATGATGTCGCGCACCGTCGGCAGGCCGAAACGCTCGTCGGCGAAGACGCGCGGATCGAGCGCCTTGAGCGCGGCGCTGTCTCCCATCAGCGAGCGCACGTCGCGCCCGCAGGCGGCGACTATTCTTTTCGCCACACCATAGGCTTCCGGGTGAACCGCGGAGGCGTCGAGCGGCTCGGTGCCGTTGGGGATGCGCAGGAAGCCGGCGCACTGCTCGAACGCGCGTGGTCCAAGACGAGCCACGCTCAACAGGTCGCGCCGCGTCGCGAAGGGACCGCCAGCGTCGCGATGCGCGACGATCGCTTCGGCGAGCGACGGCCCCAGCCCCGAAACCCGTGCCAAGAGCGGCGCCGACGCCGTGTTGAGATCGACGCCAACGGCATTGACCGCGTCCTCCACCACCGCCTCCAGCGAGCGGCCAAGTCGGTACTGGTCGACATCGTGCTGGTACTGGCCGACACCGATCGACTTCGGCTCGATCTTGACCAGCTCGGCCAGCGGATCCTGCAGGCGCCTGGCGATCGACACCGCGCCGCGCAGCGACACGTCAAGGTTGGGGAATTCAGCAGCCGCGGTCGCCGAAGCCGAATAGACCGAAGCGCCCGCCTCGCTGACGATCACCTTGAGCGGCTTCGGCGCGGAATTGGCAAAAAAATCGGCAGGCAGGTCGGACAGCATGTCGGCCACCAGCTTCTCCGTCTCACGGCTGCCGGTGCCGTTGCCGATCGAGATCAGCTCGACCTTGTGCAAGCGGATGAGCTTGGCAAGCTCGGCCTGCGTGCCGCGCACATCGTTCTTCGGCGGGAACGGGTAGACTGTCGTCGTCGCCACCAGCTTGCCTGTGCCGTCGACCACCGCCACCTTGACGCCGGTGCGGATGCCAGGATCGAGACCCATGGTCGGCCGCGAGCCGGCGGGAGCCGCAAGCAGCAGGTCTTTCAGATTGCGGGCGAAGACATGGATCGCCTCCTCCTCGGCCCGCTCGCGCAGGTCGCGCATCAGGTCGAGCGTCAGATGCAAGGATAGCTTGATGCGCCAAGTCCAGCCGGCGACTTCCATCAGCCAGCGGTCGCCCGGCAAGCTGCCGCCGATCGCATAGGCATTGGCGATCATGCGCTCGACCGGCTTCATCGGCGATTGATCGTCGGCATCGACCTCGATGTCGAGCGACACCACCTCCTCGTTGCGGCCGCGCAGCATGGCCAAGGCGCGGTGGCTGGGCACGCCCGCCCAGCGCTCGACATGGTCGAAATAGTCGGAGAATTTCGCGCCGGCCTCCTGCTTGCCGTCGACCACACTGGCGCGCAGGAAGGCGCGCTCCTTCATATAGGCGCGCAGTTTGCCGACCAGATCGGCATTCTCGGCGAACTGCTCCGACAGGATGTCGCGCGCGCCTTCGAGCGCCGCCTTGGCGTCGACTACCTCTTCCCTGACATAGGCGAGCGCCAGCTCGGCCGGCACCGCCGAACGGTCGGCGAGGATCGCCTCGGCCAGCGGCCCGAGCCCGCGCTCCCTGGCGATCTCGGCCTTGGTCCGGCGCTTCGGCTTGTAGGGCAGATAGATGTCCTCAAGCTCGGCCTTGGTGGCGGCCGCCGCGATCTTGCCCTCGAGCTCCTCGGTCAGCTTGCCTTGCTCGCGGATCGAGCCGAGGATCGTCTCGCGGCGGGCGTCCAACTCGCGCAGATAGGCAAGCCGCTCGGCAAGGTCGCGCAGTTGCGTGTCGTCGAGCCCGCCCGTGACCTCCTTGCGGTAGCGGGCCACGAACGGCACCGTGGCGCCTTCGTCCAGCAGCCCGATGGCCGCCGCGGCCTGCTCCGGCCGCGCGCCGATCTCGGCCGCGATGATTGCTGCGATGCGCTTGATGTCCGATGCCATGGCGGTCCCTGTCGAAAAGAGCGGCGACCATAGGCCGGGATGCTCCGCCCGCCAACCGCGCTGTTCTCGCTGGCTCGTTAGGTTCCACAGGAAAACGGCGAGGAAGTGCGGCTCGGTTCAGACCATCCCGCTCAGCGCCTCGAGGAAAGCGACGATATCGATGTCGAGCCGGTCGGCCACCGGCTCCGGTTGCGACGACATCTTGGCGATCACGACTTCGGCCTTCGGATTGACGTAGAGCCATTGGCCATGGATGCCGATGCCGCAGACGGCGCCGCTTGTCGTGCCCATCTGGTACCATTTGTTGCGGTAGCGGCCTTTCGGGAAAAGGAACGCCATCGTGCCGCGCTGCCAGGCTTCAAAGCTGCCGCCGGCGGCGACCGTGTCGCGCACCCAGGCTTCCGGCACGATGCGGCGGCCGTTGGCCATGCCGCCCTGCCGCATCATTTCGCCTATGCGGGCAAGGTCGCGCGGCGTCATCGACATGCCGCCGGCCGTGCGTGCCGTGCCTTCCATGTCGACCGTCACCGACATCCCGCTCGCAGCACCCAGCGGCAGCCACAGCTTCTCGCTGAGCAGGTCGCTGACGCGTTTGCCCGATGCCCGCTCCACCAGCATGCCGAGCATGTCCGAATTGGGCGAGCGATAACGGTAGGTCCGGCCGTGCGGCTCGGCGAGACGCGGCAGCGTCAGCAGGAAAGCCGCAAGGGTTTCCGATCCGCCGCCGGGATTCCACAGCGTCGCGCGGCGGTAGCGGGCGAAGGCGCTTTCCGGATCGAGATAGGCTTCTTCGAAATCGAGGCTGACGGTCATGTCGAGCACATTGCGCACGCTCGCATCGCCATAGGCCGAGCCTTTGGCCTCGGGGATGTACTCTGTCACCGGCGCTTCCGCGTCGAATGCCCCCTCGCCTTCCAGGATACCGGCGAGAACGGCCGTCACCGACTTGCTGATCGAGAAGATGATATGGCGCTGGCCGAACGCCATATGCGGCGCCGACCAGTCGCCGACCACTCTGCCACCCTTCAGGATCGTCAGCCCGTCGGTGTCGGAACGCTTGAGGAAGGCCTCGACGGTTTCGGCGCCCTCGGCCAAGCTCACCTTCTCGCCGAGCAAGCTTCCAAGCGGTTTGGCTTGCTCCTCGCCTCCGGGTGCGGCGGCAACATGCACCGACGGCACCAATTCGCCGACATTCTGGAACGACCATTGGCTGAACGGTCTCAGCCGCCAGTTGTCGAGCCGCACGTCCTTGCGGGCAAAGCCGTATTTGGTCTCGAACGCAGTCTTGCCGGCCAAGATCGTCTCCCGGGTCTTTGATTTTCAGGCGAGCGCCGCAGCGATGGTGTGCACGGCCTTCAGCGTCGCCACCGAATAGGCAATGTTGGTGAAATCGGGATAGGTCGAGAGCTTCACCACGACCATTCTTGTGTCCCAGTCGATATGGATCAGCTGACCGAACACGCCCCGGCACATCAGCGCACGCGAGCGCGGATCCTCGATCCAGAACTGGTTGCGGTAGCTGCCTTCCGGCAGGCTGGGATTGAAGTCCGGCCCGTGCTTGCCGGTGCGCGTTGCCTCGATCCAATCGGTCGGGATGACGCCGCCGCCATTGTCGAGGATCAGTTGGCCGAAGCGGCCATAGTCGCGCAGCGTCGCGTTGAAGCCGCCCTCGGCCAGCGCATAGCCGGCGCTGTCGACGGTGAAGCAGGCGTTCTCGTCGGCGCCGAGCTTTTGCCAGAGTTCTTCCGAGACAAGCTGCGCCAGGCGCTTGCCGCTCACCCGCTCCATGATGAAGGCAAGCACGTCGGTTTCGATCGATCGGTATTCGAAGGCCTCGCCATGCTCGCGCACCTTGTCCTTCAGCCGCAAGATCAGCTCGAACATATGCGCAGGCCACTGGAAGTCGGGATCGCTGCCCGGAGGCACGGGTTTCCAGCCGCTGGCGACGTCGACCTGGCCGATCTCGGAATAGCGATCGGTGTATTCCTCGGAGAAACGCACGCCCGTCGTCATGTCGAGCACTTGCTGCGCGCTGGCGCCGGTCCAGGCGGTCTCGCCGAGTTCCGGAAGATAATCGGTCACCAGCCTGGCCGGGTCGATCAGGCCGCGTCCGATCAGGATGCCGAACACCGATCCGGTGACCGACTTCGCCATCGACTGCGACAGATGCAGCGTGCGCTCGTTCATGCCGTTGAAGTAACGCTCATAGGCGATCGTGCCGTCCTTCAGCACCAAGAAACCGTCCGTGTAGGTCTCGTCGAGCAACCCAGCGAGCGTTGTCGCAGCACCCGTGCTGTCCACCACCGGCAGATCGTCGAGATCGACTTCGGCACGCTCAAGGCGGCGGCGATGGCCATGGCCGCGCCAGACCTCGACCGTCGGCAGGACCTCGCGGATGTTTTGGAAGGCCCAGCGGTTCCAGGGACCCCTGTCCCAATCGAGCTTCGGAGGGATCAGCTTCGGCGGCGAACCCTGCATGATCGGTGGGCGCCGATCGGAGTTGCGGTAAGACGTCATCAAATCCTCCCTGCACACAAGAAAGGGAGGCCGGAGCCTCCCCTCCTTCATGCTTTATGGCGGAGCTATTTGCGCAGGTTGGTCCAGATCTTGTTGTAGATCTCCACCACGTCGGGCGGGCATGGCGGCACGAATTCCGGTGTCGGCGAACCGGCCGGCGGGTTGATCTCCGGCGAGTTGGCGAACTCCGCCGGCAGGAATTTGTGGCTGCCGGCGATGCCGTTGTCGTAGCCGGCAAACTCGGAGATCAGCGCCGCATTCTCAGGCGCCATGACGAAGTCCTGGAAGAGCTTTGCGTTCTCGAGGTTCTTGGCGCCCTTCAGCACCGCGACATTGTCCATCCAGCCTTCGATGCCTTCCTTCGGATAGGCATATTTGATCGCCGGGATCTTCTGGCGCGAACGGTAGCTGGCGCCGTTCCACTGCTCCGAGACGATGACGTCGCCGGAGGTGATCTTGGTGATGGTGTCGTAGCTGAAGGTCTTCCATGACGGCTTGGCGGCCATCAGCAGGTCGTTGATCTTTTTCAGATTGGCCTTGTCGGCGCCGCAGCGCGGCACACCGGCATAGCGCTCGGCCGCGTGCATGACGGTGTTGACGTCGTCGAGCACGTTGATCTGGCCCTTCAGCTCATCCGGCGGATTGAACAGGATGGCCAGCGTGTTGATGTCGCCCTTGAACTTGTCCGTATTGACGGAGAACGCCGTGGTGCCGAATTGCCACGGCGCGGTGTAATGGCGCCCGGAGTCCCAGTAGATGTCGACGAAGCGCGGGTCGATGTTCTTGCCGTTCGGCATCGCGTTGGGCTCGGTCTTTTCGAGCAAGCCCTCTTCGATCATGATCTTCACGGTGTAGTCGGACGGCACGACGATGTCGTAGCCGGAATTTCCGGCGCGCACCTTGGATAGCATGGTTTCGTTGGAATCGTAGTCGTCCAGCGTCACCTTGACGTTGTATTGCTTCTCGAACTTCTCGATCAGCTTGGGGTTGGTGTAGTCGCCCCAGTTGTAGATGTGCAGTTCGCCGTCGGCGAGCGCCGGAATGGCCCATAACAGCACGGCCGCGGAAACGGCCGCCATCAGTTTTCCAGACATTTTATGTTCTCCTTGCCTTCCCATTGTTTTGTGTTGGAGCTCACGGGTCACTTGGCGCGTTGGCGCGCGATCAGGAACGAGACCGAGACGAACAGGATCGACACCAGAAGCAGGATGGTGGAGATGGCATTGATCTCCGGCGTCATCGGCCGCCTGATCTGGTTCCAGATGTAGAGGGGCAAAGTCGTCTGGCCGGGGCCGGCGACGAGCTGGGTGATGGTGAAATCGTCGAAGGAGACGATGAAGGCGAGTGCTGCGCCCGACATGATGCCAGGAACCAGCAAGGGCAGCGTTATGCGCCTGAAGGCGTTCCATGGCGTCGCATAAAGGTCGGCCGCGGCATATTCCAGCGTCAGGTCCATGTCCTCCAGTCGCGCCCGGATCGGCATATAGGCGAAGGGAATGCAGAACACCGTGTGGGCGAGGATCAGGTTGCCGATGCCGAAGTTGAGCCCGAACATGCCGGCGATCAGGGCGAAGAAGGAGAGCGTCGCCACCGCTGTGATGATCTCCGGCACCATCAGCGGCAGGTTGATGACCATGAACGCCGCCGAAAGTCCGCGCCACGGCTTCACCCTGGTCATGCCGATAGCCGCAAGCGTCGCGCAGATGGTCGAGACGATCGTCGCGGTCACCGAGATGATCAGCGTGTTCCGGGCCGCGTTGTGGAACTCCGCGTTGCGCAGCGCGCTGCCGTACCAGCCAAGCGTGACGCCTTCCCAATGCGTGACCAGCGAGCCGCTGTTCAGCGAGAAGATCATCAGGATCAGCACCGGCACGTAGAGCACCAGCAGGCAAATGATAGCGATCGAACGAAAGCCCGGCTGGTCCTTGATGTCGATGGTGCGGGGTTCAGCCATGCTGCATCTTCCCCGATGTGTTGCGGACGTAGAAGAAGAGCGCCACCAGTACCGCGGCCATCAGGATCAGCGCCTGAGCGCAGCCGAGCGGCCAGTTGCGCCCGGACCCGAACTGCTGCGCGATGAGGTCGCCGATCATCAGGTGGACGCCGCCGCCCAGGATCAGCGGCGTGACATAGGCACCGAGCGCCGGGATGAAGACCAGCAGGCAGCCGGCGATGATGCCGGGCTTGGACAGCGGAATGATCACCCGCCACAGCACCTGGCGCCGCGTCGCGTAGAGATCGTAACCTGCCTCGATCAGCCGGAAGTCGAGCTTCTCCAGGCTGGAATAAAGCGGCAGCACCATGAACGGCAGGAAGGCGTAGAGCAGGCCGAGTTGGATGGCGAAATTGGTGTAGAGCATGGTGATCGGCTTATCGATCACGCCGAGCGCCAGCAGCGCGTTGTTGATCAGCCCCTCGTCGCGGATGATGAACATGATCGCCAGGGTGCGCACCAACAGGTTCGACCAGAATGGAATGGTGATCAGCAGCACCCACCAATTGCGCTGCGCCGGCGGCCGGGTCGCCATGAAATAGGCGGTCGGGAAGCCGAGCAGCAGGCAGATCACCGTC
The DNA here is from genome assembly GCF_003863365.1 of Mesorhizobium tamadayense. Taxonomy (GTDB): domain Bacteria; phylum Pseudomonadota; class Alphaproteobacteria; order Rhizobiales; family Rhizobiaceae; genus Mesorhizobium; species Mesorhizobium tamadayense. The sequence continues at coordinate 274,748 of NZ_RQXT01000001.1, read as the reverse complement.
GTCACCACCGCGAACAGGAACGAGCGCAGGTAGATGATCAGGAAATCCGGCGTGAACTGCAGCGTGTCGTCGAAAATGTCGCGCTGGAACAGGAAGTTGAGATAGGCGTCGGTCGAGAACTGCCACTGCACGCCGCCATAGGGCGCCGCGACGAGGAACGAATAGACGCAGATGATTAAAAGCGGCAGCACGCCGAAGATGCCGATGATGATCAGCGCCGGCAGCGACAGCAGGCGGTTGCGCCGCGCGCCGGCTTTCACCGCCCGAGCTTCGAACGACGCGGCGTTGGAAAGCGTGGCTGGTGGGGAGAGCGTGGCCGTCGTCATCAGTCTTTCAGGACGCGCGCGGCGTCCTCCTCGAACTGGATGCCGACCTTGGCGCCGGTCTCGTAGGTGACCGGGCTCGAACGGGTGTTCTGGTGGCGCACGATGAAGTTCTCGCCGCCGCCGTCGAGCTTCACGTGGTAGTGCGTATCGGTGCCGAAATAGACGATGTTCGAAAGCGTTCCCGTGATCGTGCCCTTGGCTGGGTCGGGCACCAGGTCGGCGTGCTCGGGACGCACGACAAGCGTGACCTCCCCTGTCGGATCGAAGCCTTCCGGGTAGCCAGCACCGATCGTTGCGTCGCTGGCGAATTTGACCGTCGCCACGCCGGACTTCTTCGACACCACCGTGCCAGCCAAGAAATTCGTCTCGCCGATGAAGTCGGCGACGAAGCGCTCGGCCGGCCGGTCGTAGATGTCGCGCGGCGAGCCGACCTGCAGGATCTTGCCGGCCGACATCACCGCGATGCGGTCGGACATGGTCAGCGCTTCTTCCTGGTCGTGGGTGACGAAGATGAAGGTGATGCCGGTCTCGTGCTGCAGGCGCTTCAGTTCGATCTGCATCTCCTTGCGCAGCTTGTAGTCGAGCGCCGACAGCGGCTCGTCGAGCAGAAGCACCTTCGGCTGCGGCGCCAGCGCCCGGGCGAGCGCCACGCGCTGCTGCTGGCCGCCGGAGATCTGGCTGGTGCGGCGCGCCTTGAGCGCTTCCATCTTGACCAGCTTCAGCATCTGGGCGACGCGCGCTTCAATCTCCGCCTTCGGCGTGCCGAGCATCTCCAGCCCGAAGCCGATATTCTGCGCCACCGTCATGTGCGGGAAGAGCGCGTAGCTCTGGAAGACGGTGTTGACCGGACGCTTGAAGGGCGGCAGCGGGGCGATGTCCTGGCCATGCAGTAGGATTTCGCCGGCGCTTGGGAAATCGAAGCCGGCAATCAATCTCAGCAGCGTCGTCTTTCCGCATCCCGACGGGCCGAGCAGGGTGAAAAACTCGTTCTCGCGGATCGACACCGACACCGTGTCGAGAGCGGCTACCTGATTTTCACCGGTTCCAAATACCTTGCGTACACCGCGAACTTCGATCGCGCTCTTACCCGGTTGTTCCGGCACGATTACCCCATTGAGAGAGCCTGCTCTTGGCGGCAGGTTTGTTCCTATTTGATTGTCACCATAAGCCGGTCGGCTTGGCAACTGCGGAGCTGTGACTCGATTTTTAAAAGCAATACCCATGCCACCCTCAGGCCTGGCAATCCTTAGGCTTGGTAAGTGATCTTTCCGCCACAGATGGTGGTCACCGGCCGCACCGTGTGCAGCGCTTCCGGCGCCGTGTTCTCGATATCGGCAGACAAAACGACGATATCGGCGAGGTATCCGGTCTTCAGGCGACCCTTGCGATGCTCCATGAACTCGGCATAGGCGCCTTCGACCGTGTAGCCGGCAATCGATTCATGGAGCGAGAAGCTCTGGTCCGGCAGGCCTTCTGCCCAAGGTTTGCGCATCACTGCCGCCTGAATGCCCAGGATCGGGTCAACCGGCGAGACCGGCCAGTCGGACGCGAAGACGACCCGAGCGCCGGCATCTTTGAGCGTGCGCCAGGCATAGCTCAGCAGCCACTTGTCGCGACCGATGCGCGAGATCGTCGGCTCCAGCGGGAAATTCATAGCGCCCGGCGGATGCGGCGGCTGCATCGACGCGAGCACGCCAAGCTCGGCAAACCTCGGCACGTCGGACGGCGTGGTCACCTCGATGTGCTCGATGCGGTGGCGGCTGTCGCGCCTGCCGTTCTTCTTCAGCGCCGCCTGATAGCCGTCGAGCACCGCGCGCACGGCGCCGTCGCCGATCGAATGCACGGCGATCTGCAGCCCGCGCCGGTCGGCTTCGACCGCCACTTCGGCGAAATGCTCGGGCGAAAAAAGCGGCTCGCCGCGCCAGCCCGGCCGGTCGGCATAGTCGTCGACCATCACCGCGGTCCAGGAATCCAGCACGCCGTCATAGAAGACCTTGACCATGCCCGACGACAGCCACTCGGAATTGTAGGCCGCCGCCATGCGCGAGGCTTTTTCCAGCATGTCCAACTTCATGAAATTCTTGAAGTGGAACGGTATCTTGGTGCGGCAGAGGAGCCGTCCTTCCTCTTGCAGCCCGGCGAGCAGCTCGAGCTGGTAGAGGTTGCCGTCCATGTTGTGGATCGAGGTGATGCCGTGCTTGGCGCACCACTGAAGCCCGCGATGCATGAGGTCGCGGTCGGCGGCAAGCTCTTCTGCTGACGGATAGGGCTCCGGCTCGCCGCCAGTCAGCCCGAGCCGCGTCCGGTTGGCCCCAAAATGTTCGAGGATCGGGCCGAATGCCTCGCCCTCGCGCAGCTCGCCCGCGGCAAGCCCGTCCGCGCCCATGACGACCTCGTTGCCCGGTCCCACTTGCTTTCCATCGAGCAAGCCGGCCTCTTCCAGCGCCTTGGTGTTCGCCCACATCGTGTGATGGTCGGAAGCCGACATGGCGAAGGGCCTGTCGGGGATGATGCGGTCGAGGTGATGGCGCGTCACCGACTCGGGCAGGATCGCATAGTCGACGCCGGCGCCGATCAGCAGCCTGGCGTTTGGACGTTTCGCGGCGAACCCCTGGATCGCGTCGCGCAGCGCCTCGAAACCGTGCACGCCGGCCAGATGCAGGTTGTCGAGCTCGGCCGCGCCGCCGAACAGATGCATGTGCGCTTCGATGAAGCCCGGCAAGACCGAGCCGCCCTGGGCATCGATGACGCGGGTGGCAGAACTCTTGTGCTCGCGAACGCTATCGCGATCTGCGATCGCAATTATCTGATCGCCCTTCATGGCAATGGCCTGAGCTGTGGGGATGTCTGGATCCATCGTCAAAATGCTGGCATTCTCGACGATCAGATCGGCCGTTTGCGGCATCATTTTCTCCCATTTGCGCCTAGGCTAGCAGAGTATTGGCGTCTGGCAAGCCGTCCCGTGCGGGCCTCAGCGAACAATTTGCAATGCCTCTTGGCGGCGCCGAAACTCTCTGCCACAAAGCTGTTTTAGACCCGCGTAGACTTGAACCCGAAGAGCGAGCCAACTCCCAAAATGAAGACAGTTTTTTCTCCTCTCCATGCCGGTCATGCCGGGCAGATGGAACTGGTCACGTCGGCGATTGTGCCCGGTTTCGAGAAGCCGTCGCGGGCCGAATTCATCAAGGCAAGGGTGGAGAGCGAGAAGCTTGGGCCGATCGTCGGGCCGGTCGAGCACGACCTCGCCGCCGCCAAGCGCGTGCATGAAGCGCGCTATATCGATTTCCTGCCGACCGTGTGGCGGGAATGGGTCGCCGCCGGCTTCAAGGGCTCGGCCATGGGCTTCACCTGGCCGACGCGCGGGTTGCGCGGCGACGTGCCGCCGAAGCGCATCGACGCCCTGCTCGGCTATTACTCCTTCGACGCCGGCGCCACCTTCGTCGAAGGCACATGGAAAGCGATCAAGTCCTCTTACGACGTCGCGCTGACGGCGGCCGCCCTGGTCAAGGGCGGCGAGCGGACCGCCTTCGCGCTCTGCCGCCCGCCCGGCCACCACGCGGGCGCCGCCTTCATGGGCGGCTACTGCTTCATCAACAACGCCGCCGTCGTCGCGCAATGGTTCCGCGACCAGGGCGCAAGCCGTGTCTCCATCCTCGATGTCGATTACCACCACGGCAATGGCACCCAGGAGATCTTCTATCGCCGCGGCGACGTCCAGGTGCTCAACCTGCATGGCGATCCGATGGTCGAATATCCCTTCTTCCTCGGCCATGCCGACGAGCGCGGCGAAGGCGAGGGCGAAGGCTTCAACATCAACTATCCGATGCCCTTCGGCACCGACTGGGACGGCTGGAACGTATCGCTGGAGGACGCCTGCGCCAAGCTTGCGGCCTACGCGCCCGAAATTGTCGTGGTGTCGCTCGGCGTCGACACCTTCGAGAAGGATCCGATCAGCCAGTTCAAGCTGAAGAGCGAGGACTACCCCAAGATCGGCCGCCGCATCGCCAAGCTCGGCCTGCCGACGCTATTCGTCATGGAAGGCGGCTACGCGGTGGAGGAGATCGGCATCAACGCCGTCGGCGTGCTGACGGGGTTCGAGGAACGCTGAGCCGCCGATCGAAAGAACAACGCCCTCGGATGCAACCGGAGGCGTATTTTCTTGCGACCCTGCCGGGAGATCATCGGCTCAATTCAAGCCTGCAATCGCAGCCAGGTAACGCGAGGCGCGGCCGCTGAGTCGCAACACGAGTCCACCGGATTCGATTTTGTCAAATCGCGTTTGATGTCGGATTCATCTGCGGGTAGATTAGACCCGAATCAGCCGGTCCACGGGGGGCGCGGCGATCATCCAAAGTCTCAAGTTCCGGCATACGGCCGGTACCTGACGCGGAAGGCTTCGCGTTCCCTGCAAGGATTCGGCTCGATTGGGGCGCTGTGCGCGCCCGTGAGTGTGTCTTCGTGAACGTGACGCGTTTCGGGTCCGAGCGCTGGCCAAAGGCCAGCACCGGGCACAAGGATCGATTCCGGCCAGAATATCAAAATGAGCAGTCCCGCCGCGCTTCTTCAATCCGACGCTTCAGGCTCGCGCCTGGCGTCCCGCGGCGATCTCACCAGCTTCTTCATGCAGCTTGCCGCCGACATCGGCGCCGACAGCTACATGCTGGTCGCCATCGTGCACGACCAGGACCGCAACGACGCGCGCATCGTGTCGTCGAACTGGATTTTCGACGCCATCGAGTTGATCGGCAAAAGGCTGATCGCCAATCTTGCGCTGGGACCGTTGACGGCAGCACCCGGCGTGCGACCCCGGCCATTGGTCGCCGCCCACGCGCCCAATGCCGGCGCGCTGCTGAGCGGCGAGGAAGCCCGGCTGCTCGATGTGCTCGGCCATGCCGAAATCTATTCGCTCAGGCTCAATGTCGGCCGCCAGCGCCTTTTTGTGCTGTTTTCCGCCGCCGAGCCCGGCAAGATCGACCTCACGGCCCTGATGAAGGCGCAGCTGAAATGCTGCTACGCGCTGTCCAGCATCCCGCAATTGATCGCCGAGGCATCCATGCAGGACCCGTTGTCGGACCGCGAGCGCGAATGCCTGTTCTGGGTTTCGGAAGGCAAGACCACCGACGAAGTGGCGCTCATCCTTGGCGTCTCGTCGAACACCGTCAACAGCTACATCACGCATGCCATCCAGAAATTCGCGGCCAGCAACCGCGCGATGGCGATTGCGACCGCGATCAGGAGCGGCATCATTTGACGCACGCACAAGTCAGAGAGACCGCGGCCGCCCTTTTCGACGATCAGCGCAATCCGTTCGGCGCCTTCTCGCTCGGATCGGAGACGCATCATGCGGTGACCATCCCGGACGCCGTGCTCCGTTGCCGCTGGATTGCCGTCGACATCAACGCTTCCGGCTTCGGGTTGTTCTTCGTCAGCCCTTCGCTGGAGCGCGCGCGCCTGGTCGCCTGCTTCGATTCCGACTATCCGTCAACCGCCGTCGCGACCAAATTCATGTCGGGCGCCAGCGGCGAGGAGATGGTGCGCCACAGCCGCATCTCGACGACGCCGCGCTGGTGGGCCGATGACGGCATGGCCGGCTCGCGGCAGGCGATGGAGAACCTAGCATGGTCCGAACGGACCGCGCCGCTGGCGCCCGGCACCAACGGCATCGCCTTTCCGGTGCATGCTGAGCGCGGCCAATGTGGGCTCGTCGTCTTCCTGGGCTCGGACATCACGCTGTCGGACGACACGCTCTGCGAAATCCACGCGCGCTGCTTCGCGCTGTTCGCGGCGGTCGCCCGCATCCGTCCAGGCGAAACCGGCAGGACGCGCGCGATCTCCAAGCGCGAGCTCGAATGCCTGAAGCTGACCGCCAACGGCAACACCAGCGAAGAGATAGCGAAACTGCTGAAATTGTCGGTGCACACCGCCAACCAGTATCTCACCCAGTCGACCCAGAAGCTCAACGCGGTCAACCGCAACCAGGCGGTGGCCAAGGCGCTGCGTCTCGGCCTGATCGAGTAGCTCGCTCAGGCTGAGACGTCGACAGTCTCAAAAATCGTCAGGGATAGGCGAGCGGCTCGGTCTTGCGGATGCGCGCCTGATCGATTGCGTCCACGAGCAGAGCGGTGTTGTGCTCCGGCGTCTCGCCCGGCTTTTCGAAAGACACGTAGTTGACGACCACGGACGCCCCGCGCTCGGTCAGCGTCAGCTGGAAGTAGACGGTGACGCCGCGCGGCCGAAGCTCGATATCCAGCACGATGCGCGGGCTGCCGCTCCAGTCGACATGCGCTTCGCCGCCATGGCCAAGCCTGAGCGTGCCCGGCTGGAAGTAGAGTTCCGCGGCCGAGTCCACCAGGTCCGACAGGCAGGCGAAATGCTCCAGCCGGATGAAGGCGATGTAGTCGGCGACCTCGATCAGGCGCAGCTCACCCACCACCTCCTGGATGGCGCCGGCGACGATCTGCTCGCGTGAATTGGCGTGTGGCTGCCGGTTCATGGGTAAGAGCGTCGTCCGTTCATTGGGTTGCTCTGCGCTCGGCCTTCTTCGAGTAGACGATCCGCACCAGCTCGGCGACGGCCTGGTAGAATTGCGACGGGATCACGCTATCAACCGAAACTTGCTTGTACATGGAGCGGGCAAGCGCCACGTCCTCGAAGATCGGAATGTTGTGCTCCCTGGCGATCTCGCGGATCTTCAGCGCCACCAGATCCTGGCCCTTGGCGAGCACCAGCGGAGCGGAGTCCTCTTCGCGAACATATTTCAGCGCGATGGAATAGTGCGTCGGATTGGCGATGATGAGCGTCGCGCGCGGCACCGCCGTCATCATGCGCCGCCGCGCCCGGTCGCGCGCCAGCGAGCGCAGGCGCGACTTGATGATCGGATCGCCTTCCGACTGCTTCATCTCGTCCTTCACTTCCTGCTTGGTCATGCGCAGGTCGCGCCGCCAGTGGAAGCGAGACCAGACGATGTCGGCGACCGCGATCAGCCCCATGACGAAGACGATCGCCACCAGTATGTCGACGAAGATGCTGCGGATGACCATGCCGAACGCCACCGGATTGGTGATCATGCCGGCGAGCAGCCTGCGGTGATCCTCCGACAGGGTGAAGGTGAGCACGGCGATGGCAAAGGCAAGCTTGGCCAGCGACTTGGCGAATTCGACAAAGCCCTGCACGCCGAACAGGCGGCTCCAGCCCTTGGCGATCGAGATACGCGACAGTTGCGGCCTGATCCGCTCGCCGACGAATTGCGGCATGTTCTGGAAAACCGAGGCACCGACGCCGGCGACCACCAGGAGCACCAGCAGGCTGACGAGGGCGCGGCCGGCTTCGAACAGGACGGTCTTGTAGAGCTCGATGACGTCGGTCTCGGTGTCCATCGGCCAGGCTTCGGGCTTTTCCAGGAACATAGACAGGAACATGCCGAGGTCGACGATGGCGTCCTTGGCATAGAAGACGGTGAAGACCAGTATGGCGAGGAAGGAAGCGAAGATGGCGGTCTCGCGCGAGTGAGGCAGCTTGCCCTGCTCGATCGTGTCGCGGATTTTCTTTTCTGTGGCTTCCTCGGTTTTGGAATCCTTGTCGACCGCCTCAGCCATAGTGCTCTGACCGGATCGCTATCGTCAGGCGGCTTCGGCGGCGGTCTGCGTCGAGGGAAGCTCGAATGCTCCCTGGCGCGACAGCCGGATGGTCGCCACGGCGATCGTCTTGCGCGCCGCCATGATGTCGGCCAGCGCGATGCCTTCCGATCCCTGTCCGAGCTCGGCTTCGATCATGCGGCGCGAGCGTGCGCCGATCGCCGACAGCACGGATTCGGTAAGCTCCGCCGGCGCGCCGCGCAGCGCCAGCGTGACGAGCTCGGTCGACAGCCCGTCGAACAGAAGCACGCGCGCCTTCTGGGCGAGCAGCGGCAGGTCGTCGAAGGCAAACAGTCGCGACTTGACGCCCGCGAGGTCGGGCGTGCCGGCCTGCTCCAGATCCTGCATCAGCTCGTCGAGCTCGGGCTTTGCCATTTCGTTGAGCACGCTGGCGACGCGCTCCTGGCCGACCGACGTGTCCCTGGTCGTTTTTTGCGAAAGCACGCTGGCGCGCAACTGGTTCTCGACGATCCTGGCTGCCGCGTCCGGGATGTTGGCCATCGTCACCATGCGCTTGATGATCTGGCTGCGTATCGGCTTTTCCATCGTCAGCAGCACGTTGGCCGCGGTCTGCGGCGCGAGCTTCGACAGCACCATGGCGGACGTCTGCGGGTGCTCGCCGGCGAGGAAGGTGCCAAGACGCGCAGGCTCGACCTTTTCGAGATCCGGCCAGATCGGCGGCGGTCCCTCGGGGGCGGGCTCGAATTTCTTCTCGCCCATGATGGCGCTCATCTCCTCGGGCGACAGCGATTCATTGAGGATCGTGTCCATCCGGTCGGCCGAATCGAGCAGGCCGGCGCCCTCGGTGAACTCGGCCTCGAACTCGGCGACGATGCGCTCCAGGTCGCCCTGCGGAATGGTGCGCAGCAGGCGGGCACCCTCGATCAGCGCCTTCAGTTCTTCCTGCTTGAAGAATTTCAGCAGCCGGCTGGCCGAGGGCTTGCCCATCGCCACCAGTATGGCGGCGGCCTTTTGCGGGCGCGTCAGCGTCAACGACGTCATTGGGCCTGGCTCCGCTTCAGGTGAAGGCTTTCGCTGCCCATCCTCAGGCGCTCTTCGTCGCGGCTATGATCTCGGTAAGTCTGATACCGAAGCGCGACGGATCGTGCTCCAGCACCGTGATCTCGCCGCGCGCGATTCTGCGGCCGTTGACCACCACGTCGACCGGCTCGCCGATGCGCCGGTTGAGCGCCACCGTTGAGCCTTTCTGCAACGCCATCAGCTCCGACACCGGCATTTCTGTGCTGCCGAGGATGATCTGCACATCGACCGGGATCGTCATAATGATCGAGGAATTGGCGCCGGCCTGGAGGGCAGCGTCGGGGCGATTCTCCTCTTCCCGGAGCACGCCGCGCAACTCCTCGATGGCGCGGTCGAGCTGCTCGTCCGGCTGGTCGGCTTCGGGTTCCACCTTGGTCTTTGCCATGCCTCGTCTCCAATAATTCCAAGCCAGGCCTCAGCCCGGCATGAGCCCGTCGATGAAATCCTGCCCGCCATCGTGGGGATGCCGGATGCGGACCGTGTAATTCTGTCCAAGCTTGCCGAACTCGCAGACAAACAGCGTCTTGTCGCGCGCGCTGAGCTTGGCCTGGATCCGCGCGTCCTCCTCGAGCTCGATCACCTGGCCGGGCTGGAAGGCGGCGAGATCGCCAAGCGTCAGCCGGGCGAGCGGCATGGTGGCCTCGAGCCGCACGGCCGAGCGCATCACTTCCTCCGAGAAGCGGGCTCGCCAGTCGAACTCCGTCGTCTGGTCGTCGCCGTGATCGGCGGTGGCGCCGCGCGTCGCCAAAAGGATGCGCTGCGGGACCATCACCGTCACTGTGCCGGTGTCGGTCGGCGTCGAGATGCCATAGATGATGCGAATGGCCGCGCCGTCGCGCAGCACGCGCCGTCTTGCCTCGTTGCCGGACATCGCCCTGGGGACCGGCAGGCGCAGGTCGAGCGCACGCCTTCCCGATCCGTTCAGCGCCACCGCGACGTCCTGGAACACCGTGGTCGCGACGTCGATCTCGATCTGCGACAGGTCACGATCAATCGGCGCCACCGGCTGGTCCGGGTCGCCGCCGAACAGCGCCGAGACCATGACGGCGATCGCCGGCGCGTCCATGACGAGCGTCATGGCGTCCGCCGAGGTCGGCGAGGAAACGACGGTCATGGCGAAGGTCTCGCCGGCGCGCGAGCGTGCCTCCGGAACCCGGCCGACCTCGACCGCCTGCAGATCGACGGTCACCGGCGCGCCAAGCCCGCCGGCAAGCGCCTTCTGCAAGAGCAGCTGCGAGCGTTCGGCCATGCCGCGGCCGACGCCGATCACCTGCGCCGCCTCGCCGCTGTCGCCAACGAGGCGCTCGATGATGAGGGCTCGCGTTTGCGACGGACTGCCCGGACTGGTCATGACGGCAAGCGGTCCCGACTGATATTCCGCATGCTCAGGCCGCCTTCTTCTCGGCGGCGCCCGTGTTCATCGTGCTCTGCTCGACGGCATCGATCGTCGGGCGCTCGTAGGAAGAGATGGTCTTGCGGCCGAACTCGATGGCGACCTGCGGCAAGGCGCCGTTCATATAGGCAAGCAGCGTCTGCTTGACGATGATGTAGAGGCGGTTCTTCTTCTCGCGCACCGTCTTGATCTTGGTGGCGACCGGGCCGACCACGGCATAGGACAGGAAGATGCCGAGGAAGGTGCCGACAAGCGCTGCGCCGATCAGCCCGCCGAGGATTTCCGGCGATTGGTCGAGCGCGCCCATCGCCTTCACCACGCCGAGCACGGCCGCGACGATGCCAAGCGCCGGCAGGCCGTCGCCGACCGCGACCATCGCGTGATAGGCCTTCAGCTTGTCGGTGCGGATGGTCTGGATCTCCTCGTCCATCAGCGCCTCGATCTCATGCGAGCGCGCATTGCCGATGATGATGATGCGGCAGTAGTCGCAGATGAAATGCGTCAGGTCGTGGTTCTTCAGCACCGTCGGGAACGCCTGGAAGATCGCCGACTCCTCCGGATTGTCGATATGCGCCTCGACCTCGCTGCGCGACTTCGAGCGCAGCTCGCGCATCAGGCTGTGCAGGACGCCCAGCGTTTCGAGATAGTCGCGCTCCTTCGGCACGGCCTGCTTGAAGGCTTCCAGAATGCCCTTGCCGGTGTCCTTGACCGTCTTCATCGGATTGGCGACGAGGAAGGTGCCGAGCGCCGCGCCGCAGATGACCACCGCCTCCCACGGCTGCATCAGCACATGCAGATGGCCGCCCATGGCCATGAAGCCGCCGAGAACGCAGCCAAGCGTCACCACAAGTCCGATCAGAATACCCACAACAGGTCCTTCCGCATGTCACATCGTGGATCAGGGATAGTCCTCGTGCCTTGTGTGAGGCTTGAATCGCGATGCGCAAAACCGATTCAGCTTCGCACAAGGAAGCTTCGCTATCGTTCTCGGGACAGCTTCGGCCGGAGGCGCCCATGTTGAACACCTATACGAGCTATCAGCTCATCGCCAAGGACATCCCCAAGGCAATCGACCAGGTCGAGTCGCAGCCCGTCGTGAAGCGCGATACCGACTACTATCTGGCCAATATCGGCAACATCAAAACCATCGACGATTTCGTCAAGGACACCCGGCTGTTCACCTATGCCATGAAGGCATACGGCCTGGGCGACATGGCCTACGCCAAGGCCTTCATGGTCAAGGCGCTGAAGGAAGGCGTCTCCGACCCCGACAGCTTCGCCAATAAGCTCTCCGACAAGCGCTATGCGGAATTCGTCAAGGCATTCAACTTCGCCGCCTATGGCTCGACCGCCACGCTCTTTCCGGCCGCTCAGCAAGGCACCGTCAACAAATACCTGCGCCAGACGCTGGAGGAGAATGCCGGCCAGACCAACCAGGGCGTGCGCCTCGCGCTCTATTTCCAACGCAAGGCGCCTGACATCAGCAACTGGTACGACGTGCTCGCCGACACAGCTCTTTCGAACGTGATCCGCACCGCGCTCGGCCTGCCCGACTCCATCGCCTCCGCCGACATCGACAAGCAGGCGCAGATGTTCGAGCAAAAGCTCGATATCGCCGACTTCAAGGACCCCGAAAAGCTGAACAAGTTCCTGACCCGGTTCACCAGCCTGTGGGAGATCAACAATCCAACCTCCAGTGCCGTGACCTCGGTCAGCGTGCTTTTCGCGCAGCCGACAACGGTCGGCATCTCGACCGATCTGATGATGGCCATGCAGAAACTGAAGTTCTGAGAACACCATGCAGGACAGCCTCTACGTCGCCCTCTCCTCGCAGATTGCGCTCGAGCGCCGTCTCGATACCATCGCCGACAATGTCGCCAACGCCTCGACCATCGGCTTTCGCGCCACCGGCGTGAAATTCGAGGACGTGGTCTCCGGCACCGGACCGAAGTCGGTTTCCTTCGCGTCCTCCGGCAAGACCTATCTTTCCACCGCGCACGGCTCGCTGACCGAAACCGGCAATCCTTTCGACTTCGCCATCCAAGGCGACGCCTGGTTCGCCATCGAGACGCCGGCCGGCACGGTGATGACCCGCGACGGCCGTTTCTCCATGAACGAGAATGGCGAGCTGATGTCGATCGAAGGCTATCCGGTGCTGGACGGCGGCGGCGCGCCGATCCAGCTCGATCCGCGCAACGGCCCGCCAAAGGCCGGCGCCGACGGCTCGCTCAGGCAGAACGACCAGCTCGTGGGCGCTGTCGGCCTCTATGATTTCGACCCGGGCGACAATTTCGTCCGCTATGGCAATTCGGGCATCGTTCCCGCGCGCACCCCGGAACCGGTCACCGACCGCTCCGGCGTCGGTGTCGCGCAGGGGTTCCTGGAAGAATCCAACGTCAATCCGGTGCTGGAGATGACCCGGCTGATCCAGGTGCAGCGCGCCTTCGAGAACACGGCTGCGCTGATCCGGCAGAGTGCTTCGTCCACCGACGACGCGATCAAGACGCTCGGCTCGAAGTAGCGGCATGGCCACCGGCTCGTCCCTGCTCCGCGCGCCCGAGAGGCTTGCCGATTCTCCAATGGATCGACTCGTCGCGCTCGAACGCGTCTGGCGGCGGTTCGACAACCCGGAAACATTGCTGAGCCGCGGCGGCCGCGTCGTCGAGATCTCGCCCACCCACTACAAGGTGCGCGGCCTCTCCGGCATGGCCAGGCTCGGCGATATCGTCGAGCAGCGCGGCAGGGCCGGCACACGCCGCGGCGAGATCGTCAGAATAGGCCGCGACGAGGTCGTGGTCGCGCCGTTCGAGCGCAGCGCCGATGCCGGCATCGGCGATGCCGTGTTCCGGCGCGGTCCGCTCGCGGTCGCGCCGCACGTCTCCTGGCGCGGGCGCGCCATAGACGCCTTGACCCGCGTCATCGACGGCGGTCCGCCGCTGATCAGGCCGAATGCCGCCGACGGCGCGGACGCTCTGACGCCCGGCGCCTTGTCGCGCCAGCGGGTCGGCACCGGCGTCCTGACCGGGGTGCGGGTGATCGACATCTTCACCCCGCTCTGCTTCGGCCAGCGGCTCGGCATCTTCGCCGGTTCCGGCGTCGGCAAGTCGACGCTGCTTGCCATGCTCGCCGGCGCCGAGGCCTTCGACACCGTCGTCGTGGCGCTGATCGGCGAGCGCGGCCGCGAGGTGCGCGAATTCCTCGAGGACACGATCGGCGCCGACAGCATGGCCAAGACCGTCGCCGTCGTCGCCACCAGCGACGAGAGCGCCATGATGCGCCGGCGCGCACCCGACACCGCCATGCGCGTGGCCGAGCATTTCCGCGACCAGGGCCATCGCGTGCTTCTGGTGCTGGATTCGATCACCCGCTTTGCCCATGCGCTGCGCGAGGTGGCGACAGGGACCGGCGAGTCGCCGGTGGCGCGCGGCTACCCGGCATCGGTCTTCACCGATCTGCCGAAGCTGCTCGAAAGGGCCGGACCGGGCGTGGAAGGCCCCGGGGTTGAAGGCAGGGGCTCGATCACCGCCATCATCTCGGTGCTGGTCGATGGCGACGACCATAACGACCCGGTGGCCGATTCGGTGCGCGGCATCCTCGACGGCCATGTCGTGCTCGACCGCACGATCGCCGAGCAGGGGCGCTACCCGCCGGTCAACCCACTGTCGTCGATCTCGCGTCTCGCCGACAAGGCCTGGAGCGCCGAGCAGCGCATGCTGGTGACCAGGCTGAAGGCAATGATCGCGCGCTTCGAGGACACGCGCGATATCCGCCTGCTCGGCGCCTATCAGGGCGGCGCCGACGCCGAGCTCGATGTCGCCGTGCGCCAGGTGCCGCTGATCTACGAAGCGCTCACGCAGTCGCCGAAGGACCGCGCATCGGCCGATCCGTTCGCCGACCTCGCCCGCCATCTCAAGGGGAAGCAGAATGGCGATCAAGGAGACTGATCTGCAGCAGACCGAGCGCATGCTGCGCGAGATGATTGCCGAGGCCAAGGCCGCCGAGGAGGCCGACGCCAGCCGCGACTTGGCTATCAACGGCCTGTTCCCGAAGGTGGAGTGGCCGCAGCCGCCGCGGGCCCAATTCCCGCGCCTGACCAACAGGAAAGCGGACCGGCGCAGCGATTTCGTCGTCGCCGCGCTCGGCATCACGCTCGGGCTGATCTGCGCGCTGTTTCCCTGGTACATCTTCCTCAACCAGGAGCGGTTCGGCGTGCAGGCCATCAAGTTCGGCGGCAGCGGCAGCAATTCCGGACGCGACGGCGGCGGCGTCACGGCCGAACGCGGCGGACCGCTGACGGCCAGGGACGTTCCCAATGCCGACATCGACCTGCTTGCCACCGGAACGGTGCAGGACGAACCGGCGTCTGCGCCGACGCTCGACGAGCAGCCCTTCCCTGCCGCATCGGAATTCAAGATGGTGCATGTCGCCAATGGCCGCGCCATGATCGAGGACGATACCGGTCTGTGGATCGTCCAGCGCGGCTCGGTCCTGCCCGATTCCAGCCGTGTCGCCTCGATCGAGCAGCGCGGCGGGAAATGGGTCGTCGTCACCGACGCCAACAAGGTGATCGAGCTTTCCAGGTGACGACGGTGCCGTGGCGGCCGCGGGCTCGTCCAGCGCAAGGTCCGCGCAAGACTGGCGGCCTAGTCTTGTGCGTACGCGCCGGAGAGTCCCATGGAACCCGTCAACCTCTTTGACCTTGCCACACGGCAGTCGCAATGGCTGGCCGTGCGCCAGTCGGCGATCGCCTCCAACATCGCCAACGCCAACACGCCGGGCTACACGGCAAACGACGTCGAACCGTTCGAAAAGGTTCTCGACCGGACCGCGGTGACGTTGAAGGCCACTGAGGCCGGCCATCTTGGCGCGGAGGCGACCAATGCCGGCTTCAATGTCAAGCCGGAGGAGGCCACGGGCTCGATCATGCCGTCGAAGAACACGGTCGTGCTCGAAGACGAGTTGATGAAGGCCGGTGAAGTGCGCCGCTCCTTCGAGCTCAACACGGCGATCGTCAAGGCCTTCCATTCGATGATGACGATGGTGGTGAAGAGCTGACCATGGACGCGCTGACCGCAGCCCTCAAAGTCGCAGCATCCGGCCTTGGCGCGCAGTCGGAGCGCCTGCGCGTGGTGTCGGAGAACCTCGCCAACGCGCAGTCGACGGGCGACACGCCAGGCGCCGAACCCTATCGGCGCAAGACGATCAGCTTCCAGTCCGAGCTCGACCGCGCATCCGGTGGCTCGCTGGTCGAGGTGAGCTCGATCGCGCGCGACCCGTCGGACTTCCCGATCGAGTTCCAGCCCGGCAACGAGGCCGCAGACGAAAAAGGCTACGTGAAGATGCCCAACGTCAACGTGCTGGTCGAAATGGCGGACATGAGCGAGGCGAACCGCTCCTATGAGGCCAACCTGCAGGTCGTCAAGCAGGCTCGCGATCTGATTTCCATGACCATCGACCTGATGAGGAACCAGCAATGATCGGCGCTATCGGGGCACTACAGTTCAAACCGGCAATCGACGGCGCGGACGCCGCCTCCCCAGGCCTGCTTCAGGGTGGCATCGGGACACGGCCAAGCGAAAGCGTCAGCAGCAGCTTCGCGGAGGCCCTCGGCCAGGCGGCGACCAAGACCGTCAACACGCTGCAGAACGCGGAGCAGATGTCGATCCAGGCGCTCAAAGGCGATGCCGATACCCGCCAGGTGGTCGATGCGGTGCTCAGCGCCCAGCAGGCCCTGCAGACGACCATCGCCATCCGCGACAAGGTCGTCTCGGCCTACCTCGAAATCAGTCGCTTGAGTATTTAGGACCGCGTCATGAAAGCCCTTGCCATCGCCGCCACCGGCATGAATGCCCAGCAGACCAATCTGGAAGTCATCGCCAACAACATCGCCAACATCAACACCACCGGCTACAAGCGGGCGCGGGCCGAATTCTCGGACCTGCTCTATCAGGTCGACCGCACGCAAGGCGTGCCCAACCGCTCGAACACCTCGCTGGTGCCCGAGGGCGTCTCGATCGGCCTCGGCGTTAAGACTACGGCCGTACGCAACGTCCACACGCAGGGCGAGCTGACCAGCACCGGCAACAGCTTCGACCTGGCGCTGACCGGCCGCGGCTGGTTCCAGATCGAGGGCGCCGACGGCGGCACGCTGTACTCGCGCGCCGGCGCCTTCAACACCAATGCCACCGGCCAGTTGGTCACGGTCGACGGCGCCAGCGTCGTTCCGGCGATCACCGTGCCGACCAATGCGGTCGAGGTCATCGTCAACAAGACGGGCCAGGTCTTTGCCCGTATCGACGGCCAGACCGACCTCCAGCTTCTCGGCCAGCTCCAGATAGCCAATTTCGCCAACGAGGCGGGCCTGGCGCCGCTCGGCGACAATCTGTTCCAGGAGACGGCGGCCTCCGGCCCGGCCAATGTCGGCGTTCCAGGCGATCCCGGCTTCGCCACCATCGAGCAGGGCTACCTGGAGTCCTCCAACGTCGATCCGGTCAAGGAAATCACCGAGCTGATCTCGGCGCAGCGCGCCTATGAAATGAACTCCAAGGTCATCCAGGCCGCCGACGACATGGCCTCGGTGGTTTCCAAGAACATCAGGTAACCGACGATGGCTGTGCCGGCCTCCTGCCCTGCTTTCCGCCGCGCCGTGCTGGCCCTTGCGCTGGCGGCCGTCGGCATGCCGGCTCTTGCGCAGGAATCGGCCAACCAGACGCAGTCGGCCAACCAGATCGCCGCCAATCAGGCGGTCGGCGAGGCCGTGCTGATCCCCAACCGGGTCATCTATCCCGGCGAGACCATCGAGCTCGCCGCGCTCAAGCAGGTGACCCTTGTGCCCGGCAAGCACAAGCCGGACGGCATGGCGACGCATTCCGAAGAACTCCAGGGCAAGGTCGCCAAGCGCACGCTTCTGCCCGGCCGCTACATTCCGGTGGCCGCCATCCGCGATGCCTGGCTGGTCGAGCAGGGCGCTTCCGTGCAGGTGTATTTCACCGCCGGCGCGCTGACCATCTCGGCAGCCAGCGTCACGCTGCAGCCGGGCGCTGCCGGCGACCTCATCAAGATCCGCAACGTCGACAGCGGCAAGATCATCTCCGGCACGGTGATGGCCGACGGCACCATTCGGATCAGCGCATCGTGATGCGCGCCTTTGCCCTCCTGCTGAGCGCCGCGATCGGTCTTCAGCCTGCATTCGCCGATGGGCTCACGCCCAAGGCCAAGCGCGAGCTGGCCTTGAAGAATGGCGGCGCCTACGACGACCCCGAATACGATCCGGCCACCACGACGCGCATGTTCCGCGTCTCGACGGGACCGAGCACGCTGCCGCCCGGCCAGGTCGCCGCCCGCATCAAGGACATTGCCCAGCTGCAGAGCGCGCGCGACAACCAGCTCGTCGGCTACGGCCTGGTCATCGGGCTCGCGGGAACCGGCGACAGCCTGCGCAACTCGCCTTTCACCGAACAGTCGATCCGCGCCATGCTGGAAAATCTCGGCATCGCCACCGAAGGCGGCAGCGCCCGCGCCAAGAACGTCGCCGCCGTCATCGTCACCGCCAACATGCCGCCCTTCGTCCAGTCTGGCGCCCGCATCGATATCGACGTCTCCTCGATGGGCGATGCCGCCTCGCTTGCCGGTGGCACGCTGGTGATGACGCCGCTCAAAGCCGCGGACGGCGAGATCTACGCCGTCGGGCAAGGCTCGGTGATCGTGGGCGGTTTCACCGCCAAGGGCCAGGCCGAGGTGCTGACGCAAGGCGTGCCCACCGCCGGCCGCGTGCCGAACGGTGCCATCGTCGAGCGCTCGGTGCCCGCCGAGTTCGACGACCAGGGCGTGCTGACGCTGCAATTGCGCAACCCCGATTTCTCGACCGCCATCCGCATCGCCGACGCCATCAACGATTACACCTCGCAGCGCTTCGGCGTGCGCGTCGCGGCCGAGCGCGATGCCCGCACCGTGCAGATCAGACGGCCGAAGAACGTGTCGGCCGCGCGCTTCTACGCGGAGATCGAAAACCTGGTCGTCGAGTCGGATTCGCCTGCCCGCGTCGTCATCGATGAGCGCACCGGCACCATCGTCATCGGCAACAACGTCAAGATCTCGCGCGTCGCGATCAGCCACGGCACGCTCACCGTGCGCATCACCGAAGCGCCGAAAGTGGTCCAGCCGGAGCCCTTCTCCAGGGGCGAGACCGCGGTCGAACCCTTCACCGCCATCGAAGCAACGCGGCCCGACGCCCGCGTTGCCGTGCTCGACGGCCCCGATCTCGAAACGCTTGTCTCCGGTCTCAACCGTCTCGGCGTGAAGCCAGACGGCATCATCGCCATCCTGCAAGGCATCAAGTCGGCCGGCGCCCTGCAGGCCGACCTGGTTCTCCAATAGGCACGCCGATGATCGAGCTTTTCTCCTCAAGAACGCATCGTCGCCCGGGACTTCATCCTGGCCAGAGACTTCATCTTGGAATGAGCCTCCTCGCCGCTGCCGCAGTCGTTGCGCTGGCGGGCGGCACCGCCAGCCGCGCGGATGAAGTCCGCCAGGTGCTGCCCGGCGGACAGGCGCCGGCTCAGCCGGCCCAGCTCACGCGCGAAAAGGCGCCGGACGAAAGCGAGATCCAGCGCTTCTGCTCCAACATCGCCGATGCGGCTCGCGACCGCCGCTACGCCTTGCAGGCCGAGGAGCTGAAGCAGCTCCAGGCCGGCATCGACCAGCGCATGAAGGCGCTGGAGGACAAGCGGGCCGAGTACGAGCAATGGCTGAAGCGCCGCGAGGTGTTCCTGGCGCGCGCCGAGGACAGCGTGGTCAAGATCTATGCCGGCATGAAGCCCGACGCCGCGGCCGAGCGCCTGGCGATGGTCAATGCCGAGCTCGCGGCGGCCATCCTGATGAAGCTCGATGCGCGCAAGGCCGGCGTCATCCTCAACGAAATGGACCAGAAGGCGGCGGCGGCGCTCACCGGCATCATGGCCAGCGCGGCGCGAAGGGTTGATCCGTCATGAAGTTGAAATTGCTCGTCCTTGTCGCGGCGACGGCACTGTCCGGCTGCGGCACCGACCTCAAGGAGGTCGGCCGGGAGCCTGCGCTCTCGCCGGTCGGTTCCGGCATCGGCAATGACGGAGCTGCGCCCTACAGCTATCCCGAACCGCCGGCGCCGCCGGTGAAGAAGTTCTCGCTGTGGGACGATCGGCAGAGCCGGCTTTTCACCGATCCGCGGGCGCTGCAGGAAGGCGACATCCTGACCGTCAACATCAAGCTCAACGACAAGGCCAATTTCAAGAACCAGAACGACAGGAGCCGCACCGCGGCGCGCAAGCTCGGCTATGACATCGCCCTCGGCTGGGAGGACGCGAGCACCAGCGGCAAGGGCGATGCCGGCTTGAGCTCCAGCACCGAGACCAACGCCGACGGCGAGATCAAGCGCTCCGAAAATCTCGAGCTCAACGTCGCCGCCGTCGTCACCGGAGTGCTGCCCAACGGCAATCTGATGATCAGGGGCTCGCAGGAAGTGCGGGTCAATTACGAGCTTCGGGTCCTCACCATCGCCGGCATGGTACGTCCCTCCGATATCGGCGCCGAAAACACGATCCCCTACGAGCGTATCGCCGAGGCACGTATCTCCTATGGCGGCCGCGGCCGCGTGAGCGAGGTCCAGCAGCCGGCCTACGGCCAGCAGATCCTCGACCAGGTTCTTCCTTTCTAGGTCGGGGAGAGCGCTGTCGTGGCAAATGTCGAGCAGGCACAGCCCAAGAGGGGACCCTCCCTGGTGATCCAACTCGCCGCGCTCCTCGTCATGACGGGCGCAGCCGTCGGCATGGGCTGGGTTTCCGGCGGCTATCTCAAGCAGGGAGAGGCGCCGGCGCCGGTTCCTGCCGCACCGGAGAACGCCGGCAGCCCGGAGAAAACCGTCGACGCCGGCAAGCCGGTTGCCGGACCTGCCGTGGTTCAGCTGGCGCCGATTACGACCAATCTCGCCTCGCCCAGCGAAGTCTGGATAAGACTGGAGGCATCGGTGCTCTATGACGCGCCGCAGCCGCCGGAAATGACCGAGCAGATCCATCAGGACCTTCTCGCATACGTTCGCACGCTGAAGATGCATCAGATCGAAGGCGCCAGCGGCTACCAGCATCTCAAGGCCGATCTCGATGAGCGCGCGGCGCTGCGCAGCGGCGGCCACGCCAAACAGGTTCTCATCAGGACGATGCTGCTCGAATGAGAAAATTCCTCATCGCCACGGCGCTCGTCGTCGTCACAACCTCAATCGCCGCGGCCCAGCAGCTCGATCTCGGCGGCATCGGCAAGGCCGACGGCACCACGGTCGGCTACCTCATCCAGATGTTCGGCCTGCTCACCGTGCTTTCGGTGGCTCCGGGCCTGCTGATCATGGTGACGAGCTTCACCCGCTTCGTCATCGCCTTCTCGATCCTGCGCGCCGGCATCGGCCTGCAGTCGACGCCCGCCAACCTGATCCTGATCTCGCTGTCGCTGTTCATGACCTTCTATGTCATGGCGCCGACCTTCGACCAGGCCTGGAACACGGGCGTCAAGCCGCTGATGGACAATCAGATCACCCAGACAGAGGCCTTCGAGAAGATATCGGATCCGTTCCGCGGCTTCATGCTGCACAATGTGCGCGACAAGGATTTCGACCTCTTTGCCGATCTCGCCCGCGAGCGCGGCCAGACCGTCTCGCGCGAGACCGTCGACCTGCGCATTCTGGTGCCCGCCTTCATGATCTCGGAGATCAGGCGCGGCTTCGAGATCGGTTTTCTAATCGTGCTGCCGTTCCTGGTGATCGACCTCATCGTCGCCACCGTCACCATGGCGATGGGTATGATGATGCTGCCGCCGACGGTGGTTTCCCTGCCGTTCAAGATCCTGTTTTTCGTGTTGATCGACGGCTGGAACCTTCTGGTCGGCAGCCTGGTCCGGTCCTTTACCTGACCGTCCCGCCGGCGACGCGGCAAATGCATCGCTCCAGTTTCGTCCAATATATTTTCGATTAACCGTCCAGTTTAGCCGTTTGGTAGGAAGTTGCCCGCCATAGTCCCCCAGATGGCGGGTGATCGGGTCTCAGCGATCATTGGCATGATGCCGCACCGTCATACCGGACAAGCCGGTATGTCAAAAAAACACGCGTAAAAACAAGGTACGAGTAGCCATGTCCAGTATCATGACCAATTCTGCTGCGCTCACAGCCCTGCAGAGCTTGAACAACACCAACAAGCAGCTCGAGATAACCCAGTCGCGCATTTCGACCGGCTACCGTGTCGCCACGGCCAGCGACAACGCCGCTTACTGGTCGATCGCCACGTCGATGAAGTCCGACAACAAGGCGCTCTCGGCCGTTCAGGACTCGCTCGGCCTCGGCGCCGGCAAGGTCGACACCGCCTACACCGCCATCAACGACATCAAGGACCAGGTCGACCTGATCAAGACCAAGCTGGTGACCGCCCGCGGCGCCAGCAAGGAAGACCAGCAGAAGATCGCGACCGAAATCAACGCCATCCAGGCGCAGATCAAGTCGTCGGTCACCAACGCCAACTTCGCCGGCTCGAACCTGCTCCAGAATGACGGCACGGCGGCTTCCGACCTGAAGATCGTCGCTTCCTACAACCGCACCGGCGCGACCGTCACCATCGACACGATCAACGTCAAGTCCGCCGACACGCAGGTCCTCGACGTCGCCGGCACGGGCGGTATCGTCGGCGGCCTGCTCGCCACGACCTTCTTCGATCCGAGCGCCGCTGCTGTTGCGGATACTGCCATCGACACCGCGCTCGGCAGCGTTGAAACCGCGCTCGGCAAGCTGTCCACCGGCGCCGCCTCGCTCGGCGCCGCCAAGTCGCGCATCGACACCCAGAAGAGCTTCCTGTCGAACCTGTCGGACTCGATCGACAAGGGCGTCGGCTCCCTCGTCGACGCCGACATGAACAAGGAATCGACCCGCCTGCAGGCCCTTCAGGTCCAGCAGCAGCTCGGCATCCAGGCGCTGTCGATCGCCAACGGCAACTCGCAGTCGATCCTGTCGCTCTTCCGCGGCTGATCACCCAGCGAACTTCAGTCATCCGGATCGGGCCGCGCCATCAGCGCGGCCCGATTTTCGTTGCCACCGCCCTCGCAGGCGCGCCTCTTCCCTTAAGAAATACGACCGCATCGCGGTTTTAAGGCAGGCTTTAACGCGCCATTAACCGTGACGCGCTAGTTATGGTTAACCAATCGCTATGACGGGCCGACCGGTGGTCGACAGGCATGACGCCCCCGCCAGAGAGTTGACCGGCATGCGCGAGGCGTGCCTGGCTTTGAGAAGGGGTGTATCTTGGCAAGTATCATGACCAACGCCGCCGCGCTGACCGCGCTGCAGAGCCTCAACGCCACCAACAAGGCGCTTGAAACCACACAGGGCCGCATCTCGACCGGCTATCGTGTCGCCACCGCTTCCGACAACGCCGCCTACTGGTCGATCGCCACCTCGATGCGGTCAGACAACCAGGCGCTCTCGGCCGTCCAGGACGCGCTCGGCCTCGGCGCCGGCAAGGTCGACACCGCCTACACCGCCATCACCCAAATCAAGGATCAGGTCGACGCGATCAAGACCAAGCTGGTCACCGCCCGCGGCGCCAGCCAGGACAACCAGCAGAAGATCGCCACCGAAATCAAGGCCATCCAGGACCAGATCAAATCGTCGGTCACCAACGCCAGCTATGCAGGCTCCAATCTCCTGCGGAACGACGGCACCACCGCTTCCGACCTGCAGATCGTCGCTTCATACAACCGCACCGGCACGACGGTTTCCATCGACACCATCACAGTCAAGTCCGCCGACACGCAGGTTCTCGACGTCGCCGGCACCGGCGGCATCGTCGGCGGCCTGCTCGCCACGGGCTTCTTCGATCCGAGCGCCGCCGCTGTCTCCGACGCCAATATCGACACCGCGCTTGCCAGTGTTGAAACTGCGCTTGCCAAGCTCTCCACGGGCGCTGCCTATCTCGGCGCCGCCAAGTCGCGCATCGACACGCAGAAGAGCTTCCTCTCCAACCTCTCGGACTCGATCGACAAGGGCGTCGGCGCCCTGGTCGACGCCGACATGAACAAGGAATCGACCCGCCTGCAGGCCCTCCAGGTGCAGCAGCAGCTCGGCATCCAGGCGCTGTCGATCGCCAACGGCAACTCGCAGTCTATCCTGGCCCTGTTCAAGAGCTGATAGTCGGGCTGAAGCAGGGACCCTTCCATCGCAGGGCCGCGTCTTGGGCGCGGCCTTGTTTCTTGCGCGTCGGATTGCTGCTTCCGTGCTTTCCGGGTGCCGCGTGGTGCTTGGCGGCGCGCGCTATCATCCTCGCACAAGCTTCGCGGTCTAGTCTTCCGGCGGACAGTCATGCTGGGAGCGGTTGAATCGTGCCGGAACAGATCCAGAGCCTCATCGCGAACCTCCGGGGTTTCGGCGTCAGGCGTCTCGCTCTCATGGGCGGCATCGCCGCGCTGGTCATGGCCGTCATCGGTGTCGCCTCTGTCTATCTCAACCGTCCGGCTTACGAGACGCTCTATGTTGGGCTCGACCGCTCGGACGTGAACCAGATCGGCCTGGTGCTGGGCGAAGCCGGCATCGGCTTCGATGTCGGCGCCGACGGGACGTCGGTGCTGGTGCCGGCCGGCACCACGGCGCAGGCGCGCATGCTGCTCGCCGAGAAAGGCCTGCCGACCAGCGCCAACGCCGGCTACGAGCTGTTCGACAATGTCGGCTCGCTCGGCCTGACGTCTTTCATGCAGCAGATCACCCGCGTGCGCGCGCTGGAAGGCGAGATCGCGCGCACCATCCAGTCGATCGCCGGCGTCAAGGCGGCGCGCGTCCACATCGTCATGTCCGAGCGCGCCAATTTCCGCCGCGACGAGCAGCAGCCTTCGGCCTCGGTGGTGATCCGCTATGCCGGCGTCGATGCCGAGAAGAGCGCGCAGTCGATCCGCCACCTCGTCGCCGCGGCGGTTCCCGGCCTGTCGGCCGACAAGGTCACCGTGCTCGATTCCAACGGCAACCTGCTCGCCGCCGGCGACGACACCTCCAACACCAGCGCCGCCCGCACGCTCGGCGTCGAGCAGACGGTCGAGGCGCAGATCGGCGATAACATTCGCCGCGCGCTGACGCCTTACCTCGGCCCCGACAATTTCCGCGCCAGCGTCAAGGCCGATGTCAACACCGACACCCGCCAGACCGAAGAAACCATCTTCGATCCCGAATCCCGCGTCGAGCGTTCGGTGCAGTCGGTGCGCACCAACGAGGCCAGCAACCAGAAGCAGGCCTCGACCCCGACCAGCGTCGAGCAGAACCTGCCCGAGACGCAAACGACCACGACCGAAGGACCTCAGTCCACCTCGCAGAACGACCGCAAGGAAGAGATCACCAATTACGAGATCAACTCCAAGAAGATCGCCACCGTCTCCAACGGCTATTCGGTGACCAAGATGTCGATCGCCGTCGTCGTCAACCAAGGTCGGCTCAAGACCATTCTCGGCAAGGACGCAACGCCGGAGCAGATCGCCAAGCGCGTCGCCGATATCCAGAAGATGGTGGCGTCGGCCACCGGCTTCGACGATAAGCGCGGTGACATCATCGACGTCTCGGCGGTCGAGTTCATCGACGGGCTGGACGGCGAGCCGATCGACCAGCCGGGCGTCCTCGCCTCGATCGGCACCTATACAGGCACCCTCATCAACGCCGGCGCCTTCATCGTCGTCGTCTTCCTCGTCGCTTTCTTCGGCCTGCGGCCGATGGCGACCGCGCTGACGGCATCGGCGAAGCCCGCGCCCATCGCCGGCCCGAGCTTCGACGATGTCCAGCGCTCGCTGCCGACGCCTGACGCGCCGGTGGCCGCGATCGCCGCCGACACGCCGATCGGCGCCCTGTCGGGCGCCCGCCCGGGCACCACCCCGCTCGACGACCTGCGCCAGAAGATCAGGCCCGCGCCGCAGGAACGGCTGGCACGTATGGTCGACTTCAATGAGGAACGCACCGCCCAAATTCTGCGCAAATGGGCGGCCGCCCCGGAAGCCGCGGGTTAAGCCATGGCTTCGGGAGCCCTTTTCGATCTCCTGCCTGATTTCGGTTCGCGCGCCCCGCGCGCCGGCCAGGCACCGGCGTCGCCTGACATCGAGCGCATGCCGGAGGCATCCCCGCCGCAGGCCGACATCGGTGCGCTGATCGCCGAGGCGGTGGCCGATGCGGAAGCAGCACTCGAGGCGCGGCTCGCGGCCGCCCACGAGGCGGCGCTCGAGGCCGAACGCCAGGCCCATGACGATGCGGCGAAAGCGTTCCTGGAAAGCTTCGGAGGCGATCTCGGCGCGGCGGTCAGGACGCGCATCGACGCCATGGAGGCGCGCGTTGCCGAGCTTGCCGGCGTCACGATTGCCCGCATCATCGGCGGGATCGTCAGCGACGATCTGCAGAAGCGCTCGCTCGATGCCCTTGCCCGCACCATCAGCGCCGCGATTGCCGATAGCGAGGCCGTGCGCATCGCGGTGCGCGGGCCGCTGTCGCTGTTCGAGCCGCTGAAGGCAGCGCTTGGGGACCGGGCGGCCAATCTCGATTTCACCGAAGCCGCCGGCTTCGACCTGACCGTGACCATCGATGAAACGGTCTTCGAGACGCGTATCACCGAATGGTCGGCTTCCTTGTCGGAGGTCCTGTCATGACCGCCATCGACCACGGTGAGCCCAGGCACGAGATCATCATCGTCAAGCGCAATCACGACGGCCACGACGAGGATCATCATGGTGGCGTCTGGAAGATAGCCTTTGCCGATTTCATGACCGCCATGATGTGCTTCTTTCTCGTCATGTGGCTGATCAACGCCGCCAACGAGCAGACGAAGGCGGCGGTCGCCAGTTACTTCAACCCGGTCGAGCTGATCGACCGCAATTCCAGCCGCAAGGGACTGGAAGATCTTGGCGACGGCCCGAGCAAGGTTGGTCTCACCGCCGACAATCCGCAGGATGGCGCCAGCAAGGCCGGCGAGGACGGCAAGGGCGGCGCCGGCTCCTCCGACCGCAGGCAGACGAAGGAGGCCTCGCAAAAGTCGGACCTTTCCGACGAGCATCTGTTTGCCGATCCCTATGCCGTGCTTGCGGAGATCGCCACCGACACCGGCGTGATGCAGAATGTCAGCGCCAAGGGTGAAGGCGGCGTTCAGAACGCCGGTCCGGCGACCGGCGCCTCCGGCGGCGAATCCTATCGCGATCCATTCGCGCCGGATTTCTGGTCGCAGCAGGTGGCGACGCCCGGCGCCGAAGCCAGCGCCGAACGGAAGAAGATCCAAGGCGATCCGGCCAAGCCCGGCGAGAAGGCCGCAGAAACCGAAGTGCCGAAGGTCAAGGCCGTTCCGCCGGCGCCGCCGCGGTTGGATGCGCCGCTCCAGCCGTTGGCAACACCGGGAAAACCCGGTGCCAAGGTGACCGCCGGATCGGTCGACCCGAAAGTCGCCGAAGGCAGCGCGATCAAGGGCGAGAAAGCCCAAGCCGGAAAGGCAGACGGCGCGACCGGCCCTGCGAAGCCGGGAACCGCGCGGGCCGAAGCGGCAAAGGCCCAGATGGCGAAGGCGGAGCCGGAGCAAGCTTCGGACAAGGGAGAAAAGGCGCCGAGCAGTGCCGCTCTCAAGGCAGCCGCCGAAATCAAGCAGGAGCTGGCCAAAGCCTTCACGTCGGGTGAAAAGCTGGCCGACGGCGTCTCCGTCGAGGCCACCGACAAGGGCGTCGTCATCTCGATCACCGATCAGCTCGACTTCGGCATGTTCGAGATCGGCTCGGCCGTGCCGCACCGCGAGCTGGTGCTGGCGATGGAGAAGATCGGCCGCATCATCAACGAGAAGAAGGGCACCATCACCATCGGCGGCCACACCGACGCGCGGCCGTTCCGCAGCGACACTTACGACAACTGGCGGCTGTCCACCGCCCGCGCCCATTCAGCCTACTACATGCTGGTTCGCGGCGGCGTCGACGAAGGCCGCATCACCGAGGTCGCCGGCTTCGCAGACCGCCAGCCCAAGATCCCGTCCGATCCGCTGGCCGCCGCGAACCGCCGCATCGAGATCCTGATGGCGACCGGCGGATGAGGGGCAGGACCGTCATCGGCCGCGCTGTCGGGTTGCTGCTGCTCGCTGCAGGGTCGCCGGTCGCGGCTTTCGCGCAGGATGATGGCTTGCAGCCCTATCAGCTGGTGCGTTCGCTGCAGCTGATCCAGGACCGCATCGCCGGCGGCGACCATGCGGCGCTGCCGATGCAGGCCAAGCTCCTCGAAATGACCGACGCCAGGCTTCGCGCCGCCGATGCCGAGGATTTCAAGGAACCAAAGAATTTTCGCGCTCTGCTCGTCTACGGCATGAGCGGCGGCAACCCCGCCACCGTCGAGGCGGCGGCTTCGCGCGCCACGACCGACCCGCAGAGCCTTGCCATCGCCCAGGGGGTCGTCGCCTACCTGAATGGCAGGCCGGCCGCCGCCATCGAAATCCTGAAGCCGATCGACCCGATCAGCGTGCCCGCCGACCTCGGAGCCTTCCTGGCGCTGGTCAAGGGCTCGCTGCTTGCGACCGATGAGCCCGCGGCGGCGCTGACATTGCTGGACGAGGCCCGCCTGCTCAGCCCCGGCACCCTGGTCGAGGAGGCAGCGCTTCGCCGTTCGGTCGGCCTCGCGGTGGCGCAGGGCGATGCCGCGCGCTTCGCGCTCGCCTCGACGCAATATGTCGCGGGTTACCTCTATTCCCCCTATGCCAGCCAGTTCGCCGATTCCTTCGTCTCCGGCGTCATTCAACTGCACATGTCGATCAGCCAGGACAAGCTCGCCGACATCACCTCGATGATGGACCCTGAGCGCGAGAAGGTGATCTATCTGCGCATCGCGCGCCGCGCCGCGATCGACGGACTGAGCAACCTCTCCGCCTTCGCCTCGGCGCGGGCCGAGCAGGGCCGTGACGGCAAAGGCAATCAGGACGACCCGCGCGCCGTGCTCTATTCGAGCCTCTCCACGGTGACGTCGGCCACGATCGACGATGTGCGCGCCAGGCTCGGCAAGATCGATCGCGGCAAGCTTTCGGAGAGCGACCGTGCCTTGCTCGATGCGGCGCAGGCCGTTGCCGGCGAGGTTGTCGCTCCTGTGCCGTCGGCCGCCAAGGACAAGACTGAGGCTGGAGATCCGGCAAGGAATGATGCGGCGAAACCCGCCGCCGAAACCGAGCCTGTGAGCCAGGCCGACGCGGAAGCCTTGCCGCCGGTGGAAGGCGCGATGACCGAGCAGCCGGCGGTCGCGGCCTCGGCCAAGCCGGCGGCGGACGCGCCGGCAGTTGCTCCCGCGCCGCCGACCCCGCCCACGACGACCCAGGCCCTGGCCGAAGCTCCGGCTTCCGCTCCGGCGCAGCCCGAAACGCCACCTGTGCTGCCTGCGTCCGCGCCGGCGGCCGCAGCAAGCCCTGATCCGCAAGATCCCACCGACGCTGCGATGCTCAGCGCGCGCCGCCAGCTCGACCAGATTGACCAATTGCTCGGAGCCGCTCCCAAATGACCAGCGCCCAATGACCAGCGCCCCCCAAATGACCAGTGTCAGTCAGGCATTGCCGGGAACCGGCTCCGCCCAAACCCAACCACGTCAGCACACTGCCGGCGGGAACGAGAATGGCGCGAATTTCGGCGAGATGGTGCATGGCGCCGAAAACTCGGCCCGGCAAGGCAAGCAATCGGCCGGGCCTGTGTCTTCCGATTCGCATGCGGCGCGGCGCGCTCTCGCCGGTTCGCCCAAGGCACAACCTGACCAGGACGGGCAGCACAAGACGGCCGCGCAAAAGCCGGCAGCCGGAAAAGCAACGAAGAACAGCGCCGGCGCCGATCATGTGAAGGCCGCGGACGATGCCGACGCGTCGGCGCAATCGTCCGATGCCGTTCCGCTCCAGGACCGTCTGCCCCTGCTGATGGCGCTGAGCGACATCCGCCATTTCGCCGCGTCGACAAATGCCGATCGCAGCGGATCCGCCGCCGAGGGGGAGGCAGGTTTCCAGCCCTCGATTGGCCAGTCCGCCTCTTCGCAGCTTACGATCCGCCAGGGCAAACGCGCGCTCGCCGACAACTCCGAAAGCGCCGAGCCGTTGCCGCGATCCAGCCGCGCGACGATGGCGACGGAGAAATCCGGACCGGACTTCGGACAGAAACCGGCCAGCGCCGATCCGGCCGCGGACTCATTGGTCCGCAAGGACGACATCCTGCCCGGAGCGCAAGGAACCGAGACCGACGCCGCGCCGCAAAGCAGGCGGCCGGCGGCCGCCCAGAAAACCGCACAAACGGCGCAATCCATCGCTGCGATCAAGCCATCCTCTGCCGCCGGGCGCATGGATGTGGTCAGCCAGCAGAGCTTCCCGGCGCCGGCGCAAAGTCCCATTAGTCAGACGGCATCTGCGCTGGTTGAGGCGATCGCTTCGGACAATGGCGTCCGGGAGGCCTTCTCGAGCGCCTCGCTTGCCTCTCAAACCGCCAATTCTGTAGCCGTTCCGACACATGTCCTGAAGATCGAGCTCCACCCGTCGGAGCTCGGCATGGTTATCGCCAGCCTGCGTCTTTCGGGCGAGCAACTTTCGATCGAGATGAAGCCGGAGACGCATGAGGCATACCGCCGTCTGACCGCCGACAGCGACGCCATCGTCAAGTCGCTCCGCGGTCTTGGCTTCGAGGTCGATCGGGTCACCATTTTACAACCCTCGATAGCGGCGCATTCAGCAGGCCGCGTCGATGCGAACAGCGCGCCGCCGATGTCGACGGGCCGCGACCAGCCTTCATTCCAACCCGGGAATTCGGGCGGCAGCAGCGCCGGCGATCGGCAACCGGGAAGGAACGACGGCAATGGCGCACAGGAATTCAGCCGCGCTGCTCCGCCTCTTCGCGAGCGCGCTGGCGACGATATCTATATCTAGCCTGGCCGCGGCCGGCGCCGCGAGCGCCGCCTCCAATCCCTGCGAGCCGGAGATCCTGCGCGCCGCCGATCGCTATGGCGTGCCGACGGGAATCCTCTATGCGGTCGGCCTGACCGAGACGGGGAAGAAAGGCAGCCTCCAGCCCAACGCATTGAATATAGAGGGAAAAGCCGTTTTCCCGCGCAGCCGTGGGGAAGCGCTGGCGACATTCGAGAATGCCCGCCGAGAGGGCAAGACGCTGATTGATCTCGGCTGCATGCAGATCAACCACCGCTATCACGGCGCGCAGTTCCGGAGCGTCGAGGACATGCTCGACCCGCACCAGAACGTCGACTACGCGGCGCGCTTCCTGGCCAGTCTCCATGCCCGCCATATGACCTGGTCGATGGCCGTCGCCCGCTATCATGCCGGCCCCGACAACGACCCGGCGCAGAAGGTCTATGTCTGCCGCGTCATTGCCAACATGGTCGCCACCGGCTTCGGTAAATGGACACCGAACGCCAGCACCTTCTGCAACCAATAGTTGCTGCGATGGCGACCTTGAGCCGACCGCCGTCGAGCTTCGCGGCGGCTCCGGTATCTCCCCGCCCCCCGCTGCTGCCGCCGATGTGCCCTTGCAACCGCCTTTATTACGGCTCCCAAAAAACTCCCAAGAAAATAGCTACAAGAAATGACGGTTTCCCAGGATTCACCGCACCGGGTACGCCTTTCCGCACGGGGCAAATGAGATGATTCGGAGGGCGGGCCGATGATCGTGATCGTTGATGAGCGCGAGCTCGTAACTGAGGGCTATAGCTCACTTTTCGACCGCGAGGGCGTCGCCACCGCGGGCTTCGCGCCGGGCGAGTTCGGCGAGTGGGTGAGCTCCGCCGCCGACACCGACCTCAGATCGGTCAGGGCCTTCCTCATTGGCGACTGCCGCGACGGCGTCATCTCCCCGCGCCAGATCCGCGACCGCACCGGGGCGCCGGTGATCGCGCTCAGCGAGCACCACTCGCTGGAACACACGCTACGGCTTTTCGAGAGCGGCGTCGACGACGTCGTCCGCAAGCCGGTGCACATCCGCGAGATTCTCGCCCGCATCACCGCCATCCGCCGCCGCGCCCACGAGGAGACCGCCTATACCGAAGTCGGCTCGATGCGCATTTTCATGGACGGACGGGATCCGGAGATCGACGGCGAGCCGCTGCCGCTGCCGCGCCGCGAGCGGCGCATCCTGGAATATCTGGCCAGCAATCGCGGCCGGCGCGTAACCAAGACGCAGGTGTTCAACGCCATCTACGGCATCTTCGACGACGAGGTCGAGGAGAACGTGGTCGAGAGCCACATCTCGAAGCTGCGCAAGAAGCTGCGCGAAAAGCTCGGTCACGATCCGATCGATTCCAAGAGGTTCCTCGGCTACCGGCTGGTGTTCTGATGGCCGCCGCCGGCACGTTCCGCGCCAGCCTCGCGCAAGACACGGGGCCTACTCTTACGGCCTCTGACCTAACGCATGTCGCCCAAAAGTGCTCAGCGGTTTTGGGAGAACGACATGCATCAAAACAAGACTAAAAGCGCGTCTACGCGACGCGCTTTTAGGCACCGAGGAGATGTTTCGATGAGCCTCTACGGAATGATGCGGACCGGCGTTTCCGGTATGAACGCGCAGGCCAACCGCTTGTCCGCGGTTGCCGACAACATCGCCAACTCCGACACCACCGGCTACAAGCGCTCCTCCGCCGAATTCTCCACCCTGATCATGCCGAGCGCCGGCGGCGCCTATAATTCGGGCGGTGTCACCACGACGATCCGCTCCGCCGTCAGCTCGCAAGGCGTTCTGCAGTACACCAATTCGGTATCCGATCTCGCCGTCAACGGCGACGGCTTCTTCGTCGTGCAGGACCCGAGCGGCACGCCCTATCTCACCCGCGCCGGCGCCTTCGTTGCGGACGCCGAGGGCAGGCTGGTCAATGCCGCCGGCTACCAACTAATGGCCTACAGCTACGCCAATGGCGATCCGGCCGCGACCGCCAACGGCTTCGAGGGCCTAGTGCCGGTGCAAATCTCCGACCAGGAGATGACGGCGACGCCCAGCACGGAAGGAACCTTCACCGGCAACCTGCCCGCAGGCGCCACTCCGGTCGCAGCCGGCAGCCTGCCCACCACCAATACAGCCTCGGCCCAGTACACGTCGAAGTCCTCGCTGGTCGCATATGACAATCTCGGCAACAAGGTGCTGCTCGACGTCTATTTCTCCAAAACGGGCACCGGCACCTGGCAAGTTTCGGTGTTCGACCAGTCGAAGGCGACCGCCGGCACGTCCTTCCCCTATACGGGCGGTGCGTTGGGTTCGGCCAATCTCACCTTCGACGCCACCACCGGCAAGCTCACCGGCGCGACCACGGGCATCTCCTTTACCGTGCCGAACGGCTCGACCCTCAACCTCGATCTTTCCAAGATGACGCAGCTCGGCACGGGCTTCACCGTCTCCGACGCCGAGGTCAACGGCAATTCGCCAAGCACGATCGAGAAGATCCAGATCAGCCAGGACGGCGTCATCTACGCCCAGTTCGAGGACGGCTCCACCAAGGCGCTGTACAAGATCCCGCTGGCCGACGTTCAGAGCCCCGACAACCTCACCGCGATGCCGGGCAACGTCTATGTGCAGAGCGCGGACTCAGGCGCGGTTCGCATCGGCTTTGCCAACGAAGGAAAGCTTGGCTCGGTCGTCTCGGGCGCGCTCGAGAATTCCAATGTCGATATCGCCGAGGAACTGACCAACATGATCGCGGCGCAGCGCAGCTACACCGCCAATTCGAAAGTCTTCCAGACCGGTTCCGACCTGATGGACGTCCTGGTCAACCTGAAGAGATAACCCATCGGGCGCCAGCCCGTGAAAGACCCGCATGTCGCTTTCCACCGCATTAAGCATCGCCCAGTCGGCGCTCCTGGCCACATCCAAGCAAACCAGCGTCGTGTCGCGCAATGTGGCCGACGCGTCCAACCCGGACTATGCCCGTCGCGTCGCAGTCGTCACCAGCACGGCGCCCGGCGCGCGATCGGTGGAGATCCAGCGCGCCGCCAATGACCTTCTGTTCCGGCAGAACCTTTCCGCGCTGTCGGCATGGAGCGGCCAAAGCGCGCTTTACAGCGGCATGGACCAGCTCGACCTCTCGGTCAACGGGGTCGACAATGCGTCGTCTCCGTCGACCACGATCGCCAACCTGCAGCAGGCGCTGCAGCTCTACGCCACCACGCCGTCGAACCAGAACCTCGGCGCCAGCGTCATTGATGCAGCCAAGCAGGTGGTGGCGTCGCTGAACGGCGGCACCCAGGCGATCCAGGACTTCCGGACCCAGACCGATGGTCAGATCGCCACCGCGGTCGACGACCTCAACTCGCTGCTCAGCCAGTTCCAGGATGCCAACAAGGCAGTCATCGCAGGCACGCGCTCGGGCACGGATGTGTCCGACGCTCTCGACCAGCGCGACGCGCTTCTGAAGAAGATCGCCGAATATATCCCCGTTTCGACCTTCACGCGCGGCGACAACGACATGGTCATCACCACCAAGGACGGCACGACGCTGTTCGAGACGGTGCCGCGCTCGGTGACCTTCACGCCGTCTGCCGGCTACAGCGCCGGCACGCCAGGCAACACGATCTACATCGACAATGTGCCGCTTTCGGCAGGCACCGGCGACAACGCCAGCGCCGACGGCAAGCTTGCCGGCATGCTGAAACTGCGCGACGGCGTCGCCGCGACCATGCAGAGCCAGCTCGACGAGATCGCGCGCGGGCTGATCACGGCCTTTGCCGAGACAGCGCCGTCGCAGCCCGACAAGGCCGGTCTCTTCACCTGGCCCGGCGCACCGGCGATCCCGGCTGACGGCATCCTGGTCGACGGCCTTGCCGGTTCGATCAGCGTCAACGCCGCGTTCGACCCGAGCGCCGGCGGCAGCGCGACGCTGTTGCGCGACGGCGGAGCCAACGGCGCCGCCTATGTTTCCAACACCGGCGGCGGGGCTTCCTATTCGGACCTGCTGATCGCCTACGGCAACAGGCTGGATCAGCCGATGGCCTTCGATGCGTCCGCCGGCATCACGGTCAGCTCGGGCGTCTCGGACTACGCGGCCAACGCCATCGGCTGGTTCGAAGGAGTGCGCCAGCAGGCGTCGACCAACGCCGACGCCAAGGAAGCGCTGGCCACGCGCACCGCCGAAGCGCTGTCGAACGATACCGGCGTCAATGTCGACCAGGAAATGTCCCTTCTTCTCGACCTTGAGCACACCTATCAGGCGTCCGCGCGCATGATGAAGACCGTCGACGACATGCTGGACGCCTTGTTGAGCGCGGTGGGATAATCCATGAAAGCGACAGCCGTCTCCTCAGCCGCCATCTCCAACGCCCTGCGCTACCAGCAGATGCGCATGCAGGCCGACCTCGTCAAGGCGACGAAGGAGTCCCAGACCGGCAAGGTTGCGGATGTCGGCCTGGCGCTTGGCGGACGCACGACGCAGGCCGTCACCTTCCAGCGCGATCTCGACCGGCTGAACGGCATCATAGATTCCAATTCGCTGGTCGCGGCGCGCCTGACGTCGACGCAGGATTCGCTCAGCCAGCTTTCCGATGTCGCGCAGGATCTCCTGACGGCGCTGACCAGCGCCGTGTCGGGCGACTCCTCGACCAGCATCACCCAGACCGCCGGCGCCACGGCGCTGCAGCAGATGACGGGTATCTTGAACACCAGCGTCAACGGCGAATATCTGTTTGCCGGCACCAACACCGACGTCAAGCCGATCGACAATTTCAGCGCTGCCGGCTCGCCCGCCAAGGCGGCGTTCGACGCCGCCTTCACCAGCTACTTCGGCTTCACCCAGAGCAACCCGGCGGCCGCCAACATCACGGCCGCCCAGATGGACGGCTTCATCACCACCGCGGTCGAGCCGCAGTTCCTGGGCTCCGGCTGGCAGGCCAATTGGTCGAACGCCACCGACGATCAGATCACCAGCCGCATTTCATTGAGCGAGACCACGCAGACATCGGTCAGCGCCAACGAGCAGGGCATCCGCAAGCTCGCCATGGCCGCCGCCATGGTCAGCACGCTCTTCGCCGGCAACATCAGCCAGCAGGGGCAGAACACGATCGTCAGCCGCGCGCAAAAACTGGTCGGCGAAGCCATCGGCGGCATCGTCCAGGCGCAATCCGAAGCCGGCCTCGCCCAGAAGCGCGTGTCCGACGCCAGCGATCGCATGAAAACCCAGGTCGACCTGTTCGAGAAGCATATCATCGATCTCGAGGGCGTCGATCCTGCGGAGGCCGCCACCCGCGTGGCCGACCTGACGCAGCATATCGAAACATCCTTCGCCTTGACCGCTCGCCTGCAGCAGCTCAGCCTGCTGAACTACCTCACCTGAACACTCTCACCGGCACGCCGGAGCTCCGACGATGTATCAATTCTCCTACGCCGACATCCAGACCGACTCCGTCGCCGACGCCAAGGACCGGGAGCGGCAGTTGCTCACCCGTTCGATCGACATGCTGTCCGCGGCATCGGCCGTCGGGCCGGAGTCGATGGAGGCGATCGAGGCGCTGCACTTCACCAGTCGCATCTGGACCACTTTCGTCGAGGATCTCGGCTCCAGCGACAATGCGCTGCCCAAGGAACTGCGCGCCAACCTGATCTCGATCGGTCTATGGCTGCTGCGTGAGACGGAGGACATCCGACAGGGCCGCACCAACAATTTCGAAGGATTGATCGAGGTCTCCCAGATCATCCGAGACGGCATCCAATGACCAACACGCTGAAGATCTCGCTGAAGCCGAACGAGAAGATCTACGTCAACGGCGCCGTCATCCGGGTTGACCGCAAGGTCACCATCGAGCTGATGAACGACGTCCAGTTCCTTCTGGAAAGCCATGTCATCCAGGCCGAGCAGGCCTCGACGCCGCTCAGGCAGCTCTACTTCATCGTGCAGATCATGCTGATGAACCCGTCGGGCGCCTCCGAGGCCCGCGACATGTTCCGCCGCTCGCTGCCGATGCTGATCGCGAGCTTCGACAATCAGGATATCTGCAGCGCGCTGAAGCAGATCGACCGCATGGTCGGCGAGGATCATATCTACGACGCGCTGAAGGCGATCCGCGCGCTTTATCCGCTCGAGCGCCAGGCGCTTGGCGGCAATGACGACGTTCCGGAAGCGCCGCGCGCGCTGGCTATGGGAGCATAGAGACCGATGACCGTGGACATGACGACGACCATTCCGGCAGGCGCCAACTCGACCACCACCTCGACCTCGAAGACCGCCGTCGACTATCAGTCGTTCCTGAAGCTTCTGATTGCCGAGATGAAGAACCAGGACCCGACCAAGCCGATGGATTCGACGCAGTATGTCGCGCAGCTCGCGACCTTCTCGCAGGTCGAGCAATCGGTCCAGACCAACAGCAAGCTCGACCAGATCATGCAGTCCTCGGCGCTGTCGCAGGCGGATGCGCTGATCGGTCGCTCGATCACTTCCGCCGACGGCAATACCACGGGGACCGTGGCTTCGGTGAAACTCGCCAGCAGCGGCCTGATAGCGGTGCTGCAGGACGGCACCGAGGTCCCCGTCGGCGCTGGCGTATCGATCAAGCCGGCCGCCTAGCCGATTTCATACGGGTCTGCCCATGAACGAGGCCGACGCCCTCGATATCGTCCAGTACGCGGTGTGGACGGTGCTCACCGCTTCCGCCCCTGTCGTGCTTGTGGCCATGGCGGTCGGCATCGGCATCGCGCTCATCCAGGCGCTGACCCAGATCCAGGAAATCACGCTCACCTTCGTGCCCAAGATCGTCGCCATCATGCTGGTGGTGGCGCTGACCGGCCCGTTCATCGGCAGCCAGATCTCGGCCTTCACCAACGTCATCTTCGAACGCATCGAGCACGGTTTCTGATCCACGACCCTCTCGGGTCATGAACCGGGTCGCTTGTGGCCGGCCCTGTCGTGGCTAAAGCATGTCTCCCGAAAGTGTGCAGCGGTTTCGGGACAAAGACATGCTTAAAATCAAAGACCTAAAGCAGGTCGCGTGAACCCTTTTTCACGCGACATGCTTTAGATTGGAGGCTACGCCGGCTTCGGCAGCGCTGCGTGCTTGGGCCCGAGGCACGAAGCAGCCGAAGTTTGGTCCAGACCGGCAAGATGCTTGGCTTAAAGCTTCGCCGACGCATTTTCGCCTTTGCCTTCCTGTTGTTGGACCGCGATCCTTTGGCGAGTCGCCGGCGCGACCCTGACGCGCGGCGAACGCAAGACAACAAATGAAGGCGGGACAGCGATCATGATCGACGACGAGCCGGAAAGCGAACGCGTCTCGGCGCTGGCGCCGTTCCGGCACGGCATCTTCCGTGCCGTCTGGTCGGCAAGCCTGGTATCGAATTTCGGCGGCCTGATCCAGGGGGTCGGCGCCGCCTGGATGATGACGACCATCGCCACCTCTTCGTACCAGGTGGCGTTGGTCCAGGCCTCGACCACCTTGCCGATCATGCTGTTCGCGCTCATTGCCGGCGCCATCGCCGACAGCTTCAACCGCCGCAAGGTCATGCTGGTGGCGCAGACCTTCATGCTGGTCGTCTCGGCGCTGCTCACCTTGTTCACCTGGTTCGGCTGGATGACGCCTTGGACGCTGCTGGCCTTCACTTTCCTGATCGACAGCGGCACGGCGCTCAACAGCCCGTCATGGCAGGCCTCGGTCGGCGACATGGTGCCGCGCGCCAAGGTGCCGGCGGCGATCGCGCTCAACTCGATGGGCTTCAACATAACACGCAGCGTTGGCCCGGCGATCGGCGGCGTGATCGTTGCCGCCGCGGGTGCGGCGGCGGCCTTCGCCGCCAACGCCGTCAGCTATGTCGGGCTGATCGTCGTGCTGTTCCGCTGGAAGCCAGCACTGCCTGAGCAAACGCTGCCGCGCGAGTCGCTGGGTGCTGCGATGGGCGCCGGCCTGCGCTATGTCGCCATGTCTCCCAACATCGGCAAGGTGCTGGCGAGAGGCTCGGCCTTCGGCTTCAGCGCCGGAGCGGTGCTAGCGCTGTTGCCGCTGGTGGCGCGCGACGTCGTCAAGGGCGATGCGCTGACCTACGGCATCATGCTCGGCGCCTTCGGCATCGGCGCCGTCGGCGGCGCGCTGATAAGCGTGCGGCTGAGGCAGTTGCTCTCCAGCGAAACGATGGTGCGCGCCGCCTTCGCCGGCTTCGCGCTCTGCGCCTTCAACGCCGCCGTCAGCCAAAACGCCTGGCAGACATCGGCCGGCCTGCTCATCGGCGGCGCCTGCTGGGTGATCGCGCTCTCGCACTTCAACGTCACGGTGCAGATGTCGACGCCGCGCTGGGTGGTCGGCCGCGTGCTGTCGATCTACCAGACGGCGACCTTCGGCGGCATCGCGCTTGGCAGCTGGATCTGGGGCGTCGTCGCCGACGCCCATGGCGCGGAGACGGCGTTGATGGCCGCCGCCGTCGCCATGCTGGCGGGCGGCGCCATCGGCTTGTTCCTGCCGCTGCCGCAGCAGACCGCTCTCAACCTCGATCCGCTCAACCGTTTCAAGGAGCCGATGCTGGCGCTCGATCTGAAGCCGCGCAGCGGCCCGATCGCCATCATGATCGAATACATCATCCGCGAGGAGGACGTGCCGGAATTCCTCGCCACCATGGCCGAGCGCGGCCGCATCCGCCGCCGCGACGGTGCCCGCAACTGGACGCTGGCGCGCGATCTCGAAAATCCGGGGATCTGGATCGAGCACTACCACACGCCGACCTGGGTCGAATACATCCGCCACAACCGGCGCGCCACCCATGCCGACGCCGTGGTCGGCGAGCGCATCCGCGCGCTGCACAGCGGCGAGAACCCGCCGCGCGTGCGCCGCATGATCGAAAGGCCGACGACGGCAGGGACGGCGCTTGTCTCGCCCAAGGGGCCGATCGAGCATTAATCTTGCGGGATGGGCGGACCTACCCTTCCCCCGACAGGTCTCTGCGCGCCTTGTCGAGCTCCTCGGCATAGCGTCGCATCAAGTGGCTCTCGGTAAGCAGACCCAGAACAGTGCGGTCGTCGAAATCCTCCACGACCGCCAGTTCTTCCGCGCCGGCGCGCTGGAAGGTCTCGGCGGCGGACCGGACGTTCATCGACGGCACCAGCACCGCGTCCTTGAACCGGGCGAGCGCCTGCACCGGTGTCTCTCCGTCGGAGAGATCGCTGTGCAACTCGGGAACGAGCAGCACGCCGACATAGTGCTGGCCTTCTTCGACGGCGATAACGCGCTGCGCGGAGCCGAGCGGGATCTCCTTGCGGAATTCGGCCAGCGTGGTCGAGGCATCGATGGTGCGGACGTCCTTGCGCATCATCGAGCCGACATTGAGGCTGCGCATCCAGCCGATGTCATGGGCGCTGCGGATCGTCTCGCCGCGCAGATGGAAGCGCCAGGTCGAGAAGGAGTAGCCGAAGGTCTCGCGCACCAGGATCGCCGACATGATCGAGGCCGCCAGCACCACGCCGGTGAGCGTCAGGTCGCGGGTCGATTCCAGCGCGAGAAAAGTCATGGTCAGCGGACCGCCGACGACACCGACGGCAAGCGAGGTCATGCCGACCACGGCGGCGACCGCCGGATCGATGCCGGCCGAAGGCGCGGTCAGCGCCATGACGCCGGCAAAGACCTTGCCGAGCAGGGCGCCCAGGAACAGCGAAGCAAAGAACAGGCCGCCGCGAAAACCGGAGCCGAGCGAGATCGCCGAAGCCGCCAGCTTCAGCACGAAAACGCTGGCCACCACGGGAAGCGCGTAGTTCATGGCGAACTCGCGATGCAGCGCGCCATGCCCGCTGGAAAGCACCTGCGGCGTGATCAGTCCGAGCACCCCGACAACGATGCCGCCGATGAAGGGCCTGACCGAAGCGTCGATCGCCAGCCGCACAAAGACGCGCTCGACAATGCTCACCAGATGCATGATCGCGATAGACGCCGCCCCACCGAGGAGTCCCAGCAGGAGGAACGGCAGGTATTGGCCGGCGGTTAGCGTCGGCAGGCCGGAAAGTTCCAGCGGAAACGGCACGCCGCCGAACATTTCCGCCGTCAGCAAGGCCGCGACCGCGGCCGTCATGACCGGCGCGACATTGGCCACCGAGTAGATGCCGATGACCAGCTCGAAGCCGTAGAAGGCGCCGGTCAGCGGCGCGTCGAAGGCGGCCGCGATAGCGCCGGCGGCGCCGCAGCCAACCAGGATGCGCACGTCGTTGCGGCGCAGCCGAAAGGCGCGCGCCAGCCACGAGGCGATGCCCGAACCGATCTGCGTGTAGCCGGCTTCCAGCCCGACCGAGGCGCCGAAGCCGCTGGAGATCATGGTCTGGACGACGATGATGAACGTGTCGGTGAGCGACATGCGCCCGCCATAGAGTGCGTTGGCCTCGATCGGGTCGACCGGCGTTCTGAACTTCCGCCTTCTTAGCCAGATCACCGAAAGGCCGAGCAGCAGGCCGCCGATCGCCGGAAACATCGCCTGCACCGGATTGGCCAGCGAGAACATGGCCGAAAGCCGCCCGCCCGGCTGCACGTCGAAGAGCAGGAAGTGCATGGCTTGCACCAGCGCGCTCATGCCGGTGACCAGCGCGCCCGCGATCACGCCGACCATGCCTGCCATCAGCACGATGACGATGCCGCGCGCCTCGAGCACGGGGATCGAGTTGATCAGCACCGCGCGAAGCCGGCGGGCGTAGACTTGCGGATCGTTTCTGGCAGGCAACGGAGCGGTTCGCCGGGGGTATGCGGAGGATGGAAAGGTGCCGTGCCTGATGCGCTCGGCGGCGGTGCGTGACAACCGCAATGCCGACCGCATGTGGCGCCATTTTGGCGTTGCGTCGATTAGAGCAATTCCAGGAAAAGTGTGAAACGGCTTTCTGTCCGGAATTGCGTCAAAACAAAGAGATAGAGGGTTCGCCGTTTCCGTGAAAACGGTGAACCGCCCTAATCGTCAGATCGCGATACCCTCGCCTGCTTCGTAGAGTGTGAGGTTCCGGTCCCCAATCCCAAGCTCTGCCCAGCTCGCGCGCCATTCGGCGATATGCGCCGACTTGAAATGCGCGTCGAGCGCGGCGCGGTCGCTCCAGGCTTCCGAGACATGGATCAAGCCGGGATCGAGAACATCCTGCGCATAGGAATATTCGCGGCAGCCGGATTCGGCGCGGCTCGCCGAGATCATCCGCTCCATGGCCGGCCTGGCCGCCGCAACCCGCTCCGGCGGCAGGCGAATGGTGCCGATGATCAGGAGCATTTTTCTTCCTCTCAGCAAGCCTGTCGGAAGCTTCGATCAGACAATTGGACGAACCGGCGCGCCCGCGCCGCAGCGCCCGGCGAATGCTGCAGTAGCCGCTCTCCCACCTTCGCGCAAGCTTGGCCGGTTACGGTCGAGCACCTGCCATGCGCATGGCAGTTCTGGATTTCGGGGACGATATGGCGATCAGCGAAACACTTGCGTCCGGCGCAGTAGCCAAGGACGGCCGCGACGTCTTCTTCGCGCTCGGCATCGTCGTCATCCTGGCGGTGCTGTTCCTGCCGATCCCGGCCTTCCTCATCGACATCGGCCTTGCCTTCTCGATCGCGCTCTCGGTGCTGATCCTGATGGTGGCGCTGTGGATCCAGCGGCCGCTGGATTTCTCCTCCTTCCCGACCGTGCTGCTGATCGCCACGATGCTGAGGCTGTCGCTCAACATCGCCACTACGCGCATGATCCTGTCGCACGGCAATGAAGGCACACACGCGGCCGGCTATGTCATCTCGGGCTTCTCGAAGCTGGTGATGTCGAGCGACTTCGTCATCGGCCTCATCGTCTTCATGATCCTGATCGTGGTGAACTTCATCGTCATCACCAAGGGCGCCACCCGTATCGCCGAGGTCGGCGCACGCTTCACCCTCGACGCCATCCCCGGCAAGCAGATGTCGATCGACGCCGACCTTTCCGCCGGCATGATCGACGAGAAGACCGCGCAGCTTCGCCGCCGCGAGCTGGAAGAAGAATCCTCCTTCTTCGGCTCCATGGACGGCGCCTCGAAATTCGTGCGCGGCGATGCCATTGCCGGCCTCATCATCACCGCCATCAACATCGTCGGCGGCATCGCCATCGGCTATCTGCGCCACGGCATGGGCCTCGGCCAGGCGGCCGACGTCTTCATCAAGCTGTCGGTCGGCGACGGCCTCGTCACCCAGATCCCGGCGCTCATCGTCTCGCTCGCCGCCGGCATGCTCGTCTCCAAGGGCGGCACCCGCGGCTCCACCAACCAGGCGGTGTTCGGCCAGCTCGGCGCCCATCCGCGCGCGCTCTATGTTGCTTCATCACTGCTGGTCATCCTCGGCCTCATGCCCGGCCTACCGCTGTTTCCCTTCTTTGCGCTTGCCGGCGCCATGGCCGGCCTCGGCTATGTCATCCCGCTGCGCCACAACCGCGAGCTGGCTGCCGCGGAAGCTTTGAAGAACCAGGAGAAGGCGAACAAGGCCGAGGAAGAAAAGAACTCGGTCAAGGCATCTTTAGCCACCGCCGAGATCGAGCTTCTGATCGGCAAGCAGCTCTCGACCAGGCTGCTGGTCGCGCATCAGGAGCTGGTGTTCCGCATGTCGAAGATGCGCAAGAAATTCGCCCAGCAATATGGCTTCGTGGTGCCGGAGGTGCGCGTCGCCGACGACT
This sequence comes from Mesorhizobium tamadayense, assembly GCF_003863365.1. GTDB lineage: Bacteria > Pseudomonadota > Alphaproteobacteria > Rhizobiales > Rhizobiaceae > Mesorhizobium > Mesorhizobium tamadayense. The sequence goes on along the minus strand of NZ_RQXT01000001.1, from coordinate 231,759 downwards.
TCGCCATCCCGCCGAAGAGCTATCAGATCAAGGTCCACGGCACCGTCGTCGCCGAATACCAGATGCGCGTCGGCGAGGTCATGGTGCTGCTCGGCACCCGCGGCGTTCCGGACATCCCCGGCGAGGAGATCCGCGAGCCGGCCTTCGGCATGCGCGCCTATTCGGTGCTCGAGACCTTCGCCGAGGACCTGAAGCGCGAGAACTACACCTTCGCCGACAACATGTCGGTGCTGCTCACCCACCTCTCGGAAGTCATCCGCAACAACCTGCCGCAGCTTCTGTCCTACAAGGACATGAAGGCGCTGCTGGAGCGGCTGGATCCCGAATACCGCAAGCTTGCCGACGAGATCTGCACCTCGCATATCTCATATCCCGGCCTGCAGGCGGTGCTGAAGCTCCTGCTCGCCGAGCGCGTCTCGATCCGCAACCTGCATCTCATCATCGAAGCCATCGCCGAGATCGCGCCGCATGTGCGCCGCACCGAGCAGATCGTCGAGCATGTGCGCATCCGCATGGCGCAGCAGATCTGCGGCGATCTCTCCGAGGGCGGCATGCTCAAGGTGCTGCGCCTCGGCAACCGCTGGGACCTCGCCTTCCACCAGAGCCTAAAGCGCGACGCCAAGGGCGAGGTGCGCGAGTTCGACATCGACCCGCGTCAGCTCGAGGAATTCGGCCAGGACGCCACCAAGGCGATCCGCAAGCATCTCGAGGCCGGCGAGCGCTTCGTGCTGGTCACCGCACCCGACGCGCGCCCCTATGTGCGCATGATCATCGAGCGTCTCTTCACGACGCTTCCCGTTCTCTCCCATGTCGAGATCGCCAAGGGCGTCGAGATCAAGGTGCTCGGAACCATTTCGTGAACGCGCTCACGCAAGGCGTCGTCATCGCCGCCTTCCTCGCCTTCTGCCGCATCGGCGCCTGCTTCATGCTGATGCCCGGCCTGTCGAGCGCCCGCGTGCCGATCCAGGTCCGGCTGTTCGCGTCGGTCGCCGCCACCGGCGGCCTGCTCGCCTTCCTCTGGGACCGCATCTACCCGTTCGTCGATCCGCGCCCGCAGGTGCTGGCGCCGATGATCGTCTCCGAGCTTCTGGTCGGCGGGCTGATCGGCGCCATGACCAGGCTCTACATGGAAGCATTGCGCTTCATGGGCTCGGCCATCGCCATGATGATCGGCTATGGCGGCTCGGGCGGACCGGCGATCGAGGAGCCCGAGCCGCAGGCAGCCCTTGCCGCCATCATCTCGTTCTCGGCGCTGCTCCTGCTCTTCGTCTTCGATTTCGACCACGAGATCGTGCGCGCGCTGGTCGCCTCCTACACGGTCGCCCCGGTCAACGTGTTCTTCAACCCGCAGGCGGCGCTCGTCGACGTAACCGACACGGTGTCGGATGCCTTCTTCCTGGTGATCCGGCTCGGCAGCCCCTTCGTCGCCTATGCCGTACTGGTCAATATGACGATCGGCTTCGTCAACAAGCTGACGCCGCAGATCCCGGTCTATTTCATCTCGCTGCCCTTCGTCATCGCCGGCGGGTTGATCATCTTCTACTTCGCCATCGGCACCTTGCTGTCGCTGTTCGTCGACGGCTTCGTCGACCTGACGCTGGCGAGGTGAGCAAATGACCTCGCGCAAGGATCGCCTTAGGAAGCTGGTCAAGGTGCAGGAGCAACTGAAGGCGCTGCACGAAACCCGTCATGCCGGCTTCCTCTCCGCGGCCGCGGCCGCGGAATCGGAAGCGAAGGAACTGATCGAGCATTTCGATACCGACAGCTCGCTGGCCGGCCTGTTCCCGGAACTCTACCATCGCCGCATCGCCAACGCGCTCGGCCGGCAGAAGCAGAGCCTTGAGGACGCTCGCCAAGAAGCGGCACTGATCGCCACGGCCACCGCCCGCACCAACATGGTCGAGCGCGCCTACAAGAACGTCCGCCGCCGCGACGAGCGCGAACGCTCCGACCGCGAGCGTCTGGATCTGATCGCACAGAAGCGGCGCGACGAATAGCGACGGATCTGCCCGGATATCGAGCATCCCTGCGCTCCCATCCGCTTTCAACGCAAAATACCACGTGCGTGACGGCCCTTACCATGTTGCCCACCACGCTCGCTAAAACGCCCCGTCGCTATCCCTGAGATCGACAGCGCACGACCAAGACGATCGTACGCTGAGCCGCCCGCCGCCGCCGATCCGAAAGGACAGCGGGCGACAGGTTTGGGCTAAAGGCGGCCTTATCGACGCGGTGCGAGGGCACCGCGTTGGGCAGGACGTTAACCCTTAGAGATGGAGAATTGAAATGAAGATCATTCTTGCCACCGTTGCCCTTCTGTCCGCCTCCGGCATGGCCTTCACCGCCAGCGACAACTACGGCTCGGGCTACGTCCCCGGCACCGATGCCTATCCGAGCACGGGTGGCCATTCGATGGCGTCCGATAACGCCTACTCGCTCGATCTGGGCAACACGAACAACATCGGCATGGCGCGCAGTGAATCGGCCGCGAGCGGGAATTCTGCCTTCGATATCCCCGCAGCGGGCTATGGCCAGGGGATCTGGGGCCGTTAACGACAAGTCGGCCGTCAAGGTCGACATGCGACTCCCAAACGGCGGCTCGTCCGCCGCTTGGGATCGGACTGCGATCTGCATTCCGCCTCCCCGCAAGCCTGCCACAAGCTTGTTGAGTCATTGTGCAACTAGCAAAACCCCGCAAAAGGCAGTGCTTTCTTGGCGATTTCACCCCCCAGCGACATCGTGATGGACGTCGCCCGCGCAGCGGAGCCGGCCGATGTCGAGGCGGCGCGGGCAGCACTCGCGAGCCGCGCTGGCGGTGCCGCGGGTCCCTTCTCGATCGACCAGACTGCCTCCGTCGATGCCGGCTCGGTCCTCTCGCGCGCCGCCGCCGACAAGGCCGAAGCGACAAATCCGGCGAAAAAGTTCCAGCGCTTCGAGGCGATGGTGCTGACGACTTTCATCCAGAACATGATGCCCAAGGACACCGAAGGCGTTTATGGCAAGGGGCTGGCTGGCGACATGTGGAAGTCACAGCTTGCCGAAAAGGTGGCCGATGTCATGGCTGCGCACGGCGGCATCGGCATCGCCAAATCAATGCTTGCCGACCACTATCTGGACGGCAAGCACAAGGTACCGGTCGGGCCTGTTGGGGGCGGACCGGAGAAAGCCGAGATTGACCGGCAGACCAGGCTTTCAACCTCCCTGGTCGAGGAACTTGAGCGCAAGGCCGCCCGGTCAATGACTGGCGATGACACAACCATAAAAACAGACATCGAGATCTAGGGACCTACATGGCCGACCAAACGGACCTTTCCAACCTGCCTGCACGGACCACCGCCACGGAAGCGCCTGCCGCGTCTGCGCGGCCCGGCAACCTCGCCGCCATCATCGGCCGCATCGAGGAAGCGGTGGACGAGGAGACGGCGGGTATCCGCAGCGGAACCGGCTACGACCTCAAGGCTTCGAATGCCCGCAAGAGCCGCTATCTCTACGAGCTGACTCGTGCCTTGAAGGGCGCCAACGAGATCGAATTCCTCGAACAGCATCGCGAGGGGCTGACGCGTCTGCGCCAGAAGCTGGCGAAGAACGAGGCCGCTATCCTTGCCCATCTCAATGCCGTCAACGAGGTTGCCACGCTCCTGAAGAACGCCATCCAGCGCGCCGATGCCGACGGAACCTACTCGGCCGGCGAGTTCGGATACGCCCGAGCTTGAGCGAGATGGCAAGGGCGCAAGGAAGGATCCGGTGATCAAGTTCATCGCCGCAGCGCTTTGGATCTGCGCCGTGACGCTCGGCGCGGTGTTCTATTCCTTCCAGGAGGCCGGTGAGCGCGGCGTCGGCGAGCCGCCGAAGCCGATGCTGGGCGGTCTCGACTACGTCAAGACAGACATCATTTCGGTGCCGCTCATCCGCGATGCCAAGATCGACGGCTACTTCCTCACCAAGCTCGTCTACACGGTGGAGCCGGATCAGATAAAGAAACTGTCGATTCCCGCTACGGCGCTGATAACCGACCAGGTCTATTCCTACCTCTATTCCAATCCGCAGATCGATTTCACCAAGAAGGACACGATCGATCTCGACGCCTTCCGCAAGACCATCCGCGACACCGTCAATGCCCGCGTCGGTGTCGAACTGGTGCATGACGTGCTGATCGATCAGGTCAACTTCCTGTCCAAGGACGAAATCCGCGACAACGCGATCCGCCGCCGCAAGAATGCCGGCGAAACCGCGCAAGCGATGACCAAGCCGTTCCAGCCGGAGCATTAATCGGCTCTGGACGATCGAGCTGGCCTCGCGCCGAGTTCAAGCGCTTGTCCCGGTGATGCGTCATGCCGCATGGCGACCACGTTGACGTAAACGTCAACCCGAAGCTATATGCGCCGGTGACTGTCGCCGCGCTCCTGCGCGACGCGGCGCCTCGCCCAGCGGCCAAGGCCGGTGCGCGTCAAACGCAACCAAACGAGGAGAACCGCCATGGGCGTTCAGGAGATTGCCGACAAGATCAGCTCGCGCGTGGCAAGCGCGGGCTTCGAGCACTCGGTCAAGTTCGACACCGGCAGCGACGGCGTCATCGTCATCGACGGCGCGACGGTCTCGACCGCCGATGCCCCGACCGATTGCACGATCAAGCTCTCGCTCGACGATCTCGACTCGCTGATCGCCGGCGACCTCAACCCGACCATGGCCTTCATGGCCGGCAAGCTGAAGGTCGAGGGCGACATGACGGTCGCCATGGCGCTCAGCCAATTGCTCGGCTGATTGGTACCCAAGTATTATCGATAAGTGATGCGGTGCCGCGTTTTTGAACGCGCGACGCCGCATCGGTATGTCTACGACAGATTTAGGCGACGAAATCCAAGGCCTTGACCTTGCGGCCGGCAGCCCTGATCGTGCCCTTGGCGCCGTCGAGCAGGCCGTCCTTCAGCTCCAGCGCAAGCAGCCGATGCCGCTCATAGGGCCCTGGCATGGCGAGCGAGCCGGTGCGGTCGGCCGAGAAGCCGAACCGGCCGTAGTAAGGCGCATCGCCGACGAGTAGGATCGCGCCATGGCCAAGCCGCGCGGCCTCGGCGATCGCATGCCGCATCAGCGCCGAGCCGATGCCGCCGCTCTTCAGTCCCGGCTCGACCGCCAGCGGCCCGAGCAGGAGCGCCGCCGGGCCGTTCTCGCCCAACGTCACGTCCCACAGCCGAACGGTGCCGACGATCTCGTCCGACGGATCGCGCGCGACGAAAGCCAGGCCTTCCGAAGGCCGGCGGCCGCGCCGCAGCTTCTCGGACGATTTCCTCCTGCGCATCGGCCCCATGGCCCGGTCGAGCAGCGCTTCGCGCGCCTGCATGTCACCAGCGCCTTCGGCAAGGATGACGAAGGCGCGGGCAATCTCCCTCCTCGAGGGGAAGATGTCGCCGAAGGCGACAGAGGGGCTCGCCTCAGCTGCCGCAACTTTCCTTGTATTGTACAGGGCTTGCGCTTCACGCGCGACGACCCCCTCTGGCCGCTGCGCGGCCATCTCCCCCTCGAGGGGGGAGATTACCCGGCGCGCGGCGCCCTCTACGATGAAATTTGCCATATCCATTTTCCGCAATCCTTCACGAGCGGAGATCTGTTCCACAAGCGAGCCCGGGCGGGCCGACAGGCGCCCACCTGGGATGATCTGAGCGGTCCTTCCGAACCGGTCAGATCACGTAGGATCGGAGAGGCTCGAAGCCGTTGAAGGCGACCGAGGAATAGGTGGTCGTGTAGGCGCCAGTGCCTTCGATCAGCACCTCGTCGCCGATGGTCAGCGACAAAGGCAGCGGATAGGGCGTCTTCTCGTAGAGCACATCGGCCGAATCGCAGGTCGGGCCGGCGAGCACGCAAGGCGCGGTCTCCGAGCCGTCGCGCGGGGTCACGATCGGATAGCGGATCGCCTCGTCCATGGTCTCGGCGAGGCCGCCGAACTTGCCGATATCGAGGAACACCCAGCGCACATTGTCGTTGTCGGCCTTCTTCGAGATCAGCACGACTTCCGACTTGATGACGCCGGCATTGCCGACCATGCCGCGGCCCGGCTCGATGATCGTCTCGGGCAGCGCGTTGCCGAAATGCCTGCGCAGCGCCGAGAAGATCGCCTGGCCATAGGCCTGCGCCGCCGGCACGTCCTTCAGGTAACGGGTCGGGAAGCCGCCGCCCATATTGACCATCTTCAGCACGATGCCTTCCTCGGCGAGCGTCGCGAACACCTTCTTGGCGTCGCCCAGCGCGCGGTCCCAGGCGGTGAGATCCGTCTGCTGCGAGCCGACATGGAACGACACGCCATAGGCGTCGAGGCCGAGGCCCTTGGCATGGCGCAGCACGTCGACGGCCATCGCCGGCACGCAGCCGAACTTGCGCGACAGCGGCCATTCGGCGCCCTCGCCATCGGTGAGCACCCGGCAGAACACGCGCGAGCCGGGGGCGACGCGGGCGATCTTCTCGACCTCCTCGACGCAGTCCACCGCATAGAGGCGGATGCCGAGCTGGTAGGCGCGCTGGATGTCGCGCTCCTTCTTGATGGTGTTGCCGAAGGAAATGCGGTCGGCCGGCGCGCCGGCGTCCATCGCCATCTCAACCTCGGCAACGGATGCGGTGTCGAAGGACGAGCCCATCGCAGCAAGCAGGCGCAGGATCTCCGGCGCCGGGTTTGCTTTCACCGCATAGTAGATCTTGGAATCGGGCAACGCCTTCTCGAAGGCGCGGAAATTGTCGCGCACGACATCGAGGTCGACGACCAGGCACGGGCCGTTCGGACGTCGGGTGGCGAGAAAGTCAAGGATGCGCTGGGTGGCCATCGAGGTCTCTCCATCTGCGCCTTTCGGCGCGCACAAAGGCTGCGGGACGCGGGCGCTCAGCCTCGCGAACTCGCGGTGGACAAAGGCGGGACGGAAAATCCATGGAACCAGCCGGTGGAGACCCCGGAACCATGAAAAGCCGTCTCGCGGCGGTGAACCTGGCCTTGCCCGGCCTCGGTTCGCTTTGTCTGCCTTGGCTTGGATGGAGACCATCCGCACTGCCGGCAATGAAGGTGTGCCTCTTCAGTAACCCCGGTCTTTGGACGACCGGCAGACACCAGAAAGGCCCGCACCGTCGTTGCTTCAAGGTGTCCTCGGTCTGGCGGTTGGCCACGAGACCGACTGGAGGGGTTGGCTCCAGTTACCTTACCGGTTGCCCTCACCATTCGAGGATCGGCGGACACCCACAGGCACGTGCGACTTTGGGCAAGCGCGATATAAGAGCGAAGGGTTTCACAATCAATAAAAATCGTAAGCGCCGGTTGTAAAAATTCCGGCATCGAACAATGTTTGTGGACCGTATCCGGAAATCGAACGATGCCAGGCACCCACGGCCCTCTGAACGCCTTCCTCGATCTGCGCCAAATGCCTGTGGCCAATGCGGAATTGGGCCCGCTTGCCGGCCTGCGCCTGGCCGTCAAGGACATCTACGACGTCGCGGGCTATCGCACCGGCTGCGGCAACCCGCGCAAGTTCGCGCAGGCTCACGCCGCCTCACAGACGGCCGGGGCCGTGCAGATGATTCTCGATGCCGGCGCGCGATTCGTCGGCAAGACGCAGACCGACGAGCTCGCCTTCTCGCTGTTCGGCCAGAATTCGCATTTCGCGTTTCCGGTGAACGCGGCCGCCCCGGACCGCGTGACCGGCGGCTCTTCATCGGGTTCGGCCGCGGCGGTCGCAGGCGGCCTTGCCGACATCGCCGTCGGCTCCGATACCGGCGGCTCGATCCGCGCGCCGGCGAGCTTCTGCGGCCTGATCGGACTGCGCACCAGCCATGGGCGGATCTCGCTCGACGGCGCGATGAAGCTCGCGCCGAGCTTCGACACCTTCGGCTGGTTCGCCGACGATATCGAGACCTATAAGGCGGTCGGCAAGCTTTTGCTCGGCAGCGATCGTCACCGGCATCCGCTCAACAGCCCGCTGTCGATCCGCTGGCTCGATGCCTTTGTCTCCGGGCCGGCTGAAGCCGCCGAATATGCGCGGATGAAGACATTGGCTGCCGGCGTCGTCGGCGCGCCGGCCGAAACCGAATACGCCTTCGCCTCGTTCCCGGACGATCTCTACTGGTGCTTTCGCCGGCTCCAGGCCTTCGAGGCGTGGCAGGTGCATGGCGGCTGGATCTCGGCAGGCGACCAGGGCCTTGGCCCGGGCATCGACGAGCGTTTCGGCTTCGGCCGCACGATCGATGCCGGCATGGTTGCCGCCGAGACGGAACGCCGGCTGGCCTTCCGTTCCGAGCTGGGCGCCCTGCTCGGCAACGATGGCTTTCTCGTTCTGCCGACCGTTCCGGGCGCAGCGCCACTGAAGACCAGCACGCCGCAACAGTTCCAGGCCTATCGCGAAAGGGCGCTGCATCTTTTGTGCCTGGCCGGCCTGTCGGGCTTCCCGCAGATCACCTTGCCGCTCGGTTCTGTCGACGGCGCCCCCTTCGGCCTGTCGCTGCTGGGCCCTTCCGGCAGCGACGTCGCCCTGATACGGCTCGGCCGCAGGATTCTCGACGCGGCACGAAAGGCCTGACCATGGACACATTGACCCGCATGCGCGCCTTCATCGACGTGGTCGAGGCCGAAGGCTTCTCGGCCGCCGCGCGCAAGATCGGCCGCTCGAAGGCGCTGCTGTCGAAATATGTGCGCGAGCTGGAGGACGAGCTCGGCGCGCTGTTGTTGAACCGCACCACGCGGCAGTTCTCGCTGACCGAAGCCGGCCACACCTATTATCAGCGCGCCTCCGAAATCGTGCGCGAGGTCGACAGCCTGGCCGATGCGGTGCGCGAATCTTCCGGCGACGTGCGCGGCCGGATCAAGCTCTCGGCGGCGCGCACCTTCGCCGATGCGCCGATCGGACAGTCGCTGATCGATTTTGCCAAGCAGCATCCGGACATCGTGCTCGACATCCACCTAGACGATCGTTTCGTCGACCTGGTCGAGGAAGGCTTCGATGTCGCCGTGCGCATTTCGCGGCTGGAGAACTCGTCGCTGATCGCCAGGCGCCTTGGGCCTTTTTCGGTGCGGCTTTGCGCGTCGCCGGAGCTGCTCGCAAGGAACGGCATGCCGACGCGCCCGCAGGACCTGTCCAACATGCCCTGCATCGTCGACACCAACGGCCGCTCGCTCGCCAACTGGCGCTTCAAGGGCGACGGCGAGGATTCGGTCAGCGTCACCGTGTCGGGTCCGATCGAGGTGAACAGCCCGATGGCGGCGAGAGCCGCCGCCGTGTCGGGTCTCGGGTTCACCATCCTGCCGGATTTCATCGCGGCGCCCGATCTCGCGAGCGGCCGGCTGGTGAGCGTGCTCGACGACCGCATCCTCTCGGGCAGCGGCATCTTCGCCGTCTATCCGCATCGCCGCTATTTGCCCGCCAAGGTCCGCGTCTTCGTCGATTTCCTGGTGCACTGGTTCAGGACGCGTGACGCTGCGTGATGCATGTCGCCCAGAAGTGTCCAGCGGTTCTGGGACAACGACATGCATCAGAACAGACCTAGAGCGAGGGTCCCAATTTCGCCCCCTTTCTGATAACTCTCGGGGTCCACCCTCAAAGTCGATGGAATAGCGGCCCAGAATGCACTTGAAACGGCAAGCAACCATGCTGGCTTCGGCCCTTGCAGCGACATTTGCAGGGATCGAGCCGGCCGAGGTGCATCCGCATGTCTTTGCCGAAGCCCGCCTCGACGTGATCCTGACCCCGGATCACCAAAGTGTGAAAGCGCTGCGCCATCTGTGGCGTTTCGACGATCTTTTTTCGAGCACGGTGATGATGGAGTTCGACAAGAACTCCGATCTGAAGCTTGACGACAATGAGCTTAAGGAAGTGGCCGACACCGTCCATGCCTCGCTGGCCGAGTTCAACTATTTCCAGCTCGTCACGCAGGACGGCAAGGACGTGCCGATGGTCCCGCCTCCGCATCTGATGGCCAATTTCGACAACGACCAGCTGATCATCCTGTTCGAGTCCGAGCCGAAGGCACCGATCAAGCTCGCCGGCAAAGTCGATATCGGCGTCTACGATCCGACTTTCTACACGGCGATCGACTTCACCGACGACGCCAACCTCACCGTCGAGGGCCTGCCTTCGAACTGCACCAAGCAGGTGATCCGCCCCGATCCGGACGAAGCGATCAAAGAGAACCAGAAGACCCTGACGGAAGCGTTCTTCAACGATCCGACAGGCACCAACATGAGCAAGATCTTCGCCACCAAGCTCGAACTGAACTGCCCGCCTGAAGGATAACCGGTGATGAAACCGTCGCTGCACTTGGCGCTCGGCCTTGCGGCCGCCACCCTGGTGATCACGCATCTGCCCGGCGTCGCCCATGCCCAGAGCTCGCTCGGCATCGGCACCAATGACGGCATGGCGCCCAGCACCTCAGGCCCGTTCGCGCACATGCTGATGTGGATCAATCTGAGGCAGCAGGAATTCTACCATTCGCTCGCAGCCGCGATGAAGGCGATGCGCCAGGACGGCAGCAAGCTCTGGCTGCTGATCGGCCTCTCCTTCGCCTACGGCATCTTCCACGCCGCCGGCCCCGGCCACGGCAAGGCGGTGATCACCTCCTACATGGTGGCCAACGAAGTCGCGCTGAAGCGCGGCATCATGCTATCCTTCGTCTCGGCGCTGCTGCAGGGCCTCACGGCGGTCGTCGTCATGATGCTCGCCTATTTCGTGCTGCGCGGCACCGCGGTGTCGATGACCGACGCGGCATGGTTTCTGGAAATCGCGAGCTATGTGCTGGTGACCCTGTTCGGCGCCTGGCTTTTGTGGCGCAAGCTCAGCCCGTCGATCATGGGCCTGTTCGGTAGAGCTCCCGCCTACAGTCTCTCGGCGGCCCATGCCGGCCACTCGCATGGCGGGCACTCGCACGCGGGACACTCACACGCTCACGCGCATGCTCACGCGGCGCATTCGCATAGCCACGAGGCTCATGATCATGACCACGCGGCGCACGACCATGACCACGGGCATCATCACCACGACCATGGCCCGGGCGAAGTCTGCGCGACCTGCGGCCATTCGCACGCGCCGGATCCGGCGCTGCTTTCAGGCGATCGCTTCGACTGGAAGACCGCCTGGTCGGCGGTGGCCGCCGTCGGCATCCGCCCCTGCTCCGGCGCGCTGATCGTCTTGAGCTTCGCGCTGCTCAACGGGCTTTGGCTTGGCGGCCTGCTGTCGGTGCTGGCTATGTCGATCGGCACCGCGATCACCGTCTCGGCTCTCGCGACGATCGCGGTGACTGCCAAGAACTGGGCGGTCTATTTCGCCGGCGACGGACGCCTCGGAAACCGCATCCATTCGATCGTCGAGATCGGCGGCGCGGCCTTCATCTTCCTGGTCGGACTGCTGCTTCTGTCGGCCGGCCTGACTGCTGGCGGATGATGCCTATATACTCCAGCGAAGCTAAACGATCTTCCCGCCCAGCTCGTCCTCGATATGGGCGCGGATGATCTCGTCGAAGCTGTTCTCGGCGGCGAAACCCAGCTCCCTCCCGCGTCTTGCCTCGAACCGCGTCGGCCAGCCCTTGACGATCGCCCAGACGGTTTCGTCCGGCTGTTCGCGGATCCTCTTCACCACCTCGGCGCCGGCGATGCGCTCCAGCGCCTCGATCTGCTCGCCGACGGTAACAGCGACGCCAGGCATGGTCAGGTTGCGGCGTGGCCCGACCGCGTCCCCGTCGATCTGCGCGGCATGGAACAGGAACTTCACCGCCGAGCGTGGGCTGGCATGGGTGTGCAGCACCGAGCGCGGCACGGGCAGTATCGCCTCCTGGCCGCTGAGCGGCTCGCGGATGATGCCTGAGAAGAAGCTCGATGCCGCCTTGTTCGGTTTGCCAGGGCGCACGCAGATCGTCGGCAGCCTGATGCCGACACCATCGAAGAAACCGCGCCGCGTATAGTCGGCAAGCAGCGCTTCACTCATCTGCTTCTGTGTGCCGTAGGAGGTGAGCGGTGTCGGGTGGAACTCGTCCGGGATGACATCGGGGAATGGCGCGCCGAACACGGCGATCGAAGAGGTGAATACAAGGCGCGGCGCGAACGCCGCCAGCCGCACGGCGTCGAACAGCGCGCGCGTGCCGTCGAGATTGACGCGGTAGCCGAGGTCGAAATTGGCTTCCGCCTCGCCTGAGACGATGCCGGCAAGATGGAAGATCACGTCCGGACGGGAAGCAACCAGCGTAGCCGTCGCGCCGGGCGCCGAAAGGTCGCCGGTATGGATGGAGACATCGACGCCTGCGAGCACCGGCGCCTGCGGCGGCACGATGTCGTGCAGGTCGAGCGCCGTGATCTTGCGCCCACGCAGAGCGCCGTCCTTGGCCAGTCGCGCGATCAGCTTGCGGCCTACCATGCCGGCGGCGCCCGTTATCAGAATTCTCATCTCTAAAGACCCTTCTTGCGCTGGCTGCGCCCGCGCAGCCACAGGACGACGAACAGTGCCACCATGAAAATTGCGGCGATGATAGCCGCCAGGACCGTCGAGATCTTGCCGGCGGCCAGCATGATGGTCGGCAGGAAATAAGCTGCGAGCCCGAACAGCAGCAGTATCCAGGCCGCGGCGATCGCAGCGTTGCGGGTCTCGCGATCCATCAGCAGGCGTCCCTTGGCGCGAGGCTGTTTAAGTTCATCATCAGCCACGCATCAGTGATAATGGCGGCGATCGCGAGGCGCGTCATGCGCATGATCGTGATCATGGTGATGGTCGAGCTCGTCATGGCTGTCGGCGCAGTGCCCAAACTCGGGCTCGACCGTGGCGTGATCGATGCCGTGCTCGGCCGCAAGCCGTTTCTTGATGGCGCTCACCGCCACATGCGGATCGATCCCGTCGTTCAGGCAGGCGTGCAACGTCGCCATGTTGCTGGTGCCGTCAAGCGACCAGACATGCATGTGGTGCACCTCGCGCACCCCCTTCACCGTGGCTTCAAGATCCTTGGCGATCAGGTCGCGGTCGAGGCTTGCCGGCACGCCTTCGAGCAGCACATGCGCGGCCTGACGCATCAGCGACCATGCCGTCGACAGGATCAGCAGCGACACCAGGACGGAGAGGATCGGGTCGATCGGCGTCCAGCCGGTTGCGAGGATGATGAGGGCCGCCGCGATTGCCGCGGCCGAGCCAAGCAAGTCGCCCAGCACATGCAGTATGGCGCCGCGCATGTTGAGGCCCTCGCGGTCGCCGCCATGCAGCACGAAGAAGGCGGCGATGTTGACCAGGAGTCCTGCCACCGCCACCACCAGCATCGGTCCGCCCAGCACTGGCGCCGGGTGCATCAGCCGCCCCCAGGCCTCGTAGACGATCCAGAGCGCAATGGCGAAGATGGCGATGCCGTTGGTGTAGGCAACCAGCGTCTTCACGCGGGCGAAGCCGTAGGTGAGACGGACTGTGGCAGGCCGGCCGGCGAGATGGAAGGCATACCAGGCAAGACCGAGCGCGATCGAATCGGCGAGCATATGGCCGGCGTCCGCGAGCAGCGCCAGTGAACCGGTGAGCAGGCCGCCGAGCGCCTCAGCGACCATGAAGCCGCCCGTCAGGCAGGCCGCGATCAGCACGCGCTTCTTGTCGGTCGAGCCATGCACGTGGCCGGCGTCGTGGCCATGCGCATGTGAGCCGTGATCGTGCGCCATCGCCGACCTCCCGTTACGCACCGAACGCGGCGCGGAAATCCTCGAGCCGCCATTTCTGGCGGCCTTCGCCATCGAAATTCGCCGGATCGAGCCAGGCCTCATAGGCCATGCGCAATGCCGGCCACTCCTTGTCGATGATCGAATACCACGCCGTATCGCGATTTTCGCCCTTTACCACAAGATGCTGGCGGAAAATGCCTTCGAACTTGAAGCCGAAGCGTTCCGCCGCGCGCTTCGACGGCTCGTTGCGGTTGTTGCATTTCCATTCGTAGCGGCGATAGCAGAGCTCGTCGAAGACGTATTTCGTGAACAGGAACTGCGCTTCGGTCGCCGCCGGCTTGCGCGAGATCAGCGGTCCCCAATAGATGTTGCCGATCTCGATGACGCCATAGGTCGCATCGATGCGCATAAGCGTCTGGCGGCCGGCGACCTTGCCGCTCGCCTTGTCGATGACGGCGAAGAACAGCGGATCCTCGCTGGCTTCGGCCTTGTCCAGCCAGGGCTGGAAGGCGGCGCGGGTCTCCGGTGGATAGTCGAACAGCCAGGCGAAGCGGCCGCCGGCATCGGGCACCGATGACGCTTCGTAAAGGCCGTCGCCATGCTTTTCGGCGCTCAGCGGTTCGAGCCTGACATAGCGCCCTTCCAGCACCTTGCGTTCGGGACGCGGGCGCGGCTGCCAGTCTTTCAGATTTTCAGACACCGAAAACTCCAATCCGTTTGACTTTTGCGAACGGACGCTCACAAAAACGCACGCTCACAGAAAGAACCACAGGGACCGGAAAAATGCTCCACACGATCGCGGCCTTCGATCGTCTCGGCGAGGAAAATGCCTTCGCCGTGCTCGCGCGGGCGACAGCGCTTGCCCATCAGGGGCGCGACATCGTCAATCTCGGCATCGGCCAGCCAGACTTCAAGACGCCGCAGCACATTGTCGAGGCGGCGATCAAGGCGCTGCGCGACGGCCATCATGGCTACACGCCGGCCAACGGCCTTCTCGCCACCCGCGAGGCGGTGGTGCGCCGAACGCTGACCACCACCGGCGTCGAGGTGTCGCCCGAGAGCGTGATGATCCTGCCGGGCGGCAAGCCGACCATGTTCGCCGCGATCCTGATGTTCGGCGAGCCGCGAACGGAGATCCTTTATCCCGATCCTGGCTTTCCCATCTATCGCTCGATGATCGAGTTCACTGGTGCGGCTCCGATTCCGGTGCCGATCCGCGAGGAGAACGGCTTTGCCTTCTCAGCGGAGGAGACGCTGGCGCTGATCACGCCGAAGACCAGGCTGCTGATCCTCAACTCGCCCGCCAATCCGACCGGCGGCGTGACGCCCCGCGCCGAGATCGAGAAGCTGGTCAAGGGCCTTGAGAAGCACCCTGAGATCGCGATCCTGTCCGACGAGATCTACGACGTCATGACCTATGACGGCGAGCAGCACTGCTCGCTGCTCAATTTTCCGCAAATCCGCGACCGGCTGATTGTGCTCAACGGCTGGTCGAAGACCTGGGCGATGACCGGCTGGCGCATGGGCTGGTCGATCTGGCCGAACGGCGAAAAGGGCGCCTATCTCTACGACAAGGTGCGCAAGCTGGCGGTGAACTGCTGGTCCTGCGTCAACGCCCCGAGCCAATATGCCGGCATCGCGGCGATCGACGGCCCGCAGGACGACGTCGAGAAGATGATGCGGGCTTTCGACAACCGCAGGAAGATCGTGGTCGAGGGGCTGAATGCGCTCCCCGGCGTTTCCTGCATCACGCCGAAGGGTGCTTTCTATGCCTTCCCCAACGTGTCGAAGACCGGCTGGAAGGCCAAGCAGCTTGCTTCCGCGCTGCTCGAGGATGCGGGCGTCGCGCTGATCGGCGGCCCCGATTTCGGCGTGCTCGGCGAAGGCTATATCCGGCTTTCCTACGCCAATTCCGAGGAGAATATCCTGCGCGCGCTGGAGCGGATCGACGCGTTCCTGATGAAGTGACCCCTCATCCGGCCGCTTCGCGGCCACCTTCTCCCCGCTGGGGAGAAGAGGGAAAGTGTCAGCGCCGGCAACCTCCTCTCCCCTCGGGGAGAGGTCGGATTGCCCCGAATTGCCTTCGCAATTCGGCTGGCAATCCGGGTGAGGGGCATTGGCGCTAACCTCTGCCCACAAACGGCATCTTCGTCGCCATCACGGTCATGAACAGCACATTGGCGTCGAGCGGCAGGCTGGCCATGTGGAGCACAGCGTCGGCGACGCGCTGCACGTCCATCACCGCTTCGGCGGCGATGGAGCCGTTGGCCTGCGGCACGCCGACCGTCATCGGCTGCGCCATCTCGGTCAGCGCGTTGCCGATGTCGATCTGGCCGCAGGCGATGTCAAAGGGCCGGCCATCGAGCGCCAGCGTCTTGGTCAGTCCGGTGATGGCGTGCTTGGTCGCCGTATAGGGCGCGGAGCCGGGGCGCGGCGCATAGGCCGACACTGAGCCGTTGTTGATGATGCGGCCGCCCATCGGCTTTTGTCGGCGCATGACGCCGAAGGCGCCGCGGGCGCACAGGAACGAGCCGGTGAGGTTGACGCCCACGACATCGTTCCAGACCTCGACCGGGATCTCGTCGATCAGCGTCGACTTGTAGCCCATGCCGGCATTGTTGAAGAGCAGGTCGACGCGCCCGAATGCCTCCACCACGGTCTCGAACATGTCGTCGACCTCGCCGGCCTTGCTGATGTCGCAGGCGACGGCCAGTGCCTTGGCCTCTGTCTTGCCGGCGTCAGCGATCGCCTCCTGCAGCACCTTCTTGCGGCGGCCGCAAAACACTGTGTTCCAACCGGCCTTGAGGAGCGCAGTGGCGACGCTTTTGCCGATGCCGGTGCCGGCGCCGGTAACGATGGCGGTTTTCTCTGTCATGGCGGTCATCGTCATCCCTCCGCGATTACTGCTGGAAGAAGACGTGGCATCGCAAATGATCGGGGTCGTGGCAAGCGGCTATTGTCGACAAAAGCAAGGGCCGACAAAAAGGGCGGTCATTGGCGACCGCCCTCATCTGAACCGCGCTTGGGAGGAGGATAAGCCGGTCCGACTGCTTAGAATGATGCGCTTGCTGGGTTAACGGAACATCAACGGCCAGCGAGACGCCGCAAGCGCGTTTACCAACCCGGATTTACTGGCGCGGATTGGGCGCAGTGCCGGCCGGCACCTTCGCCGCCGAAACCGTCGCCTCGACATGGTCGACCAGCGCGTCCGGCAGGCCGAGGCGGCCGGCGAGCAGGTCGAGATAGCCGCGCTCGGTGCGGGTGTCGGGATCGATGGTGAGGCGCGAAGCGGTGTAGAGCTCGAGCTTCTGCGCATCGGTCTTGGCGCCCGCCACCAGCGTGTCGAGATCGAGCGGGCGATCGAGTTCGTCCATCAGGAACTTTTCCGCTTCCGCGCCGATGCCGGCAAGCTTGAGCTTGTCGGAGATCTTCTGGCGCTCCTCGTCATCGACATGGCCGTCCGCCTTGGCCGCCGAGATCATCGCCCGCACCAGCGTCAACGTGAATTCGGCCTCGCCTTGCGGCGCCTGCGAGGGATGGAAAGCTGTGTCGGCCGGCGGCGGCAGCAGTTCCGGCTCGCCTGCGGCCGGTGTCTGCGCAGGTTCCTTGCCGGCCTTGTAGTTCTGGTAGGCTTTGTAGGCGAGGCCGCCGATCGCCGCCAGGCCGCCGAGCTTGATTGCGGTGCCCGTCACCTGCCGGCCGGTCCCGGTGCCGAGCAGCACGGCCGCCAGCGCGCCGGCGGCGAGCGGATTGTCCTTGGCCATCTGCACCGCTTGCCCCGCCTTGTCGCGGACGGTCGATCCCGTGCCTGGAATTTGCGAGCCGAGAAGGTCGTCGAGCAGTTTCTTGGGGTCGAGCATCAATGCCTCCAGAATTGGCCCGGCCGATGCGCCCGGGCGGGGTTTTGGACCGGCAAGACGTAGGTCCCGCGCGTCGACATTACAATGACGGGCGAAGGTTTTGGCGCGATGCCGGCATTGGAACAAAAGCCGATATGTCGAAAGCAACCAGCACTTCGGTTAAGATCGAGGGCAGTTTTCGAAGGAGCAATTTGAATGTCGGATGCAGCAAGCCGCGAGCCGGCGCGCGATCCCCAGGATCTCGAGCGCATGCTGATCGAGCGGCAATGGGCCGGAGATATTGAAGGGATGCTGGCGCTTTTCGAGCCTGACGCCGTGGTCGACAGCGGCGCAGGAGAACTGACGCGCGGCCGCGAGGCCATTCGCGCGCTCTTCGAGAAAAGCCTCGCCACCGATCGCAAATTCCAGCGCGGCGAGCAGCGCCCTGCCCTCATCAACGGCGATCTGGCGCTCACATCGACGAAGTTGCCCGACGGCAGCATAACAACCGAGGTCGCCCGGCGTCAGAACGACGGGACGTGGCTCTGGGTGATCGACTGCTATTCGGTGACTTGAGCTTCCGGGAACACGCCTCAGCTTCCGATGTGGCGCCGGTCGCCCCGAGCCTGCGCCAGTTCCACCTGGCGATGGCGCTCGGCATAGCGGGCGCGGTCTTCGTCCGAGCGCGCTTCGAAGCAATGCGGACATGAGACGCCGACCGCATATTTCGGCGAAAGCCGATCCTCGACGGTGAGCGGATGCCGGCAGGCGCGGCAGAGTTCGGCTTCGCCTTCGGCCAGACCATGCGATACGGACACCCGCTCGTCGAAGACGAAGCATTCGCCCTGCCACAGGCTCTCTTCGGCCGGCACTTCCTCGAGATATTTCAGGATGCCGCCCTTGAGATGGAACACTTGTCTGAAGCCCAGCGACTTCACATAGGCCGTCGCCTTCTCGCAGCGTATGCCGCCGGTGCAGAACATCGCGACCTTGCGCCCTTCGAGCTCCTCGCGATGCTCTTCGACCCAGGCCGGAAATTCACGGAAGCTGGCGGTCTTCGGATCGACCGCGCCCTTGAAGGTGCCGATCGACACCTCGTAGGCGTTGCGCGTGTCGACGACCAATGTATCGGCGTCCGAGATCAGCGCATTCCAGTCGGCCGGCTCGACATAGGTGCCGGCGCTGGTCGGCGGATCGAGATCGTCGACGCCCATGGTGACGATCTCACGCTTCAGCCGCACCTTCATGCGGTGGAATGGCGTCTGGGCAGCGCTGCTGTACTTGACCTCCAGGCCGTCAAGCCCTTCGATCGCCTGGAGGTGATCGATCAGCGCGGTGATCGCCTCCTCGCTGCCGGCGACCGTGCCGTTGATGCCCTCATGCGCAAGCAGCAGCGTGCCCTTGATGCGGCGTCCGCAGCAGAAGCCGGCAAGCGGCGCGCGCAAGGCTTCGTGGCCGTCGAGCCGGGCAAACTTGTAGAGCGCGGCGACGCGGACTGGCTGAATTTCCTTTTCTGTTGTCATGCCCATGCCACTAGACCGTGGTGAAAGCAGTTTCAAGGCAGAGGAAATTCGGGGCCGGCGCGTCGATCCGCTGCGCGGCATCGCGACACGCCTGCCTTCGTGGACTTGGGATACCCCTTCTGCTAATCGGTTGAATCGATTGGAACGGAGAGACAAGCCAATGACCAGCAAGACCGAAAAGCTCCTGTCGCTCCTCAATGGCCAGCCGGTCATTCCGGTGCTCAAGATCGCCAACGTTGCCGATGCCGTGCCGCTTGCCCGCGCGCTTTCGCGCGGCGGCTTGAGGGCGATCGAGATCACGCTGCGCACCGCGGATGCGCTGGAAGCGATCCGCCGCGTCGCGGCCGAGGTGGAGGATGCGGTCGTCGGCGCCGGCACCATTCTCGATGTCAAGCAATTCATCGAGGCAGCGCGCGCCGGTTCGAAATTCATCGTCAGCCCGGGCATCACCAGCCAGCTTCTCGACGCGGCCAAGGACAGCCCCGTGCCGCTGCTGCCCGGCGCCATCACGCCCGGCGAGATCATGGCCGCGCGCGAAGCCGGCTTGCGCTTCCTGAAATTCTTCCCGGCCGAGCAGTCGGGCGGTATCGCTTCGCTGAAGGCCTTCGCCTCGCCGCTGGCCGACATAAAATTCTGCCCGACCGGCGGCATAACGGCCAAGAATGCGGCCGACTATCTCAGCCTGCCCAACGTCATCTGCGTCGGCGGCTCCTGGGTCGCCCCCGACGATCTCATCAAGGCCGGCAAATGGGATGAGATCGAAGCGCTGGCGCGTGAGGCGAGCAAGCTCGCCTAAAGCAATTCCGGGAAAGATGGATACCGGTTTTCCGTCCGGAATTTGCGTCAAACAACATTCCTTGCCCGCTCACCAGGGCAGCGGACCGTTCTCGTCGAAGTAGCCGCCGGTTGGCCCGCCGGCATCGAGCGTCGCCAGGCGCACGACGATCTCGGCCGCCTGCTGCACCGTGCGGTGGCCTTTGTGCCCGTTGAGATCGGTCGCGGTGTAGCCGGGCGCGGCGGCATTGACCATGATGCCGCGCGGCGCAAGCTCCCTGGCGAAGGCCACGGTGACGGCATTGAGGGCGGTCTTGGAACTGCCATAGCCCATAACATTGGGCGACTGGCCATTGCCGGCCGCCCGCGCGATTGAGCCGAGATAGCTGCTTACCATCACGATGCGCGCGGCCGGTGATGCCAGGAGCAGCGGCAAGAGCGCCTGGGTGACGCGAACGGGACCGAAGACGTTGACGTCATAGGTGGCCTTGATGTCCGCAATGTCCTCCCGGCTCGGCGGCCGCTCATAGTGGCCGTCCGGACCGAGCGCATCGAGGTAGCCGGGAGCGATGCCGGCATTGTTGACCAGCACGTCGAGGTTGGGCGCCCGCGCCGCGAGGGTCTTGGCCGCGGCCGCCACGCTCTCGTCGCTGGTGACGTCGAGCTCGAGCCACTCGACCTCGAACCCTTCCGCGCGCAATGCTTCCGCCGCGGCCTCGCCGCGCTTCGAATCCCGAGCACCGAGCCAGACTTTGAACCCCAGCGCCGCCAGCCGCCGGGCCGTCTCAAGACCGATGCCCTTGTTGGCGCCTGTCACCAGCGCATTCTTCCGTGTCGTCATATCCTGTGTCTCCTTTTCAGTGACCTAGAGATGACGTGAACCGGTCTGCTTCGCGCGCCAAAAACTCTCTTGCTCTTGCCTAATCCTCTCAGATGCGCGCTTGCGCGTCATTGAGTGCGCGCTTGCGCGTCGCCTGGGTGCGCGCTTGCGCATCACCTCGTTGCGCGGCCCGAGCGGATCGGCAATGCTGAACCGATGAACGATGCGCTTCAGGAATTGATCGCGATCGCCGGCCGCCATGCGCGCGGACGGCGGACAAGGACGGCCGTCCCTCGCGTCACGATCGGCCGCAGCGAGGTTCCGACGCCGCCGCTGCCCGAGCTTTGCCAGCCGACGGCCTTGTTCGTGCTGCAGGGCACGAAGTCGGTGCTGATCGGCGACCGCACGCTTCGCTACAGCGCCGGCAGCTGTTTCGTCTATGCGGTCGAGACACCTGCCACCAGCCAGTTGATCGAGGCGAGCGCCGCCAATCCTTACATGGCCATCGCCTTCAGTCTCGATATCGAAGTGATCGCCACATTGCTCATCGACCACAAGCCGGCGGCCGGCGGCGACAGCTTCGTGACCTATCCCGCCGATGAAGAGCTGCTCGACGCATGGCGCCGGATGCTGCGGCTGCTCGACAGGCCGGACGAGATCCCCGTGCTCGCGCCCATGCTCGAACGGGAGATAGCGTTTCGGCTGCTGCAAGGCCCGCAAGGCGCAAAGCTGCGCCAGCTCGCGCGCGCCGACGGACGCCTGTCGCAGATCCGCCGCGCCACCCAGTGGATACGCGCGCATTACAACGAGCCGATCGATGTGACGGAGCTGGCCAGGCTCGCCCATATGAGCAACGCCGTGTTTCATCGCCACTTCAAGGCAGCGACAGCCATGAGTCCGATCCAGTATCAGAAGCAGGTCCGTCTGCTGGAGGCCCGCCACCTGCTGATCGCGCAGCCGCGCAATGCCGCGCGCGTCGCCTTTGCCGTCGGCTACGAAAGCGCTTCCCAATTCAGTCGCGAATATGCGCGCCAGTTCGGCTTGCCCCCCGCGCGCGACGCGGCACGGCTTCTGGCGAAACGCGAAGCGCCGACGCTGGAAGTTGACTAAGCCACGACAGGCGGCATGAAAAACCCAGCTGGCCAGACTGGTTCCCGCTCATGGATTCGAACCACGATTCACGCCTTCAAAGGGCGCTGTCCTACCATTAGACGAAGCGGGAAGGCCGGGCGTCAAATACAGCTATGCATGGAAAACAAAAAGCCGCGCTGCTGTCCAGCAACGCGGCCTTTGCAGGCTCGCTATTTCGTCTGGAAGCGGGCGACCGAAAGGAACTTCACGGCGTTGCCGGTGAACCGGCTGGCGTCCGGCACCTGGGGATCCGTCTGGAAGCCGACCGTGTAGACCTCGCTCGGCGGCGTGTGCACGATGTTATAGGCATAGCGCGGCGCCGTGGTCGGGTCGGACACAGTGGCGATGTTCGCGCCGCTGCCCAGCGCCCAGCGCGCTGCCTGCGGCGGCGGCGCCACCACCATCGCCTTCGGACCGGGCTTCAAGTCGCTGGCGGCAGCCCTGGCCTCCTTGCGCGTCGTCTTCACACCGGCGCCGATCGCCTGCGCCGGGTCGGTGCCGGCGGGGCGGGCGGCGATGGCCTCGCGCGGCGAGGCGGCATCGAGCCCGGACGGATCGTTGAACGCCGAGCGCGGCTCCGGCGCCGTCAGCGAAGCAAGCTGATATTCGGCGCCGCCAGCACCGGCCTCGGTCGTGGCGCTGGCTTGTTCGAGGACAGCCTTGATCTCATCCTGTTTGTTGCCTTCGGGCCGCGCGCTCGGCAGCACCGAGAAGGCGTCGGTCGCGCTCTTGTCCCGCGAGGCCGTTTCAGCCAGCGCCAGAAGCACGTCCTTGTCCTTGGGCGCCAGTTCGGCCGGCGTGGGACGCCAGGTCGGCAGCGGGATGTTGTTGACCGCCATCTGGGCGGGATCGGTCGCGGCCTGTGCCGCGCCGGCGTCAGCCATGCCGAACGGCACATTGACCGGGGCATGCGCAGTCGCCATCGCCTGCTCGGTCGTGGCCGAGGCGTCCGCCGTGGCGAACGGCACGTCTTCAGGCGTCTGCTGGCCGACATCGGCCTTCGGCCTCGGCGCGAAGGCGGGCAGAGGAACCTCCTTCGGCGGCAGCGCGGCGATGATGGTCTCAGGCGTGTCCTGCTGCGGCTGCGAGTCGTCAGAGCTGTCGTCGGCGATCTGCGGGATGTTGGCGCGCTTGGCATCCTGCGGCGAGACAATCGCGATGCCCGGCAGGTTGCTGCTCTTGGCCGCCGCCACCTGCTTCACAGCTTTCGGCTGGGGCGCGGGTTCGGCGCTCGCGACATCGGCGCTGTCGTCGGCTTCGTCCTCGCCGCCGCCAAACCAGGCTGCAAACAGCCCGCCGGACCGCTTGGTCGAGCCGCCCGCGCTGGCCAGCTCGATGTTGGGGGTGCCGGCGCCCTTGCGGGCCTTGTAGGCGGCCACAGCCTGTTCATAGCCCGGCAACGGTCGGCCGTCGCTCGGCACATGCAACGTCTTGCCGTTCGGGAAAAGGCTGACCAGCTCCTGGCGGCTGATGCCGGGCCAGTGGCGGACATTGCCGACATCCATGTGGACGAACGGAGAACCGGACCTCGGATAGTAGCCGACGCCGCCGCCCTGCATCTTCAGGCCGACGTTGCGCAGCTTCTTCAGCGGCACGCCGGGGATGTAGAAGTCCATCGCCTTGCCGAGCATGTGCTGGCTTTTCTCGGCGACACCGCGGCTGCGGCTGCGCAGCATCGAATTGGTGGCTGGCGAACGATAACCGCAAACGACTTGGATATAGTCGGTGGCGCCGCTCTGCCGATAGGCTTCCCATACCAGGTCGAGCAGCCGCGGATCCATCTTGGTCGGCTCGTTGCGGCGCCAGTCGCGCAGGATGATGTTGATCTTGCGCAAGCCTTCAGGATCGTAGCGACCGTTGCGCTTGTAGACGATCTCGGCCTTTTCGTGCGTGTGCAGGTGATAGAGCTTCAGCGAACGGACTTCGGCCTTCGCGGCGGAGGCGGCTGCCGAGAGGAACCCGACAGTCAAAATCACAAACGTCAGCCACCTCGGCCAGACGCTCATGTGAAAATGCCGCCCGTTTTTTTGTCGTTCGACTTGGTTCAAATCAAAAGGCCTTGCAGGCTGCCGTTTGTCCCCGGATTTGCCCAAACGGATGCGTGGTTCTCACATCCGAATATCGATCCTAATGGTTAATCATCGCTTATTGAAGCCGAAATGCGGTAACACCGTGGCGATATCCCGTCAAAAATGATGCACCGCGTTTCGTGGTAAATCACTGGTTTAGATCGAGAATTCGGCCCGAACCGAAACACGATCTGTTACCGTTTGCCTCAATGCGTGATCGCCAGCGCGCAAGCCACTGGAAAACCGAGGCTTCCGGCCGACAAACACAATTTGGCTTGAAATTTAAACCGGCAAGCTGGGCTGAGGCTTGTGTCTCACGAGGCAAGCCGATCCAGCCGACCCGCTTCGGGATCAATGCCATATTCCTTCAACTTGCGGTAGAGCGTCGAGCGTCCGATGCCGAGGCGGCGCGCCACTTCGCTCATCTGGCCGTTATAATGGTCGATCGCAAGCTTGATCATCTCGAGCTCGACATCGGCCAGCGCCCGCACATTGCCACGCTCGTCCAAGGCCCTGAGCGTGCCGAAGCGGGGCTGCAGCCGCGCCGGGGCCTCGGTCTCAGGCAAGGCTGCCGCGGCTCCGCTGGAGGCGGCCTGACCGTCCGGCTGCGGCTCATCCGCGACTGGCGCGAAGGCTGACGCTGGCTCGGCATCCAGGTTCACCGTGCCTTCGACCTGCGCGCGGATCTGCGGGAATTCCTCTTCGGTCAGCAATTCGCCTTCGGCGAGCACTGACGCCCTGAACACCGCATTTTCCAGCTGGCGGATGTTGCCCGGCCAGTCATAGGCCTGCAGCATCGCCAGCGCCCTGGCCGATATGCCGCTGAGGCGGTGGCGCGGGTCGGCCGGCGCTACTTTCTCCATGAAGTGCCTGACCAGGTAGGGGATATCGTCGCGCCGGTCGCGCAACGGCGGCACGAAGATCGGATAGACGTTCAGCCGATAGAACAGGTCCTCGCGGAACTTGCCGTCCTTGACCTGCTGCAAAAGGTTGCGGTGCGTCGCCGAGATGAGCCGGATGTCGACCTTGACGGTCGAACGGCCGCCGACCGGGTCGACCTCGCCCTCCTGGACGGCGCGCAGCAGCTTGACCTGGACGTCGAGCGGCAGGTCGCCGATCTCGTCCAGGAACAGCGTGCCCGAATGCGCCTCGACGAATTTGCCGGTGTGCTTGTCGGTGGCGCCGGTGAAGGAACCCTTCTCGTGGCCGAACAGGATCGATTCGACGAGATTGTCGGGGATGGCGCCGCAATTGACGGTGATGAAGGGTTTCGAGCGGCGGTCGCCGCTGCCCTGGATGGCGCGCGCCACCAGTTCCTTGCCGACGCCAGACTCGCCTTCGATCAGGATCGGGATGTTGGAGGCCGCCGCCTTCTGGCCGAGGCGGATCACCCGGTCCATCGCCGGGCTGTGGGTGATCAGGTCCTTGAAGGTAAGATGGCCGCCGCGCCGCCGCGACGTGCGCTTCACCTCGTCCTCGATCGCCTCGACCTTCAAGGCATTGGAAATCGCCGTCTGCAGTCGGTCGGGCGAGGCCGGCTTGACGACGAAATCGAAAGCGCCGTGGCGCATCGCCGAGACAACGGTCTCGATGCCGCCCTGCGCCGTCTGCACGATGACCGGGAGATTGATGGCGCGCTCGCGCATCGCCTTCAGCACGCCGATGCCGTCGAGACCGGGCATGACCAGATCTAGGATGACGACCGACACATCGCGCGCGTCCGGTCCGTCGAGCACATCGAGGCCCGCCTCGCCGCCATCGGTGACGATAGCGCTATGGCCGAATTTCGTCACCGCCGCCTCGAGCAGCCTGCGCTGCACGGGATCGTCATCGACTATGAGTATGGAACCTGTCATGACTGTTTGAACTATCCGCCCGATAAATCCCCATGGATCATCTTGGCACAGGGTTCTAAATAAGGTTTCAAAAAACCCGGTGAACGAATTCCTTAGGATTTGACCGGCTTTTCCTCTCCCCTTGATTCTGGACGCTTGATTCAAAGAAGGTATTGTTGATGCGCATGATGTTTGGTCAGCGGCTTGCGGCGACGGCGTCTGGCCAGGTCGCGGCGGAGCTCGGCGATCTGCCGGAGTGGAATCTCGCCGATCTCTATTCCGGCATGGAAGCGCCGGAGCTGAAGCGCGACATCGCTCGGGTGGCAAGCGACGCCATTGCCTTCGAGGCCCGATGGAAAGGCACTTTGGCCGCCGAGGCCGAGCGCGACACCGCCGGCCGGCTCGGCGAGGCGCTGAAGGCCTACGAGGCGCTGGAGGAACTGATCGGCCGCATCGTCTCCTATGCCGGGCTGGTCTATGCTGGCAACACCGCCGATCCGCAGCGCGCCAAGCTCTATGGCGACGTCCAGGAGAAGATGACCGATGCCAGCGCGCATCTTTTGTTCTTCGCGCTCGAGCTCAACCTGATCGACGAGGCGGTGATTGAAAGCGCGCTCGCGGCCGACGCGGCCTTCGCTCATTACCGTCCGTGGGTGCTCGACCTCAGGAAGGACAAGCCCTATCAGCTCGAAGACCGGGTCGAGCAGTTGTTCCACGAAAAGTCGGTCACCGGACGCGGCGCCTGGAACCGCCTGTTCGACGAGACGATGACCGACCTGCGCTTCGATGTCGACGGCGAGGAGCTGACGCTGGAGCCGGCGCTGAACCGGCTGCAGGACGCCGACGGCGACGTGCGCCGCCGCGCCTCCGAGGCGCTTGCCGCGACCTTCCGCAAGAACCTGCGCACCTTCACGCTCATCACCAACACGCTCGCCAAGGACAAGGAGATTTCCGACCGCTGGCGCGGCTTCGAGGACATCGCCGATTCACGCCACCTCGCCAATCGCGTCGAGCGCGGCGTGGTCGATGCTTTGGCGGCCGCCGTGCGCGAGGCCTATCCGCGCCTGTCACACCGCTATTACGCGATGAAGGCGCGCTGGCTCGGCATGGAAGTGATGAACCACTGGGACCGCAACGCGCCGCTGCCCGAGACCCCGCAGGCTGTGATCCGCTGGGACGACGCCAGGGACACGGTGCTGTCGGCCTACCAGCGTTTCTCGCCGGACATGGCGGAAATCGCGCGCACCTTTTTCGACCGCAACTGGATCGATGCGCCTGTGCGGCCCGGCAAGTCGCCCGGCGCCTTCGCCCATCCGACGGTGCCTTCGGCGCACCCTTACGTGCTGCTCAACTACATGGGCAAGCCGCGCGACGTGATGACGCTGGCGCACGAGCTCGGCCATGGCGTGCACCAGGTGCTCGCCGCCGGCCAGGGCGCGCTGATGGCCTCCACGCCGCTGACGCTGGCCGAGACGGCCTCGGTCTTCGGCGAGATGCTGACCTTCCGCTCGCTGCTCGACCAGACCTCCGACAAGCGCGAGCGCAAGGCGATGCTCGCCCAGAAGGTCGAGGACATGATCAACACCGTCGTGCGCCAGGTCGCCTTCTACGAATTCGAGCGCAAGGTGCATGCCGAGCGCCGCAACGGCGAGTTGACCTCGGACAGGCTTGGCCAGTTCTGGCTGGAGGTGCAGGCCGAGAGCCTGGGGCCGGCGATCAAGCTGCGCGACGGCTACGAGGTCTTCTGGACCTACATCCCGCATTTCATCCACTCGCCTTTCTACGTCTACGCCTATGCCTTCGGCGACTGCCTGGTGAACTCGCTCTATGCCGTCTACCAAAATGCCGAGCGCGGCTTTCAGGAGAAGTATTTCGAGATGCTGCGCGCCGGCGGCACCAAGCATCACTCGGAGCTTCTGGCGCCCTTCGGCCTCGACGCCACGGATCCTGCCTTCTGGCAGATCGGCCTTGGAGTGATCGGCACCCTGATCGACGAGCTGGAAACGCTCGACAAATGACGGGCGTTCGCCCGGCGGCATAGACCAGAACAATTTAGCCGGAACGCATATTTGCCGCGTTTCTATTCTTGCCCTAAATAGCTGTTCTTAAATAACTCTCCGCCGCATTTTTCAATTAGCTTTCCGCAGGCCGTATGATAGCGTCCGGCCTCAAGCTCAGCCGGACGCATCGCCAAGGCCAGAGATGGCCCTCGCGACGCTTCGGCGGATGCGATGACGGCCGTCGGCCATAGCCGGAGGAGAGCCAGGTGCCGACAGCTCGACTAAAGCGGCCGTTCCGCCGATAGCGGAACGATTGACGATTCTGCGGCAAGCCCGCCGTGCCGGGCCGCGGCCGCCCGATCGGACTGGAGAGGGAAATGAGCACTTTCTTCTATATGCTCCTGGCGTTCGTTGTCGGTGTTTTGGTTGGCTGGTTCATCTGGGGCCGTCTGCGTGGCGAGTTCGACAGCCTGCGCGGCGAACTCGATCGCGCAAAGAGCGAACGCGACCGGTTTCGCGCCGATGCGGACCGCCTGACCGGTGAGCTCGACGCGTGCGGCCGCGCTCGCGCCGACCTCGAGCGCAAGCTGCGTAACGCGCCGGCCTCTTCCGCCAAGGCAGGAACCGGCAAGGCTGCCGCGCCTGCGCCGGCGGGGCTGATGTCGACGCCGGCAGCCGCCAAATCGTCGCCGGCGAAATCGCCTGCGGGAAAGCCCACTCCGACCAAATCGGCCACGGCCAAGCCGGCGGCAGCAAAGACGGCTGCCGCATCGAAACCGGCGGCCAAATCGGCGACGCCAAAGAAAGCCGCCGCCTCGAAGGCCGCCGCCGGCAAGGCCGACAATCTGCGCCGCCTGATCGGCATCGGCCCGGTCAATGAAAAGCTGCTCAAGGGTCAGGGCGTCACGACTTACGCCCAGATCGCCGCCTGGACCGATGCCGACGTCAAGCGCATCGACGAGGTGCTCAATTTCGACGGCCGCATCGCGCGCGAGAAATGGATCGAGCAGGCGAAATTGCTGGCTGCGGGCGACGAGGCGGAATTCGCCCGCCGCTTCCCGACGGCTGGAACCTCGAACAATACCTGATCCCGCACCGACAATGGCCAGTGCAAGGCGGCGCCTGTTGCGGACGCCGCCTTTGTCTTGGGCCAGACGCCTTTGCGCCGCCCGACGCCGTTCTCTCGATTGCGCCTGTCCCACCCCCCATATAGAGCGATCGACGGCGTCATTGACCGCATCCGAGGCTTATGTCCCTGCCTTCCGCCATCTTCCGCAACGACGAGACCGGCAGCCAGCTCGTCTTCGACAGGCCGCATGAGATCATCGTCGCGCGCAGCGCGGATGAATTCGCGCCGGCGATCGAAGCAGCTCAAGCCGCATCCGACGCCGGCAAATGGCTGGCTGGCTATTTCTCCTATGAGGCCGGCTATCTGCTCGAGCCGAAGCTGGTGCCGTTGCTCCCCGAGGGCCGCCGCGCGCCGCTGATCTGTCTCGGCGTCTTCGACGCGCCGCTCGAGCAGGTCGTGTCGCAAAGTTCAAGCCCGGCCAGCAATGGACCGATCTTCGATGCCCGGGCAGCCTGGTCCGCGGAGGACTACGCCGTCCGCTTCGCGCGCCTCCACGACCACATCCGCAAGGGCGACTGTTACCAGGGCAATCTGACCTTTCCGGTCCATGCGCAATGGTCCGGCGATCCGCTCGCCGCCTTCGATGCGCTGACCGGGCGCCAGCCGGTGAAATACGGCGCGCTGGTCTCGCTTGGCGATCCGGTCGTGCTGTCGCGTTCGCCGGAGCTCTTCTTCGAGATCGACGCCGAAGGCATGATCGAGACGCATCCGATGAAGGGCACCGCGCCGCGCGGCGCGACCAGGGCCGAGGACGCGCGGCTGAAAGCGTTCCTGCGCAATGACGAGAAGAACCAGGCCGAGAACCGGATGATCGTCGACCTGCTACGCAACGACATCTCGCTGATCAGCGAGGTCGGCACGCTGGAGGTGCCGGAGCTGTTCCGCATCGAGACCTATCCGACGGTGCACCAGATGGTGAGCCGGGTGCGAGCGAAACTCTTGCCGGAAATCGGCATCCGCCAGGTCTTCGCCGCGCTCTTCCCTTGCGGCTCGATAACCGGCGCGCCAAAAATTCGCGCCATGGAGATCCTGCACGATCTGGAGGGCGTGCCGCGCGATGTCTATTGCGGAGCCATCGGCTGGGTCGCGCCCGGCGGCAGGATGCGGTTCTCGGTGGCGATCCGCACCATCTCGCTCTTTGCCGATGGCGAGGCCGTCTACAATGTCGGCGGCGGCGTCGTCTTCGACTCGACCGCCGAGGAGGAGTACCGGGAATGTCTGTTGAAAGCGCGCTTCGCGACGGCGACCGTGCCGACTTCGAGCTGATCGAGACCATGCGCTGGGAGCCCGGCTCAGGCTTCCTGCGCTTCGACCGCCACCTTGCGCGGCTTTACGCCTCGGCGGCGGAGCTCGGCTTTGCCTGCGACCCGCAACGGATCGGCGAGGTGCTGACGGGCGCGATCGGCGGACGGCAGACTGCCATGCGCGCCCGCCTCGCCCTGCAGCGCAACGGCGAGGCGACGGCGGTGGCGCAGCCTTACGAACCGCTCCCCGCCGGCAAGGTGTGGCGGCTGCAGCTTGCGCGGGTCCGGCTCGATTCCGGCGACACGCTGCTGCGCCACAAGACCAGCCGCCGCGAAACCTACCAGCGGGCACGCGCCGAATACCTCGCCACCCGCGCCGACGAGGTGCTGCTAGCCAATGAGCGCGGCGAGCTCTGCGAAGGCACCATCACCAACCTCTTCGCCGACTTCGGCGACGGCGTGCTCGCGACGCCAAGACTTGATTGCGGCCTGCTGCCTGGGATATTGCGCGGCGAGCTTCTGGACGAAGGCCGCGCCGTGGAAGCGATCTACAGCTACGACGATCTGAAGTCCGCGAAGGCGATCTTCGTCGGCAATTCGCTGCGCGGGCTGATCCCGGCGCAACTAGCCTGACACTGGAGCCACCAGCCATTTTCTGTTTGAGAAAAGTATGACTATTCGCCAGCCGACCCACACGCCCTATGACGGGTCCTCCAAGCTCTTCGCCATCGGTCTGAAGTCGCTCGAGCTCGACCGCTGGATCGAGGTCGACGAATTCCTTGTGCCGCATCTCGCCGAGAAGCGGCGGCTTTACGCGGAAATCCCGGAAAAGGTCTTTGTCGAGGAAGACGATACCCGCGACGCACAGCAAGAAGTGCTGGATCTCCTCGCCGCCTATCTCCCGGCAAAACACCCCGGCATCCATCGCGACTCGGGCGCCGGTGTGGAGGTGATCGGTATGGAAACAGCGATCGACGGGCTGGCTCCCGAATTGCGTGAAGCGCCGCTTGTCCGTGCATCGCTGCTGGTGCAGGAAGACCTGATCCTCATGCGCCGCGGCGATGACGGCTGGCGGCTTGGCGCCGGATCGCTCTGCTTTCCGTCATCCTGGTCGCTCCTGGAAAAATTCGGCAAGCCGCTGCAGCAAATCCACGCGCCGGTGCCCGGTTTCGGCCCCGGCACCCGGCCTGCCGAGATCATCAACCGCATGTTCGACGGCCTGCAGGGCCAGGCGGTCGAGCGCTTCAACTGGTCGATCCAGGCGGGCGACGCGCTCTATCATCCGCTCTCGAATATCCAGCGCATCGACCGCGCAACCAACCGCCCCACGCGCTTCCCGGACGGCGATATCAACGTCCACGCCTTCATCCGCGTCGAGCGCCAGACGCTGCGCAAGCTGCCGTTCTCGCGCGACATCCTCTTCACCATCCGCATCCATCTCGACCCACTGGCGGTGCTTGCCCGGCACCCTGATAGGGCGACGCTTGCAGCGTCTTTCGCGGAGCAGCTCAACGCGCTCGACCCTGCGCAGCTCGACTACAAGGGCCTGACCGCCGACCGCGACCGGCTGGTTGCCTTCCTGCACGGCGTGGCCCAGGCAGCTTAACCACGCCGCCATGGCGACTGGCCGGCGGTTGGCGATTTTCGCTGGTTTATGACAATGATCTGTGGTTGTAGCGCTTGGCCGTCCGGCGGAAGCGCCGGGTTTTGCATGTGTTTGAAGGAGTGCGCGAAAAGATGGCGAATGAAAACTGGCCCGTTTACGGTGAAATCACCGGCCCTGTCGTGATGATCGGCTTCGGCTCGATCGGACGGGGGACGCTGCCGCTGATCGAACGCCATTTCAAGTTCGACAAGTCGCGCATGACGGTCATCGACCCGCGCGACACCGACCGCGCGCTGCTCGACGAGCGCGGCATCACTTTCATGCAGGACGCGGTCACCAAGAAGAGCTACAAGAAGCTGCTCACCCCGCTTCTGACCAAGGGCGGCGGCCAAGGTTTTTGCGTCAACCTGTCGGTCGACACCTCCTCGCTCGAACTGATGAAGCTCTGCCGCAAGCTCGGCGTGCTCTATGTCGACACGGTCGTCGAGCCCTGGCTCGGATTCTATTTCGACGAAAAGGCCGACAACGCCTCGCGCACCAACTACGCGCTGCGCGAAAGCGTGCGCCAGGAAAAGGAGAAGAACCCCGGCGGCACCACGGCGATCTCCTGCTGCGGCGCCAATCCAGGCATGGTCTCGTGGTTCGTCAAGCAGGCGCTGGTCAACCTCGCCACCGATCTCGGACTCGAGTTTGCCGAGCCGGTGGAGCAGGACCGCGAGGGCTGGGCGAAGCTGATGAGGAAGGCCGGCGTCAAGGGCATCCACATCGCCGAGCGCGACACCCAGCGCACCAAGAAGCCCAAGTCGATGGACGTGTTCTGGAACACCTGGTCGGTCGAGGGCTTCATCTCGGAAGGCCTGCAGCCGTCCGAGCTCGGCTGGGGCACGCATGAGACCTGGATGCCGAAGAACGGCAGGAAGCACAAGAACGGCTCGCAGGCGGCGATCTTTCTGGAGCAGCCCGGCGCCAACACGCGTGTGCGCTCATGGTGCCCGACGCCCGGTCCGCAATACGGCTTCCTTGTGACGCACAACGAGGCGATCTCGATCGCCGATTTCTTCACCGTGCGCGGCAAGAAGGGCAAGGTGCAGTACCGCCCGACCTGCCACTATGCCTACCATCCCTGCAACGACGCGGTGCTGTCGCTGCACGAGATGTTCGGCGCCGCCGGCAAGGCGCAGCCAGTGCATCACGTGCTCGACGAGAACGAGTTGGTCGACGGCGTCGACGAGCTTGGCGTGCTGCTCTACGGCCACGCCAAGAACGCCTACTGGTACGGCTCGCAGCTGTCGCTGGCCGAGGCCCGCAAGCTCGCACCTTACCAGAACGCCACCGGCCTGCAGGTCACCTCGGCGGTGCTGGCCGGCATGGTCTGGGCGCTGGAAAATCCGACCGCCGGCATCGTCGAGACCGACGAGATGGATTACAGGCGCTGCCTGGACGTGCAGATGCCCTATCTTGGGCCGGTCAGGGGCCACTACACCGACTGGACGCCGCTCGATAACCGCCCGGGGCTTTTCCCCGAGGATCTCGACAGGGACGATCCGTGGCAGTTCCGCAACATTCTGGTGCGATAGCGGCCGGGCCTACCGCCGTCTCCACCTTGCAATCGCCCGGAAATCGGGCGATTGAGAAGATGCGGCCTAGAGCGACGTGCGTCCATTCGGACGCACAAAGTACGCTCTAGCACTTTGATGTACGCATCGTGCTTTCCGAAAATCGAAGCGATTTTGGGGCCGATGCGAGAGGAGAGGATTTTCGAATGACCATTGCGCGCAAATTGCTTTCGGCATGCGCCGCGGCAAGCCTTTTGGCCGCTGCCGCCTGCACCACCACCGGGCCTTCGGAACCGTCGATGGCGGCGCCCAAGGGCGTCGAGGGCAACTGGATCGACGCCAAGGGCACCGGCCTGTCGACCTTCGCCGCCGGCAGCTTCGCCACTGTCGCGACCGATACCGGCCAGAAGCTGTCCGAAGGCAGCTACACCATGACCGGACCGACCTCGGTCGAGATCCACGGCACCTCGCTGATCCGCCAGACCCCGGTCAGCTTCAACTGCCTGATGATCTCCATCAGCCAGCTCAATTGCACCAGCGCCAGCGGCCAGAATTTCGTGCTGACACGCCGGGCCTGAGCGCAGGCGAGACATCGATCTTGTCAAGGACGGCGGCGCGAGCCGCCGTCCTTTTTTGTGCCAGCAAACCTCTTCCCGATTTCCGCTTGCATCGGCCAAAACGCGATGTGAACATGCCGGAAGAGCTGGCTGTTATGTTCCAGTCAAGCGAGGGCGTTAAGCACTTCAGGTCAGTTCATCCGGGAGACGAAGATGAAGAAATTTGCCGCCGTTCTAGCCCTGTCTGCCTCGACGATTGGCATGTCGGCAGGAGCATCCTTTGCCGACTACACGCTGAACATTCTGCACTTCAACGATTGGCACAGCCGCATCGAAGGCAACAACAAATATGAGTCCACGTGTTCGGCGGAGGAGGAGACCAAGGGCGAATGCATCGGCGGCGCCGGCCGGCTGGTCACCGCCATCGCCGAGCAGCGCAAGAAGCTCGAAGGCCAGAACGTGCTCTTGCTCAACGCCGGTGACAGCTTCCAGGGATCGCTGTTCTACATCACCTACAAAGGTGCGGCGGAGGAGGAGTTCCTCAATCAGATGAAGCCCGACGCGGTGACGCTTGGCAACCACGAATTCGACGACGGCGAGAGCGCGCTGGTGCCTTACCTCGACAAGGCGAAGTTCCCGGTTGTCAGCGCCAACGTCGTGCCCAACGACAAATCCGGCGCCGCGGGCAAGATCAAGCCTTCGATCGTGGTCGAGGTCGGCGGGCAGAAGATCGGCATCGTCGGCGCCGTCACCAACGACACGCCGGAACTCGCCTCGCCTGGTCCCAACATCGCCATCGCGGACGACGTCAAGTCGATCACCGCGGAGGTCGAGAAGCTGAAGGGAGAAGGCATCAACAAGATCATCGCGGTCACCCATATCGGCTACAACCGCGAGCGCGATGTCATCGCGAAAATTCCCGGCATCGACGTGGTGGTGGGTGGCCACAGCCACACGCTTCTGTCGAACACCGACCCGAAGGCGGCGGGTCCCTATCCGACGATGGTCGACAACCCGGACGGCTACAAGGTGCCGGTGGTGCAGGCGGCGTCCTATTCGAAATATCTCGGCGAATTCAAGGTGGTGTTCGACGACAACGGCGTCGTCAAGGAGGCGAGCGGCGACCCGATCTATCTCGACAAGTCGATCACGCCAGATCCCGCGGTTCTCGCCCGCATCAAGGAGCTTGGTGCGCCGATCGAGGCGCTGAAGAACAAGGAGGTCGCCGAGGCCACCAAGGCGATCGACGGCAGCCGCGAGAATTGCCGCGCCCGCGAATGCGAGATGGGCAATCTGGTCTCCGACGCCATCCTCGACCGCGTCAAGGGCCAGGGCGTCGAGATCGTCGTCTCGAACGGCGGCGGCCTGCGCGCCTCGATCGACCAGGGCACCGTGACCATGGGCGAGGTGCTGACCGTGCTGCCGTTCCAGAACACGCTGGCGACGTTCAAGATCTCCGGCAAGGATCTGGTCGCCGGTCTCGAAAACGGCCTCAGCCAGATCGAGGACGGCGCCGGCCGCTTCCCGCAGGTGGCCGGCCTGAAATACGCCTTCGACAAGTCGGTGGCGCCCAATGCCGGCCGCGTCAAATCGGTCGAGGTGATGGAGAACGGCGCCTGGGCGCCCATCAATCCGGACAAGCAATATCTCGTCGCCACCAATAACTACGTCCGCCAGGGCGGCGACGGCTACAAGGTCTTTGCCGAAAAGGCGACCGACGCCTATGACTACGGCCCGGGCCTGGAGCAGGTGGTGGCCGACTATCTCGGCGCGCACCGACCCTACACGCCGAAGCTCGACGGCCGCATCACCGAGGTTGGCGCGACGGTAGCCGCAGCGGAGCCGGCAAAGCCCGCCGAGACTACGACAGTGCCTGCCGCCGAGCCCGCCAAACCAGCCGAGCCCGCAATGCCGGCTTTGCCGTCTAATTCCGGCGACATCGCCGGCACGCCGCCGACCGTTCCGGCCGAGACAGCACCGGCAACGTCGGGAGCGGCAAAACCTGCCGAAACTGCTCCGGCGACGATTGCCCCTGCGACCGAACCCGCCAAGCCGGCCGAGACAGCGCCCGCCGAGGCCAAGCCGGCCGCGACCGGTCCGGAGACCAGTCATGTGATCGCCGCCGGCGACACTTACTGGGACCTGGCCAAGAAAAACTATGGCGACGGCACCAAATGGAAGCTGATCTCCGAGGCCAACAAGAACTACAGGCCGCGCCGCCTGCCGCTCGGCGCGACGCTGACCATTCCGCCGACCGCGAAGTAGACCTTCCCGGGAAGTCTTGGCACCCGTCCGGGAAACCGGGCGGGTGTTCCGTTCTCGGACTGGAACGGGATAGAGCATGATCCCGAAAAGTTGCAGACTTTTCGGAGAGGATCATGCTTAAAAACAGAATCGTAGAGCGAGATGGCAATTCAAATGAAGAGGCATCTCGCTCCACGGTGCGGCCAGACGCAGCATTGCAAACCGGCGGGGCATCGCTAGTTTCGCGGCGTCGCCGCCTGTGCGGTGCCCGGAGACAGTAATGACACTTGCCAACCCCGCCGATGCGAAAGCCGCCAGGACCGCCGGTCCGGCGCAGGCGGACGCCGCGCCGGTGAAGGCGGGCAAGATCGGCATCATGCTGATCAATCTCGGCACGCCCGACGGCACCGACTTCAAGCCGATGTGGCGTTATCTGAGGGAATTCCTCTCCGATCCGCGCGTCATCGAGCTCAACAAGGCGGTCTGGTATCCGATCCTCTATGGGCTGGTTCTCACCACGCGGCCGAAAAAGTCCGGCGCCAACTACGCCAGGATCTGGAACCGGGAAAGGAACGAGTCGCCGCTGCGCACCTTCACCCGCTCCCAGGCAGAGAAGCTGGCCGGTGCGCTCGCTGACCTGCCGAACGTCGTGGTCGACTGGGCGATGCGCTACGGCAATCCTTCGACGGAAAGCGTCGCCCGCCGGCTGGTCGAGCAGGGTTGCGACCGCATTCTTTCCTTCCCCCTCTATCCGCAATATTCGGCGACGACGACAGCGACCGCCAACGACCAGCTGTTCCGCGCGCTGATGGGGCTCCGGCACGCGCCGGCGATCCGCAGCGTGCCGTCCTATTACGACGAGCCGGTCTATATCGAAGCGCTCGCCCGTTCGATCGAGAAGCACCTGGCGACGCTCGACTTCGTGCCGGAAGTGATCATCACCTCCTACCACGGCATTCCGAAACCTTATTCCGACAGGGGCGACCCCTACCGGGCGCATTGCCTGGAGACGACGCGGTTGCTCAGGGCAAGGCTCGGCTTGGACGAGAAGAAGCTCATCACCACCTTCCAGTCGCGCTTTGGCGCGCAGGAATGGCTGCAGCCTTACACCGACGTCACCGTCGAGAAGCTGGCCAAGGACGGCGTCAAGTCGATCGCCATCGTCAATCCGGGCTTTTCCGCCGACTGCATCGAGACGCTGGACGAGATCGGCCGCGAAGCGGCCGAGACGTTCCACCATGCCGGCGGCAAGGACTTCGCCCACATCCCCTGCCTCAACGACAGCGCCGAGGGCATGGCGGTGATCGAGGCGCTGGTGCGGCGCGAGCTTTCCGGCTGGGTGTGACGGGCTTCACCGACAGGCGTTGAAACCGGTGCGCAAAAGCCTCCGCTAACCGATATTCATGATCACCTGATTGTAACGTTGCGGAAACACACTTAAGTGATTCCGTGAGGTCGCAGCCTTTTGAGGGAGAAACGAAATGGGGTTCAGCGGTTTCGATATCGCCATCATTGTTCTTGTCGCGCTTGTCGTGTTGGTGCTTTTCAAAGGAATCCGGACAATCCCGCAAGGCTATAATTATACGGTTGAGCGTTTCGGCCGTTATACCAAGACATTGAGCCCGGGCCTCAATCTCATCGTGCCCTTTATCGACCGCATTGGCGCCAAGATGAACATGATGGAACAGGTGCTCGACGTCCCGAGCCAGGAGATCATCACCCGGGACAACGCCATAGTCGGTGTCGACGGCATAGCCTTCTTCCAGATTCTCAACGCGGCGCAGGCAGCCTACCAGGTCTCCGGCCTGCAAAACGCCATCCTCAACCTGACCATGACCAACATCCGCACGGTCATGGGTTCGATGGACCTCGACGAGCTTTTGTCGAACCGCGACGCCATCAACGAGCGCCTGCTGCGCGTTGTCGATGAAGCCGCGCACCCTTGGGGCATCAAGATCACCCGCGTCGAGATCAAGGACATCAATCCGCCGGCCAACCTCATCGAGTCGATGGGACGGCAGATGACGGCCGAACGAAACAAGCGCGCGCAGATCCTCGCCGCCGAAGGTCTCAAGCAGTCGCAAATCCTGGAGGCTGAGGGTCGCAAGGAAGCCGCGTTCCGGGACGCGGAGGCCCGCGAACGCTCGGCTGAAGCTGAAGCCCGCGCAACGCAAGTCGTGTCCGAAGCCATCTCCAAAGGCGACGTGCAGGCTCTCAACTACTTCGTCGCGCAGAAATACACGGAAGCGCTGACCAAGATCGGCTCGGCCGCCAACAGTAAAGTCGTGCTGATGCCGCTTGAGG
This sequence comes from Mesorhizobium tamadayense, assembly GCF_003863365.1. Taxonomy (GTDB): domain Bacteria; phylum Pseudomonadota; class Alphaproteobacteria; order Rhizobiales; family Rhizobiaceae; genus Mesorhizobium; species Mesorhizobium tamadayense. The sequence goes on along the minus strand of NZ_RQXT01000001.1, from coordinate 193,492 downwards.
CTTCTTCGTTGATCGGCACGCTTGGCGGCATTGGCGAGATAGCCAAGGAAGTGTTCAGGAGCGAAGGTAGCAACGGCGCGCAACGGCAGGCCGGCCGCCCGCCCGTGGTTCGCCCGAGCGAGAGCTGAGGTCATAGGAGGCTACTCTCATGCTCGACCGCATTGTGTTAGAACTTGGCCCCTGGAACTGGATGGTTCTCGGCTTCGTCCTGCTGGTGATGGAAGTTATCGCTCCCGGCATTTTCATGCTGTGGATCGGCATCGCAGCGCTGCTCATCGGCGCGATCTCGCTGCTGATCTGGGACGCGAGCTTCTGGACCTGGCAAGTCCAGGTGCTCGCCTTCCTCGCGCTTTCACTGGTTTCGGCCTATGTCGGCAAGAAGCTGGTTGGCGGGCGCCATGATCCGACCGATCAGCCGCTGCTGAACCGCCGTGGCGCGCAGATGGTTGGCAAGATGGCCACGCTTGCCGAGCCGATCAAGGACGGCCGCGGCCGCATCAAGCTCGGCGACACGCTGTGGCGTGTCTCGGGCCCGGATCTGCCGGCTGGCACGCAGGTGCGCGTGACGGGCGCCGCCGACACCGATCTGGAATTGACGGTCGAAGCCATCTGAGTACGCCAACTTCCAGGATGCGCTAAAGATTCAGGTCAGGCCGGCCTCACCTGACCAACGCATCTTAGGCGGCGCCGATGCGCAGCAGGTCATGCAGATGCACGAGCCCAACAGGGCGTCCGCCTTCCACCACCATCAGGCTGGTGATGGCGGAGGCGTTGATCGTCTGCAGCGCCGTCGCCACCAGCGTGTCGGGGGCCGCCGTCTTCGGCTTCCTCGTCATCACCTGATCGACGCTCATCGACAGGAGATCGCTGCCGATATGGCGGCGGATGTCGCCGTCGGTGATGATGCCGATCAGCGCGCCGTCGGCGCCGGTGATCGCCACGCAGCCGAAGCCTTTGCGCGACAGCTCGGCGATCGCTTCGCGCATACCGGTGCCCGACGGCACCAGCGGCAGCCGCTCGCCGACATGCATGATCTCGCGCAGCTGCGTCAGGTTGGCGCCAAGCTGGCCACCGGGATGGAAGGTGCGGAAATGGTCGGGCGTGAAGCCGCGCGCCTCGAGCAGCGCGATCGCCAGCGCATCACCCATGACCAGTTGCAGCAGCGCCGATGTCGTCGGCGCCAGCCCGTGCGGACAGGCCTCCGGCACGGCCGGCAGGAGCAGCACAACATCGGCGGCGCGCGCCAGCGCTGAATTCTCGCCGGAGGTGATGGCGATCAGCGGGATAGAAAAGCGCCTGGAATATGCGACGATCCCCATCAGCTCCTTGCTCTCGCCCGACCATGACATGGCGATGATGGCGTCATTCCTGGCGATCATGCCGAGATCGCCATGATTGGCCTCTGCAGGATGGACGAAGAAGGCGGGCGTGCCGGTCGAGGCGAGCGTCGCCGCGATCTTGCCCCCGATATGGCCGCTCTTGCCGACACCGGTGACGATGACACGGCCATCGATCCGCGCGATGAGATCGATGGCGCTCGCGAACGGCTCGGCCAAGCCGTTGTCGAGCGCAGTGGCAAGCGCCGCGACGCCGGTCTGCTCCGTCGCCACGGTTCTCAGCGCCGATTCGATCGCAGCCTGCCTGTCCGGCTGCTTTCTTTCTGGGGACCCCGCATGCATGGCAGATGCCATTAGCGCCATGTCGCCCGCCTGTCCAACGGAATTGCCGTTTCACGCTTGTCGTGGGTTGCGGAAACGGCCCGCCTCAACCCTTCGTTAACCATCCCAATTTACGGTCCGGTAAGTATGGCGCGCCTGCGCCGCGCGAGCAGTGGTGACGATGTCCGGGGGCGAGCCAGTTACGAAAACGGGTCCGAAGGGCATTGCCGTTGCAGCGTTTTTGCTGACGGCAAGTGTTCTCGCCTTGCTGCGCCCGGCGCCGGTGCTCGCGCAGGAAACCGAGCTGCGCGGCGAGGTCTCCGAATCGGCTATCCTGACCGACCAGCAGCGCAAGGCGAGGCAATTGCGGGCGCAAGGATCGCAGGATCGGGCAGCTCCGGCGACTCAGGCGGCCGAGGACCAGACGCTCGCAAACCCTTATGAGCCGGCGAGCCCAGGCGCGGTGCCCGACGACGAAGGTGCGACGGCGAGCATCTTCGACGAGCCGCAAGCGACCGACGACCCCTTCGCCGACAACCAGACCGCGGCTAAGCCACGTCGGCCTTCGACCGCCAGGCAACGCGCGGCCGATGCCAACGCGAAAAGCGACACCAAGGCGACTGACAAGAAAAAGGCCAAGAAGAAGCCAGGCCAGGCCACCGACAGCACGGCCAAGACAGCCGCCACCGGCGATCAGGCCGACACGGCGGCCACCGATGAAGACGGCGCCAACCGCCGCGCGGTCACCATCGACAGCGTCGACAGGCAGAAGCTCGATCCTAGCGCGGAGCGCACAGGGTCGATCGACGGCCAGAAAGTCAAACCGGAGGACGATCCCTTCGCCGCCCCTGGCATCAAGGTAGGCACGTTCGTCTTCCGGCCGACGCTAGAGCAGGGTTTCACCGCGACATCCAACGCCGATGGCAGCAGCGGCGGCAGGCCGGCGGTGCTGTCCGAAACAGCGCTGCGTTTTTCCGCCGCCTCGGACTGGCGCGAGAATTCGGCCGTCATCGACGGCTACGGCATCTTCCGCAACACGCTTTCGGGCCAGAAGATCAACGATGCGCAGGGCCGCATCGAGGGCCAGCTCAATGTCGACCTCGATCATGAGCTGCGCGCCATCGCCAAGCTCGGCTATGAGGCCGTGCCGGAATCCGCCTCCTCGCCCGATGCCATTGCCGGCGTCACCTCGCAGCCGCTGCGGCAGACCGTGAACGGCAGCCTCGGCGTCGAGAAGGATGTCGGCAAGATGCGCTACGCGCTGACCGGCGCGGTCACGCATGATTTCTATGGCGACGCCAAGCTCTCGGACGGCACCATGTTGTCGCAGAAGCATCGCGACTCCACGCTCTACTCCGCGACCTTGCGCACCGGCTACCAGGTCTCACTGGCCATAACGCCGTTCGCCGAAGTGGAAGCCGGCCGGCGGATCTACGATCTGCGCCTCGACAGCAACGGTTTCGAGCGCTCCTCTACGCGGCTCGGCGCCCGCGCCGGCCTCGAGCTCGACATGGACGACAAGCTCTCCGGCGAATTTTCCGTCGGATGGCTGCGCGAAGCAATCGACGACGACCGACTGCCGGCCAATGCCGGGCCATACGTCAACGCCGACCTCAAATGGTCGCCCGAACGCGGCACGATTGTCGGCCTCACCGCAAGGACCACGATCGAGAGCACGACCACGGCCAACGAGAGCGGCGATGTCCTCTACTCGGGTCGGCTCACCGGCGAGCGGCAGGTCCGCGCCAACCTGACGGCGAATTCGGCGCTTGGCCTCGATTGGCGCGATTATACCGGCTCCGAGGGCCATGATCTGATCCTGAGCGCAGAAGCCGGGCTGACATGGTGGCTGAACCGCTATGCCGGTCTGACCACACGGGTGAGGACGGAGAAGCTGACCAGCAACCTGGCGGGCCGCGACTATGTCGCCAACAGCGTCTATTTGGGGCTGAAGGTGCAGCGCTGACACTTCGTCATCCTGGGGCGTAGCGGCAGCGAAGCTGACGCGCAGACCCGAGGATGACGAAGGCGCTGTGGCCTAAGAAGCGGCCTCACGCCGCTCCGCCGGCCGCACTTCGTCGAGCAGCGTTCGGATGACGCCGGCCATGCTCTCGTTCATGTCGTTGCGCCAGAGCGCGAAGGCGACATTGGCTTCGACGAAGCCTTCCGGCGAGCCGCAGTCGAAGGTGCGTCCCCTGTAATGATAGCCGTAGAAGGGCTGCTGCTTCTCCAGCTTCAGCATCGCGTCCGTCAGCTGGATCTCGTTGCCGGCGCCGCGCTCCTGGCTTTCGAGGATGCCGAAAATCTCCGGCTGCAAGATATAGCGCCCGTTGATGAAAAGGTTGGATGGCGCCGTGCCCAGTTTCGGCTTCTCTACCATCCCGGTGATGCGGAAGCCGTGATGGGTGTCCTCGCCACGGCCGACGATGCCGTATTTGTGCGCCTCGGCCGGATCGCATTCCTGCACGGCGATGATGTTGTTGCCGGTCTCGGCATAGAGCTCGACCATGTCCTTCATGCAGCTTTTTTCCGACTGCATGATCATGTCGGGCAAAAGCAGCGCGAACGGTTCGTCGCCGACCAGCTCTCGCGCGCACCAGACTGCGTGGCCAAGCCCCATCGGCACCTGCTGGCGGGTGAAGCTGGTTTGACCCGGAGCCGGCTGCAGCCGCTGCAGGCGGGCGAGCTGGTCGTCCTTGCCGCGCTGGGCAAGCGTGTCGTAGAGCTCGAACTGGACGTCGAAGTGATCCTCGATGACCGCCTTGTTGCGTCCGGTGACGAAGATGAAATGCTCGATGCCGGCCTCGCGCGCCTCATCGACCACATATTGGATGACCGGCCGGTCGACGACGGTGAGCATCTCCTTCGGAATGGCCTTGGTGGCCGGAAGAAACCGCGTGCCGAGGCCGGCGACCGGGAAAACTGCCTTGCGAACTCGCTTCATGCTCCACCCCATCCGTTTTGAACCCATTATCCGCTCGGCGATCTGCTCCGCAATCCCCCCGGACATTTTCACGCCGGAATGTTGAATTACCGGACGGCTGGGTCGAGCCTGCAGGGTTAAAAGCCGCGACCTATCTTTTCGTTCCCGCCGACCCCTATGGTAAACTAAATACTAACCCGGTTCGGCGTTGAATGATCCTTCCTGATTTGCCGAAGGAGGAAAAAGATGTCCGTTCGCAACACCGCAAGGCGCCTGACGGCATTGGTGACGGCCGCCGGCCTCGCGCTCGCCTTGCTGATGCCCGCCGGACCCGCTTTCGCCGATGCGGGGTTCCGCCAGTGGGTCGCGGGCTTCCGAGCCACCGCCGTGCAGGGCGGCGTTTCCGGCGCCGTCTACGACCAGGCCATGAGAAGCATCGAGCCCGACCCGGTCGTGCTGGAAAAGGCGCGCACCCAGCCGGAATTCACCGCTCCCGCCTGGGATTATTTCGACAACCGCGTGCATGACCAGTCGGTGGCCAACGGCCGGGTGATGGCGCGCAAATGGAAGCCGTGGCTGGACCGGATCGAGGCGCGGTTCGGTGTCGATCGCAACATCCTTCTCGCCATCTGGTCGATGGAATCGAACTATGGCGAGATCCTCAAGCGCGACGACATCATGCGCAATGTCATCCGTTCGTTGGCAACCCTTGCCTATGGCGACCCGAAGCGCTCGAAATATGCCCGCACCCAATTGATCGCCGCGCTGAAGATCCTGCAGACCGGCGACATCGACGAAGGCCATCTCATGGGCTCCTGGGCCGGCGCGATGGGCCAGACGCAGTTCATCCCGACCAGCTACCAGCGCTACGCCGTCGACATGGACGGCAACGGCCGGCGCGACATCTGGAATTCGATCCCCGACGCATTGGCGACCTCCGCCAACCTGCTCAGGAAGAACGGCTGGCAGGCCGGCAAGACCTGGGGCTACGAAGTGACCTTGCCGTCGGGCAAGCTGCCCGCCGGATCGAAGACGCTGGCGCAATGGCAGGCACTCGGCGTCGCCAGGGCCAATGGCAAGCCATTCAGGAACCTGGCCGACAAGGCGACGTTGAAGGTGCCGGACGGCAGGGGCGGCCCGGCCTTCCTGATGGTCAGGAATTTCTCGGTCATCAAGGCCTACAACAACGCCGACAAATACGCTTTAGCCGTCGGCTTGCTTGCCGACGAGATCGCCGGCGGCACCGGCCTCGTGCAGGACTGGCAGCGGCCTTTCACCAAGCTCAGCTTCGAGGAACGGCAGGAACTGCAGAAGCGACTTTCCGAGCACGGCTATTATGACGGCAAGTTCGACGGCAAGATCGGCGAAGGCTCGAAGGCCGCCATCATGGCTTACCAGGCGAAGGTCGGCTTGACCCAGGATGGCTATCCGAGCCTGGAAGTGCTGAAATGGCTCCGGAAGCAATAGAGCCGTCGGTGGCGTGAAGCATCCTTTCAAAGACGGAAAGGATGCTGTAGCGCTTCGGCTCGCGCATGATTTCCCCGCGTCATGCGCCAAAGGATGGAGAGGTGATTGGTTACGGTTGCGCGTATCCGGCTGATCGTTCGCCGCCTGCCGATCCTCGTTCTGGCCATCGCCGTGCTTGCCGTCGCCGGCTCCGGCGCGTTCCATGCGCCGGCTTTCGCGCAGGAAGAGGAAAGTCGCGGCTGGTCGCTGCGCGATCTTCTGTTCCCGCGCCGCAGCGAGCGCATCGAGCTGCCCGCCGAAATCCAGAAGGCAAGGCCGAAACCAAAGAAGAAATCCAAGCCGCGCCCGCCGGCCGAACCGGAGACGCCGGTCGTCGAGAAGACGCCGGATGCCCACGTCGTGCTGGTGGTCGGCGATTTCCTGGCGGGCGGGCTGGCCGAGGGTCTCGACACCGCCTTTGCCGACAATCCCGCCGTCAGGATCGTTTCGCGCAGCAACGGCTCGTCCGGCTTCGTGCGTGACGATTTCTACAACTGGCCGGCCGAGATCAAGTCGCTGATCGAGACGGAGAAACCGTCCGTGGTGGTGATTATGCTCGGCTCCAACGACCGCCAGCAGATGCGCGTCGGCGACGTGCGCGAGCAGCCGCGCTCCGAGAACTGGACCAAGGAATACGAGCGCCGCACCGATGCGCTGGGCAAGGCCATTCAAGATGCAAAGGTGCCGTTCCTGTGGGTCGGCATGCCGGCGTTCGGGGCGGCGAAGATGACCTCGGACATGCTGGCCTTCAACGACATCTATCACTCGGCCGCACAGACGCATGGCGGCGAGTTCGTCGATGTCTGGGACGGCTTCGTCGACGAGAACGGCGCCTTCGTCACCTCCGGTCCGGACATCAACGGCCAGCCGGTGCGCCTGCGCTCCGACGACGGCATCAATGTCACCAAGGCCGGCAAGCGCAAGCTTGCCTTCTATACCGAAAAGCCGCTGGCGAAGATCCTTGGGCTGGCGGCGCCCGGAAGCGTCACCACCGTCTCCGCGCCGGCCGGGGCTCCGGTCGAGGCGCCGAAGCCTGCCGCGGCGCCTGTCATCGTCGACCGCACCGCGCCGATGCTGCTCAGCGACCCCGCGCTCGACGGCGGCACGGAACTGCTGGGTGCTGCGCCGCCCGCCAAGGCCGATCCGAACCTGCCCGGCGAAAAGCTGACCGTCGAGGGCAAGGCGCCGGCCGCCTCGCCCGGACGGGCCGACGATTTTTCCTGGCCGCCGAAACCGGCCGCCGCGGCCGCCTCCGGGCCGGACACGACCACGGCGATCACTCCTTAGGGCAATTCAAAAGAGTGTGCGGCGAACCCGTGCGGAATTGCGTAAACCAAAGAACTCTGAATGTCAGGTCGTGAACGATAAACGGCCCCGCACCACCTGCTACAACCGCTTCGCGCGATGGCGCAAGGCTGGTCCGCAAGGTCGAATTCGATACCGGCCATTATGGGCTGGCGCCCGATGTCACCGCCTTCGGCCTGCGCATCGAAATGGCGAACCATTCGCAGCCTAATCCCTTCGCCGAAACCGACTTGCGGCTCTATGCCCTCGCCGGCGATGCCCTGCAACTGGTGCTCGACGGCCTCGCCGTGGCCGGCAATGGCGGCGAAGGCGATACCAATTGCGCTGGATCCTTTCATTCCAGCCAGGTCAGCCTGGCGATGAGCCAGGCGAGCCACCACGGCTATCACGACATTACCGCCGTCGAGCGGACGGATACCGACAAGCCTTCCCTCGACAAGAAGGGCGAGTGCCAATCCCATCCCGGCAAGTCCGTGAAGCGAACCTACCGGCTGCGCTATGACGGCAGCCGCTATCCGGTCCCGGCGGCGCTCAAGGCCTTGGGGCCGCCGTGAGACAGCCGCTCAGGTGCTTCACTCGGACATCGTGTGCGCGACGACGTCATTTGCTCGGGATGACCGAGCCTGGGAGCGCGAACGCAAATGATAGGGGCGACCGTCTCAACGCGGCAGCACCGTCGAGCCCATCAGCGCCTCGTCGATCGAGCGCGCCGCCTGGCGGCCTTCGCGGATCGCCCACACCACCAGCGACTGGCCGCGACGCACGTCGCCCGCTGCGTAGAGCCTGTCGACGCTGGTCCTGTAATCAAGGTCGTTGGCCTCGACGTTCTTCGAGCGGCGGCTGTCGGTGACCACCTCTATCTCGCCGTCGAGCTCCTTCATCACGCTGTCGCTCGCCGGACCGGCAAAGCCGATGGCTATGAAGGCGAGATCGGCGCGGATGACGAATTCGCTGCCGGCGATCGGCTTGCGCTTCTCGTCGACCTCGCAGCAGCGGACGCCGGTCAGTTGGCCGTCCTCGCCGATGAACTCAAGCGTCGCCACCTGGAACTCGCGTTCCGCGCCTTCGGCCTGCGAGGAAGACGTGCGCATCTTCGTCGCCCAATACGGCCAGACCGAGAGCTTGTCTTCCTTCTCCGGCGGCTGGGGGCGGATGTCGAGCTGTGTCACGCGCACCGCGCCTTGCCGGAAGGCGGTGCCGATGCAGTCGGACGCGGTGTCGCCGCCGCCGACCACGACGACATGCTGGCCGCCGGCGATGATCGGGTGCGACGGCCAGGCTACTGACTGGATCGGTTCGCCGCCGATACGGCGGTTCTGCTGCACCAGATAGGGCATTGCATCGTAAACGCCGCTGAGATCGTCGCCCGGAATGTTGGCGGGGCGCGGCGTTTCCGAGCCGCCGCAATAGAGCACGGCGTCGTGCTCGGCGAGGAGCTCGGCAACCGGCTTGTCGACGCCGACATTGACGCCGCAATGGAAGGTCACGCCCTCGCCCTGCATCTGCTCGATGCGGCGGTCGATGTAATGCTTCTCGATCTTGAAATCCGGAATGCCGTAGCGCATCAGCCCGCCCGGACGGCTTTCGCGCTCATAGACATGCACGTCATGGCCGGCGCGGCCGAGCTGCTGGGCGGCGGCCATCCCGGCCGGCCCGGAGCCGATGACGGCGACACGCTTGCCCGTCTTCTTCTCCGGCGGATAGGGCCGGATATGGCCTGTCTCGTAGGCCTTGTCGGCGATCGCCTGCTCGATCGTCTTGATGGCGACCGGAATGTCCTCCAGGTTCAGCGTGCAGGCTTCCTCGCAGGGCGCCGGGCAGATGCGGCCGGTGAACTCCGGGAAATTGTTGGTCGAGTGCAGGTTGCGGATCGCATTGTCCCAGTCGCCATTGTAGACGAGGTCGTTCCAGTCCGGGATCTGGTTGTGGATCGGGCAGCCGGTCGGCCCGTGGCAGTACGGGATGCCGCAATCCATGCAGCGCGCCGCCTGCTTCTCGACCTCCTTGTCCGACATCGGCAGCGTGAATTCGCGGAAATGCCGGATGCGATCCGAGGCAGGCTGGTACTTGTGCACCTGCCGGTCGATCTCGAGAAAGCCTGTTACCTTGCCCATAGTCCAGTCCCTGCTGTCCGAAGGCGCGCTCGAAAGCCTAGCTTGTCGGCGCACCCGTTAACCTCATAAGGCCACCATGGCAACCTTGGTTCCGAGGTCAGGATTGTTGGTGAGGATGCCGGCCGGGGCATTGTCTCCCCGGCCATGTCAGAAGCCTATTCCGCCGCCACGCTCATGCGCATGCGCTCCATCTCGATCAGCGCGCGGCGGTACTCGACCGGCATGATTTTCCGGAATTTCGGCCGGAAGCTTGCCCAGTTGTCGAGAATCTCGCGGCCGCGCGCCGAGCCAGTGTAATGGACGTGGTTCGAGATCAGCTGATAGAGCCGCTCCTCGTCGTGGCTGGTCATGTCGCCGGAGACGTCGACGCGCCCCTTGTGGTCGAGGTCGCCGCCGTGATGGAGCAGCCTCTCCATCAGGTCGTCCTCTTCCGGAACGGGCTCCAGCTCGACCATCGCCATGTTGCAGCGCTCGGCGAAATCGCCCTTCTCGTCCAGCACATAGGCGACGCCGCCCGACATGCCGGCGGCGAAGTTGCGCCCCGTCTTGCCGATGACGACGACGATGCCGCCGGTCATGTACTCGCAGCCATGGTCGCCGACGCCTTCGACAACTGCCGCCACGCCGGAATTGCGCACCGCGAAGCGCTCGCCGGCGACGCCGGCGAAATAGGCCTCGCCCTCGGTCGCGCCATAGAGCACCGTGTTGCCGACGATGATCGATTCAGCCGCGACGATTCTAGCCTCTTCCGGCGGCCGGATGACGATGCGGCCGCCCGACAGGCCCTTGCCGACATAGTCGTTGCCGGCGCCGACCAGCTCGAAGGAAACGCCGCGCGCGAGAAACGCGCCGAAGGACTGGCCGGCCGTGCCGGTGAGCTTGACGCTGATCGTGTCCTCGCGCAGGCCCTTGTGCTTGAAGCGCTTGGCCACCTCGCCCGACAGCATCGCGCCGGCGGAGCGGTCGACATTGCGGATCGGCAGCTCGATGGTGACCGGCTGCTTGGCATCCAGCGCCGGCTTTGCCAGTTCGATCAGCTTGCGGTCGAGCACGTCGTCGATCGGATGCTTCTGCCGCTCGGTCCAGTGCAGCGCCTCGTGCGGCGCATCGGGCTTGAAGAACATCTTCGAGAAGTCGAGCCCGCGCGCCTTCCAGTGCTGGATCACGTCGCGCTTCTCCAGGAGATCGGTGTCGCCGATGATCTGGTCGAGATGCGTGAAGCCCATTTCGGCAAGCAGCGCGCGCACCTCTTCCGCCACGTAGAAGAAGAAGTTGATGACGTGCTCGGGCGTGCCCTTGAAGCGCTTGCGCAGCACCGGGTCCTGCGTCGCCACGCCGACCGGGCAAGTGTTCAGGTGGCACTTGCGCATCATGATGCAGCCGGCCGCGATCAGCGGCGCGGTCGAGAAGCCGAACTCGTCGGCGCCGAGCAGCGCGCCGATGATGACGTCGCGCCCCGTGCGCAGGCCGCCATCGACCTGCAGCGCGACTCTGCTGCGCAGGCCGTTGAGCACCAGCGTCTGGTGCGTCTCGGCAAGGCCCATTTCCCACGGGCTGCCGGCATGCTTGAGCGATGTCAGCGGCGAAGCGCCGGTGCCGCCGTCATAGCCGGAGATGGTGATGTGGTCGGCGCGTGCCTTGGCGACGCCGGCGGCGACCGTGCCGACGCCGACCTCCGACACCAGCTTGACCGAGACGTCGGCCGCCGGGTTGACGTTCTTCAGGTCGTAGATCAGCTGCGCTAGATCCTCGATCGAATAGATGTCGTGATGCGGCGGCGGCGAGATCAACCCGACGCCGGGCGTCGAATGCCTGACCTTGGCGATGGTGGCGTCGACCTTGTGGCCAGGCAGCTGACCGCCCTCGCCCGGCTTGGCGCCCTGCGCCACCTTGATCTGCATGACGTCGGAATTGACCAGGTACTCCGCCGTGACGCCGAACCGCCCCGACGCGACCTGCTTGATCGCCGAGCGCTCCGGGTTCCTGCCGCCGCCGGGCAGCGGCAGATAGCGGTCGGCCTCTTCGCCGCCCTCGCCGGTGTTCGACTTGCCGCCGATGGTGTTCATGGCGCGCGCCAGCGTGGTGTGCGCTTCCCTGGAGATCGAGCCGAATGACATCGCCCCGGTCGAGAAGCGCTTGACGATCTCGGCCGCCGGCATGACGTCGTCGAGCGCGACCTTCTTGCGGCCGGTCTCTTCCGCCAGCTTGACCTTGAACAGGCCGCGGATGGTCTGCGCTCTCGCTGTCGCGCTGTCGATCTGCGCCGAATACTCCTTGAACGTGTCCCAGGAACCCTGGCGCACGGCATGCTGCAAGGTGGCGACCGCATCCGGCGACCACATATGCGCCTCGCCGCGCATGCGGAACATGTACTCGCCGCCGACCTCGAGATTGTTGCGCAGCACCGGGTCGTTGCCGAAGGCGTCGGTGTGGCGGCTGAGCGTCTCGGTCGCGATCTCGTCCAGCCCGACGCCCTCGATCAGCGTCGCCGTGCCGGTGAAGTACTTCTCGACGAAATCCGACTTGAGCCCAATCGCGTCGAAGATCTGCGCGCCGCAATAGGACTGGTAGGTCGAGATGCCCATCTTGGACATCACCTTGAGGATGCCCTTGCCGATCGACTTTATGTAGCGGGAGACGACCTCGTATTCGTCGACCTCCTCCGGCAGCTCGCCGCGCTTGTGCATGTCGAGCAGCGTGTCGAAGGCGAGATACGGATTGATCGCTTCGGCGCCGTAGCCGGCCAGGCAGCAGAAATGATGCACCTCGCGCGGCTCGCCGGATTCCACGACCAGCCCGACCGAGGTGCGCAGGCCCTTGCGGATCAAGTGGTGGTGCACCGCTGCCGTGGCGAGCAGCACGGGAATGGCGATCCGGTCCGGCCCGACCTGGCGGTCGGACAGGATGATGATGTTGTAGCCGCCGGCGACCGCCGCCTCGGCCCGCTCGCAGAGCCGGTCGATGGCGCCCTGCATGCCGGCCGCGCCCTCGTTCGAGGCGTAGGTGATGTCGATCGTCTTGGTGTCGAAGCGATCCTCGGTATGGCCGATGGAGCGGATCTTCTCGAGATCGCCATTGGTGAGGATCGGCTGGCGCACCTCGAGCCGCTTGCGGCGCGACGTGCCGACTAGGTCGAAGATGTTCGGCCGCGGCCCGATGAAGGACACCAGGCTCATCACCAGCTCCTCGCGGATCGGGTCGATCGGCGGGTTGGTGACCTGGGCGAAGTTCTGCTTGAAATAGGTGTAGAGCAGCTTCGACTTGTCCGACATCGCTGAGATCGGCGTGTCGGTGCCCATCGAGCCGACCGCTTCCTGGCCAGTGGTCGCCATCGGCGCCATCAACAGCTTGGTGTCTTCCTGCGTGTAGCCAAAGGCCTGCTGGCGATCGAGCAGGCTGACATCCTTGCGCAGCGCCCGCGGCTCGACCGGCTTCAGGTCTTCGAGGATGAGCTGCGTGTTGGCAAGCCAGGTCTTGTAGGGGTGCCTGGTCGCGATCTCCGACTTGATCTCCTCGTCGGAGATGATGCGGCCCTTGGCAAGGTCGATCAAAAGCATGCGGCCGGGCTGCAGCCGCCACTTCTGCACGATCTTTTCCTCCGGCACCGGCAGCACGCCGGCCTCCGAAGCCATGATGACGCGGTCGTCGTCGGTGACCATGTAGCGCGCCGGGCGCAGGCCGTTGCGGTCGAGCGTCGCGCCGATCTGGCGTCCGTCGGTGAAGACGACCGCCGCCGGGCCGTCCCACGGCTCCATCAGCGCTGCGTGGTACTCGTAAAACGCCTTGCGGTCTTGATCCATGAGCTTGTTGCCGGCCCAGGCTTCCGGGATGAGCATCATCATGGCGTGGGTTAGGCTGTAGCCGCCCTGGAACAGGAACTCGAGTGCGTTGTCGAAGCACGCCGTGTCGGACTGGCCCTCATAGGAGATCGGCCACAGCTTCGAGATGTTGTTGCCGAACAGCTCGGAATCGACCGAGGCCTGCCGCGCCGCCATCCAGTTGTTGTTGCCGCGCACGGTGTTGATCTCGCCGTTATGCGCGACCATGCGGTAGGGATGCGCCAGCTTCCACGACGGGAAGGTGTTGGTCGAGAAGCGCTGGTGGACCAGGATCAGCGCCGTCTCGAAGCGCGGATCGTTGAGGTCCTTGTAATAGGCGCCGACCTGGTAGGCCAGGAACATGCCCTTGTAGACGATGGTGCGCGCCGACAGCGACACGCAATAGGCGCCGATGTCCTCGTTGTCGTTCTCGGCATAGATGCGGCCCGAGATCACCTTGCGCAGAAGGTAGAGCCTCGCCTCATACTCCTCGTCATCAGTGATGTCGGCCGTGCGGCCGATGAACACCTGGCGATGGAACGGCTCGGACGCGACGATCTCCGGCGCCTTCGACAACGACGAATTGTCGACCGGCACATCGCGGAAGCCGAGCAACGGCAGCCCCTCGGACTGCGCCGACTCGGCGATGACCTCTTCGACATGAGTGCGAAGTGCCGCGTCCTGCGGCATGAACCAGTGACCGACGCCGTACTGGCCGGTCGGCGGAAGTTCGAGGCCCTGGGCCGCCATCTCCTCACGGAAGAACCGGTCCGGGATCTGCACCAGCACGCCCGCGCCGTCGCCCACCAGCGGGTCGGCGCCGACGGCACCGCGATGGGTGAGGTTCTCCAGCATCGCCAGGCCGTCCTCGACGATCTGGTGCGACTTCACGCCCTTCATGTTGGCGATGAAGCCGACACCGCAGGCGTCATGCTCGTTGCGCGGATCGTACAGCCCTTGTGCGGTCAAGCCGCTGGTCAAGCCTCTGGTCGGGCGAGTCGGATTTTTGACGGCTGCCGCTTTCGTCTGCGCGGCCTGGCCGTCAATCGCAGATGGCGTCAGTTCCGTCATCGTCCCGTCCTCCGTTCCGCACCCTGTCGCTGCTTTGGCTTGGGGCGCTGGTTTGCCTTGGGAAGCACAACGCTTCCCCTTCATCCTTGTGCACGTCTCGCGAATTCTTGCCGAACCATTCGGCCATACGCCCGGTTCGCTGCCGGTATCGTACAGACCAGAGCGGAGCCGTCTACCCGCCGCTCGCGACAATGGCCGGAATGGCAGCGATGATACGCCAGTCCAGCCTGTTTTGCGCGACAAAATAAGACAGCACTACTGTCCTAAATTTTTTATGGCAGAATTCAGGAGCCTACACAAGACCGATTCACAAAAATCTTGGGCCCGTCGCGACACAAAATTTCGTGACCGGATCGAGAAACGTAAGCTTTGGTCGCACCTCATTGCGGCCGCCGACTGGCTTCACCGCTTTGCGGAGGATTGGCCCTTGCGCTTCGAGCGCCAAAGCAGTCAAGTCGCGCCGCTTTTGCCAATCACGATACGGACCTCTCGATGTTCTTTGCATCCGACAATTGGGCGGGCGCCCATCCCGATATCTCGGCCAATCTCTCCCGGCACGCGGCCGGCATCGCGACCGCCTATGGCGACGGCGACCTAGACCGGGCCGTCTACCGCCGCTTCAGCGAAATCTTCGAACGCGAAGTTCAGGTGTTCTTCGTCGCCACCGGCACGGCAGCCAACGCGCTCTCGATGGCGGCGTTGAACCGTATCGGCGGCATCGCCCTTTGCCATTCCGAAGCGCATATGAATGTCGATGAATTCGGCGCGATGGGCTTCTATACCGGCGGCGCGCGCATGGCGCCGGTTCCGGGTCCCCTGGGGCGCATCAACCCGCAGGCTCTGGACAAGGCCATCAAACGCTATTCGCAGGATCTTGCCCCCGCCGGCCAGCCGATGGCCGTGACGATCACCCAGGCGACCGAGGTCGGCACGGTCTACACCGTCGACGACGTCGAGGCGATCGCCGAGGTCAGCCGCAGGCACAAGCTGCCGCTGCATATGGACGGCGCGCGCTTTGCCAACGCGATTGCGGCGACCGGCGTCACCCCCGCCGAAATGACCTGGAAGAGCGGCGTCGACCTGGTCTCCTTCGGCGGCACCAAGAACGGCTGCTGGATGACCGACGCGGTCGTGATCCTCAATCCGGATGTCGGCCGGGATCTGCGCCTCCTTCGTCAGCGCGCCGGCCAGACCTTCTCCAAGGCGCGCTTCATCTCGGCCCAGTTCGAAGCCTATTTCACCGATGATTTGTGGCTGAGGATGGCGCGGCATGCCAATGCGATGGCCGCTCGTCTGGCCGAGACCATCGAGGACGCGCCGGCGGGCAAGCTCGCCTGGCTGCCCCAGGCCAACGAAGTGTTCGCCATCCTCGACGGCGCGGTTGCCGAAAAGCTGCAGGCCGCCGGGGCCAAATTCCATGAGTGGGGCCTGCCGCAGGGTTTTGACGGCCATCTCGGCGACAATGAAGCGATCTACCGCTTCGTCGCCAGCTTCGCCACCACTACGGAAGAGGT
Source organism: Mesorhizobium tamadayense (assembly GCF_003863365.1). Classification (GTDB taxonomy): domain Bacteria; phylum Pseudomonadota; class Alphaproteobacteria; order Rhizobiales; family Rhizobiaceae; genus Mesorhizobium; species Mesorhizobium tamadayense. The sequence goes on along the minus strand of NZ_RQXT01000001.1, from coordinate 177,583 downwards.
TGACCGCCTTGGCGCGTTGCTTGCCGGATAGCTGGAGCAATTCCAGGAAATGCGCAGCGGTTTTCCGTCCGGAATTGCGTCAAAAACAAGTACTTGGAGCGATTCAGCGATTCTATGAAATGCTGCACCGCAGACAAAAAAGCGGCGCCTTTCGGCGCCGCTTTCCGTCTCGGGAGGGAGACGTAACTTGCTGAGATGCTCGCGGATTACGCGGCAGCCTTGGCCTCGATCTGCTTGGCCTTGTCCGAAGACGAGGTGATAGCGATCTTGCGCGGCTTGAACTCCTCGGGGATGTTGCGCGTGAGGTCGATGAAGAGCAGGCCGTTCTTCAGCGTGGCGCCCTCGACCTCGACGTGGTCGGCGAGCTGGAAGCGGCGCTCGAAGGCCCTCGAAGCAATGCCGCGATAAAGCAGCTCGGTACCGTCACCGTTGTTCTCTTCCTTGCGCTCACCCTTGACGGTCAGCAGATTGCGGTGCGCCTCGATCGAGATCTCGTCTTCCGAGAAGCCGGCAACCGCCATCGAGATACGGTAGGCGTTCTCGCCGGTGCGCTCGATGTTGTAGGGCGGATAGGTCTGTGCGCTCTCAGGCTGGCCGAGCGAGTCGAGCATAGTGAACAACCGGTCGAAGCCGACGGTCGAACGATAAAGCGGGGAAAAATCAACGTGACGCATGATGTGTTCTCCTGTTGAGCAACATGGTTTGCGTTTGACCCGAGTGCGAGACCCTCGAAAGGCGTCCCGGATAGGCCAGCGGCCCCGACAATCGGCGGCCGCAACCTCCATTTGGGAAGCGCAAAAGCCCATTTCAAGAACTCCGCGCGATCAAGTTCCCTTCGGTCTTCCTCTCGATGAACGCCAGATGAACCGACGCGTCGGCATCCGTTCAGCCTGGCCTCGCTAAGCTGCGGCCAAGAATACAGACATGCGGCGCCTCGATCGGGGCGCCGCGACGAGGCCGAACCGGGTGCAACGTCCCTTCCTCCCGGATCGACAGAGGCCGGAAGCGTGCCGCAGCGCTTCCGGCCTTCCCTGTTTCAGAAAAAAGCGCAAATCCCGGAACGCCTTTGCTTTTGGCCCATGGCCGTCTATCACCATGGCGACGCCTGGCCCGTTCGGGCAAAGAACAATCGACGAAGCGCCGAATGACGGACCTTTTCCACCACACCGGGGGCAATCCGCAGCCTGAGCATGCCGCCGGCGGCTTTTTCACCACCCGCGACGGCAAGAAGATCCGCTATGGCGTCTTCGCCGCGGTCGCCCGCCCGCTGCAGGGCACAGTGGTGCTGCTTACCGGCCGCAACGAGTGCATCGAGAAATATTTCGAGACCATCCGCGACCTCGCCGAGCGCGGCTTCGGCGTCGCCATCCTCGACTGGCGCGGCCAGGGCGGTTCCAGCCGCCTGATCCGCGACCGGCAGCGGGGCTATGTCCGCAGCTTCCGCGACTACACCCGCGATCTCGAGCAGTTCTTCGAGGAGATCGTGCTGCCGGACTGCCGCGGCCCCTATTACATCCTCGCTCATTCGACCGGGGCGGTGATCGCGCTGCTTGCCTCGCCCTCGATGGTCAACCGGGTGCGGCGCATGGTGCTGATCGCGCCCTTCCTGGCCGTGCCCGATCTGCCGGTTTCGATCACCACGATCCGTCGCGTCTGCGCGGTGTTCTGCGCGCTGGGCCTCGGCCGCCTCTACTCCGCCTGGGGCCCGCGGCCGAAATTGCCGGCGCCCTTTGAGACCAACAAGGTGACGTCCGATCCCGAGCGCTATCGCCGCAACACCGACATCTACAAGGCCTGGCCACAGCTGGCGCTCGGCGGCCCGACCATCCGCTGGCTGAAGGCCGCCGCCGAGGCCTCCGAGGCGGTCAGCGATCCCGATTTCATGACCAGGATCCAGGTGCCGATGCTGATCGTCGCCGCCGGCGCCGACCAGGTCGTCTCGACCAAGGCGGTCGAATCCTACGCTAGGCGGTTGCGCGTCGGCTCGCTGTTGATGATCGACGGCGCCCATCACGAGATCCTGCAGGAGAAGGACCTCTACCGCGAGCAGTTCCTGGCGGCCTTCGACGCCTTCATTCCCGGGACCGGCGACACTGTTTGACGACTCCGCCTGCAGACCCCAGCGCAGTTTGACGCCTTATTCCCGTTTCGGTGTCGCGCGCTAGTTGCTGTCAGACGCCGCTCGACGGGATCGGGAGAAGCGGAGATGAACGCATAGAACACGCTGTCACGTCAGGGGCACCGCCTTTTGCAGATCGGCATCGCCCTGCTGCTGTTTTCGTCATTCGAAGGGTTTGCAATACCGTGCCTGGCCGCACCGCGGCTCGGACTGTCCGCGCATACACTGAGCGGCCTGCAGGGCGTTCTCCTGCTGGCGCTGGGTCTCACATGGTCGAGGCTCAATCTCGGCGTCGTGATGTCGCGGTTGGCCTTCTGGCTGCTGATCTATTCGGCTTTGGCCATTCTGGCCGCCTACGTGATGGCCAGCGTCTGGGGGGCCGGCAACGAGACAATGCCGCTGGCGGCCGGAGCCTTCCACGGAAGCGCCTTTCAGGAAGCCGCGATTAAAGCCGTAGGGTACTCGTCCGCGCCGCCCGGCCTGGTCTCTTTCGTGCTCATTTTGTGGGGCCTGCGTCTCACCGGCGCTCGGCCCGCCGACAGCTAAGAGCTACGCCGCGGGTTTCCGTCCGGATTGCTCGCGCATCGGATGCTCACCCGCGCAGCGCCGCCATTGCCGCGGCGTGCAATTCCGGTGTCGCCGCCGCCAGTATGTCGCCGCCGTTTTCGGCCGGCCCGCCCTCGAAGGTGGTGACGACGCCGCCCGCCTTCTCGATGATTGGGATCAGCGCCACGATGTCATAGGGTTTCAACCCCGGATCGGCGACGACGTCGACGCTTCCCGCCGCCACCATGGCGAAGGCATAGCAGTCCGTGCCGTAGCGGGCGAGCTGCACCTGCTTCTCGAAGTCGTCGTAGCGCTTGCGCGCCTCGCCCTTGAACAGCGCCGGCGTGGTGGTGAACAACGTCGCCTGCGAAAGATCCGTCGTCTTGCGGGTTGCGAGCTTGCGCGGGCCGCCAGGGCCTTCGTAGTGCGAGCCGGAGGCGTTGGCATAGAACAGCTCGCCGGTGAAAGGCTGCGACATCAGGCCGGCGACGGCATCGCCGTCGACCGTCAGCCCGACCAGCGTTCCCCAGACCGGTAGGCCCGAAATGAAGGCGCGCGTCCCGTCGATCGGGTCAATGACCCAGACATGCCGGCTAGAGATGTTCTCGCTGCCGTGCTCCTCGCCGAGGATGCCGTGATCGGGGTATTCCGCTGATATGAGCGCCCGGATTGCGCGCTCGGCCTCGCGGTCGGCCTCCGTTACCGGATCGAAGCTTTCCGCCTGCTTGTTGGCGACCGCGCCCTGGCTGCGGAAGCGAGGCAAGGTCTCGGCGGCGGCGGCACGCGCGATGCGCCGCATGAAATCGATACTGATATCCAACTCGCTCTCCCCATTGCGGGCAGCCATCGGCAGCCGCTGTCTTCCGCCGGAGCAGAGGTCAGAAACCGGGTCAGGCGCCCTCGCCTGTTGCCTCAAAGTCACACCTCAGACGCCGAAACGGAATTTGCACATCATATTGAATTAAAAAAGCCCGAAGTCGATTGACATTTGTGCATCGCACAATAGTTTTGTTCTCGGACAGGTTACTCTGTCCATGCCCTCCTTGGGCGTTTCCTCCCTAGACTTCGACCGTGTCGTGAAAACGATGCGGTCTTTTTTTGAGCCGCGAACCGCAACGCGGCTGTCACTCCGCGGCGAGCGGCAGGTCGACAAAACGATGGTCGGGCATCGATATCAGCTCGGCCGAAAACCGCGTCAGGCCGTCGGCAAGCGCGTCGAAGCCTGCCGATTTCTGAAACGTCCGCTCGTTCATGTAAAGCCCGCGATTGACCTCGATCTGCAACGCGTGAAGGTGGCGCGCCGGCCGCCCGTAATGCTCGGTGATGAAGCCGCCCGCATAGGGTTTGTTGTGCGCGACCGCGTAGCCCATGCCGGTGAGCAGGCCGATCGCCGTCTCGGTTAGAGCCGCGGTCGCGGAAATGCCGAAGCGGTCGCCGATGATGAAATCCGGCCGCGCCCCGTTGTCGCCGACCCGGATGCTGGCCGGCATCGAATGGCAGTCGATCAGCACGGCATAGCCGAACCTGGCATGGGTCCTGGTCAATAGCCGCTTCAGCGTCTCGTGATACGGCTTGTAGACGGCCTCGATGCGTCCCACGGCCTCGGCCAGGGGCAGGCGCCCGGGATAGATGTCGAGCCCTTCTCCCACCAGCTTCGGCACGGTGCCCAGCCCGCCCGCGACGCGGGCCGAGCGGATGTTGCAGAAGGACGGCACCGGCTCCGCGAACATGCGCGGATCGAGTTCCCAGGGCTCGCGGTTGACGTCGAGATAGGCGCGCGGGAAATTCGCCGCCAGCATCGGCGCGCCGAGCGCGACGGCGCCGCCGAACAGTTCATCGACATAGCAATCCTCCGACCGGCGTATGGCGTTGCGGTCGAGCCGCGCCATGGCCAGGAAGCGCTCGGGATAGTGTCGGCCGCTATGCGGCGAATTGAACAGGAAAGGTACGCGTTGCTCGGCGCCCAATCGGATTTCGAAGGGTGGTACGACCGAAAAATCCTCGGCTGCCGTCTTCAATTTGAACGAACCAGCAAACAGCACTGCATCATGATGCAAAACTGCCATCTTGCGTCCGGCATGTCCAGCATTTCAGGGTCATGGAGCGGCACACCGAACTGCGCATGATGCGGCCATCGTTCACTTGATGTTTACCGTCTCCTCCTCATATACAGGATGGTTAACGGGCTTGCCCGGCGACAGGCTTGGGGCGGGTGATTCGGACGGGATATGATGGCACGCATTCTGCTGGCGGAAGACGACGACGACATGCGCCGGTTCCTCGTCAAGGCGCTGGAGCGCGCCGGCTACCAGGTGAGCGATTTCGACAACGGCGCCAGCGCCTATGAGCGGCTGCGCGAGGAACCGTTCTCGCTGCTTCTGACCGACATCGTCATGCCGGAGATGGACGGCATCGAGCTTGCCCGCCGCGCCACCGAGATCGATCCGGACCTCAAGGTGATGTTCATCACGGGTTTTGCCGCCGTCGCGCTCAATCCGGATTCCAAGGCGCCCAAGGACGCCAAGGTGCTGTCGAAACCGTTCCATCTGCGCGACCTCGTCAACGAGGTCGAGAAGATGCTGCAAGCGGCCTGAGTGGCTTCCGGCCAATGCATGTCGCCCAAAACTGCGCAGCGGTTTTGGGAAAACGACATGCATAAAACAAGAACTAAGCGCGTCACCCGAACCGTTTAGACGCGACGCGCTTTTAGGCATCGGCGCTTGCCAACGCTGCGGCAAAACGGAGCTTTCTTTTCTTATTCCCGCTATTGACGCGCCGGACCAAAAATGGTGTATGCGCGGCTTCGGATGGGCGTGTAGCTCAGCGGGAGAGCACTGCATTGACATTGCAGGGGTCACAAGTTCAATCCTTGTCACGCCCACCATCCCTTCAATAACTTAGCTGATACTAGCCGTCAGCGGCACAAAATCCCGGAGACCTTTCTTCCGGAATCGTTTGGGTATCATCAGCTCGTCGCGGAGGGGTGGCTACTTCGTCACGAAAACAACGCTGCCTTTCTAGGCCGCGTAACAGGCATCCCGAACTTTGGCGGACATTGAGGCCGCAACGCTGGCCGGGGCGGCCCGGCACGCTGGCGGGGTAGGCCAGCACGGGCCGGGCCTAACCGGCGAGGATCGCTACGAGGCCACCGGCTGGCGAGTAAATATACGCTCCTGCCACTATAACCGGAAACGCATCCATATGGATGAAGGTGGGGGTAAGCCACCAAGGCTGACTCGCCGCCGTCAACTAGAAGCGCGGTCTGGTTCTAGGTCCCGGCAAGGTTTCACACGGATTTGCGGCCAATCTCGCGAGTCGCCGATCTCTAAGTCGCAGTGACCACTTTTCTCGTGCCGCTACCTTATCGTGATCGTCATCAGCGGTCGCTCCGGCTTGCATCGCGGCAATCACATAATCGGCTCTGTTGGTTCGATAGTCTTCTTTTTGCGCAGACATCGTTTCCTCCCAGTCTGCTGGCCCTCCCTCCTTTGGCCTGAGGAAAGCCAGTAGCTGCCGATGCATCATGGGAGTCTACCAATTGGGGATTGTATTAAAATGGCACACCCCTCACGCGCCACGCTGGCGCCGGGTTGAAAGCCTCATCGCTGAATCGTTCAAGGAGCGAAAGATTTTTTGCCAGCCGGCCGCTCAAGCGCCGGCTGCAGGAGTCGGAAGGCGTGCCTAGCTGCTCAGACACCTGCCACCGCGCAGAGGGCTTTCATCCTGGCGATGGCGAGGTCAGGGTTGGCCAGCAATCCAGCCTGATCGGCGAGGCGAAAGATGTCGGCGTAGTGGCATATGCCGCGTGCCGACTGCATGCCGCCGACCATCGTGAAATGATCCTGGTGTCCGTTCAGCCAGGCCATGAAGACGATGCCTGCCTTGTAATATTCCGTCGGCGCCTCGAAGATCTTGCGCGACAGCGGCACGGTCGGCGCCATCAACGCGTCATAGCCGGCCCGGTCGCCCTCTGCGAGCCTGGCCAGCGCGGCGTTGGCCACCGGCGCGATGGCGTCGAAGATGCCGAGCAGCGCATGCGAGTGCCTTCTGCCATCGCCAGCGATCAGCTCCGGATAGTTGAAATCGTCGCCCGTGAACATCACCACGCCTTCAGGCAGGCGGTCGCGCAGCAACACCTCCTTGCCGGCGTCGAGCAGCGATATCTTGATGCCTTCGACGTTATCTGAGTGCCGCTCGATGATGGCAACGACCGTCTCCAGCGCAGGCTCGAAGTCCCGGCTACCCCAATAGCCCTTGAGCGCCGGGTCGAACATATCGCCCAGCCAGTGCAGGATCACCTTGCCGGAGGCCTGCGAGAGGATGCGGTCGTAGACGCTGATATAGTCGTCCTGTCCCTTGGCCACCGCCGCCAGCGCGCGGCTCGCCATCATGATCGCCTTGCCACCCTCGCCTTCGATGAAGGCGAACTGCTCCTCATAGGCGCGGATCACGTCGTCCAGGGTCTTTGCCGCCGCCGGCGCCAGATGATCGGTGCCGGCGCCCGAAGCAAGATCGGCCCCCTTCACCGTGCGTGCTTCGGCGATCGACCGGCGGATCAGTTCCTTCGCGCTCGCCCAGTCGAAACCCATGCCGCGCTGCGAGGTGTCCATCGCCTCGGCGATGCGGAAACCGAGCCGCCACAGATGATGGCGAAAGGCCATCGTTTTTTCCCAGTCGACCGCCGGCCGCGACCAGGGATCGGTCATGGCAAAGGGGTCGGCGACGACATGGGCCGCAGCATAGGCGACACGCGGGAAATCCACGCCGATGACGGGCTCGGCCGGTTGGCCGACCAGCCGGTAACGGACGCGGCTGCCATTCCCCTCAGGCAGGATGATATCCATGGAAATCTCCCTTTGCGGCAGCCTATAAATGGAACGTTCCAATAAATCAAGAACCTTTAGGATTCTGCCGACCGAAGCGATTCACTACTGCATCTTGCCATGTAGGCCATGCATTTGCAGGCGATCGATCAATTTTTCCGAATTTTCCAAGAATCCCGGTTGACTCCGGTTTGGCACGATGTTTAGAACGTTCCAATAAATTTTGACATCGGACGCGGAGGAAAGCACGAACATGGCCAGCCGGGCCAAGGCAACGATACTGGACATTGCCCGCGAGGCCGGCGTGTCCAAATCGACGGTGTCGCTCGTGCTGCAAGGCAGCGGGCTGATCCGGCCCGAGACGGCGGTCAAGGTGCGCAAGGCGATCGAGGATGTCGGCTATGTCTACAACCGCGGCGCCGCCAATCTGCGCAAGGCGCATTCCAACGTCATCGGCATGGTGATCAACGATCTCACCAATCCCTTCTTCGCGGAGCTGGCGGTCGGCATGGAGCGCGTCTTCCAGGCCGCCGGCATCGTGCCCTTCATCGCCAACACCGCGGAAAATCCGGTCCGCCAGGAGGAGGTGCTGAAGTCGCTGATGGAGCAGGGTGTCGCCGGCCTGATTGTCTCGCCGGCGCGCGGCACCACGCCCGGCGCCTTCCGACGCATCGAGGCCGCTGGCGTGCCGGTCGTCTTTGCCATGCGCCGCCTGCCCGAGAGCCGCATCCCGGCGATCGCGCCCGACAATCATCGCGGCGCCTATCTGGCCACCCAGCATCTGATCGGCAAGGGCCACCGCCGGCTGGCCTTCTTCGGAGGCTCCTCGGACCTGGTGGTCTATCACGACCGGCTGGGCGGCTTCCTCGAAGCCTGCGAGGCTCTTGGCATTTCTGCCGCCGACAGGACCATCGTCGAGGGCGAGACCAGCCGCAGAGGCGGCATGGCCTGCCTCGAGACCGCCCTTGCGGCACCTGAGCCGCCGACGGCGGCCCTTTGCTTCAACGATGCCGTCGCCTTCGGCGCCATGCTCGCCCTGCGCAAACGCGGCCTGGAGGCCGGAGCGGACTTTGCCGTCGTCGGCTTCGACGACGTGGCCGAAGCCGAGCACTACATGCCGGCGTTGACCAGCGTCGCCGTCGATAGCGCGGGGCTCGGCGAGCGCGCCGCCCATGTCATGTTGAAGATGATCCAGTCGCGCACGACGCGCGCCGAGGATCATATCGGCGCGGTCAGCCTGGCCGTCAGGGAGAGCTGCGGCCCGGATCGCAATGCGCGCGGTGCTGGAATGGGAGATGCCGCATGAGCGTGAGATGGGGCCTGATCGGCGCGAGCACGATCGCGAAACAGTTCATGATCGACGCCATCCGCGCGCAGGCCGATGGCGAGATCGCCGCCGTGATGAGCTCCAGCCCCGAGCGCGCCGAAGCCTATGCCAGGGAAAACGGCATCCCGGCAGCCGCCTCGACGCTCGACGCTCTGCTCGCCGCCGATATCGACGCCGTCTACATCTCGACCACTAACGAGTTGCATCTCGAACAGGGGCTTGCCGCGATCAAGGCGGGCAAGCATGTGCTGTGCGAAAAGCCGCTGGCGCTGACCAGCGCCGATGCGCGCAAGATGGTTGCCGCCGCCAGGAAAGCCGGCACCGTGTTCGGCACCAACCACCATCTGCGCAATGCCGGCGCGCACCGGGCGATGCGCGAGGCGATTGCCGCCGGTCGCATCGGCAAGCCGGTTGCGGCCCGCGTCTTCCATTCCGTCTACCTGCCTGAAAACCTGCAGGGCTGGCGCATCACCAGGCCAGAAGCCGGAGGCGGCGTGGTGCTTGACATCACCGTCCATGACGCCGACACGCTGCGCTTCGTCCTCGGCGACGATCCGGTCGAGATTTCAGCCTTTACCCAGAGCGCCGGCATGGCCGGCGGTGGACTGGAGGACGGCGCCATGTGCATCTGGCGCTTCAGGTCCGGCGTCATCGCGCAATCGCATGAGGGCTTCACGACGAAGTTTGCCGGCACCGGCTTCGAGGTGCATGGATCGGAAGGCTCGCTGATCGCCAGCAATGTGATGACGCAGAAGCCGGTCGGCTCCGTGCTGCTGCGGACCGCCTCGGGTGAAGAAGGACTGAGCTTCGACCGCGAGGACCTCTACACACGCTCGCTGCGCCAGTTCCACGCCGCGATCCGCGGCGAAGGCCAGCCCTCCGCCATCGGCGAGGACGGCATCTGGTCGCTGGCATCGGCCGAAGCAGCACTGCAATCCTCGAAGACGGGCAAGGCTGTGATCATCGATCCGCAACTCGGGAGCCTGGTGTGAGCAAGCTCGTCTCGGCGGCGCATGCCGCGAGCCTCATCAAGGACGGCATGGTCGTCTCGGTGTCGTCGTCGAGCGGCCTCGGCTGCCCCGACGCCGTGCTTGCCGCGATCGGCGAGCGCTTCGATACGGAAGGTCATCCGAAGAACATCACCACGCTGCATCCGATCGCCGCTGGCGACATGTACGGCATCAAGGGCATCGACCATCTCGCCAAGCCGGGGTTGCTGAAGCGCACGCTTTGCGGCTCCTATCCATCCGGCCCCTCCTCCGCCGAGCCGCCGCAGATCTGGAAGATGATCGGCGACAATTCGGTCGCCGCCTACAACGTGCCCTCCGGCATCCTGTTCGACATGCATCGCGAGGCCGCCGCCAAGCGTCCGGGCGTGCTGACCAAGGTTGGGCTCGATACCTTCGCCGACCCGCGCCACCAGGGCTGCGCCATGAACGCGGCGGCCAGCGAGCCGATCGTTTCGGTTGAGCAGTTCGACGGCGAGGAATGGCTCTATTTCCGCGCCATCGTGCCTCACGTCTCGATCATCCGGGCGACGACAGCCGACGAGCGCGGCAACCTCACCTATGAGCATGAGGGTGCCTATCTCGGCGGGCTGGAGCAGGCTTTGGCCGCCCGCAACAATGGCGGCATCGTCATTGCGCAGGTCAAACGCGTCGTCGAGAACGGCACGCTGAAGCCGCATGACGTGCGCGTTCCGGGCGTGCTGGTCGACCATATCGTCGTCGCGCCCGATCAGTTGCAGACGACGCAGACGCCTTACGATCCAGCGATCTCCGGCGAGATCTTCCGGCCGCTCTCGACTTTCCGCACGCCCGAGATGAACGTCCAGAAGGTGATCGCGCGCCGCGTCGCCATGGAGTTGCGCGACGGCATGGCCGTCAACATCGGCTTCGGCATCTCCGCCAACGTGCCGCGCATCCTTCTCGAGGAAGGCCAGCACGGCAAGGTCACCTGGGTGATCGAGCAAGGCGCGGTCGGCGGCGTGCCGCTGCTCGACTTCAAGTTCGGCTGCGCTTCCAACGCCGAGGCGATCATGCCCTCGCCGCACCAGTTTATCTATTTCCAGGCCGGCGGCTTCGACGCCTCGCTGCTCTCCTTCCTGCAGATCGACCGCCACGGCTCGGTCAATGTCTCAAAGCTTTCGGCAAGGCCGCATGTCACTGCGGGCGCCGGCGGCTTCGTCGACATCACGGCGCGGGCAAAGAAGATCGTCTTCTCGGGCTTCTTCAATGCTGGCGCCAAGCTGTCGCTGGCCGATGGCGCCATCCGCATCGATCAGGAAGGCAAGGTGAAAAAGGTCGTCGAAGAGGTCGAGCACATCTCCTTCTCAGGCAAGCGCGCCGTCGCGCAAGGCCAGGACATCACCTATGTCACCGAGCGCTGCGTGATGAAACTGACGCCGGCAGGTCTTATGGTGACGGAACTGGCGCCGGGCATCGACCTCGAACGCGATGTGCTGGCGCAGGCCGACATTCCGCTCGCCATCGCCAACGACCTGAAGGTCACGCCGTCGTCGCTCTATCTGGACCGGCCGATCGGCCTGTCGCTCAACAGCGGCGCTTCGCTTGGAGGCGCGCATGGCTGAGCGTCTCGTCACCTTCGAGCAGGACGGCTTGATCGGCATCGTCACGCTGCGGCGGCCGGAAAAGTTCAACGCGCTCGACATTCCGATGCTGCGCGCGCTCGAAGCAGCGCTTGACCAAGCTGAACTGGCCGAGGGCGTCCGCGTCGTGCTTGTCGCCGGCGAAGGCAAGGGCTTTTGCGCCGGCGGCGACGTCGAGGCCTGGGCCGCGATGAGCGCCGCCGATTTCCAGGTGCAATGGGTGCGCTACGGCCATCGGGTCTTCGACCGGCTGGCGCGGCTTCGGCAGCCCACCATCGCGGTGCTTTCGGGTCATGCGCTGGGCGGTGGGCTGGAACTTGCCGCCGCCTGCGACTTCCGCGTCGCCGAGACCCAGGTGAAGCTCGGCTTCCCCGAAACCTCGATCGGCGTCGTGCCCGGCTGGTCCGGCACGCAGCGCGCCGTGCGCCGCTTCGGCGCGCAGGCGGTGCGGCGCATGGCGATAGGGGGCGAAGTCCTGCTGGCGAGCGAGGCGCTCGCGCTCGGCATCGTCGACCGTGTGGTCGAGACCGGCAAGGCGCTCGACGAGGCCAGAGCCAAGGCCCAGAAGATCGCCGAACGCGGCCCGCTGGCGACCGAGGCCGCCAAGCTGATGATCGCCATCGCTGAAGGCGAGGAAGGCGCCGCCGCCACGGAAGCGCTTGCTAGCGGCTTCATTGCGCTGACCGGCGACCTCAAGGCCGGCGTCGGCGCCTTCAAGGCCAAGCGGAAGCCGGCCTTTTCGAGATCCTAGAGAAAGCACGATGAACGCACCCCTCAAGATAGCCATGCCTGCCGAGGCCTCCCAGGCGCCGAAGGCCTACAAGCTGCTGATCGACGGCATGCATGTCGATGCCCGCGACGGCCGCATGATCGAGCGCAGCAGCCCCGGCCACGGCTTTGCCGTGTCGCGCTATGCCCAGGCGGGTGCCGCGGAAGTGGAAGCCGCGATTGAGGCCGCACACAAGGCCTTCGAGACTGGTCCCTGGCAACGCATGAAGGCCTCCGAGCGGGCCGCGGTGCTGCTCAAGGCGGCCGACCTGATCGAAACCCGGCTGGAGGAGATCGCCCGGCTCGACGCGCTGGAATCCGGCAAGCCGATCGCCCAGGCGCGCGGCGAGATCGGCGGCGCCGTCGACATCTGGCGCTACGCGGCTTCGCTTGCCCGCACGCTGCATGGCGAGAGCTACGCCAATCTCGGCGACGCCATGCTGGGCGTCGTGTTGCGCGAGCCGATCGGCGTCGTCTCGATCATCACGCCGTGGAATTTCCCGTTCCTGATCGTCAGCCAAAAACTGCCCTTCGCGCTCGCCGCCGGCTGCACGGCCGTCGTGAAGCCGAGCGAGATGACCTCGGCCTCGACCTTCGTGCTTGGCGATATCCTGCTCGAGGCCGGTCTGCCGGCTGGCGTCGTCAACATCCTCGCCGGCTTGGGCGCCGATGTCGGCGCGCCGATGGTCAGCCATCCGCTGGTCGAGATGGTGTCCTTCACCGGCTCGACCCGCGTCGGCAAGATGACCATGGCCGCCGCCTCGAATTCGCTGAAGAAGGTTTCGATGGAGCTCGGCGGCAAGAACGGCCAGATCGTCTTCCCCGACGCCGATCTTGAAGCGGCGGCGGACGCCGCGGTGTTCGGCGGCTTTTTCAACGCCGGCGAATGCTGCAACGCCGGCAGCCGGCTGATCGTGCATGAGGCGGTCGCCGACGATTTCCTCGGCGCGGTCAAGGCGCTGGCCGAGAAGGTCAGGGTCGGCGATCCGCTTGACGACCGCACCAAGGTCGGCGCGATGATCTCGGCCGACCACATGGCAAAGGTAGCCGGCTATGTGGCGGCGGCTAAAACCGACGGCGGCAGCGTCTTCAGCGGCGGCGGACTGCTCGCCTCCAACGCCGGCCAGTATCTCGACCCGACCATCGTGCGCAACGTCACGGAGGACATGGCCATCGCCCGCGAGGAAGTGTTCGGGCCGGTGCTGTCCGTGCTCACTTTTGAAACGATTGAAAGGGCATTGCACATCGCCAACAACACGCCCTATGGTCTGTCTGCGGGTGTGTGGAGCGCCAGCATCGACACGTGCATGTCGGTGGCGCGCGGTGTGCGTTCGGGGACGGTTTGGGTGAACACGTTCATGGAAGGTTATCCCGAACTGCCCTTCGGCGGCTACAAGCAGTCCGGTCTCGGACGCGAACTCGGCAAACGCGCCGTCGAGGACTATACCGAGGAAAAGACGATCCAGTTTCATCGCGGCCAGCGCACCGGATGGTGGGTCGGCTGAGTTGGGAGACCCCGGCGGCCATCCGCCGGCTATGTGAATGCAACAAGGGAGGAAGTACATGTTGCGCAAACTGCTTATCGGAACGGCTCTTGCGACGAGCTTTGCGTTCTCGGCGCATGCCGCGGACGTCAAGGAAGTGCAGATGCTGCATTGGTGGACGTCGGGCGGCGAAGCGGCTGCCCTGAACGTGCTGAAGCAGGACCTGGCAAAGGAAGGCTATGCCTGGAAGGACGTGCCGGTGGCCGGCGGTGGCGGCGACGCCGCCATGACCGCGCTGAAGGCGATGGTCGCGGCCGGCAACTATCCGACCGCCTCGCAGATGCTCGGCTACACCGTGCTCGACTATGCCGCCGCCGGCGTCATGGGCGACCTGACCGAAACCGCCAAGAAGGAAGGCTGGGACAAGTCGGTTCCGGCTGCCCTGCAGAAATTCTCCGTCTATGACGGCAAGTGGGTCGCGGCTCCGGTCAACGTCCACTCCGTCAACTGGCTGTGGATCAACAAGGCGGTGATGGACAAGATCGGCGGCGCCGAGCCGAAGACCTTCGACGACTTCGTGGCATTGCTCGACAAGGCCAAGGCCGCGGGGGTCATCCCGCTCGCGCTGGGCGGCCAGAACTGGCAGGAAGCCACCATGTTCGACTCCGTCGTGCTGTCGACCGGCGGGCCCGAGTTCTACAAGAAGGCGATGAACGACCTCGACGAGGAGTCGCTCAAGTCCGACACGATGAAGAAGTCGTTCGACAACCTCGCCAAGCTCGTCACCTATGTCGATCCGAACTTCTCGGGCCGCGACTGGAACCTTGCCACCGCCATGGTCATCAAGGGCGATGCGCTGGTGCAGGTCATGGGTGACTGGGCCAAGGGCGAGTTCCACGCCGCCAACAAGACCCCGGGCACCGACTTCCTGTGCTATCGCTTCCCGGGCACCGATGGCTCGGTGATCTACAACTCCGACATGTTCGGCATGTTCAACGTTCCGGACGATCGCAAGGCCGCCCAGGTCGCTTTGGCCACCGCCACCCTGTCGAAGAGCTTCCAGTCAGCCTTCAACGTCGTCAAGGGTTCGGTTCCGGCCCGCACCGACGTGCCTGACACCGACTTCGACGCCTGCGGCAAGAAGGGCATCGCCGACCTGAAGGCTGCCAATGAAGGCGGCAAGCTGTTCGGCTCGCTGGCCCAAGGCTATGGCGCGCCTCCGGCTGTCGCCAATGCCTACAAGGACGTCGTGTCGAAGTTCGTCCACGGTCAGATCAAGACCTCGGACGAGGCCGTGACCGAGCTGGTCAAGGCGATCGACGACGCCAAGTAAGACGTTCGCAGTAACTCGAGGCTCCCCCGCTCCAAGCGGGGGAGGTCTCACCGAGGCGAGGTCCGGGATTTGCCCGGCCGGTGTGTTACGCCGGCCGATCCCCGACGAACCGGTACTGGATAAGCCGATGAGCACAGTCGCCGAAACCCAAATCAAGCTGACGCCGGAGCACGACGCCCGGCCGGGCAGCACGGTGCGCTCGCGCCTGCAGGACCTCCTGCCGAAGATCGTGCTGGCGCCGAGCTTCGCGGCGACGATCGTCTTCGTCTATGGCTTCATCCTGTGGACGATCTATCTGTCGTTCACCAACTCCAAGACCTTTCCATCCTATGCCATCACCGGCCCCCGCGCCTATCAGCGGCTGTGGCGCTGGACCTTCGAGAGCGACCCGCCGTCGAGCTGGTACACCTCGATCACCAACATGGGCATATTCGGTTTCCTCTACATCGCTATCTGCCTGGCGCTCGGCCTGTTCCTGGCCATCCTGCTCGACCAGAAGATCCGCGGCGAAGGCGTGCTGAGGCCGATCTACCTCTACCCGATGGCGCTTTCATTCATTGTCACCGGCGTCGCCTGGAAATGGTTCCTCGACCCCGGTCTCGGCCTCGAGCAGACGCTGCACCAATGGGGCTGGACGAGCTTCCATTTCGACTGGATCAAGAACAAGGATTTCGTCATCTACACCGTGGTCATCGCCGGCGTCTGGCAGGCTTCCGGATTCATCATGGCGATGTTCCTGGCCGGCCTTCGCGGCATTGACGGCGAGATCATGAAGGCGGCGCAGATCGACGGCGCCACCACCTTTCAGCTCTATCGCCGCATCGTTATCCCGCTGCTGCGGCCGGTGTTCCTGTCGGCCTTCATCGTGCTCGCGCATCTGGCCATCAAGTCCTACGACTTGGTGGTGGCGCTGACCAGCGGCGGCCCCGGCGGCTCGGCCTGGTTGCCGTCCAACTTCATGTATGAGTTCACCTTCAAGCGCAACGAGATGGCGGTCGGCTCCGCCAGCGCAGTGATCATGCTGATGACCATCACCGCGATCATCGTTCCATATCTCTATTCCGAACTCAGGGAGAAGTCGCGATGAGCGCCGTTACTTCACCCGCCCGCCAGGCCTCCGGCGGCATCCGCGCCAGGACGCTCAACCGCATCGTTATCTACGGACTGCTCGCGCTGTTCGCGCTGTTCTATCTGATGCCGCTCTTCGTCATGCTCGTCACCTCGTTCAAGACCATGGATGAGATCCAGAACGGCAACATGCTGGCGCTGCCGCATGCACCGACCTTCGCGCCATGGATAAAGGCGTGGAGCGAAGTTTGCTCGGGCCTGACCTGCGTCGGCATGAAGGGCTATTTCTGGAACTCGATCAAGATGGTGGTTCCGGCGGTTGTGATCTCGACGCTGCTTGGTGCGCTCAACGGCTATGTGCTGACCAAATGGCGCTTCCGCGGCCACACGCTGGTCTTCGCGATGATGCTGTTTGCCTGCTTCATCCCGTTCCAGTCGGTGCTCTTGCCGATGGCGACGATCCTCGGCAGCCTCGGCCGCTTCGGCGCCACCCTGCGGAACGCGACCGGCTTCTCCTTTGGTCTCGGCAACTCGACGGTCAATCTCGTCTTCGTCCACGTGGTCTATGGCCTCGGCTTCACCACGCTGTTCTTCCGCAACTATTACGAAGCTTTCCCGACCGAGTTGATCAAGGCGGCGCAGGTCGACGGCGCCTCCTTCTTCCAGATATTCCGGCGCATCATGCTGCCCAACTCACTGCCGATCATCGTTGTGACGGTGATCTACCAGTTCACCAACATCTGGAACGACTTCCTGTTCGCCTCCGCCTATGCCGGCTCCGGCGACGTGATGCCGATGACGGTGGCTCTGAACAATGTCGTCAACACCTCGACCGGTGTCGTCGAATACAACGTCAACATGGCCGCGGCGATGATCGCCGCGCTCCCCACCCTGATCGTCTATGTCGTCGCCGGCCGCTATTTCGTGCGCGGGCTGATGGCCGGCGCGGTCAAGGGCTGACCTCTTTTCGCTAAGGAACGACCATGGCTTTTCTGGAAATTGATGGGCTGAAGAAGCGCTTCGGGAATGTCGAGATCCTGAAGGGCATCGATGTCGAGCTCGAAAAGGGCGGCTTCCTCGTCCTGGTCGGTCCGTCCGGCTGCGGCAAGTCCACGCTGCTCAATACCATCGCTGGCCTGGAAACGATCACCGAGGGCGAGATTCGGGTCGACGGCCGCGCCATCAACGATCTGCATCCCTCGAAGCGCGACATCGCCATGGTCTTCCAGAGCTACGCGCTCTATCCGAACATGACTGTCGCCGGAAACATCGCCTTCGGCATGGAGATGCGCGGCGTGCCGGCGGCGGAGCGCCAGAAGGCGATCGACAAGGTGGCCAAGATCTTGCAGATCGGCCACCTGCTCAACCGCAAGCCCAGCCAGCTCTCTGGCGGCCAGCGCCAGCGCGTCGCCATGGGCCGCGCCCTGGTGCGCGACCCGAAGCTCTTCCTGTTCGACGAGCCGCTCTCCAACCTCGACGCCAAGCTGCGCGTCGACATGCGCATCGAGATCAAGCGCCTGCACGCGACGACCGGCACGACGATCGTCTATGTCACGCATGACCAGATCGAGGCGATGACGCTGGCAACCAAGATCGCCGTGATGCGCGACGGCGAGGTGCAGCAGTTCGGCACGCCGGCGGAAATCTACAACAACCCCACCAACGTCTTCGTCGCCGACTTCATGGGCTCGCCGGCGATGAACCTTATCCCGGCAAAGATCGGCGCCAATGGCAGCGGGCTCTCCGTCGTGCTCGATCGCGAGGCGCGCCAGCCGATCGCGCTGGCCCTTCCCGGCGCGCCGGCGGGCCTTGCGGCATTCAAGGACAAGCCGGTCATCTTCGGCGTCCGCCCGGAGGCGCTGACCGATCCGGAAGGCGCCGAGCGCAACGGCTCCGAGATCGCCACCGCCGATTGCCACATCGAGGTGATCGAGCCGGCCGGCTCCGACACCTTCGCCGTCACCAATCTCGGCGGCAAGGCCGTGGTGGCGCGGCTGCGCGCCGACGCCAGGATCCAGCCGGGTACCAGCACGCCGCTCGCCTTCAACCTGACCAAGGCGGTGTTCTTCGACCCGGCGACCGAGAAGCGCATTCTGTAGACTGGGCCATGGCAAATCCGGATATCGTCATCATCGGCTCCGGCATCGGCGGCGCCACGATCGCCTCCGGCTTGGCCGGCAGCGGCGCCTCCATCCTGATCCTGGAGCGCGGTGAGCCGCTGCCCGCGACGCCGCATGCGCGCTCGACGCGATCGATCTTCGTCGATGGGCACTACCGGCCGAAGGAGATGTGGCGCGAGGCCGGCGGCCCGGCCTTCAACCCCGGCAACTATTACTATGTCGGCGGCAATTCGAAATTCTTCGGCGCGGTGCTGATCCGCTATCGCAAGGAAGATTTTTCCGCCATGGAGCATTTCGGCGGCGTCTCGCCGGCCTGGCCGTTTTCCTATGACGAGTTCGAGCCCTGGTATTCGAAGGCCGAGCAGCTTTTTCGCGTGCGGGGCAGCCTCGGCGAGGACCCGACCGAACCGTTCCACTCGATCCCCTACGCCTTCAAGCCGGTGCCCGACGAGCCTGCGATCGCGCGCGCCCGCGCCGAATTGAAGGGCCTCGGTCTGCATCCGGCCTCCCTGCCGCTCGGCGTCGACATTGAAGCCTGGCTGAAGGACGGCAAGACGGGCTGGGATGCCTTCCCGAACACCGGCCAAGGCAAGGTCGATGCCCAGACCGGGCCGCTGACGGCTGCGCTCAGCGATGGCAACATCCGCCTTGAGACCAGTGCCCATGTCGACTGGCTCGAGGCCTCGCCGGACGGCAAGTCGATCCTTGCCATCCACTACACCCAGAGCGGTTCGCAGAAGACGCTGTCGCCGAAGCTGGTCATCCTCTCTGCCGGCGCGGTCAACTCCGCCGCCATCCTGCTGCGCTCGCCATCGCCGAGAAGCGGCAAGGAGGGGGGCAAGGGCCTCGCCAACAGTTCCGACCAGGTCGGCCGCAATTTCATGAACCACAATTCGAGCGCGATGCTGGCGATCGACCCGCGCCGACGCAACGATGCCGTCTACCAGAAGACGCTGATGCTCAACGACTACTATCTGTCGGACGGCAAGGGCGGCAAGCCGCTGGGCAATGTACAATTGCTCGGCAAGATCGACGGCAACATGCTGAAGGCCAATGTGAAGCTGGCGCCGAAATTCGCGCTCGACTTCATGGCCGGCCACGCCGTCGACTGGTACCTGATGTGCGAGGACCTGCCTGACCCTGAAAGCCGCATCATGGTCGAAGGCAAGGAGATCGTCATGCAGTGGCGGCGCTCCAACATGCAGTCGCTGGAAGGCCTGACCAGGGTGATGCGCGAAAACTTCCGTGCCTGCGGCTATCCGATCGTGCTGTCGCGCCCGTTCGACAAGCGTACGCCCTCGCACCAGTGCGGCACGGTGCGCATGGGCAACGATCCGGCGGCAGCGCCGCTCGATCCGTTCTGCCGCGCCTATGACCACAAGAACCTGTTCGTCGTCGACGGCGGCTTCCTGCCGACCTCGGCTGCAGTCAACCCGGCGCTGTCGATCGCGGCCCAGGCGCTGCGCGTCGCCGATCACATCCGCAAGACGGATCTCGCCGCATGACCCGCCCTGCGGCCATCGTCACCGGCGGCGCGCGCGGCATCGGGCTTGCCTGCGCCGAGGCGCTTGCCGATGCCGGCTTCGACATCCTCGTCGCCGACCTCGCCGACAAGCCTGCCGATGGGCTTGCCAAGAACATCGCCGCGCGCGGCGCGAAATTCGCCTACGTTCAATGCAACATTGCCGATCTCGCCGCCCATCCGAAACTGGTTCAGGCGGCCATGGATGTGTTCGGCCGCATCGACTGCCTGGTCAACAATGCCGGCGTCGGCGCCGTGCTGCGTGGCGATCTTCTGGAGCTGAAGCCGGAAAACTTCGATCGTGCGCTCGCCATCAATCTGCGCGGCACGGTGTTCCTCAGCCAGGCGGTCGCAAAAGCCATGCTTGCGGCGCCTGCCAAGCCAGGGAGATCGATCGTCACCGTCACCTCGGTCAGCGCGACGATGGCTTCACCTGAGCGCGCCGACTACTGCATCTCCAAGGCCGGACTGTCCATGTGGGTGAAGAACCTGGCGCTGCGGCTCGCCGCAGAAGGCATCGGCGTGTTCGAGGTGCGTCCGGGCATCATCCGCACCGACATGACCGCGGGCGTCTCCGCCAAATATGACGCGCTGATCGATGGCGGCCTTGTGCCGGCCAAACGCTGGGGCGAAGCCGGCGACATCGGCGCGGTGGTGGCCGCGCTTGCCTCCGGCAAGTTCGGCTTTGCGACCGGATCGGTCATCGATGTCGACGGCGCACTGTCCCTGCCGCGCCTGTGAGTGAGTGGAGCAATGGCTGACTACATCATTGTTGGCGCCGGCCCGGCCGGCTGCGTCCTGGCCAACCGGCTGAGCGAGGAACCGGGAAATTCGGTCCTGCTCTTGGAAGCCGGCGGCAAGGATTGGCATCCGCTGATCCACATGCCGGCGGGCTTCGCCAAGATGACCAAGGGCATCGCGTCCTGGGGCTGGTCGACCGTGCCGCAAAAGCACATGAGGGATCGCGTCTTCTGGTACACGCAGGCCAAGGTGGTCGGCGGCGGCTCCTCCATCAACGCCCAGATCTACACGCGCGGCAACGCCCGCGACTACGACGCCTGGGAGAAGGAAGAAGGGCTCACCGGCTGGGGCTATCGCGACGTGCTGCCCTATTTCAAGCGCGCCGAGAACAACCAGCGCTTCGCCAACGACTATCATGGCGACCAGGGTCCGCTCGGCGTCTCCAACCCGATCTCCCCGCTGCCGATCTGCGAGGCCTATTTCCGCGCCGGCCAGGAGATGGGCATTCCCTTCAATCCGGATTTCAACGGCGCCAGCCAGGAGGGCGTCGGCTATTACCAGCTCACCCAGAAGGACGCGCGCCGCTCGTCCGCTTCGGTCGCCTATCTGAAGCCGATCCGCGAACGGAAGAATTTGACAGTCAGGACCGACGTGCTGGTCACCCGCGTCGTCGTCGAGAAGGGTCGCGCCGTCGGCGTCGAGATCGTCGACAAGCCGGGCGGAGAGAAGACGGTGCTGCGTGCCGAGCGCGAGGTGATCGTGTCCTCCGGCGCCATCGGCTCGCCGAAGCTCTTGATGCAGTCGGGCATCGGCCCGGCCGATCATCTGAAATCGGTCGGCGTCACGCCGGTCCACGACCTTCCCGGCGTCGGCTCCAACATGCAGGACCATCTCGACCTGTTCGTCATTGCCGAATGCACCGGCGACCACACCTACGACAACTACGCCAAGCTGCACCGCACGATATGGGCGGGCCTGCAATACCTGCTCTTGAAGAAAGGCCCGGTCGCCTCCAGCCTGTTCGAGACCGGCGGCTTCTGGTACGCCGATCCGACCGCCGCTTCGCCCGACATCCAGTTCCATCTCGGTCTCGGTTCCGGCATCGAGGCCGGCGTCGAGAAGCTGAAGAACCCGGGCGTGACGCTCAACTCGGCCTTCCTTCGTCCGCGCTCGCGCGGCACGGTGCGGCTGAACAGCGCCGACCCCGCCGACCATCCGCTGATCGATCCGAACTACTGGTCCGATCCCTACGACCGCGACATGTCGATCAAGGGCCTGCGGCTGGCGCGCGAGATCATGCGGCAGAAGGCGCTTGCCCCCTACGTGCTGCGCGAGGTGCTGCCCGACCCTGCCCTGCAGAGCGACGCCAACCTCTTCGACTATGCCTGCCGCACGTCCAAGACCGACCATCATCCGGTCGGAACCTGCCGCATGGGCCATGACGACATGGCGGTGGTGACGCCGGATCTGAGGCTGCGCGGCATCGAAGGCCTGCGGGTCTGCGACGCCTCCGTGATGCCGCGCGTCCCCTCCTCCAACACCAATGCGCCGACGATCATGGTCGGCGAAAAGGGCGCCGACCTGATCCTCGGCCGCGAGCCGCTGCCGCCAGCCGTGTTCAAGGGCAACAAGGCGGCTTGAGGAACGAGCGATGATCAGGCACTGCGTCTTTGTCCGCTTCCGTGACGACGTCTCCGCCTCCGAGCGCGCTGCGATCCACGCCGATCTCGAAGCGCTGCGTTCCATTATCGACGGCATGGGCAAGGTGCATCTCAGCGCCAACGTCAGCCCCGAGCCGTTCGCGCGCGGCTTCGGCCATGGCTTCACCATCGACTTCCGCGATGCCGCCGCCCGCGATGCCTATCTGGTGCACGAAGCGCATCAGCGGGCCGGTGCCAGACTGGTCGCGGCGCTCGAAGGCGGCACCGGCGGGCTGATGGTGTTCGACCTGGAGATCAACCAAGCCTGAGCGCGACGACACCGGCGACGATGCCGAGCGCGGCGGCGCCTCGCCAGGTCGTCATCTTCTCGCCCAGCGCGACGACCGAGATCAGCATGGCGAACAGGATCGAGGTCTCGCGCAGCGACGCGACCGAGGCGATCGGCGCCTTGGTCATCGCCCACATGACGATCCAGTAGGCGGCGCCGCTGAGCACGCCGGTGAAAAGCCCGGCCTTCCAGTCGCGCGCCAGCATCGGCAGCGACTGCGGCCCGCGAAAGGCGACGCACAGCACCAGCGCCCACGCCGCATCGCAGATGAACAGCCAGGCCGCGTAACTCTGCGCGGTCGCCGCGAGCCGCGCGCCGCTGCCGTCGGAGAGCGTGTAGCTGGCGATGAAGATCGAGGTGCCGAGCGCAAAGCTGACCGCGCGCAGATTGAACCGTTCGAGATGCACGCCGCCGCGGAATGACATCACCAGCGTGCCGGCCGACAGAAGCACGATGCCGAAGATGGCGAACGGTGCCGGAACCTCTCCGAGCAGGACGATGCCGCCGAGGGCGGAAAGCAGCGGCGCGGTGCCGCGCGCCAGCGGATAGGTCTGGGCGAAATCGCCAGCCTTGTAGGCGCCGATCAGAAACATCCGGTAGCCCATATGGAAGATCACCGAGGCCAGAATGAACGGCCACACCTCCGCTTTCGGCACCTCGACGAAAGGCAGCGCCAGCAGCGCCGCAAAACCCATGCCGAGCGTCATCAGCGTGATCGACAGGAAGCGGTCGAGATGCACTTTGACCAGCGCGTTCCAGATCGCATGCATGGCGGCCGCCGAGAGCACCGCGAGGAAGACGAAAAGCGTCACTGGTTCACCTGCCGGCCAAGCCCGGCGCGATGCCCGGCGTTTCCAGATCGATATCGACCCTCAGCGGAAAATGGTCGGAAGCCACCTCGCCGATGTCGGCCGTTACCGAACGCACCCGTCCGGCCAGCACGCCGCCGACGAAGCAATGGTCGAGCCGTCGTTTCGCCGGCCTGCCGTCGACGATCTTTTCGTGCGTATGGAAGTCCGGCCCGGGCTCGCCGGCGACGGCGGCGGCATCGACGAATCCATGGATATAGACGGCGCCGCGATGGTAGGGCGCGTCGCCGACGATGCGCCGGTATTCGGCGCTTCCCGGCTCCATGTTGAAATCGCCGAGCCAGATCGCAGCCAGCGGGTTTTCCGGCTCTGCCTGGCCGTTGCTCCAGTTGCGCTCATGCTCGTCGTCGGTGCCGCTCCACGGACCGCCTTCCGAAGGCGCGCGGCGATGTTCGGCGATGAGATAGTCGATCTGCTCCAGCCGCTCCTCGACCGAGATATGCGCAAGATGCAGCGAGAACACCCGCACCGGTCCAGCCGGCGTGCGGATCATGCATTCCAGCGCTGCGTTGCGGGTGTTGAGCGGCTTGAGCGTGCGGCGCAGTGGCAGCGTATGCAGCCGCGACCAGACAATCGGCAGCTTCGACAGCAGCATGGTGCCGAATTGCCTGCGTCGGTTGACGATGCGGCCGTCGCGCAATTCGCTGGCGTCCATGTCGAAGGCCGGGCCGTAGACCCAGTGATAGTCGGGCAGCAGCCTGGACAGGATCTCCGGCTGGTCGTCCTCGTTGGTGCGCTGCCAGTGGCGCTCCACCTCCTGCAGGGCGATGATATCGGCGCCGCCGACGAGCCGCGCCGCGCGCGTCAGGTCATAACGGCCGTCGCTGCCATAGCCGTACTGGATGTTGTAGCTGATCAGCTTCATTGATTAACCGGCTGAATATATGGCCACGGCAGTAGCGCTTCGGCTGCGGCGTTGCAATGGACCGTGGCGGCGCGCGGAATAGTCCAGTTGCGCGACCGCCGGGCCCATCCTGCCTAAGTCGTAAGCGGCTGGAACCGGCCTGCCGGCGACGCGGCCAGTTCCGACCAGTCGATCTCTTCTTCCAGGCGGTGATAGGCCTCGTCGCCGATCGTCCCGTTGCGGCGCAATTCCTCCAGCGTGTCGCGCTGCCGCTTGATAGCATAGAGGCGCAGCCGGTCGTATTCGGTCGCTGCCTGCGCGTCCTCCGGGTTCTCGGCTATCAGGCGCTCGGCCTCGTATTGCTCGCGCACGACCGCCGCCGCAGCCGACGTCTTGCGGCTCAGGACGTCCAGCGCCGCCTGCATGATGGCGACGCGCGCCTGTGCCACCTCGATGTCCACCGTCGTGTCGCGTTCGAAGTTGAGCAGGCGCAGCAGCGGCTTCAGGCTCATGCCCTGCAGCACCAGTGTTCCAAGCACGACCGCGAAGGCTGCGAGCACGATCGGATCGCGGCCGGGAAAGTCGGCCGGCAAGGCAAAGGCCGCCACCAGCGTCACCAGCCCGCGCATGCCGCACCAGCCGATCAGCACGCCACCGCGGAACGACGGCGTTTCCCGCCTCCGGGCTTCGCTGCCGAAGCGCGCGAACCATCTGAGGATCGCGCCGCAGCTCAGCACCCAGACGAGACGCGAGACGATGACGACGGCGAGCACGGTTGCCGCGAAGACGAATGCCTCGGGGTGCCCCTGTCCCGCGAGCCGGCCGACGATCGTGCGCGCCTGCAGGCCCATCAGCACAAATGCCAGCACGTTGAGCACGAACACCGCCGTTTCCCAAACCGAATAGGAGCTGACGCGGTTTCTCGCCGGCATGGAGCGGGGTGCCGCGCGGGCGATCGTCATGGCATAGACGACGATGGTGATGATGGCGGAAAGCCCGATCCTGTCCGCCAGGATCCAGACGCCGAACGTGCTCGCGAACTGCACAACCGTGCCGCTTGCCGGATCCTCGATGCGGGCAAACGCGAAATGGAATACTCGGCCGAGAACATGGCCGGCGACAAGACTGCCAACCGTTGACAACAGGACCGTCGGCGCGGCGCTGCTCAACAGGAGCGGGCCGAGTGCCGCGGCTACTGCTATCCGGTAGATCAGAAGCGCGGTGGCGTCGTTGAGCAGGCTTTCGCCCTGCAGGATGGCCGTGATGCGGTGTGGCACCTTGAACTGGCCGAGCACGGCGCCCGCCGCCACCGCGTCCGGCGGGGCGACGATGGCGCCGAGCGCGATCGCCGCGGCGACCGGCAGGCCGGCCATCTTCCAGCCGACAAAAGCGACCACCACGGCGGTGAAGATGACGGCGCCGAGCGCCAGAAGCGCCAGCGGCAGCCGGTAGCGATTGAGATCGCGCAGCGAGGTGTCATAGGCGGCATCGAGAAGCACCGGCGCGATGAACAGTGCCAGCGCCAGTTCCGGATCGATCTCGATCGTCGGTGCGCCAGGCAGGAAGGCGATACCGGCGCCCGCCAGCGCCAGCAGGGAGGGATACGGAACCTCCAGCCATCGCGACACGGCCGTCAGCGCGACGGCGATCAGAAGCAGGACAAGGGTGAGCTCGAAAAGCGCCATGGTTCATCGTAGCGATGGAACCAGGCGTTTGGCACTGCAAAAAGTGAATGGTGAATGGTGAATGGTGAATGGGCATCATCATAAGAATTTGAGCACGTAAAGTGCTCTCTTCGCTGATCACCATTCACTATTCACTCTTTCCTAGTGCAGCACCAACATATCGCCCGACGAGAACGAGATATCCGCCTTCTCGCCGACGGCGGGCGGCGGCGTCGCGGAGTTGTTGAAGGTATCGAGCGAAACCGTGTTGCCGCCGATGCCGACGCGCACCCGGATGACCGAGCCGAGGAAATGCACTTCGGCGATCTCGCCCGAAAGGCTGGTGTCGTGCCCCGGTTGCCGGCCGAGCGAAATTGCTTCGGGCCTGAGCGCCAGCGACAGCGTGTCGCCGGACTTCGAGCCGTTGAGCTTGCCCTTGAGCGAGACCTCCTGCGTGTTGATCCGCACCTTGCCGGAGGCGGGGTCGGTGACCTTGCCTTCCAGCACGTTGAGCGTGCCGACGAAGTTGGCGACGAACTTCGTCGCCGGCCGGTTGTAGATCTCGAACGGCGTGCCGACCTGCTCGGCCTTGCCGCCATACATGACGGCGATGCGGTCGGAGATCGACAGCGCCTCTTCCTGGTCGTGGGTGACGAAGATGGTGGTGATGCCGAGCTTCTTCTGGATCGAGCGAATTTCCTCGCGCAGCGACACGCGCACCTTGGCGTCCAGCGCCGACAGCGGCTCGTCAAGCAGAAGCAGCTTCGGCTTCGGCGCGATCGCGCGCGCCAGCGCGATACGCTGCTGCTGGCCGCCGGAGAGCTGGTAGGGATAGCGATCGGCCATCTGCGGCAGCTTGATGATTTCGAGCATCTCCGCGACGCGGGCATCGATGGCTGCCTTCGGCATGCCAGCCACCTTCAGCCCGAACCCGATATTCTGCGCCACCGTGAGGTTGGGGAACAGCGCATAGGCCTGGAACACCATGCCGACATTGCGCTGATTGGGCTTCAGCCTGGTGATGTCCTTGCCGCTGACCACGATCTTGCCGGCCGAGGGCTCTTCGAAGCCGGCCACCATGCGCAGCACCGTCGTCTTGCCGCAGCCGGACGGGCCGAGGAAGGAGACGAATTCGCCCGGCTCGACATCGAGGTTGAAATCCTCGACCACGGTAGTGGCGCCGAAGGACTTTCGCACATGCTGGATGGAGAGGAACGGCTCGGCCATGGCTTTTCTTTCGGTCGGTCTTTTTCGCTCAATTGGGGCGGTTCGCCGATTTCGGCGCGAAGCGGGACAGGATCTGGATCAGCGACATGCAGCCCCAGGTGATGGCGAAGGCGATGATGGCAAGCGCCGCCGGCTCATAGGCGCGGTTGGCGCCGATGTTCTGCAGGTACGGACCGAAGGCCGGCCGGTTGAGCAGGCTGGCCATGGTGAACTCGCCGATGACGATGGCGAAGGTGAGGAAGGCGCCCGACAGCACCGCGATCAGAACGTTGGGCAGGATGACACGCGTGATGATCGTGCCCCAGCCGGCGCCTAGGATCTGCGCCGCTTCCGTCAGCGTTCTGACGTCGATGGTACGAAGGCCGGTGTCGACGGCGCGGTACATGTAGGGTAGGGCCAGCGTCGCATAGCCAATCACCAGCAGCGCGTTGGCGCCCGTGTTGCTTGCCAGGAATGGCAGTGGCGAATTCGACCCATACATTCTGATATAGCCGAAGACGATGACGATCGCCGGGATGACCAGCGGCAGCAGCGTGATGAATTCCACGATTGGCCTGAGCTGCGGCAGCCGCAGCCGGATCCAGTAGGCGGCCGGCACGACGACCAGCACGCCGAGGATGATGGTGAAGATCGCCGCAAGCACCGAGTACATGAAAGTCGCCTGGAAGCGTTCGTCGCCCAAAACGATCTGATAGGCATCGAAGGAATATGCGCCGCGCCGCATGCGCATGGAGAATTCCACCGTCGCGATCAGCGGGATGAAGAAGTAGACCGCACCGAGGATGAAGACGAGCCAGGCCCAGAAGCGTCCGGTCTTCATTTCAGCCACCTCTCGGAACGGGTCCGGAACCAGATGTAGAACACATTGGCGAGGCCGGTGATGACGATCATGCCGAAGGCGAGCGCATAGCCGAGATGTGCATTGTGCAGCACGTCACCGCGGATCTGCGCATAGAGCAGGATCGGCACGATGTTGAGCGACGAGCCGGTCAGGGCGTAGGCGGTGGCGATGGCGCCGAACGCATTGGCAAAGAGCAGGATCACAGTGCCGAGGAAGCTCGGCCAGATCACCGGGATGACGACCATGCGCCAGAACTGTGCCTGTGTCGCACCCAACGTCGCGGCGGCCTCGCCCCATTCCTTCTTCAGCCCGTCGATCGCCGGCACAATGATGACCACCATCAGCGGAATCTGGAAATAAACATAGGTCAGCGTCAGGCCCCAGAACGACAGGATGTTGAAGCCGTGGGCGTAGATGTTGAAGCCGAACAAGGTGTTCAGGATCATCGTGGCGAGACCGATACGACCGAGTGTGGCGAGAAAGGCGAAGGCCAGCGGCACGCCGGCAAAATTGGAGGCCACGCCGGAAAAGGTCAGCGTTGCCGATCGTATCCAATCGGGCAGGCCGCCGCGCACGATGGCAACGGCAATCGCCAAGCCCGCGAATGCACCAATCAGCGCCGAGGCAAGGCTGACCTTGATCGAGATCCAGTAGGCGGCAACGATCGATGGCTGCGCCAGCGCTGCTATGTTTTCCAGGGTGAACTCGCCGGCATCGTTCTGGAATGCGCCCAGCATCAGATAGAACGTGGGCAGGATCAGGAACATGATGGCGAAGATGAAGAACGGCGCAACGCCGAGCCATTGCGTCGGCAGCCGCAAGGCGCGGGCCTCGCTTGGCGGCGCGGTCTTTCCCGCAATTGCCTGATCGGAAAGCGAGAGATCGGTCATGCGCCGGCTACCGTCTTCGAGGAAGTCCGGGCGGCCTCACGGCCGCCCGGATGATTTAACTGGTTTACTTGACGTTGGCGCCGACGACGGCGTCCCAGTTCTTGGTGATGGCTTCCTTCGCCTTTCCCTGCTCCTCGAGCGTCGGGAACACCGCAGCCGCGTAAGATTCGGCTGGCGGCAACTTGGCCATCACGTCGGCCGGCAGCTTGCCGTTCTTGGCGAGGTCGTTGAAGCGGATCGGGTGGCAATAACCTTTCAGCCAGCCGATCTGGCCTTCGTCGGAGTAGAGATACTCGAGCCAAAGCTTGGCGGCATTCGGATGCGGCGCGAAGGCGCTGATCGCCTGCACGTAGACGCCGGCGACAACGCCCGTCTTCGGCACCACGACATCTACCGGCGGGTTGCCCTTCAGCGTGTCGCGACCGGCAAGCGCGTTGTAGTCCCAGGTGACCAGGATCGGGGTCTGGCCCTGCGCAAGCGTCGCCGGCTTGCCGATGACCGGCACGAAATTGCCGGCGCCGTTGAGCTTCTTGAAGAAGTCGAGACCGGCAGTGCCGGCTGCTTCACCGGCGGCCGCGCCGCCAGAGAGGCCGGCGGCGTAGACAGCCTGGATGGCCTGGTTCGAGAGGCGTGGGTCGCCAGCAAGCGCGACGGTGTTGGCATAATCCGACTTCAATAGGTCAGCCCAGTCGGCCGGCGCTTCCTTGACCAGGTCCTTGTTCACCAGGAAGGACAGCACGCCGTAATAGTCGCCGGTCCAGTAGCCTTCCGGATCCTTGGCGCTCTCCGGGATCGAATCCCAGGTCGACACCTTGTAAGCCTGGACGAGCCCGTCCTTCTTGGCGGACGGCCCGAAGGACAGACCGACGTCGATCACGTCGGGCGCCTGCGGGCCCTTATTGTCCTTGTTGGCCTTGATCGCTTCGACCTCGTCGCCGGAGCCGGCATCGGGGTTGAGCTCGTTGATCTTGATATCGGGATACTTCGCCTTGAAGCCGTCGATGACGGCGCCGTAGCCGCACCAGTCATGCGGCAGCGCGATGACCGTGAGTTCGCCCTCCGCCTTCGCGGCCTTGGCGAGATCGTCCAGCGAAGCCGCGGACGAAATCACCGTCGACGCGAAGAGCGCCGCGGCCGAAAGGGAAAGCACCTTCCCCGTGAATTTGAACATATGTTCTCTCCGTTGAACTGACGCCATTGGACGCCTGCGATGCGGTATCGTTTTCGTGTGACAGCCAGATGAAAGCTTTGTGAAACCGGCACCCCGCAGCACCAAAAAGTAAACTCTCTTTAACCGGCTGTAGCAATCGCTTCGCGATCCTTTTTCCGGCTAATTATTCTCCTCCTTGCCCTTTCGCTCTTTTCCCTTTCCTTTCCCCTCGTTTCCAGATCAACTTTCCGCTGCAAAAGTCACCTTACACTGACCCTGCTATGGCGTTTTCGAGCAGCGTCAGCGCCGCCTTCTTGGTGAGCTTGACCGGGTTCCCGCCGGCGGTCGGATCGACCACCGCCATGTCGGCGATCAGGCCCTTGCGCTTCTTGTCCATGTCGAGGCCCTTGATGAGGTCGGGCAGCGCGTGCGGCACCTTGAGCTCCTTGCGCAGCTTGACGATCGCCTTGGCGAAACCGTCGAAGCCACCCTTGATGCCGCAATAGGCGGCGAGCCGCCCGATGCGGTCCTCGATCGCTTCGCGGTTGAAGGCGAGCACGTAGGGCATGAACACCGCGTTGGTCATGCCGTGATGGGTGTCGTAGAGCGCGCCGATCGGATGCGACAGCGAGTGGATGGCGCCCAGCCCCTTCTGGAAGGCGGCCGCGCCCATGGCGGCAGCGCTCATCATATGGGCCCGCGCCACCAGATCCTTGCCGTTGGCGAAGGCCTTGGGCAGGTTCTCGAACACCAGGCGGATGCCCTCTACCGCGATGCCGTCGGCCATCGGGTGATAGCCCGGCGCGCAATAGGCCTCGAGGCAGTGGGCAAGCGCGTCCATGCCGGTGCCGGCGGTGATGAAGGGCGGCATGCCGACCGACAGCTCCGGATCGGCAATGACGATCGCCGGCAGAAGCTTCGGATGGAAGATGACCTTCTTGGTGTGGGTCGCCTCGTTGGTGATGACGCCGGCGCGGCCGACCTCAGAGCCGGTGCCGGCCGTTGTCGGCACCGCGATGATCGGCGCGATCGCATCCGAATTGGCCCTGGTCCACCAGTCGCCGATATCCTCGAAATCCCATACGGGCCGATTCTGCCCGGCCTGGAAGGCGATCAGCTTGCCGAGGTCGAGCGCCGAGCCGCCGCCGAAGGCGATGACGCCGTCATGCTTGCCCTTCTTGAAAACGGCGATGCCGGCGGTCAGGTTGGACTCGACCGGGTTCGGCTTCACCTCGGAAAACACGCCATAAGGCACCTTGGCGTCGTCGAGGATTTTCAGCGTCGAGGCGACGACCGGCAGTTTCGCCAACCCGGGATCGGTGACGAACAGCGGGCGTTTGATGCCGGCGGCCGCCAGCACATCCGGCAGTTCCTTGATGCGCCCGGCGCCGAAGCGGACGGTTGTCGGGTAGTTCCATTTGGAGGTGAGCTTGGACATGGATTGTCTTTCGAAAAGTCAGATTGTTTCGCGCAGGTGGTAGGATTTCGGCCGGGTCAAATTGTCGTAGCCGATGGCCGAGAGAGCCGCGCCCTTGCCGGTGTCCTTGACGCCGGTCCAGACCAGCGCCGGATCGAGATAGTCGCAGCGGTTCATGAACACGGTGCCGGTCTCGACGCGGTCGCCGATCGCCACCGCGCGCTCGGTGTCGCGCGTCCAGATCGAGGCGGTCAGACCGTAGGGGCTGTCGTTCATCAGCGCGATCGCTTCCTCGTCGTCGCGCACCTTCATGATGCCGACGATCGGCCCGAAACTTTCCTCGCGCATGACGCTCATCTGGTGGTCGACGTTGGTCAACACGTCCGGCGCCAGATAGGGCGAGCCGGGCCTGTCGTTCTCGACCTTCATGTTGATATGCGCCCTGGCGCCCTTGCGCAGCGCCTCGGCCTTCTGCTCGCGGATCAGGTCGGCGAAACGCGCCTGCGCCATCGGCCCCATCGTGGTGGCCTGCTCCAGCGGATTGCCGACGACATAGTTTTTCGTCTCGGCGACAAAACCTTCGACGAACTCGTCATAGACTTTCTCGTGAACATAGACGCGCTCGATGCCGCAGCAGCACTGGCCGGAATTGTAGAAGGCGCCGTCGACCAGGTTGGCGACCGCATGGTCCATCTTGGCGTCGGCCAAAACATATGCCGGATCCTTGCCGCCGAGCTCGAGGCCGAGCGTCATGAAGGTGCCGGCCGCGGCCTTCTCGATGGCGCGGCCGCCGGCGACCGAGCCGGTGAAGTTGACATGGTCGATCTTGCCCGAGCCGAGCAGCCTCTCGGTCTGGCCGTGGTTCATGACCAGATTCTGGAACAGGCCTTTGGGGAGACGCACCTTGTCGAAGGCCTGCTGGAAGCGCTCGCCGACGAGCAGCGTCTGCGCCGCATGCTTCAGGATCACCGCGCTGCCCGCCATCAGCGCTGGAACGATGGTGTTGACGGCTGTGAGGTAAGGATAGTTCCACGGCGCGATCACCAAGACGACGCCGAGCGGCAGCTTCTTCACGTAGCGGCGGAAACCGTCCTTCGGGTTCGAAGCCATGACCGGCTTCAGCGCCTGCTTTGCGATCTCGACCATATAGTTGACGCGTTCCTTGACGCCGCCGAACTCGCCGCCATAGCGAACGGGGCGACCCATCTGCCAGGCGATCTCGGGCACGATCTCGTCGCTCATCGCAACCAGGGCTTCCAGCATCGCCAGCATGTACTTGCCGCGCTCGACGATCGGCGTTTCGGCCCACTTTTCCTGCGCCGCCCTGGCGCGCTCGACCGCCGCGTTGATAGCCTGGTCGGTCGCGACCGGCCGCTCGGCATAGATCGACCCATCGATGGGGGATTTGAGCTTGACCGTTTCGGTCATGTCTTCCTCGCAGTTACAACAATCTAAAAAGCGCCCCTCTTCCCGTTCTTCAAGGGGAGAGGGTAAGGGGGTGAAGGGCAGCGCCGACGCTACGGGTTAGTACCGCTCGAAGCCTCTATGCAGTTCCCAGTCCGTGATGCGGCGGTCGTATTCGAACTGCTCCCAGCGGGCGGTGTGCATATAATGCTCGATCACCTCCTCGCCGAAGGCCTGCTTCAGCATCGCAGAGCTTTCCAGGGTCTCGGCAGCATCGCGCAGCGTCTTCGGGATCTCCGGCAGCTGCGACGCTTGATAGGCGTCGCCGACAAACGGCTTTTGCAGCTCCAGCTTCTCGTCGATGCCGGCGAGACCGGCCGCGATCAGCGCCGCGAAGGCGAGATAGGGGTTGAGGTCGGCGCCGCCGATGCGGCATTCCATGCGGATGCCCTTGGTGCCCTCGCCGCACAGCCGGAATCCGGCGGTGCGGTTGTCCTCGCTCCACATGATCTTGGTCGGCGCGAAGGTGCCGGCCTGGAAGCGCTTGTAGGAATTGATGTAGGGCGCCAGGAACCAGGTGAGCTCCTTGGCGTATTTGAGCTGGCCGGCCGCCCATTGCTGGCCGAGGCTCGACAATGTCCATTCGGCGTTTTTGTCGAAGAACAGCGGCGTCCCGCCGTCGGCGCTCCACAGCGAATTGTGGATGTGGCTGGAATTGCCGGCGAGCCCGTAATTGTACTTGGCCATGAAGGAGATCGCCTTGCCTTCGGAGTGGGCGATCTCCTTGGCGCCGTTCTTCAGGATGACGTGGCGGTCGGCCATCTCGAGCGCCTCGGCATAGCGCACATTGATCTCTTCCTGGCCGGGGCCCCACTCGCCCTTGGAGTTCTCGATCGGAATGCCGGCCGCCTCCATCTCGTTGCGCAGCCGGCGCATGACGCCTTCTTCCTTGGTGGTGATGCCGATCTGGTAGTCGCCGATATAGGGCGAAGCCGAGTCGAGGCCCTGCCAGTGCTTCTTGCGGGCGGAATCGTAGGTCTCGCTGAACAGGTAGAATTCGAGCTCGGAGGCGAAGTAGCCGATATAGCCGCGCTCGCTCAGCCGCTTGACCTGCTTCTTCAGGATCGCGCGCGGAGAATGCGCCAGATCCTCATGGTCGTGATGATCGAGCACGTCGCAGATGACCAGCGCCGTCTTTTCGAGCCATGGGATGCGGCGAAGCGTCGAAAGGTCGGGCTTCATGACGAAGTCGCCATAGCCCTTCGACCAGCTCGCCGCCTTGTAGCCCGGCACCGGCTCCATATCGATGTCGCAGGCCAGCAGATAGTTGCAGCCATGCGTCTCGCCATATGCGGAATCGACGAAGTACTGGGCCAGGAAACGCTTTCCCGCGAGCCTGCCCTGCATGTCGACGATGCAGGCCAGCACCGTGTCGATCTCGCCATCCGAGACCGCCTTCTTCAACTGATCGAAAGAGAGATTTCCGGCCATTCCTTTGGCGCTCCAGTGCTGGTCGATTGAAGGAGAAACTCGACCATGGCCGGCGCGATGCCGGTCATGGTCGTGAAGCGAAGTATCAGTGGCCGGTCTCGCCGACCGCCTGCTCTGCCGCCTTGATCGCCGCCTGGCGCGCCGCGATGATGTCGCCGAGCGGTGGGCCCTGGAAGCGATTGCGCTCGAAGGCGAACCAGACGATCGCCGTCAGGATGAAGAAGCCGACGGTGATGTAGAGCGCCCAGTCGTTCGGCGGCTGGATGCCGATGACGAAGATCAGGATCATCGACACCAGCGACAGGACCGAGAACAGCATGAACAGGCCGCGTCCCATGTTCCACGGGCCCATCTTGTCCCACTTCGGCGTTCCCCACGCCGCCATGCCGAGCACGATCGGCACGGTGAAGGAGAGGAACAGGAAGATAACGGTGCAGGAGACCACGATCGTGTAGGCCGAGGTGCCGGCGACCGAGACCACCGTCGAGCCCCACACGAACAGCACCGACAGGATCGACGCCGTCCAGATCGCCGCCACCGGCGTGCGATAGGTCGGGCTGACCTTGGAAAGCGCCGACGAGCCCGGCAGGCCGCCGTCGCGCGAGAAGGCGAAGATCATGCGCGAGGCCGAGGTGACGGTGGCGAGGCCGCACAGCAGCTGCGCCAGGAACACGACCAGGTAGACGAACTCCTTGAGCCCGGTGCCGACGCGCTGGTCGAAGGCCCAGAAGAACACGTTCCAACCCTGCTTGGCGGCATCGTCCATGTTTGGGATCATCAGGATGAAGGCGGCCAGGAACAGATAGCCGAACAGCGCCGACCAGATGACCGACATCACCATCGCGCGCGGCACGGAGGAAGCCGCTTTGATGGTTTCCTCCGAGGTGTGCGCCGAGGCGTCATAGCCGGTGATCGTGTAGATCGGCAGCAGGAGACCGAGCGCAAACACCCAGGCATTCGACACCGATGGCCACACACCGTTGCCCGCATCGCCGGAGTAGTTGTGGAAGGTGAAGAGACGGCTGAAGTCCCAGGTCTCGGCCGAAAGCAGGCAGACCGCCGCGATCAGGATCGAGCCGAAGAAGATCAGGTATCCCGAGAAGTCGGTGAGCTTCGCCGTCAGCTTGATGCCGAGGTGGTTGATCAACGCCTGCGCGCCGGTGATGATGATCAGGAAGATCATCTGGTTGGTCAGCGTGCCCTCGATGCCCAGCGTCGGCCCGAAAGCGCCGACGAAGAACGTCCAGGTGCCGACATTGATGGCGCCGAGCACGGTGATCAGGCCGAGCAGGTTGAGCCAGGCCGTTACCCAGCCGGTGCCGCGATTGCCGAGGATAGAGCCCCAGTGATAGAGGCCGCCGGCCGTCGGATAGGCGGAGCTGATCTGCGACATCGCGACCGCGAAGGTGAGCGACACGAAACAGCCGACCAGCCAGCCGATGCCGATGCCGATACCGCCGGCGCCAGAGGTCGCCTGCGCCAGCGAGTTGATGCCGCCGGACAGGATGCAGATGATGGAGAAGGAAACCGCGAAATTCGAGAAGCGGCTCAGGCGCCGTTCCAGTTCCTGGGCATAGCCCATGCTGTGGAGGACCTTTATGTCCTCCTGCTTATCGACGTCCGTATAGTCCGGTGTTGTCATGTTGGAAGTCCCCTATGGTTCTTAGCTGGCCGACTGTACTGACTTTCCCATTGCGCGTTGTCGGGAGCCCCTGGCCTCCTCGGGCTCCAGATTCGAAAATATGCCTGTGAGCAGATCCGCCCATTTCCGCTGCCCGATCTCGCCGGAGATTTCATCGTTGCGGATTTCGATCATCGCGCAGGCAAGGCCGCGCGAGCGCGCATGCCGTTCCAGCGTGAAATAGACGCGGTCGGCCGGCGAATAGGGTTCGTTGACGCCGACGGTGACGCCTGCAAGCCGCTGCAGTGCCGATATCAGCGGCGCCGCCAATCTGCGGTCGTCGTCGTGGATGATGCCGATATGCCAGGGCCGGCTCTTGCCTCTGTAGACCGGCGTGAAGGAGTGCACCGACACCAGCCGCGTCTCCTGGCCACGTGCCAGCCGCCGATCGATGATCTCAGCGATCGTGTCATGAAACGGACGCCACGCCAGGTCGATCCGCGCGGCGCGTTGCTTGTCGGACAGGCCTGAATTACCGGGAATGGCCGTCGTTTCGCTGACCGGCGGCACGAGATCCGGCGCGTCGAGCGGCCGGTTGCAGTCGATGACGAGGCGCGAGATGCAAGTTTCAACCAGCGTAGCGTCGAGCGCGGTGGCCATGCGGCTGGCCACGGGAAGCGCGCCAGGATCCCAGGCGATGTGCCGGGAAAGATGCTCGACGGGCAGGCCGAGCGTGCCGAATTCGGAGGGCAGGAAGTTCGAAGCGTGGTCGCAAGTCAAGACAAAGGGGCTGGTCCCGCCGGGGTTGGTTACCCTCACGGTCTCAGACGGTGCAAGGCTGGCGGGCCGTGCTTTCTCCATACTGCCGTCCCCTGGGGAGCGCTGTATCTTATGTTACGTATTTTGTCTCATTGCGTCCCGGTGGATGATTTCATACACTTTGTCTGGCTTTGTCAAACGCGAATTCGGTAAAACGGCGTCGACCGGGCCAAGGGTGGGGAAAACGATGATTTCCAGCATTGCCGAACTGATCTCGGACCGCATCGGCGCCATGCCGGCGGGCGAGCGCCGCGCCGCGCAGACGCTGATTGCCAACTATCCGCTGACCGGGCTGAAGACGGTGGCCGAGTTCTCGACGGCGGCGGGGGTTTCATCACCGACGATCCTGCGTTTCGTCGCGAGATTGGGCTTCCAGAACTATCCCGAATTCCAGTCGGCGCTGCAGGATGAGCTGGCTGCGCAATTGCAGTCTCCCGCATCGCGCACCCTCAATCCGGCGTCGCCCGGCGGCGGTGCTGTCTCGCCGATGCTGGAGGCGACGCTCGACAACATGCGCGAGACGTTCCGGCACCTGTCCGACAAGCAGCTGGCCGACATCGCCGCGACACTTGCCGAGCGCCGCGGCAAGACCTTCCTGATCGGCGGCCGCTTCACTGACCCGCTGGCGCGCTACATGGCCGCCCACCTCGCCATCATCCAGCCGGACGTCTACCACCTCGCCGGCCAGGAGAGCATCTGGCGCGACCGGCTGATCGACATGGGCAAGCGCGACGTGCTGGTGATCTTCGACATAAGGCGCTACCAGGAGAGCCTGCTCCGCTTCGCCGAGAAAGCGCATGATCGCGGCGTGCAGATCGTGCTCTTCACCGACCAGTGGCTTTCGCCGATCGCCCGCTTCGCCCGCCATGTGATCGCCGGGCGTACCGCCGTGCCTTCGGCCTGGGATTCGTCCGCCGCCCTCTTCGTCGTCGCCGAAACGCTGATCGGCGCGGTCACGCGGCAGCTCGAAGCCGCCGGCGCCAAGCGCATCCGCGACCTGGAGAGCCTGCGTTGACCGCAGGTTCGGAGAATGGCGGAGCGTTCACGGCAACCGTCCTGCCAGGCCCCCACCCCCGGCGAAAGACCATGGTCTTTCGCCGATCCTCCCTGCAAGGGGCAGGGCAAAGTCACGGCTTGATGAACACCTTCCCATTGGGCTTGGCCAGTTCCGCAGGCAACTTTACCATCGCCTCGTCCAGCGGCACCACCGCCGTCACGTCGGTCGACCAGCGCCCGTCGGAAAAGCGCTTCTGCGCTGCCAGCACGGCCGGGCCGATCCGGTCGCGAAACGCACGCATCCATTCGGCCAGCCAGAAGCCCTCGATGCGCTTGTGCTGGAAGATCAGTTGGCCGGGCTCGCGGATCACCGTAGGCTCCACATCGAGCCTTCCATAGACGATCCAGCGCGAACGTTTCGGCATGGCGCTGAAGATGGCCGAGGCCAGCGGCCCGGTCACTGCGTCCAGGAAGATGCGCGGCTGCTCGGCATTCAGCACCTCGCGCAGCGCAGCCTCGAAATCGGCCGCGTTCTCGTTGAGCACATGTGCGACGCCCAGTTCCTTCAATAGCGGCATCTGCTCGTCGCGGCGCACGGTGACGATCGGCCGAAAACCTTCCTCGTTCGCCAGGCCGATGATCAGCTTGCAAAGCTGGCTGGCGCCGGCGGTCATGATGAACGCCTTCTCGCCTTCCTGCTTGACGATGTCGAACATCGCGAGCGCGGTCAGCGGATTGACGATCATCGCAGCAGCATCTTCGTCGCGCACGGTGTCGAGCAGCGGAATGCAAGACGCCGCCTCCGCCACCGCGTATTCGGACCAAGAACCCCAGTTCGACACGCCTGTGGCGAAGGCGACGCGCTTGCCCGCAAGGCTTTTTGCGTACGGGTCGTCACCGGTCGCGACGACGATGCCGACGCCCTCGAAGCCTGCCGGCCGGCCCTTCACGCGCGGCTGGCCGTATTGCCCCTTGATGAAGACGATATCGGACGGGTTGATCGGGGCGAGGCTGACCTTGATCAGCGCCTGCGTCGGGCCGGGCGCGGGCACAGCGATAGTGCCCGGCCGAAGATAGGGCTCCATCGCTTCCAGCACGCCGGCCGAGGGTGTCTTGGTGTAGCCGTCGCCGATGAGCAGCAAGGCCTTCATTTCCGACGGAAGCGCCACGGTGGTCAGACCTTCTCCTGCGTGTATTTCCTGAGCTCGGCGCGTGCCACCTGCCGCCGGTGCACAGCATCCGGCCCATCGGCAAGCCGCAGGGTTCTCAGATGCGTCCACGAACGGGCGAGCGGCGTGTCCTGGCTGATGCCTTGCGCGCCGAACATCTGCACCGCCTCGTCCGTCACCTTGAGCGCGACGCGTGGCGCGACGACCTTGACCTGGCTGATCCAGGGCGCGGCGGCGCGCGCATCGCCCTGATCGATCATCCATGCCGCCTTCAGGCAGAGCAGCCTCGCCATCTCGATCTCCATGCGGCATTCGGCGATGATGTCGAAATTGGCGCCGAGCTTGGCCAGCGGCTGGCCGAAAGCCTCGCGCCGCACCGAGCGCTGGCACAGCATCTCCAGCGCCATCTCGGCCTGGCCGATGGCGCGCATGCAGTGATGGATGCGGCCAGGCCCCAGCCTCCCCTGCGCGATCTCGAAGCCCCTGCCCTCGCCGAGGATCAGGTTCGCCGCCGGCACCCGCACATTCTCGAACCTCAGATGCATATGGCCGTGCGGCGCGTCGTCGTCGCCATAGACCTGCATGGGCCGGAGCTTGGTGATGCCCTTGCTGTCCGCCGGCACCAGGATCATCGAATGCCGGCGATGCTGCGGCCCCTCGTCCGAGCCTGTCCTGACCATGACGATGTAGATGGCGCAGCGCGGGTCGCCGGCGCCCGAGGCCCACCATTTCTCGCCGTTCAGCACATAATCGTCGCCGCGCCGCTCGCAGCGCATCGAAATGTTGGTGGCGTCCGATGAGGCGACGTCCGGCTCGGTCATCAAATAGGCCGAACGGATCCTGCCGTCGAGCAGCGGCTCCAGCCATTGTTGCTTATGCTGTTCCGAGCCGTAGCGCTCAAGCACTTCCATGTTGCCGGTGTCGGGCGCCGAGCAGTTGAAGGTCTCGGCGCCGAGATGCGCCCTGCCCATCTCCTCCGCCAGATAGGCGTATTCGACCGTCGACAGGCCGTAGCCGCGCTTGGAATCGGTGAGCCAGAAATTCCACAGGCCGCGCTCCCGCGCCGTCCTCTTCAGCCCTTCGAGGATCTCGGTCTGTCTGGCCGTGTAGGCCCAGCGGTCGCCGTTCCTGCCGACCTCGGCGAGGAACTCCTCGCCGAGCGGCGCGATCTCGTCGCGCACCATCGCGGCCACGCGCTGATGGATCGGCCTCAGCCGCTCGGTCATGCCGAGGTTCATGTCCGCCATCGGTTCCGGCCCTTTCGCAGATGCATCTTTACCCGTGGCAAGGATGACCGTACTTCGGCTAGCCTTGTCAACGCGAGTCCTTCGGCTCCGGCCGGAACGAGGCACGTGGAGGAATGCGATGAGCTATCTCGACAAGTTGTTCTCGGTCTCCGGCAAGACAGCGCTTGTGACCGGTGCCGCAACCGGCATCGGCCGCATGATCGCGACCGGACTGGTGCGGGCCGGCGCCACCGTGATGATCGCCTCGCGCAAGGGCGAGGACTGCATCCGGGTCGCCGGCGAGCTCAACGCGCAGGGCGGCGCCGGCCGCGCCGAGGGCTTTGCCGGCGACGTGTCCAGCGAAGCAGGCATCGCCGCGCTGGTCGCGGAGGTCAAGCTGCGCACGGACCGGCTGCACATCCTGGTCAACAATGCCGGCATTTCCTGGGGCGCGCCGCTGGAGGAGTTTCCCTATCACGCCTGGGCCAAGGTGTTCGACGTCAACGTCACCGCCGTCTTCCACCTGACGCGCGAGCTCCTGCCGCTCCTCGATGCCGCCGCAAGCGACGAGGATCCTGCCCGCGTGATCAATCTGGGCTCGGTGATGGGCACACAGCCGCTGGCCGATGATGCCTACTCCTACACCGCCTCCAAGGCTGCG
Organism: Mesorhizobium tamadayense; assembly: GCF_003863365.1. Taxonomy (GTDB): domain Bacteria; phylum Pseudomonadota; class Alphaproteobacteria; order Rhizobiales; family Rhizobiaceae; genus Mesorhizobium; species Mesorhizobium tamadayense. Next base: position 136,846 of record NZ_RQXT01000001.1, on the reverse strand, counting down.
GTGCATCACCTGACGCGCACGCTGGCGCTCGAGTTCGCCGCCCGCCGCATCACAGTCAATGCCTTTGCGCCCGGCCCGTTCCAGAGCCGGATGACGGCCTTTGCCACCGCCACCGAGGAGCAGGCGAAACATGTCGGTAACCACGTTCCGCTCGGCCGCATCGGTGTGGCGGATGACATTGCCGGCGCAACGCTCTATTTGTGCAGCCGTGCCGGAAGCTATGTCACAGGCGCCATCCTGCCGATCGACGGTGGCGAGTCGGTGCAGCACGGGATGACATTGTTCAAGGAATAAGGCGCTCGCCATCAGGGCGGGGCTGCGGAGGACATCAGCGTGGAACCGATCAGTCTCGATACGCTTCTGGCTAGCGTCGGCAAGGAAGTCGGCGTCTCGCCCTGGCGCACGGTGACGCAGCGCATGATCGACCAGTTCGCCGACGCCACCGACGATCACCAGTTCATCCATTGCGATCCGGAGCGCGCCGCACGCGAGACGCCGTTCGGCGGCACCATCGCGCACGGCTTCCTGTCGCTGTCGCTGCTGTCGGCCATGACCTTCGAGACCATGCCGCCGATCGAGAACACCAAGATGGGCGTCAACCACGGCTTCGACACGCTGCGCTTCCTGGCGCCGGTGAAGACCGGCTCGCGCATCCGCACGCATTTCGTCCTGGCCGACGTCAAGGTCAGGCCGTCTGGCTGGGTGCAGACGGCGCATGACGTGACCATCGAGATCGAGGGATCGAAGAAGCCGGCGCTGACCGCGCGCTGGCTGACGCTCACGCTGATCGAGCGCCAGCCCGAGACCGCATGAGTGGCGACGCCAACGCGCTCGACAAGTCGGCGCTTGAGCTCGACAAGTCGGCGCTTGCGCCATACCTCGAAACGCATATTTCGGGCTTTGCCGGACTTTCCGCGATCGAGAAATTCAAGTCCGGGCAGTCGAATCCGACCTATCTCCTGACCGCCGCCAGCGGCCGCTACGTGCTGCGCGCCAAACCGCCGGGACAGCTCTTGAAATCGGCGCACCAGGTCGACCGCGAATTCCGGGTCATGCAGGCGCTTGCCGGCACGGCCGTGCCGGTGCCGCGCATGCTGCACCTGTCCGGCGAAGACTCCCCGATCGGGCGCATGTTCTATGTCATGGAGTTCCTCGACGGGCGCATCTTTTGGGATCCGTCCCTGCCGGACGCATCCGGCAATGACGAGCGGGCCGCGATCTACGACGCCATGAATGCGACGCTGGCCGCCCTGCACGACGTCGATGTGGAGGCCGTGGGCTTAAGCGATTTCGGCAAGCCCGGCAGCTATTTCGAGCGCCAGCTCGCCCGCTGGACGAGCCAGTATCGCGCCTCCGAAACGGAAGTAATCGCCGACATGGACCGGCTGATTGCCTGGCTGGAAACGCACATGCCGGCCGATGGCGGCCGCGTCTCGCTGGTGCATGGCGACTACCGGCTGGACAACATGATTTTCGCCAAGGATGAGCCGAAGGTCATTGCCGTGCTCGACTGGGAGCTTTCAACGCTCGGCCATCCCTTTGCCGACCTCGCCTATCAATGCATGCAGTGGCGGCTGCCGCATGCCTCCGGCTTTCGCGGCCTCGGCGGCGTCGACCGCGCAGCAATCGGCTTGCCCTCCGAAGAAGCCTATGTCGCCGCCTATTGCCGCCGGCGTGGTATCGGCGGCGTCGGCAACTGGACGTTCTTCCTCGCCTTCTCCTTCTTCCGGCTGGCGGCGATCTGCCAGGGCGTCTACCGCCGCGCGCTGGACGGCAACGCCTCCAATCCGGAAAAGGCAAGGACCTACGGCGAGGCGGTGAAGCTGCTCGCCGCGCTTGCAGTGGACCTGATCGACAAGAAGATTTGAATAGGGAGAGCCGGGCAATGGGCCACGCGCTTGCGCTGTCGGCATGGGCGCGATCTGAGCAATTCCAGGAAAGGTGCTTGGCGGTTGGAACAATGCGTTAGGGCGTACCTTGGGGAACCAGGCCGCTCCCTTGTCCGTTTCCGTACAGCGTATATAATTTCGTCAGGCAACCAACCACAAAGGCAGGCGGACATTGCCGCTGAGCGTTCAAAAACGCCGCGAGAAACAGAAAGCCGAGCTTCGCTCCGAACTGGTCGACGCGGCCCACAAGCTCGTCCAGGAAGAAGGCTACGAAGGGCTTACCATCCGCAAACTCGCCAAGCGGGTCGGCTACGCGCCGATGTCGGTCTATTCCTACTTCGCCGACAAACAGGACATCCTGTTCGCGCTGGCTGAAGATGCCTTCGAGACGCTTGCCCGGCGCATCGAGGAGCACCCCTCCGACGATCCCGTTGAGGCATTGCGGGCGGTGATGACCGAATATGCCGCCTTCGGGCTCGGCAATCCCAACGAATATCGCACCGTCTTCATGACCGAGAAGACCAAGCTGCCGGAAGGCCGCAGCTACGAGGAGATGGAAGAGGGCAACCCGGCGATGAAGGTGCTGATCAAAAGGGTCGAGGCCTGTGTTGCCGCCGGCAAGCTCAAGGGCGACCCGCGCGCCATCGCCACCATGCTGTGGACCGTCGGCCACGGCACGATCTCGCTGCTGATCACCTTTCCCTTCTATCCGTTCGGCGATCCCCAGGCCTATGTGAAGCGGATGTGCGACTTCACGCTGGCCTCGTTGTCGGCGCAGGACATCCCCCCGCTCACCGAAACACCCGTCAACTGCTGACGGCTGCTCCCTAGCCTAGCCGTCTCCGTGTCACCCCAATCGCTTGATTCGCTGCGGCGAATTCCTGCGTTCAAGAAAATTTGTCGTACGCGTACAAAATCCCTCTTGAATTCAGCTTCCGTTAACCGTATTTGTACGTCGCATCGTACATGTACGGACAGATTACCGGAGACGGAAGATGAAAAAGACGATTCTCGCACTCGCTGCCGTGCTCGCCTTCTCGGGTGCCGCTTTCGCCGGCGCGAACCAGCCGGCCAAGCACGCCTCCTCTGCCGCTTGCGTCCAGACCCACACCAATGTGGCGCTCGACTGCACCGCGACCGGCTCGGTCGAAAAGGCCGACGCCGTCAAGACCCAGGCCACCAAGGGCCCGCGGCTCGGCATCGACGTCAACCCGTGGTTCGTGCCTGGCCTCTAAAGCATGTCCCCGAAAGTGTGCAGCGGTTTCGGGACAAAGACATGCTTAAAATCAAAGACCTAAGCAGGTCGCGTGAATCCTTTTTCACGCGACCTGCTTCCCAGTCACTTTCCATAGGGCCTCAAACCGGGAATGGGCGGCATCTGGCCGCCCTTTTGCGTTTCGCCTGAAGTCCGATTGCCTGCCGCGACGGCGTTACTTCTTGCGCGGTTTCGTTCCAGGCACCGTCTTTGCCTTACTGGGGGCCTTATCAGACTTTGCCGGAGCGCCGGAAATGGACGTTCCGGTGATCGACACCGGATCGCTGGCCGGAAAGGTATCCTCGAGGCCCTCCTCGAGTTCTTCGTCCTCGATCTCGCGATGCCGCTCCTTCTCCAGCGAGCGGACCGCCGCTGTCTTTTTGGGCGACTTCGGCGCGGATTTGGACGGCATCGGCTTTCTCCCTCGGAGCAATTCCGAGAAAAGTGCGCAGCGGAATTGCGTCGATACAAATGCCAGGAACGTCGGCGAATCATGAAACGCCACGCCGCTCCGGTCGCAAACAACGGGGCGGATCGGTGATGGTTCCCGCAGCGCCCCTTCGGGCAATCGGGGCGCTGTATAGACCTCAGTTCGCCGCGTCGCTCGCCGCTTCCGACAGCAAAGTAAAGACATAGTCCGAGAAGGAACGCCAGCACTCGACCCGGAACGTGTCTTCCGCGGAGCGCAACAGCACGATCTCAGCCTTGCCGAGGATGGTGCGCGACGCCGTCCCGACCGGGAACGCTCCGAGCGACAGGTCTTGCGGGCAACCGGAATTGACCGTCACGGCGGCCGCCGGCCCGGTGACCGAGATCGCGACGTTGCGATGCGAGATACCGACGGCCGAATGCAGCGCCGAGACCTTGGCGCAGTCGGCCAGCGGATCGTTGCCGGCCTCGTCGATGACCAGCCATTCGTCCGGCCCGAGCCACAGCGCCGTGCGACCGCCCTTGGCGGCCGAGGTCTTCGGCTTCGTCGGCAGCGTCAAGCCGAGCGCCTTGGAGAGCGCGGCGAGCGAAGCCTGCGGCGCGCGCAGCGAGATGCGTTCGGCCGGCGGCAGCATCTCGACCTTGACGCCCGGCGCCGACAGCGCGCGGCCGGCAAGTGCGGGACGCCGCTCGACCGATGCTTCGACGACTTTTGTCTTGGCGGCAGCCTTAGCCATTGAGGTGCTCTCCCTTCTCGTCGACGAACACCATGCCGGTGACCTCCACCTCGATCGTGCCGTTCGGCATCGGCACATAGAGCGTCTGACCCATGCGGTCGCGGCCGCCGGCCACCAGCGCCAGCGCGATCGAGCGCCCGCAATTCTCCGACCAGTAGCTGGAGGTGACGTGGCCGATCATCTTCATCGGGATCGCCTGTTTCGGATCGTCGACGATCTGCGCGCCCTCTTCCAAAACCACTTTCGGGTCCTTGGTCTTGAGACCGACGAGCTGCTTGCGGCCCTTGGCGACGAGATCCGCCCGCGCCATGCCGCGAATGCCGACGAAGTCGGTCTTCTTCTTGCCGACCGCCCAGTCGAGCCCGGCATCGTTCGGCGTCACTGTGCCGTCGGTGTCCTGGCCGACGATGATGTAGCCCTTCTCGGCACGCAGCACGTGCATGGTTTCCGTGCCGTAGGCACATGTGCCGTGCTTCTGGCCCTCGGCCCACAGAGCTTCCCAGACCGCCTCGCCGTAGTCGGCCGGCACATTGACCTCGAAGCCGCGCTCGCCGGTGAACGACATGCGGAACAGCCTCGTCGGCACGCCGCAGATCTTGCCCTCGCGCACCGACATATGCGGCAGCGCCTCGTCCGACATGTCGATGCCTTCGACCAGCGGGGCGATGATATCGCGGGATTTTGGTCCCTGCACCGCGATCACCGCCCACTGCTCGGTGATCGAGGTCAGCCAGACATTGAGATGCGGGAACTCGGTCTGGAGGTAGTCCTCCATGTGATGCATGACGCGCGGCGCGCCGCCGGTCGTCGTCGTCACGTGGAAGCGGTCGGGCGCCAGCCTGCCGACGACGCCGTCGTCATAGATGAAGCCGTCCTCGCGCAGCATGATGCCGTAGCGGCAGCGGCCGGGCTCCAGCTTCTCCCACGGATTGGTGTAGAGCAGTTCCATGAACTTGGCCGCGTCCGGCCCGACCACCTCGATCTTGCCGAGCGTCGAGGCATCGAACAGGCCGGCCACTTTTCGCACCGTCACGCATTCGCGGTCGACGGCGGCGTGCATGTCCTCGCCGGCCTTGGGGAAGTACCAGGCGCGCTTCCACTGGCCGACATCCTCGAACACAGCACCTTGGGCGGCGGCCCATGGATGGATTGCGGTTCGGCGCGTCGGATCGAACAGCGCTCCGCGCGCGTGTCCGACGATCGAGCCGAAGGTCACCGGCGTGTAGGGCGCGCGGAAGGTGGTGAGGCCGACCTGCGGGATCGGCTTGCCCAGCGTCTCGGCGGCAATGGCAAGTCCGTGCATGTTCGACGTCTTGCCCTGGTCGGTGGCCATACCGTTGGTGGTGAAGCGCTTGACGTGCTCGATCGAGTGCATGCCTTCGTGCACCGCCTGGCGGATGTCCTTGGCGGTGACGTCGTTCTGGAAGTCGACGAAGGCCTTGACGGTAGTGTCCGGTCCGGCGCCCGGGGCGGCGCCCAGCATGCCGCGCGACCAGCTCTCGCTGGCATCGACCTTCGGCTTGGCGCTCTTGCCGGCCCTGCCGCCGGCGTCTTTCGCCGCCTTGGCGCCGGCCGCGTAGGCCTCGTCGATCGTTGCGGCCAGCCCGTCGGTGCCGTTGCAGGCGCCGACCGAGACGCAGTCCTGCGCATAAGTCCCCGGCACGAAACGCCGCGTCTCCTCGTTGAAGGCGACCTTGCCGCGCGACTGCGAGAACAGATGCACCGACGGCGTCCAGCCGGCCGACATCAGGATGGCATCGACCGGGATGGTGCGCTCGCCGCCGCCGTTCTTCGGCTGCACGGTCATCGACGACACCCGCAGCTTGCCGCCGGCCCGGATCACCGCCCGGCCGAAATTGATCTCGATGCCGAGCGCCCTTGCCTCGTCGATCACCGGCCCGGTCGGGTTGTCGCGCAGGTCGACGATTGCCGCGACATTGACGCCGGCCTTCTTGAGGTCGATCGCGGCCGCGTAAGCCGAGTCGTTGGCGGTGTAGACGCCGACATTCCTGCCGACCGCGACGCCATAGTGGTTGAGGTATGTTCGCGCGGCCGAGGCCAGCATGATGCCTGGACGGTCGTTGTCGGCGAATACCATATGGCGCTCGATGGCACCGGTCGCCAGCACGACGCGCCTGGCGCGGACCTGCCACAGGCGCTCGCGCGCCAGCTCTCGGCCGGGGCTCTTGAGATGGTCGCTGACTCGCTCGACGAGCCCGACGAAGTTCTGCGCGTAATACCCGAAAGCCGTCGTGCGCGGCAGCACGTGGACATTGTCCATCGCCTTGAGCTTGGCGATCGCGCCTTGCGCCCAGGCAAAGCCGTCCTCGCCCTCGATTTTAGCGCCGCTCTCGAAGCGCAGGCTGCCGCCGAATTCGGCCTGCTCGTCGGCGAGGATCACCCTGACGCCGGTTTCGGCCGCGGCAAGCGCCGCGGCGATGCCGGCGGCACCGCCGCCCAGCACCAGCACCTCGCAATGCGCGTAGCGCGCGGCATAGTGGTCGGGGTCCGGCCGGTCAGGAGAAACGCCGAGGCCGGCCGCCGCCCTGATCTTCGGCTCGTAAAGGTTCTTCCATGCCGACTTCGGCCACATGAAGGTCTTGTAGTAGAAGCCGGCCGAAAACAGCGGCGAGGCGATGTCGTTGACCGCGCCGACGTCGAAGGCGAGCGAGGGCCAGCGGTTCTGCGAATGGGCCGTGAGCCCATCATAGAGCTCCTGCACAGTCGCCCGCACATTCGGCGTCTTGCGCGCGTCGTCGCGCACGATCTGCACCAGCGCGTTCGGCTCTTCCGCGCCGGCCGACAGGAAGCCGCGCGGCCGGTGATATTTGAACGAGCGACCGACGAGATGGACGCCGTTGGCGAGCAGCGCCGAGGCGAGCGTGTCGCCGTCGATGCCGACATAGGACTTATCGTCGAAGCTGAAGGAAGCCGTCGCCTGTCTGAGACGCCCGGCGCCGGGAATGCGGAAGGCGGCGTTCATTTCGAGGCTCCAGGCAGCTTCGCAGGCTTCGGCTCGCCGGCCTTGTAGGTCATGACGAACTTGTCGGTGACGGTGTCGCGCACGGCGTTGAAGAAGCGCGCGCAGCCATGGATGTGCCGCCAGCGCTCATAGATGACGCCTTTCGGGTTCGAGCGGATGAAGAAGAATTTCTCGAAATCGTCGTCGCTCTCGCCGGCAATGTTGGTCGAGCGCGCGATATGTGCCTCGCCGGCGTTGCGGAACTCGAGTTCCGGGCGCTCTTCCTCGCAATAGGGACAGCGGATGAGAAGCATTCTGTTTGTTCCTACAATTCGCCGTTGCCGATGGCCGGTTGGTCGCAAAGCTTCTCGACAGGCATCAGTGCGCCACCGCAGCCGCCGCCGCTTCGTCGATGAGACGGCCGGTGCGGAAGCGCTCGAGGGTGAAGGGCGCGTTGATCGGGTGCGGGTCGTCTTTTGCGATGGTGTGGGCAAAGACATTGCCTGAACCCGGTGTCGCCTTGAAGCCGCCCGTGCCCCAGCCGCAATTGACATAGAGGCCCTTGACCGGCGTCTTCGCCAGGATCGGCGAGCGGTCCGGCGTGACGTCGACGATGCCGCCCCACGAGCGCAGCATCTTCATGCGCGTGAAGATCGGGAACATCTCGCAGATGGCGTCGAGCGTATGCTGCAGGATGTGCAGGCCGCCGGTCTGCGAATAAGAGACATACTGGTCGGTGCCGGCGCCGATCACCAGCTCGCCCTTGTCGGACTGCGAGATATAGGCGTGCACGGTGTTCGACATCACCACGCAAGGCACGACCGGCTTGACCGGCTCCGACACCAGCGCCTGCAGCGGATAGCTTTCGAGCGGCATGCGCACGCCGGCCATGTTCATGATGACCGAGGAATGGCCAGCGGCGACCACGCCGATCTTCTTGGCGCCGATGAAGCCGCGCGTCGTCTCGACGCCGCTGACGGCGCCATTGGCCGCGCGCTTGACGCCGGTGACCTCGCAGTTCTGGATGATATGGACGCCGCGCGCCGAGGCGCCGCGCGCATAGCCCCAGGCGACCGCATCGTGGCGCGCCGTGCCGCCGCGTCGCTGCAGCGCCGCGCCGACCACCGGATAGCGCGCCTCCCTGGCAATGTTGAGCGGCGGACAGAATTCCTTCGCTTGCTCCGGCGTCAGCCATTCATTGTCGATGCCGTTGAGGCGATTGGCGTGCACATGGCGCTTCAGCACCTGGACGTCGTGCACATTGTGGGCGAGCATCATGACGCCGCGCGCCGAATACATGACGTTGTAGTTGAGCTCCTGGCTCAGCCCATCCCATAACTTCAGCGCATGATCGTAGATGCCGGCGCTCTCGTCATAGAGATAGTTGGAGCGGATGATGGTGGTGTTGCGGCCGGTGTTGCCGCCGCCGAGCCAGCCCTTTTCCAGCACCGCGACATTGGTGATGCCGTGCTCGGTCGCCAGATAGTAGGCCGTGGCGAGGCCATGGCCACCGGCACCGACGATGATGACGTCGTATTCCTTCTTCGGCTCGGGCGAGGTCCACTGTTCTTCCCAGCCCTTGTGGCCGCGCATCGCCTCGCGGGCAATGGCGAATACCGAGTATTTCTTCACGTTATAGCCTCGCGCCAAAAATCGCGGATGTCGTCCGGGCCTCTCCCGTCACGCGAGGTGTATCACTAGCGAAACCGAGCTGCCATCCTTGCGCTGTTTGCGACGGTGCTTGCCGTTTTGCGCCGTGACGAAAAGTTGCATGCGCGCTGGTTGATGGGACTAGCTTCGACCATTATTCCTGGCGTCCAAACAATGGGAGTACCCAACAATGGGAGTACAAGGGGGTGGGTAGCGCCCTGTGGAATCTGACATTGCGCTTTTTGCTGGAACTTGCCGCTTTGCTCGGCCTCGGCATGGCCGGCTGGAGTCTCTCTAGCGGAGTATGGCGCTGGGTTGCCGCGCCGGTCGTGCCGCTCATTGCGGCGACTCTCTGGGGAACCTTCGCGGTTCTGAACGATCCAAGCCGGTCGGGGCGCGCGCCGATCCCGGTCCCCGGCGCAGTGCGGCTGGTGCTGGAACTGGCTATCCTGTTCGGCGGCGCGATCGGATTCTATGCGGCCACGTACACGACCACGGCCATCATCGTCGCTCTGTTGATCGTCGTGAGCTACGCATTTTCACTCGATCGCCTCGGTTGGCTTCTAAAACAATAGTCAGCCATGGCCCTTTGCAGGGATCGGGTGGCTCGCGGCGGCCCGACCTGCGACCAAGCATCCGATTGTCGGCAAGGCCGACGCCCAAGCAGAGGATGCAGAAAATGTTCGCACTCGCAGGCAAGGTCGCCATCGTCACCGGCGCCAGTTCCGGCATTGGCCGCGCCACAGCCAAGTTGTTCGCCGCGCACGGCGCCGGCCTTGTCGTGGCGGCGCGCCGCCAGGCTGAGCTCGACACGCTGGTCGCCGAGATCGCGGAGGCCGGCGGCACCGCTGTCGCCCTTGCCGGCGACGTCAGGGACGAAACCTACGCAAAGGCCCTCGTCGATCTGGCGGTTGAAAGGTTCGGCGGCCTCGACATCGCCTTCAACAATGTCGGAGCCGTCGGTGAGATGGGGTCGATTTCCGACCTGTCGCTGGAGGGCTGGCGCGAGACGCTTGATACCAATCTCACCAGCGCGTTTCTTGGCGCGAAATACCAGGTGCCGGCGATGATCGAGCGGGGTAGCGGTTCGCTGATCTTCACCTCCACCTTTGTCGGCCACACCGTCGGCATGCCCGGCATGACCGGCTACGCGGCGAGCAAGGCGGGCCTGATCGGATTGACGCAGGTGCTTGCCGCCGAATACGGGCCGAAAGCCATTCGCGTCAACGCGCTCCTGCCGGGCGGCACCGATACACCCGCGGCGACGTTCAAGACGCCGGAATCGCGGACATTCGTCGAAAACCTCCATGCCTTGAAGCGTGTGGCCCGGCCGGAAGAGATTGCCCGCTCGGCGCTCTACCTTGCCTCCGACGCCTCGAGCTTCACCACCGGCACCGCACTGTTTGCCGATGGCGGCGTCTCGATCAACCGGACGTGATCCGGTTGATCGCGGACGACGTGCTCAACCGCTGAAATATTGCGATGCGGGCCTTGCATTCCAGTCCGATTTGACGATTCCGTTTTCTCGTCAAAAGACGGACCGGAACGATGCTGCTGATCAAAACCTATATCGCCCAGAGCGCCATCGAAGGCGTCGGCGTTTTCGCTGCCGAGCCGATCGGGAAAGGCGCCTCTATCTGGCGGCTCGACCTCGATTTCGACCGGCTGATCCCGATGGAAAAATATGAGGCCGCGCCGCCGCATCTGAAGGAACTGCTCGACCGCTATGCCTATCCGAGCCCTGATCGTCCGGGCTTCATGGTCTATGAGGTCGACAATGGCCGCTTCATGAACCATTCCGAGCGGCCGAACACGGATTTCTCGCAATATGGCGGCGCCACCGCCATCCGGAATATCGCGGCCGCCGAGGAAATCACCTGCGACTACGGCGAGTTCTTCGAGGATTTCGCCCGCCTCCATCTGGCGATGGCTTAGGTCGAGCGCCGCCCCGATGGCGGCGCGCTTGCGATTTGCTCCTCCGCCGCTCATTCGGCAGTGGACAGGGCGGCCTGATTCTGCTATCAGCCGCCACAATTCGCGGTGCAACCCGCCGCGGAGGCATTATGGCTATGACCGTATGCCTGTTGATTTCAAACTCGAAGACAGGATTGCCCGTGCAGGTACTCGTCCGCGACAACAACGTTGATCAGGCGCTTCGCGCGCTGAAGAAGAAGATGCAGCGCGAAGGTATTTTCCGCGAAATGAAGATGCGCGGTCACTACGAGAAGCCGTCCGAGAAGCGTGCCCGCGAGAAGGCGGAAGCCGTGCGCCGCGCCCGCAAGCTGGCCCGCAAGCGCGCCCAGCGCGAGGGCCTGCTGCCGATGACCCCGCGCCCGGCTCCGGCTGGTGGTGCCGGCGCATCGCGTTCGCCGCGCTGATACGCCAATTTTTCGTCCTTTTCGAAGGATACCGAGGGTGGCGCGATGCGGAATCGCCGCCACCTTTTTGTTTATGCATTCGAGACGGTTCGGAGAGGGAACGGACCTGACGGCGCGGCGCCAGTGAGGACTGAGATGAACGCAATTACCGTGGAGCGCAGAACCGCTTTTCGCGGCTTCGCCCTGACGGCGGCCCTGCTTTCGGGCCTGACCCTTGCAGCATGCCAGACGGCCCCGACTGGCGAGTTCACCAATATCGACAAGGCGCAAGGCTCGAGCGAGAACATCTCTTCGCTGTCGGCGGTGATCCAGCGCAATCCGCAGGATCCCGAAGGCTATAATGTGCGCGGCTCGGCCTATGGCCGCGGCGGCCAATACCAGGCGGCGCTCAAGGATTTCGACACCGCCATCCAGCTCAATCCGAACTTCTACCAGGCCTATTCGAACCGCGCGCTCATCCAGCGCTTCCTCGGCAACCAGGAAGCCGCGCTCGCCGACTACAACCGCTCGATCCAGATCAACGCCAACTACGATGCCGCCTATATCGGCCGCGGCAATCTCTATCGCAAGGCGGGTCGCACCCAGGACGCCTTCAACGATTTCCAGAAGGCGATCCAGCTCGACACGACCGATGCCCGCGCTTACCACAACCGCGGCTTGATCTATCAGAGCCAGGGCCAGCACAAGTTTGCCATCGAGGATTTCTCGACCGCGATCTCGCTGGCGCCGGATGCCGCCGAGCCCTACAACGGCCGCGGCCTGTCCTATCTCGCCATGAACGACGAGGACAACGCCTTCGCCGACTTCAACATGGCCATCAAGCTCGACGGCAAGAACGCGGAGGCCTGGGCCAACCAGGCGCTGATCTACGAGCGGCGCGGCGACAAGGTAAGGGCTGCCAAGTCGTATCGCGAGGCGGTCCACCTCGACCCGAACTACCAACCGGCCAAGGACGGCCTTTCCCGCACCTCCGCCGGCGCCAGCTGATCCGCCGCCGGCGCTAGAGCAATTCCAGGAAAAGTGTGCAACGGTTTTCCGTCCGGAATTGCGTAAAAACAAAGAGATAGAGCGGTTCGGCGTTTCCGTGAAACGGTGAACCACTCTAGCCGGCGCGCCGCGCGCCGCTTTTGCTTGCTGATTCTGCTGGACCGCTTTGCCGTCCCGACACGCTAGCGATCCGTTAACCGCCAACGGCAATGCGTCACCGCTTGCCATGCTCGCGCCAAGTTTTCGGCGGAACGCTCCAGCACCTCGGCCGTTAACCGAGGCCAGTTTGCGAAAGGACCTTTCCAATGATCAAGACACTTGCCTGTGCCGCCGCGCTTTCAACAACGGTCCTCGCCTTTCCCGTCAGCGCCGGCACGCTCCGGCTCGGCACGCTCGATTGCACCATCGACGGTGGCGTCGGTTACGTCATCACCTCCAACAAGGGCGTTTCCTGCGTCTTCCGCCCCTCCCATCACGGGCCGTCCGAGATCTACACGGGCATGATGTCCAAGCTCGGCGTCGATGTCGGCAAGACGCATCAGGGCCAGCTCGTCTGGGCGGTGCTTGCCGCCACGCGCAGCCATGACGCGGGCGACCTCGCCGGCAGCTATTATGGCGTCAACGCCGAGGCAAGCGTCGTGACCGGCGGCGGCGCCAATCTTCTGGTCGGCGGACTGGACGGCGCCTTCATGCTGGAGCCGCTCAGCGTCCAGGCGCAGACCGGTGTCAATCTGGCCGTCGCGGTGGCCTCGCTGGATCTCGTCCACTCCTACAAGTGAAGCTTCGGCTTTCCAAATCCGGTTGCGCTGCGCCCGGCCCGGAACACCTGTTCCGGGCCGAGCGCTTTTGGGGAGCCGGATGCCTAATGCATGTCGCGCAAAAGTGTGCAGCGGTTTTGCGAAAACGACATGCATAAAAACAAAGACCTAAAGCGCGTCGCCTGAATCCGTTTCAGCGCGACGCGCTTTATGCGCAAATCGCAGCCCGCCCACGCCTCGAAATCCGCGAGAAAGCCTCTTGAGCTCAACTGCGCTTGAGGTTCTACAAGCCCTGCCGAACTGGATCTGGCGCCTCGTTCGCAACGCTGATGGGGTTGCGGAAAAACAAGCAGGAGATCGACGTGACGGCAGCAAGCGGCAACAAGGTGGCCAACAACAGGGTGGATTGGCGGGCGCTGTGGCCGAGCGGCGACCTGGCGCGCTTCTGCTTCGTCAGCCTGGGCATCCTGCTGCATGCCACCAATGAGACGATGGTGGCTACGGTGATGCCGGCCATGGTCGGCGAGCTGGCGGGCGTGCACCTGGTCGGCTGGTCGCTGGCGATCTACGAGCTCGGCGCCATTGTCGCCGGCGCCGCAGCCGGCCGGCTGGTCAGCTATGTCGCGCTGCGCTCCAACATGATGGTCGCCGCCCTGCTTTACGCAACTGGCGCGCTGATCTGCGCCACGGCGCCTTCCATGCCGCTATTCCTCGCCGGACGCCTAGTCGAGGGCCTTGGCGGCGGCGCGCTCGTGTCGCTGGCCTTCGTCTCGGTCGAGCGGCTGTTTGCGCGCAACATCTGGCCGCAGCTCTTCGGCATCATGTCCGCGATCTGGGGCGTCGCCGCCTTCAGCGGCCCGATGCTGGGCGCGATCATGACCGAGTTCCTGTCGTGGCGCTGGGCCTTTGGCGTCTTCACCTTCGGCGGCGCGGCGATGGCGCTGGCAAGCTTCATCGTGCTGAACACGCACGAAGCAACCAGGCCGCAGGCGGGCAGCGGCGCGGCGCCGTCTTTCCCCTATCCGGCGCTCGCCTGTCTCGCTCTCAGCGTGGTGCTGATCGCCGCCGCCGGCATCGACATCGCCCTGTTGCGCTCGTCGTTGCTGCTCCTCCTCGGCCTGATCGGCCTGGCACTGTTCTTCCGCATCGATACCCTCAGGCCGCGCTCGCGCCTGTTCCCGTCGCCTTTGTTCTCCTGGCGCTCGCCGCTCGGCTCCGGCATGACGATGGTTGCGGCATTCTCCGTGGCCACCTGCACCTTCACCATTTACGGGCCGCTGCTCTTGACCACGCTGCACGGCATTCCGATCCTGACGACCGGTTACATCATCGCCGCCGAATCCATCGCCTGGTCGATCCTGTCGATCGTCATCGCCAATGCGCCGCTGGAACGCGAAAGACTGATCATCGTCATCGGCGCGCTGATGATCGCCTCCGGCCTCGCCGGTTTCGCCTACACCATCCCCGCAGGCTCGATCCCGCTGATCCTGCCCTGCGCCCTGCTGCAGGGCGGCGGCTTCGGCGTTTGCTGGCCGTTCCTGACGCGCGTCATCGTCGCCTCGGCCCGCGAGGGCGAGCAGACGATCGCGTCGGCCGCGGTGCCGACCATGCAGCGCATCGGTTACGCGGTGGGCGCGGCCCTTGCCGGCATCGTCGCCAACGCCAGCGGCTTTTCGGAAGGCCTGAACCGCGAAGCGGCCGCCGGCGTCGCCGGCTGGCTGTTTCTGGCCTTCGTACCGCTTGGGATCCTGGGCTGCGTCGCTGCGCTGCGGATCGCGCTGCCGGTCATGCGGCCGCAGGAAGCGGCCGGTTAAACCACGATCGTTTTCAGCCGCTCGGCAATCATCGCGGCAAGCCGTGCCGCCACCTCATCCTTGCCCATTTCCGGCCATTCCTCGACGCCGGTCCTGGAGACGATGCGCACCTTGTTGCGGTCGCCGCCCATCACCCCCGACGGGCCGATGCCGCTCTCATGCGAGACGTCGTTGGCGACGATGAGATCGGCGCCTTTCTTCCTGAGCTTGGCTTCGGCGTTGCCGACGAGATCCTGCGTTTCGGCGGCAAAGCCGACGACGAGGCCCGGCCGCCGGCTGTGGTGTCCGACGCCGGCCAGGATATCGGGATTCTCGACCATCTTGAGCGAAGGCGGCCCCTCGCCCGCCACCTTCTTGATCTTCTCGCCGGCAGCGTTCGCCGTGCGCCAGTCGGCGACGGCGGCGACGAACACCGCCGCGTCCGCCGGCAAAAGGCCCTCGACCGCTTCCTTCATCTGAGTCGCGGTCTCGACATGGGTAGTCTTGACGCCGGCGGGGTCGGCGATGTTGACCGGACCGGAAACCAGCCGGACGTCGGCGCCGAGCTTCGCAAGTGCGGCCGCGATCGCGTGGCCCTGCTTGCCGGAGGAGCGGTTGGCGATGTAGCGCACCGGATCTATCGGCTCATGCGTCGGCCCCGAGGTGACGATGATCCTGCGGCCTGCGAGCGGCTTCGGCTTTTGGTCGAGCATGGCCTCGATCGCGGCCACGATTTCCAGCGGCTCGGCCATGCGGCCCTCGCCCGCCTCGTTGCTCTCAGCCATCTCGCCCCTGGCAGGGCCGACAAAGGCGATGCCATCCTTCTGCAGGGTCGCCCGGTTGCGGCGCGTCGCCGGATGCGACCACATTTTCGGGTTCATCGCCGGCGCCATCAGCACCTTCTTGTCGGTGGCCAAAAGCACCGTCGAGGCGAGGTCGTTGGCATGGCCGTTGGCAAGCTTCGCCATCAGGTCGGCCGTCGCCGGCGCCACGACCAGCAGGTCGGCCTCGCGCGACAGCCTTATATGGCCGACATCGTGCTCGTCATTGCGGTCGAACAGCTCGGTGAAGACATGGTCGGCCGAAAGCGCGCCGACCGAAAGCGTGGTGACGAACTCCTGCGCGGCTGATGTCATGACGACCCTGACCGCGACGCCCCGTTCGCGCAGGCGCCGGATCAGGTCGAGCGCCTTGTAGGCAGCGATGCCGCCGCCGATGATGAGCAGGATGCGTTTGCCGGAGAGGGTGTTGTGCGTTTCCGCGGGTTGGCTGCCCGGAGATTGGCTTCGTCGTGGCAGCTCAACATCAAAACCGCCATGCGGCTCGACTAAGCCGCGGATCGCCGCATAAAGGGTCTCGCCCTCGGGCGCGGTGTCCGCTCCCGCGGACAGAACGCTTTTGGCGAGGGCGTCGCGCGCCTCTTCTTCCATCGACACGCCGCGCGCCGCGGCACGTTCGCGCAATCTCTGCTTCACGTCGTCAGCCAGATTGCGGACAGTAATGGTGCCCATGATTCCGCTCCTCGCCGTCAATAGCACGGTGGTGCATGCAATGCTAGCAATTTTGATGCTAGCATTGCAAGCAATCAGAGCAGCTTCCAGGCAATGTAGAGCAGCGTCAGCGCGATCACCCAAAGCGCGACGCGGCCGGAGCGGGTGTGGCGCGCTTCGGCCTTGCCGATGGCGTGCGCGGTCGCCTCATCGAAGCGCAGCCCATGTTCTGCCATCAGGTCGATTTCGCGCGATAGCCGCTCGGTGCGGGTCGCGATGTCCGGCGCCTGCCTCGCCAGCGCCACCAGCGCTTTGCCTGCGTCGCGCGCATCGGTCAGCATGCCGCGCGGACCGAGATTGCTGGCGATCCAGTCGCTCACCACAGGCTCGGAGGTCTTCCACATGTTGAAAGCCGGATCGAGCGTGCGGGCGACGCCTTCGACCACGACCATGGTTTTCTGCAGCAGGATCAGTTCCGGCCGCGTCGCCATGTCGAAAAGCTCGGTGACCTCAAACAGCAGCGTCAGCAGCTTGGCCATCGAGATGGTCTCGGCCGACTGGCCGTGGATGGGCTCGCCTATGGCGCGGATCGCCTGCGCGAAGGCCGAGACATTGTGCTGGCGCGGCACGTAGCCGGCCTCGAAATGCACCTCGGCGACGCGATGATAGTCGCGCACGATGAAGCCGTAGAGGATCTCGGCCAGGAAGCGACGCTCCTTCCTGCCGAGCCGCCCGGCAATGCCGAGATCGACGGCGACGATGGTGCCGTCCGGCTCGACGAACAGGTTCCCCGGATGCATGTCGGCATGGAAGAAGCCGTCGCGCAGCGTGTGGCGCAGGAACGCCTGGACGAGGTTCGCGGCAATCGCCTTGAGATCGTGGCCGGCCGAGGCAAGACCGACAAGATCGTTCATCTTGGTGCCGTCGATCCACTCCATGGTGATCACGTCGCGGCCGGTTCGTTCCCAGTCGACCGCCGGCACGCGAAACCCGGGATCGTCTTTCGTGTTTTCAGCGAGCTCGGAAAACGCGGCAGCCTCGAGCCGCATGTCCATTTCCACCTTGGTGGTCTGCGCCAGCGTTTGGGTCACCTCGATCGGCCGCAGGCGGCGCGACGAGGGAATGTACTTCTCCTGCAGGCGGGCCGCGAGGAAATAGCTCTCGAGATCCTGGAAGAAGCGATGGCGCACGCCGGGTCGGATGACCTTCACCGCCACCCGTGAAGCCTTCCCTTCACGAACGACTTCGGCGCCGTGCACCTGGGCGATCGAAGCGGCCGCGACCGGCTCGCCGAAGCTTGCGTAGAGATCGCCGATGCTGCGCCCGAGCGATGCCTCGATTGCCGCGATCGCTTCCGTTTTCGGGAAGGTGTGCATCTTGTCCTGCAGCAGCGCAAGGTCGACCGCCATGTCGTTGCCGACGACGTCGGGCCGCGTGGCGAGGAACTGGCCGAGCTTGACGTAGGATGGCCCCAGCCGCACCACCGCCTGCGCCAGCCGGTCGCCGCGCCGATGGCTCCTGGCGCGGCGGCGGGTCAGCAGCTTGGCAAGCCGCCAGCCGAGCTTCGGCATGCCGGAAAGCTCTTCGCCGGGCAGCGCCGCGACGACGCCCTCGCGGACCAACACCCAGCCGGCCCTGGCGAGCCGGAAAGCGGCGCCAATGCTGGTCATCGGACGCTGCTCATCGCCTGGCCTGCCTCAATGCTTCCGGCCTCAAAGCTTCCAGCCCGAATGAATGGCGGCGATGCCGCCCGAATAGTTGCGGAAGGTGGCGCGATCGAAGCCCGCCCGAGCGATCATGGAAGCAAAATTCACCTGGTTGGGGAATTTGCGGATCGATTCCACCAGGTAGGAATAGGGCTCGCCGTCGCCGGTCACCGCCTTGCCGATTTTGGGGATGGCGTTGAACGACCAGGCTTCGTAGACCTTGTCGAGCAGCGGCATGTCGACCTCGGAAAACTCCAGGCAAAGGAACCGCCCGCCGCGCTTCAGCACGCGAAAAGCTTCGCTCAGCGCCACATCGATGCGTGGCACGTTGCGGATGCCGAAGGCGATCGTATAGGCGTCGAACGTGCCGTCCTCGAACGGCAGCGCTTCGGCATTGGCCTCGACGAAATCCGTGTTTTGCGAGAGGCTTTTCTTCTCGGCCCTGTCGCGGCCGACTTCGAGCATCGACCCATTGATGTCGAGGACTGTCGCATGCGCCTGGCGCTGGCTTGCCTCGATGATGCGGAAGGCGATGTCGCCCGTGCCACCGGCTACGTCGAGCACCTTCCAGCCCGGCCGCTTCGGTGGATTGAGCCACGCGACCATCGCGTCCTTCCACAGCCGGTGCAACCCGCCCGACATCAGGTCGTTCATGAGGTCGTAGCGATCGGCCACCTTATGGAAGACGTCGTTGACGAGGGATTGCTTGTCGCCTGCGCCTACCCTCCTGAACCCATAGGAGGTTTCCATGCCGCCCGCGGCCGTGGTTCTCTCAACTGACATTATTTTGATCCGCCATAAAACCGGCGGGACCATAGCCGATCGATGGGGCCGACGCTATTGTCGAAGGCGCGGTTTTCGGCCGCGCCTTCGACATGGGTTCGGGCAGGGTCTTGCATGATTTTCCGCCCGGAAACCGGGCGAGAACAAAATACTGGACGGGATGGCCGCATGATTTTGAAAGCCGAATTGCACTGCCACATCGAAGGGGCAGCGGCACCCGACCTTGTTGTCAGCCAGGCCCGCAAATACGGCAAGGATCCTTCGCCCTATATCCAGAACGGCTCCTTCGTCTGGCACGATTTCAGCTCTTTCCTCGCGGCCTACGACTTCGCCTCCGACCTGTTTCGCACCGAGGAGGACTACGCCCGTCTGACCGATCATTACCTGACCAGCCTCGCCCGCGACGGCGCCATCTATTCCGAGGTCTTCACCTCGCCGGATCATGCCAAGAAGGCCGGCCTGTCGCCCAAGGCCTACACGGATGCGCTGGGCGAAGGCATGGCTCGCGCCAAGGCCAGGACCGGCATCGAAGGACGCATGATCGTCACCGGCGTGCGCCATATCGGCGTCGAGGCGATCGAGCAGGCTGCGCGCTTCGCGGCCCGCTGCGGCCACCCGCTGGTCACCGGCTTCGGCGTTGCCGGCGACGAGCGCATCGGCGATTTCGAGGATTATGTGCGCGCCTTCGAGATCGCGCGCGAGGCCGGACTCGGCATCACCATCCATGCCGGCGAGTTGATGGGCTGGGAAAGTGTGGCTGCGGCGCTCGATCACATCCGCCCCGCCCGCATCGGCCATGGCGTGCGCGCCATCGAAAACCCCGACCTCGTTCGTCGCATCGCCGCCGAGGGCGTGGTGCTGGAATGCTGCCCCGGCTCCAACATCGCGCTCAAGGTGTTCGACAGTTTCGCCGACCATCCCTTCCCGGCGTTGCGCGCGGCCGGCTGCAAGGTGACGCTCAATTCCGACGACCCACCCTATTTCTGGACCTCGCTGAAGCGCGAATACGACATCGCCGCCGAGCACTTCGCGATGGACGACAAGGCGCTTACCGCCGTCACCAGAACGGCCATCGATGCGGCCTTCGTCGACCGGAAGACCAAAGCAATGCTGTTGAGCCGGCTCGACGTCAAAGGCCGGTGAATGGTGAATGGTGAATGGATGGTTCGCCGGCGTTTCGGCCTGTCAACTGCGATCATCGACCTGTCCGGACTCGCAAACCTGCTCACTATTCACTATTCACTATTCACCATTCACGGGAGCAGACCATGCAGGGCGTCACCGTCGTCGACCACCCCCTTGTCCAGCACAAGCTGACCATCATGCGCAAGAAGGAGACCTCGACGGCCGGCTTCCGGCGGCTGCTGCGGGAGATCTCGCTGCTTCTTGGCTACGAGGTCACCCGCAACCTCGAACTGACCACCACCACCATCGAGACCCCGATCGAGGAGATGGAGGCGCCGACGCTGGAGGGCAAGAAGCTGGTTTTCGCCTCCGTGCTGCGCGCCGGCAACGGCCTGCTCGAAGGCCTGCTCGACCTGGTGCCGGCGGCGCGCGTCGCCCATATCGGCCTCTACCGCGACCACGAGACGCTGGAGGCGATCGAATATTTCTTCAAGGCGCCAAGCGACCTTGCCGACCGTCTAGTGATCGTCGTCGACCCGATGCTGGCGACAGCCAATTCCGCGATTGCGGCAATCGACAAGCTGAAGGGGCGCGGCGCCACCAACATCCGCTTCCTCTGCCTGCTCGCGGCGCCCGAAGGCATCGATCGCTTCACCAAGGCGCACCCGGATGTGCCGATCTTCACCGCTTCGATCGACCGTCAGTTGAATGAGAAGGGTTACATCATGCCTGGCCTCGGCGACGCCGGCGACCGCATGTACGGGACCAAGTGAGCGCTTTTTCTTAACCGCTCGTTTACGAAACACCTCGGTCCCGGCGCGCGTTAAAGCTGAAAACACCATGTCGGCGTAAGGATTGAGCCCTACGAAGGGGCTGTCCATGCTGCGCAAGCTTCTCCTCCTTGGCGTCTTTGTCGGAAGCTCGGCATCGATCCCGATCGTCTATCAGTCGAACCCGCAGATGGTCGAAACCCTGCTGAGATCGGCGGGCGCCTCCAAGCCGGCGGCGCCGGAGGCACAACCCGACGTCAATCTCGCCTCCGTCCCAGCCAGGCCGGCGGCGCCGATGCCGCTCGGCCGCCAGGTGGTGGTCAACGCCGATGAGCGCGGTCATTTCACCTCCGCCTTCAAGCTCAACGGCCGCCAGATCGACGGCATGATCGACACCGGCGCGACACTGGTCGCCATCAACACCTCGACCGCGCGCCGGATCGGCATCTCGCTCAATGCCTCGGATTTCAATCAACAGGTGAACACGGCGAACGGCGCCATCAAGGCCGCGGTGGTGACCGTCGACCACCTGCAGATCGGCAAGATCTCCGTCGACAATGTCCAGGCCGTCGTTCTCGACGATCGGGCGCTGCAGACCAACCTGATCGGCATGAGCTTCCTGCAGCGCCTGCAGAAATATCAGGTTCAGAACGGCGCGCTGCTGCTCGTGCAGTAGTATCTGTTTTCACGTAATTCAGGATGGAAAACCGCGGCCCGCTTTCCCGGATTGCGTACCTTAAAGGGGCAGTATCCGCCTGAGCACCGTCTTCTCGGCGGATGGCTTCGAGGCGCCGATCGTATAGGCGGAGCGCACCGCTGCGGCGGCAGCCTCGGCGTCCGCCTCGGTCCGCGCGTGGACCAGCGCCAGCGCCTCGCCCGCCCGCACCTCCGCGCCGATTGGCAACAGCCTGGTGAGACCGACGGAATGATCTATTCTGTCATCCGGACGAGTGCGCCCGCCGCCTAGCGCGACGACGGCGAGCCCGATGTCGCGCGTCGCGATGCCGGTGACGAAGCCGTTCTCGGTCGCCCTCACCGCCAATTCCACAGCCGCCTTGGGGAGATATTTTTCCGGGTTCTCGACGAAATCGGCGGGCCCGCCGAGCGCCGTCACCATGCGCGCGAAGATCGCCGCCGCGCGGCCGCCGGCCAGCGTCTCGGCGGCGCGCCTGATTCCGTCCTGATTGGACGAGACGATCCCTGACGATTGCAGCATTTCGGCGGCGAGCGCCAGCGTCACGTCCTCCAGCCGGCGGTCGCGGAACCGGCCGGTGAGGAAGTCGACGGCGTTGCGCACTTCCACCGCGTTGCCGGTGGCGGACGCCAGCGGCTCGTTCATGCCGGTCACCAGCGCCGAGGCCTTCAGGCCCGCGCCATTGGCGACCTCGACCAGGCTGTTCGCCAGGGCGACCGCATCGCGCGACTTCTCCATGAAGGCGCCATTGCCGACCTTGACGTCGAGCACCAGCGAGCCCAGCCCCGCTGCAAGCTTCTTCGACAGGATCGATGCCGTGATCAGCGGCACCGATTCCACTGTGCCGGTCACGTCGCGGATCGCGTAGAGCCGGCGATCGGCCGGCGCCAGATCGGCGGTCTGGCCGATGATGGCGCAGCCGGTCTCGAGCACGGTCTTGCGGAAGCGCGCCACGTCCGGCTGGCTGGTGTAGCCTGGAATGGCGTCCATCTTGTCGAGCGTGCCGCCGGTATGGCCGAGGCCGCGGCCGGAGATCATCGGCACATAGGCGCCGCAGGCGGCGACGATCGGCGCCAGCATCAGCGAGACATTGTCGCCGACACCACCCGTCGAATGCTTGTCGGTGACCGGGCCCGGCAGATCGGACCAGTCGAGCACATCGCCGGAATCGCGCATGGCGAGCGTCAGCGCCACCGCTTCCTCGCGGTTCATGCCTTTGAGGAACACCGCCATGGCAAAGGCGCCGATCTGTCCCTCCGAGAGCGTGCCGGCCGTTATCCCTTCAATGAAGGCCGCGATCTCGGGCGCCGAGAGCTTGTGGCCGTCGCGCTTGCGGCGGATGATTTCCTGGGGGAGCATCAGCTTTCCGGCAAGCCTTCCTCGAAGACGCGCCGCAGGATCGTCGCCAGCCGCGCGCCGCCGACCGGCGCCATGTCCTTGGTTTCCTGGTGCGAGAGTTCCGCCCCGGTCATGCCCGCCGCCAGGTTGGTGATGACCGAGCAGGCCGCGACCTTGAGGCCGAGGAAGCGGGCAAGGATCACTTCCGGCACGGTCGACATGCCGACCGCATTGGCGCCCATGACGCGCGCCATGCGGATTTCGGCCGGCGTCTCGAAGCACGGTCCCGAGAACCACATGTAGACGCCCTGGTGGAGCGCGGTGCCGGTTGCTTTCGCCGCCTTCTCGATCGCCCTGCGCAAGCTGGCGTCATAGGCCTCGGTGAGGCCGACGAAGCGGCGGTCGCTCGGCTCGCCGATCAGCGGGTTGGAGCCGGAGAAATTGATGTGGTCGGTGATCATCATCACCGAGCCCGGTCCCATCTCGGGATCGACCGAGCCGGCGGCGTTGGTGAGGATGAGATGCGAGATGCCGATGCCGGCAAGCACCTCCAGCGCCGGGCGCATCGCGGCGGCGTTGCCGTGCTCGTAGTAATGCGCGCGGCCCGAAAGCATCAGCACCTGCGTGCCGGCGAAATGCCCGGCAACCACCTCGCCGGCGTGGCCGGAAACACCGCTGCGCGGGAAGCTCGGCAGCTCCGTATAGGAGATGCGCCTTGCGTCCTCGACCTGGTCGACAAGCACGCCAAGGCCGGAGCCCAGCACAAGCGCCGCGGTCGGGGCCAGCCCGTCCAGTTTCTCGACCAGGCGATCCAGTGCTTCCTTCATTTCAGCCCGCTCTTCATTTCAGTATGTCGCCCCTGAAGCCGTAAGGCAGCATGTCGCCCATGGTGACCGTCTCGACCACGCCGCCATTGTCGCAGAGATAGAGCTTGGTCTCCGGCCGGCAGAACTCCGCCAGCCGCTGCCGGCAGCCGCCGCAGGGCGAGCATTTGGCCATGCGCTCGGCAATCACGGCGATCTCGGTGATCTTGCCGCCGCCGCCCATGATGTAGTGGCCGAGCGCGGTGGTCTCGGCGCACCAGCCTTCGGGATAGGACGCCACCTCGATGTTGGCGCCGCTGAAGATGCGCCCGTCCTCGGTGCGCAACGCGGCACCGACGGGAAACTTGGAATAAGGCGCATAGGCCTTGGCCATCGCCGTCTTCGCCGCTTCGAACAGATCATGCGACATTCAGTTCTCTTCTCCCACGGTCTTGTTCAAAAGCCGGTTGCCGTCGAGGCCGAGCCGTTTCGGTCGTCCCGACGTCAGCGTTCCTTGACGTAAGGCACGCCGCCGGCGCGCGGCGGGATTGCCTTGCCGATGAAGCCGGCGAGCAGGACGACGGTGAGGATATAGGGCAGGGCCTGCATGAACTGCACCGGCACCTTGCCGATGAAGGGCAGCGGCGATCCTTGCAGCCGGATTGCCGCCGCGTCGAGGAAGCCGAACAAAAGGCAGGCGAACATGGCGTTGACCGGCTTCCATTTGGCGAAGATCAGCGCGGCAAGCGCGATATAGCCCTTGCCCGCGGTCATGTCCTTCACGAAGCCGCCGTTCTGCACCATCGACAGATAGGCGCCGGCGACGCCGGTAAGCACGCCGGTGCAGATCAGCGCCCGGTAGCGCAGCCAGGCGACCGAGATGCCGGCGGTGTCGACGGCGGCCGGATTTTCGCCGACCGCGCGCATGCGCAAGCCGAAGCGGGTGCGGAACAGCACCCACCAGGTGAACGGCACCATCGCGAAGGCGAAGTAGACCAGGATCGAATGACCGGAGATCAGCTCGGCGTAGATCGGCCCGAGGATCGGCACGCTGCGGACGGCTTCGGCGCCGGGCCAGACGATCGCCTCGAAGCGCTCGCCCGGCTGCAGCGCTGGCGTGCGGCCGCCTTGGCTGAACCAGGCCTGGCCGAGAATGATAGTCGAGCCGGCGGCGACGAAGTTGATGGCGACACCGGAGACGATCTGGTTGCCGCGATGCGTAATCGAGGCGAAGCCGTGCGCCATGGCGAAGGCGACCGAGATCAGGACGGCCATGCCGAGGCCTATAAGTGCCGAGTGAAAGACGGAAGCGGCGGCCGCGCCGGCGAAGGCGCCGACCAGCATCTTGCCTTCGAGACCGATGTCGAAGATGCCGGCCCGCTCTGAATAGAGACCGGCGAGACAGGCAAGCAGCAGCGGCACCGAGAGGCGGATGGTGGAGTCCAGAACCTGGACGATTGCGTTGAAACTGTCCATCTCAGGCCCCCTTCCCCTTGACCGCTTCCAGGCCGACCGCTTTCGGGCTGAATGAGGCGAACAGCGCCTGGATATAGGGCCTGAACATATGCTCCAGCGCGCCGGCGAAGAGGATGACCAACCCTTGAATGATGACGATCATGTCGCGGCTGATTGCCGGCATCTCGAAGGCGAGCTCGGCGCCGCCCTGGTAGAGCATGCCGAACAGGATGGCCGCTAGTACGATGCCTACCGGATGCAGCCTGCCCATCAGCGCGACCGCGATGCCGACATAGCCGGCGCCCGAGACGAAATCGATCGCCACATTGTGCTGGTCGCCCATCACCGGGTTGAGCGCCATCATGCCGGCCAGCGCGCCCGAGAGCATCATCGCGGTGATGATGATGCGGGTTTCCGAAATGCCGGCATAGCGCGCCGCTTTCGGGCTGTGGCCATAAGTGCGCATCTCGTAGCCGAGCTTGGTGCGCCAGATCAGCAACCAGACGAGAAAGGCCATCACCAGCGCCAGCAGGAAACAGATGTTGAGCGGTGCCGAGCGGATCTTGGCGCCGAACAATTCGATGATCCAGTTGAGCTTCGGCAATTCCGCGCCGGCGAGGAAATTGCGCGTCTGCGGCGCCTGCGATCCAGCCGGCTTCAGCGCACCGACCAGCAGATAGACCATCACCGAGGCGGCGATGAAGTTGAACATGATGGTGGTGATGACGATGTGCGAGCCGCGCTTGGCCTGCAGATAGGCGGGGATGAAACCCCAGAGAGCGCCGAACACCGCTGCGGCGACGATCGCCATTGGAAAGATCACCCACCAGGGCAGCACGCTGTCGAAGCTCAGGCAGACGAGCGCGATGCCGAGGCCGCCGATATAGGCCTGGCCCTCGGTGCCGATGTTGAACAGGCTGCAATGCGCCGCCACCGCCACCGACAGCCCGGTGAAGATGAAGGTGGTGGCGTAGAACAAGGTGAAGGCGATGCCCGTGCCCTTGCCGAAAGCGCCTTCGACCAGGATGACGGCGGCGCGGAACGGATTTTCGCCGACCAGCATGACGACGAAGCCGGCGACGATGAAGGCCACCGAGAGATTGATGAGCGGGATGAGGCCATAATCGGCCCAGGCCGGCAGCTTGGCGTAAGGCGTGCTCATTGCGCGGCCTCCTGGTGCTCGACACCGGCCATCAGGAGGCCAAGCTCGCCTTCGGTCGCCTCCGGGCCGCGCTCGCCGACGATCCGGCCGGCAAACATCACCAGGATGCGGTCGGAGAGCGAGCGGATCTCGTCAAGCTCCACCGACACCAGCAGCACCGCCTTGCCCTGGTCGCGCATGGCGATCAGCCGCTTGTGGATGAATTCGATGGCGCCGACATCGACGCCGCGCGTCGGCTGGCCGACGATCAGCACGCCCGGATCCTGCTCCATCTCCCTGGCCAGCACGATCTTCTGCTGGTTGCCGCCGGAGAAATTGGCCGTCCTCAGCTGCGGATTGCCTGGACGGATGTCGTATTTCTCGATCTTGTCCTGCGCGTCGGCCATGATGGCGTCGACGTTGAGGAACGGTCCCTTCAGGTAGCGCTCGTCGTCGTGATAGCCGAGGATCGAATTCTCGTTCTCCTCGAAGGCCAGCACCAGCCCGACATGGTGGCGGTCTTCCGGCACATGGGCGAGACCGCGGTCGCGCAACTCACCGGGGTCGGCCTTGCCGGTCAGGTCGATCGGCTTGCCGTCGAGCATGACTTCGCCCGAGACGGCATGCCGGATGCCGGAAATCGCCTCGAGCAGCTCCGACTGGCCGTTGCCGGCCACGCCGGCGATGCCGACGATCTCGCCGCCGCGCACGTCGAAGGAGACGTCGTCGACCATGGTGACGCCGCGCTGGTCCTTCACAGTCAGGTTCTTGACCGAGAGCTTGATGGCGCCGGCCTTGGCCTCGCCCTTCTCGACCCTCAAGAGCACGCGCCGCCCCACCATAAGTTCGGCCAGTTCGCCGACTGTGGTCTCCTTCGTCACCCTGGTCGCCACCATGGTTCCCTGGCGCATCACCGACACGGTGTCGGTGATGGCCATGATCTCGCGCAGCTTGTGGGTGATCAGCACCACCGTTTTTCCCTGCTCCTTCAATTGCTTGAGGATGCGGAAGAGGTGGTCGGCCTCGGCCGGGGTCAGAACCCCGGTCGGCTCGTCGAGGATAAGGATCTCGGCGCCGCGATAGAGCGCCTTGAGGATCTCGACGCGCTGCTGCAGGCCGACAGGCAATTCCTCGATGATGGCGTCGGGATCGACTTCGAGGCCGTATTCGCGCTCCAGCCGCTCGAGCTCCGAACGTGCCTTGGCGATGCTTTTCTTCAAGAGCGCATCGCTTTCGGCGCCGAGGATGACGTTTTCCAGCACGGTGAAATTGTCGACCAGCATGAAATGCTGGTGCACCATGCCGATGCCGAGCGCGATGGCGTCGTTGGAGGTGTTGATCGACACCGGCTTGCCGCCGACGTGGATCTCGCCGCTGTCGGCCTGGTAGAAGCCGTAGAGGATCGACATCAGCGTCGACTTGCCGGCGCCGTTCTCGCCGACGATGCCGTGGATGGTGCCGCGCGCGACTTCCAGGTTGATGTCGCGGTTGGCGCGCACCGCGCCAAAACTCTTGTTGATGCCTATGAGCTCGATTGCGGCTTGCGCCATGCAGCCTGTCCCACTCGTTATTTTTTTATCGCTTGGTCAAAATGCCTAGCATGATGCCCCGCCCGTGCCAATTGGCCGGAACGCCATTCACTCTCGACAAATCCCCGCGCGCTTGTCAATTTCGAAGGTGGCCGAGAGCTTCACATTCACAGAGACAGGATTTTGAATGACCATGTCTGACGATCGGCTGACGACGCTGGAAATCCGTGCAGCCGAGCAGGAAAAGACCATTGAGGAACTGTCCGGCCAGATCGCCGAGCAGTGGAAGCTGATCGAGCGCATGGAACGCAAGCTTGCCGCCCTTACCGACCGGTTCCTGGCCTTGGAGGAGCAGGCCGCTTCCGATGTGCCGGTGACCAAGCCGCCGCACTGGTGAGTGAACAAGAGCGAGCATCGGGGAGGACGCGCATGGCCGGTGAAGGAGACCGCATCGCAAGGGCCGGCGACTATGTCTTCGGCCTGATGGATGAAAGGGAGCGGGCGCGTGCCGAGCACGACCTCGAGATCGATCCCGCCTTTCGCGACGCGGTGCTGAGGCTTGCCGAACGCATGCGTGCCCTGGATCCGGCGGGAGCGTCGAACACGGCTTCGGACGAACGCTGGCGGCTTGTCCAGCGCCGGCTTGGCGAGCTGCCGCAGATGCGGCTTGCCGGCCTGGGCAATGTTGAGGCCAAGTCGCAGCCTATCGTGATCCATCGGCTTGAGCGCAAGCCCTATGGCGTCGGCCTGCATTCGCTTGGCGGCCGGCTCGGACTCGTCATTGCGATGGCGCTGCTGGCGGCGTTCGCGCTGGGCTATCTCGCCGGCACACTATAACTCTCGCACCATCAGGAGCATCGGCTCGCCGTCCTGCTCAAAGGTCTCGATCGCCGTCCAGCCGAGCGCTTCGTAGAAGGGACGCGCCTGCCAGGTGTAGAGATGGAGCTTGCTCACGCCGGCCGATACGGCATGGGCTTCGACTGTTCTGACCAGCGCCGTGCCGATGCCCCGTCCTCGATACGCCTCGTCCACGACCAGCCCGGCAAGCCAGGGCGTCAGATCATGCGCCGGGTCGATCTCGTCGCGGACGAACAGGCAGCTGCCGATCGGCGAACCATCGAGGTGAGCGACGAAGGCCGCCTCGAAGCCGTCGCCCGCGATCAGTCCGCGAAGCGCGTTCATATCCTCTTCGAGCGTCCGGCAGGTGCCCTCGAAGAACGCGACCAGGCGCAGCCTGCCGATCGCCCGGACATCGCGCTCCGTCATGGCTTCGATAGTCGGCTGCATGGATGCTTATCCAAAAAGAAACCGCCGGGCGAAGGCCCGGCGGTCGATTAATCCTGGTTCAGTTGCCGATCAATATGGGCAGGCGTTGTCCGCGGTATAATCGTGCACCTGGACCTTGCCGGCTATGATGTCGGCCTTGGCCTTTTCGACGGCGGCCTTCATCTCATCCGTCACCAGCGCCTTGTTGTTGTCGTCCATGGCGTAGTCGACGCCGCCTTCCTTGAGGCCGAGATTTTGCACGCCGCCCTTGAAGGTGCCGTTCTTGCCGTCCATGAAGGCCGTGTAGACGGCGACGTCCACGCGCTTCAACATCGAGGTCAGCACCTTGCCGGGCTGCAGGCCGTTCTGGTTGGAATCGACGCCGATGCCGAGCTTGCCGGCATCCGCCGCGGCCTGCAGCACGCCGACGCCGGTACCGCCGGCGGCGGCATAGACGACGTCCGCGCCCTGATCGATCTGCGTCTTGGCGATCTCGCCGCCCTTGGCCGGGTCGTTCCAGGCGGCCGGCGTGTCGCCGGTCATGTTCTGGATGACGTCGGTGGCCCCGGCCGACTTGGCGCCGCCGACATAGCCGCATTCGAACTTGCGGATCAGCGGGATGTCCATGCCGCCGACGAAGCCGACCTTCTTCGACTTCGACGCCATCGCCGCCAGGATGCCGACGAGGTAGGAGCCTTCGTTCTCCTTGAACACCAGCGAGCGGACATTGGGCAGGTCGACGGCATCGTCGATGATGGCGAAGTTGAGGTCGGTATATTCGGCCGCGACCTTCTTCAGCGCATCCTCCCAGGCAAAGCCGGCCATCACGATCGGGTTGCGGCCGTCCTCGGCGAAGCGGCGCAGCGCCTGCTCGCGCTGCGAGGCGTTGGAGACTTCGAACTCGACGTACGCGACGCCGGTTTCCTGCTTGAATTTCTCGGCGCCGTGAAAGGCGGCCTCGTTGAAGGATTTGTCGAACTTGCCGCCGAGATCGTAAAGGAGGGCCGGCTGGACATCCGCGGCGAAAGCCGGAAGAACCATCGCGGTTGCGGCCAGAAGGCCGAGAACGATACGTTTCATGTGATCCACACCCTGTCGGTTATTTTTCCGTTGCACCGCACGCCTGCCCGGTTCTCCGGCAGCCATGCGACGTCTGGCAGGAAGTGTATTCCCCTCCCCGCTCGCCGCCAATCTGGCACGGCCCGAAACAAAATTCACGTGGAATTTTGACCTGTTGGAAAAAGCGTCTGGGCCGGCCGTTTCGGGCGGTGCGAAACGCCCGCGTCAGTTGGTCGGGGCGAATTCGTGGCGCCGCCGCCGGTAGCCGATGGCGTAGAGCAGGAACGCCAATACCGCGAACACCGCGAACCCTGGCTGGCCGAGCACCCAGGCGACGGCGCCGTCCCAGACCAGCGGATTGGCCTTGGCGCGAACATAGGTCTCGAAGGCCGCGCGGGTGTCGGGCGATACCGCCAGCCAGCTTGCGTTGAGCGGCGTCATGACGAGCGCCGACGCAGCCACCGAGCGCGTGGTGTCGACCACCGCCATGATGACGGAAATCGATAATGCAACCATAGCCGCCAGCCGAAAGATGAAACGCAACATCCAACGCACTCCCCGAGAAAAGCTCCCGTCTGCCCCGCAACCGACATAGTGCGTGCGCAATCGCCACGCAATCGCGACACGTGATTTTGAGGCTAGCTCGTTCTTGCCGGTTTCCGCCGGTTGACCCGCCAGATGGCGGAGATTCCGCCGGCGATCGCCCCGACGATCAGGCCTGCGAGGCCGATGAAGGCAGCGAGGAACCCGCAGGCGCCCTCGAACCAGCTCATATGGGTGGCGTCGGCGATCAGCGACCCGGCGAAAAATCCGGCGCAGGCACCGATGGCGCCGCCAAGGACGATACCGAGCAGCGCGGCAACGAGCGAGACCAAAAGCGACGGGCGTTCGGTCTCGCGATTGGCATAGACGGTCTCGGCGCCGTGCCGCAGGAGGTAGATGCAGAGCAGGCCGACGGCGATCTCGGCCGCGGTGAAGCCCAGCGCTTCGGCCGAGAAGACGAAGTCGGGCACCAGAAGCGTGTGGGCCTGGCGCACGACGAGCCACAGTATGATGGCGACCTGCCAGATGATGTAGTGACGCGGGAAGCGCGCCGATCGGTTGAAGGCAAGACCGAGCAGGTAAAGCCCCCACAGGATCGTGACGAGGCCGCCGGCGAGACCGCCATAGATCAGGAAGAGCACGCTTTCCGGCAGGTTGAAGTCGCCGATCAGCCGCCAGCTCGAGATCAGGCCATAGGCCGAAAGCCCCATGACGATGATCAGCCATGCCACCGGAATGAAGGAGAGCCCGCTGTCCGGGCGGCGCGCGGGTTCCGGGTTGGTCGATGCCATGTCAGGACTATGCCCCTCGCAAAGCCCAGGCCATTCCGGGAAAGGCGCGTAGCGGTTTTCCGTCCGGAATTGCGCAGAAAACAAACATTTCAGGCAGTCGACAGGCCGCCGGGGCCGGAGTCAAGCGCAGCAAACGGCGCGATCCGGCCTGTGCACATCATTCGAACGCCGGTACCCCTTGTGGAAACACTTGCTCGAGCCATCCACGGCAAAGGCCTTTGGACCGTCACTATGGCCGTCATTATGGCTTGGCATTCGCTCTAGGATCGACTAGATGAGCCCCGCGCCTGTTTTGCGTAGACGGCTAGAGGTGCCGGGAAAGGGTTGTCCGCCGGTTGAAGGCACCCCAAATAGTCCGTTGAGGATTTCCCGAGGGAGGTGTATCTCCCCAACCCGCGCGGCGAAACCGGCCGGCGCGCAATGCAAGGACGGAGAGGTGGCCGAGTGGTTGAAGGCGCACGCCTGGAAAGTGTGTTTACGGGAAACCGTAACGCGGGTTCGAATCCCGCTCTCTCCGCCAGCTTTATCACTAATAATCATTTGATTTCAAAAACTTAACCGAACCGGCAACGCCGCAATATTGGCTAATGTGAGAGACGCAGAGAAATCTTGACCCGTGGTGCGAAAAAGCAACGCAAATACGGCTGATTGGTTATGACGTACGTGTTCTCGCAGATATGGTATTGCTCGTCCGGTGATTCCTGCACACGGTCTCGCGGAATGGTGAAATCATGCGGCAAATAGGTGTAACCGCCGTCAACCCTGGCCCGTACTGAAGATTGAGGTATGGCGCGGCAATCATAACCACCGCAACACTTGAATTTCGTCACCGGGTCAATCTTGTCTTCGTACCAATCATGGGCGGTAGCGCCCGTTGCGACGGCGATACATATTGCCGTGAAGATGAACCTTCGCATCGCATTCCTCAGACGCGGCTCATACGAGCGTCCAAGTATATTGGCGATCCGCTGAAAAGACCATTCATCTCCGAATGACCGACGTGTCCCCGGTAAACGACGGTCGCAACCGAAAGACCGCAATGGCCGTTTCCGGCCATTGAGCCTGTGCGAGATGGCTTCCTAGCCTGCCAGCAGGCCCTCGAAAGCCTTCTCGAACACCTTGGCCATCTCGGCATAGCCAGCGTCGGACGGATGCAGGCCGTCGCCGCAATCGAAGGCGGTGAGCAGCCTGGACGGGTTGGCGGGATCGGCAAGCGCGGGCTCGAAATCGACGACGGCATCGGCTTCGCCCGATGTCCTGATCCAGGCGTTCACCGCTTGCCGGTCGCGCTCCTTGGAGGGAGAGTAGAAGGTCTTTAGCGGCTGGCCTTCGAACGCGCCGCCGAAGGGCGGCAGCGTGCCGAGCAAAACCTTGATGCCGTTGAGGCGGGCGCGCGCGATCAACTGCCGGTAGGCCGCGATCAGGTTTTCGACGGCGACGGCCTCTTGGCCCCCGGCGAGCATGGTTTCCGGCCAGCCGATGTCGTTGATGCCTTCCAGCACCGATATCCACCGCACATTCGGAAAGCTCAGCACGTCGCGGTCGAAGCGGGCGAGCGCGTTGGCGCCGCGGGCGCGGTTGGCAAGCACGCGGTTGCCGCCGATCCCCTGGTTGAGGACGCCGACGCCCGGCAGCCGGCCGCTTTTCGCAAGCCGCTCCGCCAACCGGTCCGGCCAGCGCGCATTTCCGTCGACGGTCGAGCCGAAGCCGTCGGTGATGGAATCGCCGAGGCAGACCAGCGAGCCGCTGCCCGGCCCCCTCTCGACCAGGACGGCGCTGAGGAAATAACGGCTGGTCGAGATCTGCTGCACCGGCAGTTCGGCTGCGCCGGCGAAATCCCCGAACTCGGAGATGTAGGCGGTCTGCTGCGCCTCGTAATGATAGGTCTCGATCGGCGCAAAGTCGGGAAAATAGAGGCTGATCGCGATCTGCCCGAGATCGGGAACCGTGAGGTCCACGACATCGCTGAGCAACGGCGCACCGGGCGCCAGATCGGTCTGCGCCTCACCGCCAAATGTCACTCGCCGGATGGTCGCGTCGTCGACCGCGCCTTCTTTAGAGGTAAGGGCGACGGTGGCGGCGCCGATCCGGATCGGCGAGGCGCCATATTCGTTGGACAGCCTGATTCGCAACCTCTCGCCACCCGTGCTGACGCGCAACACCTGGCGCACCGTCTGCTGGTGGAAGCCATAGAGCACCGCATCTCCCGGCCAGACGTTCATCGGGCTGGCGCTCCAGGTTCCGATCCAGTGTTCCATGCTCTCCATCCCTTCGATTTCGGCGAACAGCGCCCGGTGAACACAGATAGCCGCAGCGCGCGACGCGGGCTACGCCTTCCGCGACACATACATTTTTGGCTCGCCGACCGTGAGCCGGCAGGCAAGTCCCTTGCCTTGGCGGCTGCCGGCGCGGCTGCCGTATCGGTTTTCCCGTGCGGAATCAAAAAAATACTAACACCTGCCTTGGAACGTGGTGGCTGGCCGCACAGCACCCGCCTAGCCTGAAATCGACATCAGATCGCCGGGGGAGGAGACGTTCCGGCAGATGTCCGGGGTCGCGTGCCCCGCCGAGCGACTTGGTGGAAAGTCGCGCCGGCAAAGGATTCCAACCATTTCAGGGAGCGAGACATGGGTTGCGAGACCAAGAGCTTTACGATGAACCGTCGCATGCTTTTGCAGGGCGCGGCAGCGGCCGCCGGCGGCCTGTTGCTGGCGGGAGGCGAGCGCGCCGCGGCGCAGGGCGCGGCCTCCAAGATTGTGGCCTGGGAGACCGGCTATCTCGGTTTCTTCTTCTTCGTCGTGCTGCAGGAGGCGCTGAAGCGCAAGGTCGAAGGCCTCGGCCTGGAGTTCGTCGGCAAGGACGCCAATGGCGATGCCAACGCGCAGGTCAACGACTGGAACAGCCTTCTGCTGCAGCGACCCCGCTACCTCATTTCCGACGCGCTGGACTCGGAGCTGCTCATCCCGCTGAGCAAGAAGGCGAAGTCGCTCGGCGTGCCGCTCGGCATGGTCGATACCGTACTCACCGGCGGCGAGGTGGCCGCTTCGGTTACCTTCGACAACAAGCAGTCGGGCGTCATGGCGGCGGAAAAGACCGCCGAGCTGCTCACCAAGAAACACGGCTCGCCGAAGGGCAGCGTGCTCAACAACTACGGCTCGCTGACGGCCGTCGCGTTGCGCGACCGCAAGGATGGTTTCGAGGACACGCTGAAGAGCAAGTACCCCGACATCGAGATCATCTCGCGGCCGCAGAACAACCAGCATGAGCAGGCGCTCGCCGTGGTCTCGGCGACGCTGCGCGAACGGCCGGACCTCGACGCCATCCACATGCCGACCGACATCTTCGTCGTCGATGCGCGCAAGGCGCTCGAAACGCAGAAACGACTGTTCCCGGTCGGCCATGAGAAGCACATCATCCTGACCAGCATCGACGCCTCGCCGAACGCGCTGGAATGGGTGAAGGCCGGCGAGATCGACGCCGATATCGCGCAGGACCCGATCGCCTATGTCGAGATCGTCGTCGACCTGCTGGAAGAATACACGCTGAAGGGCAAGCCGGTTCCGACCGGGCCTTACGAGAACAAGAAGTATTTCTGGGAGAAGGGCACGATCGCCGACAGCCCGTCCGGCCCGCTGCTCACCATCCCGCCCTACTTCCTCACCAAGGAAAACGCCGACGATCCGCGCCATTGGGCGAATGTCGTCACCCAGGTTTGGAAGATGCAGCAGAACGCCGGCTGATATTTCAGCCGACCAGAAGGGTGGGGACGCGCCGTCGCGTTCCCACCCCATTTCGAGATTACCGGTTATTCCAATGGTCATCGCCGACGGCACGATCGTGCCCGATAGTCTTGTGCCGGACAGCGCCGACGCTGTTCTGACCGTCGACAACGTCTTCAAGCGCTTCGGCCCGCTTGCGGTGTTGGACGACGTCTCGCTGACCGTCACGAAAGGCGCGATCCATGGCCTGCTCGGCAAGAACGGCGCCGGCAAGTCGACGCTGTCCAACATCATCGCCGGCCTTTTGCGCCATGACGGCGGTACCGTCCTGTTGAACGGCGAGGACGTGTCGGCCCTGCCGCTGACGGCGCGCAAGAAGCGCGGGCTCCATCTTCTGTCGCAGCATTCGGAGATCTTCGAGGACCTCTCGATCGGCGAGAACCTCTTGCTGCCCGATCTGCCGAGGCGCCTTGGCCTGACCACCTGGCCCGCGCTGCATCGCCTGGCGGGGAGCCTGCTCGAAAGCCACGGCATGCCGGTCGACCCGAGGCGGCGCGCCGGCGATCTCGGCGCCAGCGACCGGCGAAGGCTCGCCATCATCAAGGCGGTGGCGGCCGAAGCCTCACTGATCATACTCGATGAGCCGACGGCGGGCTTGGCGGCAGCAGAACGGCTGCACCTTCTGGAGTGGGTCGAGAGCCTCACCGAAAGAGGCACGTCCTTCATCTACATCTCGCACCACAATGACGAAGTGCGGCAGCTCTGTTCGGAATACACGGTGCTGCGCGATGGCAAGGTCACCGCCGGCGGCAAGGCGGCGGAGCTGTCGGCCGACGCCATGGCACGCGTCATCACCGGTGCCGACGTCACCGAATTCCACCGAATTCGCGAGGACCACCCCGCGGCAATCGAGCTCAGCGGGCTTGTCTTTGCAGGCGGCGGGCCGGTCGATCTCACGATCGGCCGCGGCGAGATCGTCGGCCTGGTCGGCCTGCTTGGCGAAGGGCCGCAGGAGCTGATGCGGGCGATGGGCGGCCTGCTGCCCATTGAAGCCGGCGCTGTTGTCATCGATGGCCGCCAGGCGCGCCTCGGCTCGCCGGGGCAGAGCCTCGGATCGGGCGTCGCCTATCTCACCCACGACCGCATCGGCGAGGGCCTGGTCGGCTCGATGTCGGTGACGGAGAACCTCAACCTCGGCAACTGGCCGCGGTCGCTCGGCTGGCTGGTGAGCGGCGCCGGCATGAACCGCCGCATGCGCGAGGCGCGCGGCGCCATGGATATCGTCATGGGCGGCGGCAGCCAGGAGATCGGCGAATTGTCGGGCGGCAACCAGCAGAAGGTGCTGCTCGGCCGGCTGCTGGAACGCAAGCCGAGGCTGCTCCTGCTCGACGAGCCGACCGTCGGCGTCGACGTCGCCGCCAAGGAACAGATCCACCGCCTGATTGACGATGCGACCAGGAAGGGCGTCAGCGTGCTGCTGCTGGCGCAGGACCCGGAGGAGATGCAGCGCCTCGTCGACCGCGTGGTGATCTTCTCCAAGGGCCGGATCGCGCGAACGCTCAGGGCGCCGAGATAACCATCGATGCGACCGCCGAAGCGAGAACGGCGCGATGACAGGGGCAGTATAGGAAATGGCCAGCAAGAAATTCCTTCTCGACAATGTGGTCTGGATCCTGATCGTCGTGTTCAGCATCCTCGCCGGCTTCCTCAACCCGTTCTTCCTTTCGGAAGGCAATCTGCAGAATGTGCTGGTGCAGGCGACCACGCTGGGCGTGCTGGTGCTGGCGGTCTCTTTCACGCTTTTGATCGGCGAGATCGATCTGTCGGTGGTCGGCAATCTCGTCTTCTCCAGCATGGTCGGCGCCTACGCCATGCAGCAGTTCGGCGTCCACTGGACGCTGGCCGTCCTCATCACCATCGCCGCAGGCGTCCTCGTCGGCCTGCTCAACGGCTACTTCGTCGCCTATCTGCGCATGAACTCGCTGATCGCGACGCTGGCGATGGGGCTTTTCCTGCAGGGCGCGGTGCTTGGCGCCACGCAGGCGCGCACAATGGTCGTCACCGATGAAGGGTACAGCTACATAGGCAGCGCCACCATCGGCAATTGGCCGGTGATGCCGATCGCGCTGTTCGTCGCCTATCTGCTGGCCCATATCGTGCTTGCCTATTCGGCCTGGGGCCGCAACCTTTACGCCACCGGCGGCAACCGCCGGGCGGCGAATGCCGCCGGCATCAACGTCAAGCGCGCGAGACTCGGCGCCTTCATCGCTTCCGGCTTTCTTGCCGGACTCGCCGGCTTCCTCTACACCTCCTATCTCGGCGGCGTCAGCGTCACCGTCGGCAGCACGACGCTGCTCTATGCCGTGGCAGCACCCGTCATCGGCGGCGTCTCGCTGTTCGGCGGGCGCGGCCGCGTCATCGGCATGCTCGGCGGCACGCTGCTCATCACCGTCATCCAGACCGGCCTTCAGCTCATCAATGTCTCGGCCTACTATATCCAGATGATCGGCGGCGCGATGATCCTGCTCGCGATCGCCGTCGACGCCTTCCGCATCAGGAGCGAGGAGCGCGGCATCGTTTGAGGCGCCGTTCAATGCCGCGGAGGCTCAGGATAGTCAAAAAAGTACCAATGATGGGACGGGAACATGGTGGCGCCGATTTTGTCGGCTCAGTAGTTTGGATGGCATGAGGCCGATAGCAGATGGCGCATCGATGAGGCGATGGCGTTAAAGGCTTCTAAACGGGAGGAACCGCGATGAAACCTGATCTCGAGGTTGTGCAGATCAGGCCGGGCGAGTCGTTCACGGCTTGGTCGCACGGCTATCCGTTCCGCACGGTGCGCTGGCATTTCCATCCGGAGTACGAGTTGCACCTCATCGTCGCCACGCGCGGCCGCTATTTCGTCGGCGACTTCATCGGCGAGTTCGAGCCGGGCAATCTAGTGCTGACTGGCCCCAACCTGCCGCACAACTGGGTGAGCGATGTGCCGAAGGACGCGACGGTGCCGCTGCGCTGCCGCATCATCCAGTTCAACGAGGGCTTCATCGACGGCGCCATCAACACCTTCCCCGAGCTCGCGGCGCTGACGCCGGTGCTCGAAGCCTCGCGCCGAGGCGTGCTGTTCAGCCGGCAGACCAGCCGGCAGCTCGCGCCGCTGATGGAGGAGATCATGAATTCGCAAGGGGTGCGCCGCATCGAGCTATTCATGATGATGATGGGCCTGCTCAGCCGCGCCGAGGGCGCGCAAATGCTCGCCAGCGCAAGCTATCTGCCGGACCCGTCGGGCTACATGTCGGCCGGCATCAACAAGGCGCTTGCCTATCTGCGCGAGAACCTCACCCAGCCCTTCAGCGAGACGGACCTGGCCGCCATCGCCGACCAGTCGCCCAGCGTCTTTTCCCGCGCCTTCCGCCAGCACACCGGCATGACTTTGGTGCAGTATGTGAAGCGGCTGCGCATCAACCTGGCCTGCCAGATGCTGATGAGCGACGAGCAGGCCTCGATCACCAGCATTTGCTTCGAGGTCGGCTACAACAC
This sequence comes from Mesorhizobium tamadayense, assembly GCF_003863365.1. Classification (GTDB taxonomy): domain Bacteria; phylum Pseudomonadota; class Alphaproteobacteria; order Rhizobiales; family Rhizobiaceae; genus Mesorhizobium; species Mesorhizobium tamadayense. The sequence goes on along the minus strand of NZ_RQXT01000001.1, from coordinate 98,259 downwards.
CCTTTCCAACTTCAACCGGCAGTTCCTCGCCGAAAAGGGCATGACGCCCTCGCATTTCCGGCGGCTGACACTGCACAACATCAACCTGGCGAAGGCGGCCTAGACGACAGACGGCTGCATCGAGATGTGGCCGGGCAAGCCGTTCCCGGCGAGGTAAGGCTTTGCCTGCACCACGGGTCTGTCAACATGGATAGGAAGACGAGGAACGCATGGCTCAGAAACTGATCGACAAGGTCGCCGCGGTCACCGGAGCGGCCTCCGGCATCGGGCTTGAATGCGCCCGCATGATGGTCTCGGAAGGCGCGCGCGTGGTGCTGGTCGACCGGGACGAAGAAGCGCTGCGTGCCGCCTGCGAGGGGCTTGGCAAGGCGGCGATCCCCTTGCGCGTCGATCTGACGGATGCCGCCGATGCCGCCCGCATGATGCCGGAAATCCTCGATCGCGCCGGCCGGCTCGATATCTTCCACGCCAATGCCGGCGCCTATATCGGCGGCGAGGTGGCGAGTGGCGACCCCGATGCCTGGGACCGCATGCTGAACCTCAACGTCAATGCCGCCTTCCGCTCCATCCGGGCCGTGCTGCCGCATATGGTCGAGCGCAAGACGGGCGACATCGTCATGACCAGCTCGATCGCCGGCCTGGTGCCATCGTATGGGAGCCGATCTACACCGCCTCCAAGCACGCGGTTCAGGCTTTCGTCCACACTGTCAGAAGACAGGTCGCCAAATACGGCTTGCGTGTCGGCGCCGTGGCACCAGGTCCGGTGGTCACCGCGCTCATCAAGGACTGGCCGAAGGACAAGCTCGAGCAGGAGCTTGCCGCCGGCGGACTGATGCAGCCGGTTGAGGTGGCGGAAGCCGTCATGTTCATGCTGACCAGGCCGCGCAACATCACCATTCGCGACCTTGTCATCCTGCCGCAAAGCAATGACCTATAGAGCAATTCCAGGAAAAGTGCGTAGCGGTTTTCCGTCCGGAATTGCGCGAAAAACAACATAGTTAGAGCAGTTCAGCGGAACATCGAACGCTGAACTGCTCTGAGGAACCGGACGGATCGGGCGAAGGATCTGAAGTCATGAGTAGCCATTTCATCGGCATCGACATCGGCACCGGCAGCGCCCGTGCCGGCGTCTTCGACGAAGCGGGCGCGCTGCTCGCATCCGCCAAGGCCGACATCGCCGTCTGGCACGCCGAAGGCCATATCGTCGAGCAATCGAGCAACGACATCTGGCGCGCCGTCGCGGCCACCGTCCGCGAGGCCGTGTCGCTCGCCGGTATTTCATCGCAGTCGGTGCATGGCATCGGCTTCGACGCCACCTGCTCGCTTGTCGTTCTTGGGCCGCAGGGCGCGCCGTTGACGGTCAGCCCGTCGGGAGATCCGGAGCGCAACATCATCGTCTGGATGGATCACCGCGCCACCGAGCAGGCGCGCAGGATCAACGACACCGGCGAGGAGGTGCTGCGTTATGTCGGCGGCACCATCTCGCCCGAGATGGAGACGCCGAAACTCTTGTGGCTAGCCGAGAACATGCCGCCGACCTTCGCCGCGGCGTGGCAATTCATGGACCTCGCCGATTTCCTCACCTGGAAGGCCACCGGCAGCCTGGCGCGCTCGACCTGCACGGTGACCTGCAAATGGACCTATCTTGCGCATGAGGCGCGCTGGGACGACGCCTATTTCCGCAAAATAGGATTGGGCGCGCTCGCAGACGAGAAATTTGCGCGGATCGGCACCGAGATCGTGGCGCCCGGCACGGCTCTTTCCAGCGGCTTGACGAAGGCGGCGGCGGCTGAGCTCGGCCTCTCGCCTGGAACGCCCGTCGCGGCCGGCATGATAGACGCCCATGCCGGTGGCATCGGCTCGGTCGGCGCGCGCGGCGGCGCCGGCGACGTGACGACGCGCATGGCCTATGTCTTCGGCACCTCGGCCTGCACCATGACGACGACCGAGCAGGCGGCCTTCGTGCCTGGCGTGTGGGGGCCTTATTTTTCCGCCATGGTGCCGGGCCTGTGGCTGAACGAAGGCGGGCAGTCGGCTGCGGGTGCCGCCATCGATCGCCTGGTCGGCATGCATCCTGCCGCCGTGGAGCTTGCCGGGATCGTGGCGCGAAACGGCCAAAGCCTCAGCCAATGGCTGGCGCAGGAGGCGGAACGGCGCGGCGGCGCGGCCAGGGCGGACAGGCTGATCGCCGGCCTGCATGTCGTTCCCGAATTTCTCGGCAACCGCGCTCCCCTGGCCAATTCCGACGCCCGCGCGCTGATCGCCGGGCTGGACATGGCGACCGGCGGCGACAGTCTCGTCGCGCTCTATCTCGCCGGCCTCTGCGGCCTCGGCTATGGCGCAAAACAGATCCTCGAGGCCATGCGCGCCTGCGGCATCGGGATCGACACCATCGCCATCAGCGGCGGCGCGGGACAGAGCCCGCTGGTGCGGCAGCTCATTGCCGACGCGACCGGCAAGGTGGTCTACGCGCCGACCTCTCCCGAGCCGGTGCTGCTCGGCTCGGCGATGCTCGGCGCCGTGGCCGCCGGACGCCACGCGGACCTTCCCGCGGCCATGTCCGCCATGTCGGAAGTGGGCGAGGTCTATTCGCCCAACCCTTCGCTTGCAGCCTGGCACAACAGGCGCTTTGAAGCGTTCGAGCGCCTGCAGGCCGCGGCGCTGTCGGTGCTGTCTGCCTGAGGCTCCATCGGGCGCTGAAAAGCGGCTGCCTGGCACGAACCGTTATGCCCCTCCGCCGGGAACCATCGCCCGGCAGAGGGGTTGTGTCGTCAGACTTCGAGACATGGAGGAAAGACGATGCGGACATTGACGATGGTCCTCATGCTTTCGGCCCTGGCACTGGCACAGCCGGTGTGCGCCCAACGGGCGGACCCGCAGCCGCCTCAGGCCCTGCCTCCGGCACAGGGGCCCTCGCTTGACCAGGCGCAACCCGATCAGCCACAGCCGAATCAGGCGCAACCCGATCCGGAAAGTCAGGGGCAGCGCTTCACCAACGTGGTGGTGGTTGCGATGGAGGACTTACCCGCTGAAGTGAAGACACAGGCGGAAGCAGTGGTCACCAGGACGACCGCGAAGGACTTGGCGAAATTGCAGAAGTCGATCGATGACTCGCCTGAGGCGGTATCGGTCCTGCGAGCGAACGGACTGAATTCCTCGCAAGTCGTCGCCGCCAACATCGATGGCGACGGTACGCTGACGCTGATCATCCAGACGACGACATGACCGGCGCCGCCAAGCGCCGCTGATCGGAACCCGGCGCCGGCCAAGATAGAACCAGATCCCGCGAAGGGGCCGCCATGGCCGAAACCGCAGTCCGCAACTTCACGCTCAACTTCGGACCGCAACACCCCTCCGCGCACGGCGTGCTCAGGCTGGTGCTGGAACTGGACGGCGAGGTCGTCGACCGCGCCGATCCGCATATCGGCCTGCTCCACCGCGGCACCGAGAAGCTGATCGAATACAAGAACTACCTGCAGGCCCTGCCCTATTTCGACCGGCTCGACTATGTGGCGCCGATGAACCAGGAGCACGCCTTCTGCCTCGCCGCCGAGAAGCTGCTCAAAATATCGGTTCCCCGGCGCGGGCAGCTCATCCGCGTCCTGTTCTGCGAGATCGGCCGGCTGCTGTCGCATCTGCTCAACGTCACCACCCAGGCGATGGATATCGGCGCGCTGACGCCGCCGCTCTGGGGCTTCGCCGAGCGCGAGAAGCTGATGGTCTTCTACGAACGCGCGTCCGGCGCCCGCATGCATGCGAACTATTTCAGGGTCGGCGGCGTGCACCAGGATCTGCCGCCGAAGCTTCTCGACGACATCTGGAACTTTTGCGATCCGTTCCTGAAAGCTTTGGACAACCTCGATGAACTGCTGACTGAAAACCGCATCTTCAAGCAACGCAATGTCGACGTCGGCGTAATCGGACAGGATGATGCCTGGGCCTGGGGGTTCTCCGGCCCGATGGTGCGCGGCTCTGGCGCCGCCTGGGACTTGCGCAAGGCGCAGCCCTATGAGTGCTATCCCGAGATGGATTTCGACATTCCGATCGGCAAGAACGGCGACTGCTACGACCGCTATCTCGTGCGCATGGAAGAGATGCGCCAGTCGGTGCGGATCATGAGGCAGTGCCTGGAAAAGCTGCGCTCGGCCGATGGCGCGGGACCCGTCGCCGTGCCCAACCAGAAGATCACGCCGCCGACGCGCGCCACCATGAAGCGCTCGATGGAAGCGACGATCCACCATTTCAAGCTCTACACCGAAGGGCACAGGGTGCCGCCTGGCGAGGTCTACGCCGCGGTGGAAGCTCCCAAGGGCGAATTCGGCGTCTATCTGGTCTCGAATGGCAGCAATGTTCCGTACCGCTGCAAGATACGCGCGCCGTCCTTCGCCCATCTCCAGGCGATGGACTTCCTGTCGCGCGGGCACATGATCGCCGATGTCGCAGCCATCATAGGATCGCTGGATATCGTCTTCGGCGAGATCGATCGCTGACTGGTGGCTAAGAGCATTCCAGGAAAAGTGCGTAGCGGTTTTCCGTCCGGAATTGCGTTAGCAGAAAGAGCAATTCCGGGAAAAGTGCGTAGCGGTTAGGCTCGGCGACTTCGCCGCAGCCTTCCGTCCGGAATTGCGTGAAAACAAAGGGTAGAGCGGTTCGGCGTTTCCGTGAAACGGTGAACCGCTCTAGCTGTCGACGGCGGCGAGAACAGGCAATTCCCCCGTCTCCGACAAAGTCCGGGATTGAACTTGCCGCGGCTCCATGAACCGCGGCAAATCGCTTCAGTGCATGAACACCGCTCTCAGCCAGGCAAGGATGCCTGAGCCTGGAGTGATGGCCGCGCGGACGCGGGACGCTGCCCAGCGTGCCGGCAGATTGGCGCCGACATGGCAATGGCAGACGACCTCGTGCAATTGCCAGTCACTGAGTTCGAAGAAGCGCTTCGCTTCGCCGTAAGTGTCGTCCTTCAGGCCCTGAGCACGAAAGATCGGGTCTTCGAAGGCGACAGTGATCGGCGATCCGGTGGAACGCATTCTTTCGCGCACGTCTGGAGTGGCGTATTCGGTGCCAGCAAGCGCCACGAGGCGCCGGCCGGGATCCTGCTCGAGAAGTTGCGCCCAGCGTTCGAGACGTTGGCCTCGACTGGCTATGAGAACCGCTGCTTCAGCATGAACGTCGGCAACGGCATTGAGTTGGTCTACGGTTTGATGCTTCAAGGCCGCCTCCTATGTCGGCAGATGATCACCCGCCCCGCAACGGAACTAAGGCGCTGCATGGCGCCGGCAAGGGCGAAATGGACGACAGGAAATCATTTGATCGCCATTCATGCCCTGCGCCGCCGAAATGCGCAGATATCGATGTGGAACCATCCCCCCTCGTGACCGTTCTGCCAGCGTCAGCCGCCGGCCAATCAGGTGTCGATGAAGCACCGGATGCGGCGGCCTATCCATCATGTTCTGGTCGAGCAGATATCCGGTTGCCGGAAACCGCATCGCGCCGACAGCTCGCCAGCGCAACGAGGGAATGATTTTATGGCCATTCTCCCCAATCCCGACCCGACACCAACGCCGGTCCCCACGCCGCCACCGTTTCCCGACCCGAAGCCGATGCGCGAACCGGATCCGGAGAGGCTGCCGGACGAGGAACCCGTCCCCAATCCGGATGAGAACGATGTGCCGCCCAAGCACTCGGGAGCGGGCGATCGGTCGACACGAAACCGTGCGGCCGGCTAGGCCGCCGGCGGCCGATCATCGGGCCGGACGGTCAGGCACCAGAAGTGCCTTCCGGCATTGCTCCCTGCGCACTTCCGAAGTGCCTCGCGCCGAAATGCTGGCGGAACCGACGGTTGAAGGTCGCCAGATCGCCGAAGAAGGAGATGTCCAATGCATAATCCGTTGCAAGAACATCAGCAGGAGACTGCACATCTCGTCGATGTGCGCGCTACCGAGATGATCGAGATCCAGGGCCCGACGATTCAGTTTCTGACGCCGCTTGCGGCGATCGGCTCAACTGCCGATGACGACGGTCCCTGCGTCATGCGGGGCACCATCCCGCCTGGCGTGTCGGTGCCGCTGCACAGCCATCACGATCCCGAGACGTTTCTCACCCTCTCCGGAGAGTTGGAGGGGCTTGCCGAATCCCGCCGCGGCTTCGAATGGATCCGCATCGAACCCGGCGATGTCTTCCACGTGCCGGGTGGAGCGAGGCACGCTTTCCGCAACATCGGCCAGGAGGCCGCGGTCATGAACATCGTCAGCACTGCGAGGATTGCCCGGTTCTTCCGGGAGGTCGGCAGGCCGGTCCCGGCTTCCGGCGAACCACCGCTCGGTCCGCCATCGGCCGAGACGATCCGGCACTTCCTCGCCACCGCCGAGAAATATGGCTACTGGAATGCGAGCCCGGAAGAGAATGCGAGAATAGGCATCGCGCTGCCGGACGCGTCGTGACCGATGCAGTCGGCATCCGGCCGCGAGGAATAGGCGGGAGGCGGCGAAGCGCCTCACCAGCACCTGCGCCGCAGTCGGCTTGTCCGCAATTCCGACATTCACGCTCTGACGGCGCGTAGGAAATGCAGGCCAAGCCAGTTGAGTGGGCCGCCCTCGATGCGTTCGAAACCTGCGTCCACCAGCGGTCCACGAAGACGCGCCACATCGAATTGGCCATGCAGGCCGTGCCTTGCCGACAGATGCCTGCGCTCGGCCACGGGGCCTGAATAGTCGACCAGCAACAGCCGACCGCCCGGTGGCAGAATACGCGCCGCCTCGCGCAGGCAAAGGCTGCGCCTTGCTTCCGGCACCATGTGCAGCACCGTCGTGAAAGTGACTACATCAAAGCGTCCGTCCTCGAACGGCAGGGCGGCTGCATCGGCATGATGAAACGCGATGTCGAGGCCCGCCTGACTGGCCTTGCGGCGAGCCGCGGCAAGCATCTTTTCGGAGATGTCGACGCCAACCACCGACCCGCCAGGCTGCACGCGGCGCCAGGCTGAAATCGCCTGCGTGCCGGTGCCGCATCCGACGTCCAGCAGTTGGAACCCAGGCGCCAGACCGGCCAGATCGAGCACAGCCTCGCGATAGGCCCGATCCCGCCCACGAGTTAGCAGGAGGACCAGCAGATCGTAGAGACGCGGAAAGCCGATGCCCTTGTTTTCTTCCGGGCCGATTGCGGCCCCGGCGGTGCCCATTTCGCTTCGCATATGGTGCATGTTCGTCACGTCCTTTCTTCAGCAGCGCAGAGCCAGCTACAGCGACTGCCAACTGGTGAAGTTTCGAAACAGTCAGTATGATAATGCACCCTCTGTCCGGAATCTTCGACGGACGATGGAGGCAGAATGTCCGCTAGTGGACAATCCGAGTGCGCTGTCCTGGAAAAGGCACCGAGGGTACAGGTAAAGGAGCAGTGACCCATGCCGCGGGAGATTGATCGCCGAGCCGCCCGTACCCGCAAAGCCCTTCATCACGCGCTACTCACGCTCATGCTGCAAAAGGGCTACGAGGCCCTCTCTGTGCAGGACATCATCGACGAAGCCGATGTCGGCCGCTCAACATTTTATGCACACTATACCGGCAAAGAGGATCTTCTGCGGAGCGGTTTCCAGATGCTTCGGGAGGAACTCCGGGAGGCGCAGTCCACCGCGCGTGAGAAAGCCGGAGTGCCACACGACGACCCACTTGGCTTCAGCGCCACGATGTTCGAGCATGCAGCCCGGTATGCCGACCACTACCGGACGATGATTGGCGGGCGAGGCGGCGCCGTTACGGAGAACGAAATCCGCCTGATCCTTTCGGAGGTGGTGCGGCAGGAACTTTCCTCCACCCTCCAAGACGATGCCATCCCGCGCGACTTCGTCGTGCAGTTCATCGTCGGCGCCTTCCTTACGGCTCTGAACTGGTGGTTCGAGCGGAAGCCCGGACTGCCGCCGTCCACGGTTGACGCCATGTTCAAAAGCCTGGTGCTCGACGGGCTTTCATCCTTCAGCGGTGGCCGCCGGTCCGGCGATCATCCGACTACAAATCGCGGTGCGCATCGATCGAATCTCAAAGACCGGGGCTGATCGAGCTCATCCAAATCGCGCCGGCGTCCACGCCCCGCCGGCTTTATTCGACTCAACCGCCGCCGCAACGAACTTCACACCTCGCGCGCCGTCGACCACATCGGGCACCTGGGCCGCGCGCGCGGCATCGACCGCTTCGCCCGAACGATGCGTGCGGATGATGTCGGCGGCGTCGCGGTAGAAATTGGCGAAGGCCTCGATATAGCCTTCCGGATGCGCGGCCGGCATGCGCGAGATGCGCCGGGCTTCCGCCGTCGATCCGTGGCCGCCGCGCACCAGCGTGCGCGTCTCCTCCCCATAGGGCGAGAAACGCAGCTCCTCCGGCCGCGTGCCCGACCATTCGAGCCCGGCCTTGTCGCCATAGACCCTCACCGAGAGGTCGTTGTAATGACCGGGCGAGGTCTGGCTGGCGAGGATCGTGCCGCGCGCGCCGCCCGTCCAGCGCACCATGACATGCGCATTGTCGTCGAGCCGCCGTCTCGGCACCGCCGTGAACAGGTCGGCCGAGACCGCCTCGGCCTCGAAGCCTGGGATGAAGCTCGCTAGGTTGAAGGCGTGGACGCCGATGTCGGCGAGCACCGCCGACTGCCCGGCGCGCGCCGGGTCGGTGCGCCATTCCGCCTGCTTCTGGCCCTCGGCGTCGATCGGCTTGGTCAGCCAGTCCTGGATATAGGCGCCATGCACGGAAACGATACGGCCGAGCGCGCCCGCCGCCACCATCTCGCGCGCCTGGCGCACCATGGCGTAGCCGGTGTTGTTGAGGGTGACGACGAAGCGGCGCTTCCTGGCTTTGGTCAGCGCCACCAGCGCTTCGGCCTCGGCAAGCGTCGTCGACAGCGGCTTGTCGCAGATGACGTCGATGCCCGCTTCAAGGAACGCGGTGGCGATCGGCGCATGCAGATGGTTGGGCGTGACGATGACCACCGCCTCGATGCCGTCCGGCCGCGCCGCTTCGGCTTTCGCCATGGCACGATAGTCGGCATAGCTGCGCTCAGGCGCGATGCCGATCTCCGCCGCCGAAGCAGCCGCATTTTCGGGATCGGAGGACAGCGCTCCCGCGACCAGCGAAATCTGGTCGTCGAGCCGCATGGCCAGCCGGTGCACGGCACCGATGAAGGCGTTGCGGCCGCCTCCGACCATGCCGACCGACAAGCGTTTGCGCGAGGTTCCGTCGGCGGTTGCATCGACCATGGTTCGTTTTTTCCTCCCGGATGGCTGTCATTGGCAGCGCAGGACTATAGGGGTCTCCCCGCCAATTTCGAACAGTCTTTCCAAATTTTGTTTTGTAAAACGATCGTGCCGCACTAGCCTTGCGCGAAAACGGGAGGAGAGTTCGGGCGATGAAGCGTCGCATGACTGCCGGTCGGCTCACCGAGGCTATGGAAGCAGGACAATCGCTTCAGGTTTTGAGTTCGCTCTTTTTCCCGGGCGCCGGCGCTGCCCCCCACCTGCCTGCCCGTCCTCCGCAGCAGCTGCGCTGCAGCTGCGGAGGGTGGACCGGCAGGCACTCCCCGTATAGTGACGGGGAGAGGGGTGCTCTCATCGCCGGTTTCGTCAATCGCCAGCGTTGCAGGAAGGGCGCCGGGGCTGCAGCCAGCCCCCTTCTCCCCGTCACTATACGGGGAGAAGTGCCCGACAGGGCGATGAGGGGCAGCGCCGACTTCGACGATTCGTGGTCTCGACCACGAGTTTGGGTCCATTCATACGCGATAGCTCAAAGGCCCATCCCATGAGCGGCGCGCGAACCTCACCCGGGCGGGCCGGCACCGGCGAGAGCGCTCCCCGCAAACAGGGCCGTTCGCTGGCAGCGCTTGGCTACACCAAGCCGCAGACCTATGAAGAACTGCGCGCCGTGCTCTCGTCCGGCACCGTGCATTTTCCGAAGCGGTTGCGCCAGGTCGCCATCTTCCTGTGGCAGCATCCGAGCGACGTCGCGCTCGGCACCATCGCGCAGGTGGCCGACCAGGCCGGCGTGCAGCCCTCGACGCTGGTGCGCTTCGCGCAGATCTTCGGCTATGCCGGCTTTTCCGATTTCCAGGGCCTGTTCAAGGACCATATGAAAGGCTCCTGGCCGGAGGGACGCCAGCAGGACAACCAGGAGCCGGCGGCCGAACCCAACGCCAACCTGCACTTTCTCAACGGTATGGTCGGCGCCTCGCAGGCCTCGCTCGGCCGCATCGGCAGCGGCTTCGACATCGACAGCTTCGAAAAGATGGTCGACCTGCTGGCAGGAGCCGAGCTGATTTACGTCATCGGCAGCAAGCGCGCCTTCCCCGTCACCACCTATCTGTCGCTGACGCTGTCGCAACAGGGCGTACGCAATGTGCTGGTCGACAATGTCGGCTCGACCGCTCTCGACCAGGTCGGCTGCATAAGCCGGCGCGACGCGGTACTTGCCGTCTCCTTCAGCCCCTATAACTCGATCACGCCAGACCTGGTCGCCGTCGCGCATGAGCGCGGAGCGCGCATCGTCACCATCACCGACAGCACCTTCTCGCCGCTGGTGAAGCTCTCCGACACCTGGCTCGAAGTGGTCGAGTCCGACTTCGCAGGTTTCCGCTCGCTTGCCGCCTCGCTCGCGGTCGGCATGGCTTTGGTCCACGGCGTCGTCGCACGCCGGACAGGCTGACGGCGCGATTGACTATCAGGAACTGTCGTTCCATATTTGAAAAAATAGAAACTTTGTTCCGGGAGGAGGAATGGAGGTTCGGCTCGACGGCAAGGTGGTGCTGGTCACCGGCGCGACGCAAGGCATCGGCCGCGCGATCGCGGAGATTGCCGCGCGCTCGGGCGCTGCCGGTCTGCTGATCACTGGCCGTAACCGGAAGCGCGGCGACGCTGTCGCGGCGGAACTGTCGGCCATGGGCGCGCCTGCCGCTTTCGTCGCCGCCGACCTCGGCGACCCGCAGACTCCGGCGCTGCTCGCCGCTGCATGCATCGAGCGCTTCGGCCGCATCGATGGGCTGGTCAATGCAGGGGCTCTGACCGACCGCGCCTCCTTCGTCGATGCCGGCCTCGACGACTGGGAATCATTGTTCGCCGTCAATGCCCGCGCGCCGTTCTTCCTGATGCAGGCGGCCATCGCCGACATGAAGAAGCGCGGACAGGGCGGCGCCATCGTCAACATCCTGTCGATCAACGCGCATTGCGGCTCACCTGAGCTTGCCGTCTATTCGGCCACCAAGGGCGCGCTGGCGACGCTGACCAAGAACGCCGCCAACGCCCATCGCTTCGACCGCATCCGCGTCAACGGCATCAATGTCGGCTGGACCGACACGCCGGCCGAACGCGTCATGCAGACCGAGACCCTCGGCCATGGTCCGGGTTGGCTCGACGCCGCCAACGCCGCACAGCCCTTCGGCCGGCTGTTCTCGGTCGACGACATCGCCAACCTCGCCGTGTTCCTGCTTTCCGACGCGGCCGGACCGATGACCGGCGCGCTGATCGACCAGGAGCAATGGGTGATCGGAGCGAACCGGTGAGCCCAGCGCACGGCGCAAGCCTCGGCCCTGCCCTGCTCGGCGACCTATCGTCCAAGGTCCGCAAGCCGGCTTACGATCGCTCGGCGCTCAAGCCGGGCATCGCGCATATCGGCGTCGGCGCCTTCCATCGCTGCCATCAGGCCGAATACACCGACGATCTTCTGGCCAAGGATTTCGACCGCTGGGGACTGGTCGGCATCAACATCCGCCCGCCTTTGCTTGGCCAAACGCTTGGCCGGCAAGGTGGCCTCTACACGCGGCTGATCCGCCAGAACGACGAGGTCGAGGCCCGCGTCATCGGCAGCATCGTCCGGGTCGTCGACAGCCAGGACAGCGCGGCGCCGGCGCTCGAAGTGCTTTCCTCTCCCGACATCGAGACGGTCACCATGACGGTGACGGAGAAAGGCTATTGCCACATTCCGTCGAGCGGCGCGCTCGACCTCGATCACCCCGACATCGTCTATGACCTCGCCAATCCGCAAGCGCCGCGCAGCGTGCCCGGCATGCTGGCTCGGGCGCTGGAGTTGCGCATGGCTTCGCATGGCAGGCCGGTGACGCTGCTTTCCTGCGACAACATCCCGGCCAACGGCATCATCCTCGGCAATGTCGTGCGGACAATCGCCGAGCGGCGCGGCAACGGACTGGCGGAGTGGACTGCCGCCAACGTCGCCTTCCCCTCGGCCATGGTCGACCGCATCGCGCCGGCGACGACGGAGGCCGATATCGACACTGTCGAGCGGCGCTTCGGCTATCGCGACAGCGCCGTCGTCGTCGGCGAGCGCTTCCGCCAATGGGTGATCGAGAACCGCTTCGCCGGCCGCATGCCGCGCTGGGACCTTGTCGGCGCCGCCTTCGTCGACGAGGTCACCCCGTTCGAGCATCTCAAGATGCGGGTGCTGAACGGCGCCCAGACAACGCTCAGCTATCTCGGCGTTTTGGGCGGCTTCGAACATACATTCGAAGCGATCGCCGATCCGCTTCTGGCGACCTTCGTCCGCCGCATGCTGATGGAAGAGACGCTGCCGACGCTGATGCCGGTGCCCGGCATCTCGCCGCCTGCCTATGCCGAGCAGAGCCTTGCGCGCCTTGCCAACACCGCGATCCGCCACCGCAACCACCAGATCGCCACCGACGGCTCGCAGAAGATCGTGCAGCGCCTGCTCAACCCGATCCGCGACCGCCTGGCAAAAGACGAGAGCATCGCGCTGCTGTCGGTTCCCGTCGCCGGCTGGATGGCTTATCTGGTCAAGGCTTCCGCGCGTTTCGGCCGCGCCTGGCATGTGTCGGATCCCTTTGCCGAGAAGATCGCGGCAATCGCCGAGCGCGTCGGCGCTGACAGCAACGAACTGGCCAATACAATCCTTGCCATCGATGCCATTTTCGATCCGTCGCTCGCAGCCCATGACACATTCCGCGCAAATGTCGTCGCCGCCCTTGAGGGACTGCTCTCAGAGAATCCGATGGCCTTCGTGAAGTATGTCTGCACTGAGCCAATAGATGCGTGGTTGAAGCATCCAGCACGATCTGCATAGTACGGGAAGGGAGGCATCATGAAGCTTGGATTGCTCACGGCACCATTTCCGGATACTCCGCTCGGCGAGGTCGCCGACTGGGCAAGATCCGCTGGCTTCGAAGCGCTTGAGATCGCCTGCTGGCCGAAGGCTTCCGGCGCCAGCCGCCGCTATGCCGGCACCAGCCATATCGACGCCGCCAACACATCCGCCGCGCAAGCGAAGGACATCGCGGCCGAGCTTGCCGGCAAGGGCCTGACCATCTCCGGTCTCGGTTACTATCCCAATCCCCTGCATCCAGATCAGGCGCATCGCGAGGCCGTGATCGATCACCTCAAGAAGGTGATCGTGCTGGCCAGCCACGTTGGTGTCTCGCTCGTCAACACCTTTTGCGGCGGCGACGCCTCGAAGACCGTCGACGCAAACTGGGAGACAGCGCAAAAGGTCTGGCCCTCGATCATCGCCCATGCCCGCGAGCACGGCGTCAAGCTTGCCTTCGAGAACTGCCCGATGATCTTCAGCTATGACGAATGGCCGGGCGGGCACAATATCGCCTACTCGCCTTACGTCTGGCGCCGCATCCTCGAAGCCTGGGGCGGCGACGTCGGCATGAATTTCGACCCCTCGCATCTCGTCTGGCAGATGATCGACAAGGAGCGCTTCATCCGCGAGTTCGGCCCGCACATGCAGCATGTGCATGCCAAGGACCTGATGATTGATCATGATGGTTTGTACGAGCGCGGAATCCTTTCGGCCGGCATAGGCTGGCAGGTGCCGCGCATGCCGGGGCTGGGCGACATCAACTGGAGCACCATTTTTTCAGGGCTCTACCGGGCCGGATATGACGGGCCGGTCATCATCGAGCATGAGGACCGGCGCTTCGAGGGGAGCGACGACAAGGTGAAGCGCGGTTTCCTGCTTGCCCGCGACGTGCTGCGTCCCTTCGTGAAATGACAATAAGCAGGGCTCCGATACATCGGAGCCCTGGAACTGCAACTGACAGCCAATGTGGAGGAGCACTGAAATGAAGAAATACCTGACCATGGCCCCGCTGCTTGCCGGCGTCGCCCTGCTTGCCTCGGTGGGCGTTTCGTCCGCCGCCGGCAAGTACACGATCGGCATTTCCAACACCGTGCAGGGCAATGGCTGGCGCGAGGAGATGATCTGCGCCATGAAGGCCCAGGCGCTCGCTTCCGGCGAGGTGGCGAAGCTCAACATCGCCCACCGCAACACCGATGCCGCCGGCCAGCTCGAGGATATCCGCAACCTGATCAGCGCCAAGGTCGACGCCATTGTCGTCAACCCGGCCGATCCTGCCGGCATCAAGTCCGGCCTCGAGGAAGCCACCAAGGCCGGTATCGTCGTCGTCGCCGTCGACCAGGCGGTGACCGAGCCGTCCGCCTACATCATCTCCAACAACCAGGAACAATACGCCTATCTCGGCGCCAAGTGGCTGTTCCAGCAGATGGGCGGCAAGGGCGAGGTGCTCTACATGCGCGGCGCCGCCGGCGCTTCCGCCGATAGCGATCGCGACAAGGGCTTCAAGCAGGCGCTGGCCGAATTCCCTGACGTGAAGGTCGCGCAGGAGGTCTTCACCGGCTGGCAGCAGGATCAGGCCAAGCAGCAGATACTCTCCTTCCTCGCCACCGGAACGCCGATCAACGGCATCTGGACCTCCGGCATCGACAACGTCATCGTCGACGCGCTGGTCGAGCAGCAGGCGCCGATGGTGCCGGTTGTCGGCGCCGACAATGCCGGCTTCGTCGGCCAGCTGAATACGGTCAAGGATCTGGTGGGTGCCGCCGTCACCAACCCCGGCTCGATCGGCGGCGCCGGCGTCACGCTGGCGCTGCAGATCCTCGACGGCAAGAAGCCGGCGCAGCAGACCGTCCTGGTCGAGCCGCAGCTCTGGGAGAATGCCACCGATGAAGGCAAGGCCAAGGTGAAGACTGCCGCCGACCCGTCTCTCAGCCCCGAATGGCCGGTCTCGATCTCGATCCCGGATTGGACCACCTACACCAAGGACCAGATCGTCGCCTGCAAGGGCCCGGGCGAATAAGCGCCTGATCTGAACGGAAGCGCGAGGACGCCGGACTAAGGTCTGGCGTCCTTGCCATTTGATTTGGCACGCATAATTTGAGCCGTTGGACCCAGACGCTTTGATCACCAACCCTCTCCTCGACGCCATGGGCGTGGCAAAGAATTACGGCGCTGTCGCCGCGCTGCGCAACGCCTCGCTGTCGGTGTTGCCGGGCGAGGTCCATGCGCTGATGGGCGCCAACGGCGCCGGCAAGTCGACCTTGGTGAAGATCCTCACCGGCGCAATCCGGTCGGACGCCGGCCACGTCCTGATTCGCGGCGAGGCCCGCGACGTGCGCTCGCCCGCCGCCGCGCGCCGTGCCGGCCTGCTGCCGGTCTACCAGGAACCGGCGCTGATCCCCGATCTGGATGTGCTTTCCAATCTCAGGCTCACCGGCACCCCGGTCGAGCCGTTCCGTGCCTGGGTGCGTGAGCTCGGCATTCCCAACCTCGACATACGCGAGACCGCGCGCCACATTCCGCTGGCCGTCCTGCGCGTGCTCGACCTGGCGCGCGCGCTCGCCGTCGAGCCCGACGTGCTGCTGCTCGACGAGATGACGGCCGCACTGCCCGCCAACCTTGCCGAGAAGGTGCTGGAAGTGGTGCGCCGCCAGGGCGACAGCGGCCGTTCGGTGATCTTCATCTCTCACCGTTTCGTCGAGATCTCGGCGCTCTGCGACCGCGCCACGGTGCTGCGTGACGGCGTCACCGTCGGCGTCGTCGACATCGAGCCGGGCGTCGAGGAAAAGATCGTCGAGATGATGCTTGGCGCCCGCATCGAGAAGACCAGCGTCGCCGCCGCGCGGATGGCAAATGAGACGCCAGCCGCCAAGGACAGCCACCCTCGGCTCGCGGTCCGCAACCTGCAGCTCGGCACCAAGCTGCATGACGTCTCCTTCGACCTCGCCAATGGGGAGGTGGCCGGCGTCGTCGCGCTCGAGGGCCAGGGCCAGGACGAGCTCTTCGCCGCGCTTGCCGGCTCGATCCGGCCGGCCGGCGGCACGATCGCGGTCGATGGCGCGCCAATAAAGTTTTCGCACCCGAGCGACGCCATCCGCGCTGGCATCGCCTATGTGCCTGGCGACCGTACCGAGGCGCTCGCCATGCAGCGCTCGGTGCGCGAGAACATCGCGCTTCCCTTCAGCGCCGCGCCGCGCAAATGGGGGCCGATCCGGGTGCGGCGCGAGCGCATGGTCGTTTCCAGCGCCATCGCCCGACTGCAGATCGACACCCGCGCGCAGGGCGAGGTGCAGCGCCTTTCCGGCGGCAACCAGCAGAAGGTCACCATCGCCCGCTGGATCGCTGCGGATGCCCGCACCATCCTTTGTTTCGACCCGACGCGCGGCATCGATGTCGGGACCAAGCAGGAGATCTACAAATTGCTTCGCGAGCTCGCCGGCCTCGGCAAGTCGGTGCTGTTCTACACATCCGAGCTGGAGGAAGTACAGCGTGTCTGCGATCGCGTCATCGTCATCTTCGGCGGCCGCGTCGTCGACACTTTCCCGGTCGAGCTCGCCGACGAGCCGGCGCTGATGCGGGCGGCCTACGGCCTGCCGCGCGGCGCCAGGGAGGATGTCGGCATCCTTGCCGACATCAGGCCCGCCTCCGATACGGAGACCGCGCCATGACCCGCTTCCTCCGCAACCAGGGTTGGGTCGCCGGCCTGCTCGCCTTGCTCATATTCCTCTTCGTCGTCACCAGGCTGATACAGCCGGGCTATGGCAGCGGCGACTTCGGCTCGCTGGTCCGCGCCGTGCTGCCCTATGCCTTCGCCGTCGCGGCGCAGACCGTCGTCGTCATCGCCGGTGGCATCGACCTCTCGGTAGCCGCCATGATGGCGCTGACAAGTGTGACCGCCGCCTCGATGATGAACGGCGCCAGCGAGGAATATGCGTTCTTCGTCGTGCCGTTTGTGCTTGCGATGGGCCTCGTGCTCGGCGCGCTGAACGGCTTGCTCATCGTCGTCACCCGCGTGCCGGATATCGTCGTCACCTTGGCCACTTTGTTCGTGCTGCAGGGGGCCGCGCTTCTGGTGCTCGACGCGCCCGGCGGTGCCGCCGCCGAGTGGCTGAAGGCAACCGTCGTCGGCACCATGCCGATCCCCGGCCTGCCGGATTGGACCGACGCCTGGGTTCCGAAGGCGCTGGTGCTGCTCGTCGTCTGCCTCTTCGTCGTCTGGCTACCGCTCAGGCGCTCGCGCCTCGGGCTTTCCATCTACGCCATCGGCAGCAACGAGCTTGCCGCCTTCCGCAGCGGCGTGCCGGTGGCCCGCACCAGGATCTTCGCCTATGCGCTCTCCGGCCTGTTCGCAGCGCTTGGCGGGTTGTCGCTCACCATCAGCACCGGCATCGGCGCACCGATTCCGGGCCCCTATCTGCTCGCCAGCGTCGCGGCAGTGGTGCTGGGCGGCGTCGCGCTCGGCGGCGGCAAGGGCGGGCTGCTCGGACCGATCATCGCCGTCTTCGTGCTCAGGCTGGTGCGCACCGACCTGACGCTGCTCGCCATCGACCCCAACGTCACCACCATCATCGAGGGCGCGATCATGGTCGCCGTCGTGATGTTCGGCGCCTTCATCACCATCCGGGGGCGCCCGGCAGGAGCTACGCCATGACGACCAGCGCGACCATGCCCCAGGCGGCCTCCTTCGGCGGCCGCCTGAAACGCTTCATGGCGGACCGGCCGCTCATTCCGCTGGTCATCCTGCTGGTCATCCTGGTGATGATCCTGCAGATCCTTCGCCCCGGCATCGTCAACGAGCGCTGGATCGCCAATACCGCGAAGTTCGCCATCCCACTGGCGATCCTCGCCGGCTGCCAGACCATGACGATGCTCACCGGCGGCATCGACCTCTCGGTCGGCACGGTGGCGACGATGAGCGCCTTCATCATGGCAACGCAGATCGTCAACCAGGATCCGGCGGTGGCATTTGTCCTCGCCATGCTGCCGGCGGTGCTGATCGGCCTCGTTAACGGCGTGGGCGTCGGTGTTTTCCGCGTCCATCCGCTGATCATGACCCTGGGCACCAGCTTGATCGGCACCGGCTTCCTGCAGGTCTACCAGCGCACCGTGATCGCGTCCGGCGCCAGGATTCCGGATTTCCTCAACTGGCTGGGCACCGGCCTCACCTACGGCTTTCCCAACGCCCTGTTCCTGTTCGTGCCGGTGGCGGTGCTGATCGTCTTCACCCTCAACCGCACCGGCTTCGGCCGCCTGCTCTATGCCGTCGGCGACAATGAGCGTGCAGCACGCCTGTCCGGTGTCCGCTACTGGCAGGTGATCACCGCGCTTTACGTCATCTCCAGCCTGCTCGCGGGCATCACCGGCCTGCTCTATATCGGCCTGATCAAGGCCCCGTCGCTGTCGCTCGCCGAGCCGCTGGTGCTGCCTTCGGTGGCCGCGGCGGTCATCGGCGGCACCTCGATCTTCGGCGGCCGCGGCGGCTATATGGGCACCATCATCGGCGCGCTGATCCTGACCGTGCTGACGACGCTGCTCACCATCCTGCACATGCCCGAAGGCGGCCGCCGCATCCTCTTCGGCTTCATCGTGCTGTTCGTGACCGCGGCGTATTTGAGGATCATCGAGGATAGGTAGGATTTTGAGCTAAGGTGGCCCATCCCTGTCGCATCGGAGAGGCACCCTTATGGCCGAACGTTCGAGTGCTGCTGCAAACGGCCCTGCCGACGACGACCCTCGTCTCGTATTCATCTATCAGGAGGCGGTGAGAGGTCTCACTCACCAGCAGACTGTCGTGGAGAAAATGAATACCCGCGCCGGCAGCCTTATCTTTGCCACCGCGTTCGCGAACTCGCTGCTCGGCAGCGCGGCCCTCTCAAACGGGCTTGGGCTGTGGGACTGGACTGCGGTGGCTCTCCTGTTCGCCATTGGCGGGCTGATCGTCTTCATGCTTTGGGCCTACCACCAATACGCATTCCGCTTCGACCCGGAAGAACTGCTCCATCAATATGTCGACGGCGATGGGCCGAGGACGATGTCGGCCATGCACCGCGCGCTTGCCCTTCGCATCAAGGCGGACATGGCCTGCAACTGGCGGATTATCCAGCGGCTCCGTGTGGCTTTGCAGATAGCGCTGCTCTTTCTGCTCGATATCCTGGCCTGGCTTCTGGCGATTGCGGGCGTTTGAGCCAGAGGTATTGGGCAGACATCGCGCCTGTCGGGCTGTGCCGCGGGCAAGTCGTCACGGTCCGGCCAGATCGACGTGATGAGCGCCGTGCGGCAACGGGATGCGGCCAAGCCGTTCCAGCGCCGGTCGATCGCCGCTGTCGGCATCGCCCTTGACGACACGGAAGACCTCAAGCCCCGCGCCGGTTTCGGGTCCCGAGCCGTCATGGCCCTGAAACACAGCGGCGAGGAAATGGTCTCCGGTCTTGTCGAAACTGCCGCCTTCCGGCAACGATCCATCGAAGGGATAATCGGCGATTTTGGCAATGCCGCCGGTCACTGGATCGAAGCTTAGCAGCGTGACGGTAGCGTCGCGCTGAAAGCGGTCGGAGGCCGGCGGGAAAGCAGTGCCGCGCATGTTGACGGTTGCCACCAGCCTTCCATCCGGGCTGATCGCGATGCCCTCGGCCGACAGATCGGTCACGGCCCGGGCGACAAGCCGGTGGTGGGCGACGACGCCAGTCGATGCTTCGGGATCGGCAAGCCGCACGACGCTGACAGTCGATGGCGTCTCGGGGATGCGCCCCTCGAGATTGGCGGCCGCGAAATTCCGCCCCCAGTTGGAAGTCAGGTAATGGCGCCCATCCGGCGTGAAACGGCCGACGAAGGGATCGGCGCCGACCTCCACGCTATTGCGCCAGGGGCGCAGGTTCGGCTGGCCGTTCGCGTCGCCGACCTTGAAGAAGACGACCCGATTTTGGGTGTTGATATTGACCGCGATGACGCGGCCGCTTGGATGCCAGTGCACGTTGGTCGCCGTGACGCCGCCGCGAGGCGTGGGAGCAGATCCCGTGATCCCGAGAGCGGCGAGGTCGAACCGGGCGACGGGACCGAAACGACCGCCGGGATAGCCGATGATCTGAACGAAGCTTGCCTCCGCAGTGTTCGATACCACGGCGATGCGGCGCCCGTCGGGCGAGACCGACAGGCCTTCGGGGAAAGCGGCAATCTCGGCCGCGTCCGCGAGGCGGGGTGCGGCGCTGTCCGAAAGGTCGACGGCGAACAGCCGCCGTCCCGGCGGCAGGTCGCGAACGGTATCGCCTTCTTCCGTGCGTTCGCCCAGTCTTTCGGTGACGAAGGCGGTCTTCCCATCCTTGGTCATCTGCAGGATTTCGGGAGCGGCGGTCACGGAATTGGAGATCGGCACGGCGCCGCTAACCACCTTGCCGTCGATGACGGACAGGATCGTCAGTATATCGCGGAACCCCGCCTCGCGCGGCGCAAGCTGGCCCGTGGCGTATGTTTGGGCGACGAAGTCGCCGTCGGAGATCACGGCGATCCGGCTCGCCGAGATCCGGCCGGCAAGATCGAGCGACTGCGCCGCCGCGGTCGACGGCCCGCCCAGCGCGGTGACGAATATGAGGCCGCGAAAAGCTGAACTGAACATGGACGTTGTTCCTTTTGCTGGTTCCCGCCGAAAGCACCCTTGTGTGTCTGAAACTATTGCTGGCATTGATCGTCTTCCAATCGGAATATTATCGTCTGTGATAGGGGATCTGCATAAGGAGCGATTTTGGACATCCGCACCCTGGCCTGTTTCATCGCCGTCGCCGAAGACCTGCATTTTCGCCGCGCGGCCGATCGGATGAACCTCACCCAGCCGTCGCTCAGCCAGCGCATCCGCGCCCTCGAGAACGAGATCGGCGCCGAGTTGTTTGAGCGGGACCGTCGCGGCGTTGCGCTGACGCCAGCCGGAGCCGCCTTCCTTGGTCCAGCTCGAAAGGCGGTCGAGCACGCCAATGCCGCCAGGACGCAGGCGCTGAGAGCCGTTCGCGGCGAGGTCGGGCACTTGCGGCTCGGCTTCACCGTCATCGCCTTCTACGGAGTTCTGCCGGAAGCGGTGCGCGCGTTTCGCGCCCGTTACCCCGATGTCGAGGTGGATCTGATCGAAATGAACTCGCCGCTGCTGGAGGCGGCACTTGCGGCCGGCGATATCGACCTCGGCGTGCTGCATCCGCCCTTGTCGACGCCGGACTTGATTGCTCATCCCCTGCCGGACGAACCGCTGGTGCTGGCGCTCCCGTCGGCGCACCGGCTCGCCGAGCAGGCCGCCATCCATGTGGCCGATCTCGACGGCGAGCCCTTTCTGCTGGCGCCCCGCGCCATTGGGCCAAGCATCTACGACCGCGTGATCGCCTTGTTCCAGACCGAAGGCCTGAGCCCCCGGATCGTCCAAGAAGTGACGCCGATGACGACATTGGCCGGCCTGGTCGCGGCCGGCGCCGGCCTGGGTTTCGTCACGGCAGGCATCGCCCGGGTGGCTCGGCCCGGCGTGACTTATCGCCCGGTCACCCCGGCACCACCATCCTTGCCGATGGCGGCCGCCTGGCGCGAGCCGGCGTTGTCTGCCAGCGGCCGACGGTTTCTCGAAATGGTCAGGACGTTGGTTGCAGCGTCCGGATCCTGACACTTGCGGCGATTGCTTCCGCTGCGAACGCTAACGCCCGCGTAGCTTCCTGCCGCAGGCCCCCGCTGAGGAAGCGGCGTGGCCAGCCGCTTCCTCAGCCACGCCCGTACCATCACGCTGCCGAACTGCCCTGCTCGGCCTCAGCGGCATTCGGATTGCCCGGCGCCGTTGCCCAGGCGAGCTCGACCAGCGTCACCGTGCGGCGGCCGACGCCGTCGATCTGGCAGACGATGAGGCCCTGCTCCTCGATGTAATCGAGCAGCCGCCGCGCGCGGCGCAGCGAATGCGAGCCATAGGCCCGCGCAATCGCCGCGTCGCTCGGGCATGGCCAGCCTTCCTTGGCGGCTCTCGCGATCATCATGAACACGCCCTGCATATCCTCGGGCAGAAGCGAGGCGCGCACCGAGACGTCCCGCCACGCGTCGTCCTCGGCCACGTCGGAGCCGACGCCGGCGCGGGCGCGCGTCAGCATGCGGCGGAACGCCGAAAGGTCCGGCACGGCCGAAGCGAGACCTTCGATACGGCAGCGGACCACGAACTCCTGGTAGAGCACGCCGATGACGCGGAAACCGGCGTCGGGCTCGGCGAGGATGGCGCGCAGGATGTGGTCCATCCGCCCGCGCCGCTCGGCGAGGTCCTCGGCGCTCGGCTGCGGCTCGGCAGGCTCGGGGCGCATGTCCAGCGGTGCCGCCTTGGCCGCCATCAACTGATCGAGCAGGTCCGGCGAGGGCCGACGCTGCGGGCGCACAGTCTCGGGCGGCGGTGCCGCGAGGATGATCGAGCGCGCATCCTCCAGCGCCGCCTCCGGCAGCGGCATCAGCCGCGGCGTGCCGTTGCGTGGGCTGGTTTCGGTCGAGCCGATCCGCACGCTTAGCGGACGGTGCGACAACGCGGGTCCGAGCGCCATGAAATGCCCGCGCTCCAGGTCTCGAAAGGCTTCCGCCTGCCGCCGCTCCATGCCAAGCAGGTCGGCCGCGCGCGCCATGTCGATGTCGAGGAAAGTCCGGCCCATCAGGAAGTTGGAAGCTTCCGCCGCGACGTTCTTGGCGAGCTTCGCCAGCCGCTGCGTGGCGATGATGCCGGCAAGCCCGCGCTTGCGGCCGCGGCACATCAGATTGGTCATGGCGCCGAGGGAGAGCTTGCGCGCCTCGTCGGAAACCTCGCCGGCTGCGGCCGGCGCGAAGAGCTGCGCCTCGTCCACCACCACCAGCATCGGATACCAATGGTCGCGCGCGACTTCGAACAGGCCGCCGAGGAAGGCGGCGGCGCGCCGCATCTGGTTCTCGGCGTCGAGCCCTTCGAGGTTGAGCACCGTCGAGACGCGGTGGATGCGCGCCCGCTCGCCGGCCGCCTGCAGGCCGCGCTCGGTGTGCTCCTCGGCATCGATCACCAGATGACCGTAGCGCTCGCCGAGCGACACGAAATCGCCTTCGGGGTCGATGATGGTTTGCTGCACCCAGGGCGCGCTCTGCTCGAGCAAACGGCGCAACAGATGCGACTTGCCCGAACCAGAATTGCCCTGCACCAGCAGGCGGGTCGCCAGCAGTTCCTCAAGGTCGAGGGGCGCCGGCGCACCTGCCGTCGTCTGCCCCATCTCGATTGCAACCGTCATGTCGACTCAGAAGTCTCCCTGCGCCGGATGGGGTTATCAACCCGATCATCGTGCGTCGAGTGTGCAATCGCTGGCCGCCCGGTGTTCGCACAGCTACTCGGTTCGCAAACGTCGACCCAAGCGGCCGGATATCCTCGACGGCCGCATCATTGGCGGCTAGGTTTCGCTACCTGCTATGTCAACAACAAAGATGGGAACCACCGTGCCGACTGAACCGCGTTCTCCACGGCTTGCAGTGCTGATCGACGCAGACAATGCTTCGGCCAGAATTGTCGATGGGCTGTTCGAGGAGATTGCCAAGATCGGCGAGGCAAGCGTCCGCCGCATCTATGGCGACTTTTCCAGCGCTCGTTCGAAGGCTTGGACCGACGTGTTGTCCAACCACGCGATCATCCCGCAACAGCAATTCGCCTATACCACGGGCAAGAACGCGTCCGACATCACATTGGTCATCGATGCGATGGACCTGCTTCACAGCGGTCGCTTCGACGGCTTCTGCCTGGTGTCGTCCGACAGCGATTTCACCCGTCTTGCCTCGCGCATCCGGGAAGAGGGTATCGACGTGTACGGGTTCGGCGAGCAGAAGACGCCGGAGAGCTTTCGTCAGGCCTGCCGGAGATTTGTCTACACGGAAAACCTGCTGCCAATGTCGCCGGCAAACACCCCGGACGCAGTCTCAACCACGAAACCGCTGCAGCCGCCGAGCGCCGCCACGCCGATCATCACCAGGGTTATCGCGCAAATGGAAAGCGAAGACGGCTGGGTGCCGCTCGGCGCGGTTGGCAACCAACTTGCCAACCTTGCTTCGGACTTCGACCCCAGAACCTTCGGCTTCCGCAAGTTGAGCGACCTCGTGCGCAAGACAAACGCGTTCGACATCGAGCATCCCGAAGGCGGAACCATGCGAATAAGGATCAAGCCGGCTTCGCGGAAATCCAGGGCGAAAAGGCGCTGAACAAGGTCTGTCCGGCCAACTGGTCGGACCACCATTTCGCTGGCGCAATCCGGCCATTGGCGTATCATCTTTTCAGGGAGGGTTCATGGCAGGAGGAGGCCGATGAACGTCGCTGCGGAAGTGCCCGTCATCGATCAGACGGCGGAAGATATTGTTTCGTCTGCTCTTTCGAAATTTCGCGCCGGCGACACCGTTTCGACCCGGGCGATGCTCGACGCCATTCGCCGATCCGACCCCGCCTGCGAGGACAGCGACGACCATCTGGTCGAATTGATCGTGATGGGCGCCGTTGGTAAGACCATGGGGGTCGTATTCGATCATCGCTCGCCTGACGAGCGGTTGCCGCACCTTTCCTAGGAGATCTATTAGCCGAAGCCTCCCCAACGTCGTCATCCTTGGACGTAGCGCCGCGAAGCGGGGCGAAGACCCAAGGATGTGACCTCAGCCCCGTGTCGCTTCGCTCCTTGCTACGCCCAAGGATGACGAAATGACCGGCGCTTCGGTCAATCTCCACAATGGGCGATTTTGTCAACGCAGGCGCCTTCCAATAGGGTCCTAGCTTCCCAGCGGATGCGGCATATAGCCGACGAAGCCGGCGATCTTCCAGCGGCCGCCGGCCTTGCGGCAGAAATAGAGCGTCTGCCATTTGAGCCTGTCGACGCCGCCATCTGCCTTGGCGACGGAACCGTCGAATTTCTTGTGCAGCACCGCGCGGTCGCCGTCGACGTCGATGTCGCGCATGTTGGTGACGCGGAACAGCGCTTCGCGCAGCGGCTCGGCGAATTTCGTCGCCGCGGTTTCCTTGGCCTGGCGCAGCCATTCGTCGCGATAGACCTCCAGCCTCGGGAACTGCAGCCGCCAGGCATCGGCGTTGTTGAGGAAGTGCGCATGCATGCCGAAGAAGCTTTCGGCGATGAAATCGTCCTCGACCATCGACCAGTCCTGGCTGAGGAAGGCATCGATGTCGCGCCGCACCAGCATTTCCCACAGCGCGTGGCGATCGGCGTCGCCTTCCGGAAACGGATTCTTGTCGAAGGTCATGCCGGATCTCCCTCTCTCATGCATGCCGCAGGCGGCTACGGGTTGCCGACACGGCTTTGAGGCGCAGGATGCTCAGGCTTCTGTAATAAAGCAACATGGATTCGCGAAAAAATGTTGCTTTCCGACATTGCCTCTAGGAGGATCACGCCGGCAAGCGTAGACGGCCATAAGAACGGCCCGACCAGTCGATAACAGGAGGCTCATTTGCCCAAGCAGTGCTTTGGAAAATCGCACGTCCCGCTCTCGCCCGCCGTGCGCGCCGGAGATTTCGTCTATGTCTCCGGCCAGGTGCCGGTGGGCAGTGACGGGCTGGTGGTCAAGGGCGGCATCGCCGAGCAGGCTGAGCAGGTGCTGCAGAACGTCAAGGCCGCGCTGGCGCTCGCCGGCTGCACCATGGACGATGTGGTGAAAACCACCATCTGGCTCGAGGACGCCCGCGACTTCGGCGCCTTCAACACTGTCTATGCCAGGCACTTCCCGAAGGATCCGCCCGCGCGCACCACGGTGGAGTCGCGCCTGATGATCGACATCAAGATCGAGATCGAAGCGGTCGCTTACCGGCCGGTCTAATCGCTGGAGCAATTCCAGGAAAAGTGCATAGCGGCTTTCCGTTCGGAATTGCGTAAAAAACAACAGTTAGACAACAGGGAGGCGCCGATGCAGTTCGATCTGCTGATCAAGGGCGGCCGCGTGATCGACCCGGCCTCCGGGTTGGACGCGGCGCGCGATGTCGCCATTGCCGATGGCCGCGTCGCCGCGATCGACGTGGCCATCGACGCAGAGGCCGCCGGCGAGGTCGTCGATGCCAGGGATTGCATCGTCACGCCCGGCCTCGTCGACCTGCACAGCCATGTCTATTGGGGCGGCACCTCGCTCGGCGTCGATGCCGACCGGCTCGCCGCCAAGAGCGGCACCACCACTTTCATCGACGCCGGCAGCGCCGGCGCCGGCAATTTTCTGGGCTTCCGCCGCCATGTCATCGAGCGTTCTAAGGCGCGCATCCTCGCTTACGTCAACATCTCCTTCGCCGGCATATTCGGCTTCTCCAAGACTGTATCCGTCGGCGAATGCTGCGATCTCAGGCTCTGCGAGCCGCGCGAGACGGTGGCCGCGGTGCGCGAGCACGCCGACATCGTCGTCGGCGTCAAGGTCCGTTCCGGCCGCCACGCCAGCGGCACCAGCGGCATCGCCCCGGTCGACCTCGCGCTGGAAGCCGCCGACAAGGTCGGCCTGCCGCTGATGGCGCATATCGACGAGCCGCCGCCCGGGCGCTCGGAAGTGCTGCCGCGCCTGCGCCGCGGCGACATCCTCACCCATTGCTTCCGGCCGTTTCCCAACGCGCCGGTCTTCGCTTCCGGCGCGGTGCGGCCGGACATGCGGCTGGCTCGCGAGCGCGGCGTCATCTTCGACATCGGCCACGGCATGGGCTCCTTCGACTTCGAGGTCGCGAAAGCGATGCTCCAGGAAGGCCTGGCACCCGATGTCATCTCGAGCGATGTCCATCTCTACTGCGTCGACGGCCCCGCTTTCGACATCCTGGTCTGCGTGTCGAAGCTCATGGCGCTCGGCATGCCGCTGATCGAGGTTTTGCGCGCGGCGACGCAGCGGCCGGCCGAGGCTATCGCCAGGCCCGAGCTCGGCGCGCTGAAAGTCGGCGGCATCGGCGATGTGGCAGTGCTCAAATTTCTGCCTGGACGCTTCACCTTCGTCGACGCCGTCGGCGCCTCGCTGGTCGCGGATCAGCGGCTGGTCTCGGAGGGCATCGTCATCGGCGGCACATGGTGGCCGAACGAAGCGGCCGACCACAACGAGACCGAGCGCTTCGAGGCGCATGCGCATCACGCTCATGTCGAGGTCGCGGCCAGGCATTTCGGGAGGTGATTGACTAATCTCCCCCTCGAGGGTCCCTCGAGGGGGAGATCGAACGTCACCGTCTCGCATTGCTCGGCTCGCCGTAAACCGGCGTGGCAATCCCTTCCATGCGCGCCTTGAGCTGCAGCGCCACGAATTTCGAATAGTAGCGCGACAGCGCCAGGTTGCCGCCGTGGAACCACAGCGCGTCCTGAGCCGTCGGCTTCCACATGTTGCGCAATTCGCCCTGCCAGGGGGCGGGGTCGCCCTTCACGCCGGAGCCGAGCCCCCAGCATGGACCGACCTTGTCGGCAACCTCGCGCGAGACGATGCCCGCCACCGTCTCGTTCATCGACTGGTAGCCGGTGCAGCAGACGATGGCATCGACGGCGAGCTCGCTGCCGTCCTCGAACAGGATGCCGTTCGGCGTCAGCGACTTGATGCCGACGCCGCTCTTCACCGCGATCTCGCCGTTCAGGATCAGCTCGCAGGCGCCGACGTCGATGTAATAGCCGGAGCCGGTGCGGTAGGCCTTCATCAACAGTCCGGTCTCGTCCTCGCCGAAGTCGATGGCGAATCCGCTGTCGCTGAGGCGCTGGTAGAAATCCGCGTCGCGCTCGCGGATGACATCGTAGAGCGCCCGCTGGCCTTTCGGCACCAGCGCGAACGGCGTCGAGGCGACGATCATGTCGGCCTTGTCGGTGGTGATGCCGCGCGCCAGCGCCTTTTCGGAAAAGATCTCGAAGCCGACCTCCATCAGCGTGTCGGACTTCACCACCGTCGTCGGCGAGCGCTGCACCATGGTGACCCTGGCGCCCGCCTCCCAGAGATCGACGCTGACATCATGGCCTGAGCTTGCAGCACCTATCACCGCGACGCGCTTGCCGCGGAATTTCTCGCCGGTGGAATACCGGCTCGATTGCAAAAGCTCGCCCTTGAAGCTGTCCGCGCCGGGCAAATCGATCTGCCGTGGCGGTCCGTAGGCGCCGGTGGCGAAGACGATATGCCTGGGTTTCAGCGTGATGCGCTGGCCGACTCGGTCGACCACCACCGTCCAGACCATTTCCGTCTCGTCATAGGCCGCGCTGATGCATTTGGTGGCGGCCCAGTAATTCAGCTCCATGACGCGGGCATACATTTCCAGCCAGTCGCCCATCTTGTCCTTGGGCGTGAAGACCGGCCAGTTTTCCGGGAATGGAATGTAGGGCAGATGGTCGTACCAGACCGGGTCGTGCAGCACGAGCGAACGGTAGCGCTTGCGCCAGGAATCGCCGGCGCGCGCATTCTTCTCGACGATGATTGAGGGAACGCCGAGCTGCCGCAGCCGGGCGCCCAGCATGATCCCGCCCTGGCCGCCGCCGATCACCAGGCAGTAGGGCTGCTCGTGAACGCCAAGCTCGCGCGCCTCGCGCGCTCGTGCTTCCGCCCAGGTCTCACGCTCGGGATCGGCCTTGTGGCGGATGCCGAGCGGCCGGGCCGGGCCTTTCCGCTCCTCGAAACCCTTGAGCTCGCTCATCGCCGTGAACAGCGTTCGGCAGCGTCCATCCTTGAGCCGCAGTATTCCCTCGCCTCGGGCTACGGCTGTCTCGAAACTGAACCAGCCTTCGATAACGCCGTCGTCGACGCTCGCTTCGCCGGATAATCGCCAGTGGGAGGGCCTTGCCGATGACAGGGTCGCCTTGAGCATCTCGCTGACCGCCGCCTGGCCTTCCATGGTTTTTATGTTCCATGTGAAGGTCAGCAGGTCGCGCCAGTAGCAATCCTCCAAGAAAAGGTTGGCTACCGCCTCGATGTCGCCGCTGTCGAGCGCCCGGCCGAACGAGCCGAGCCAGGTTGCCGCCTGTTGCGATGGTGCGATGTCGAGCATTGTCGTCCTTCCAGCTGGCCTCGCATGGCTGCAGGCTTTGTTCAGCGCCCCCGCCGACTTTAGCATATTTGCGATTATCTGCTGCTGGCCATCGGGGACTCCGGGGGAGTCTATAAGCATCTTTATTCGCTGCCTGAGGACAGCCGAATGGTGAACTGGCCATGGCTGGCCGAAGACGCTGAACCAAAAAGCTCCTATGAAATTCCTATATCTTTCCCACCCGCCCCGTCTCGAACCTTTATGGCGATTGGGTCCATATTTCCTTCCGAAAAGAAGCTTTGATCGCCGTCACCACCAAGGTGACGCGCGTTCGCATACAGTTTTTCGTCCGTCGGCATCAGGCGGGAAAGCACGAGCAAAAACAAGGAACGCCTAAAATGGATCTCATTGTTTTCGGGATCGGGATTTTATTCTTCGCCCTGTCCTTGGCCTACGTCAAAGCTTGCAACAGTATCTGAGCGGAAGATCAGGCCATGCTTTTCGACTACATCCTCGGCGGCGCGGTGACCTTGTTCCTGCTTGCCTACCTCACCTACGCGCTCATCCGTCCAGAGCGCTTCTGACCGGCGCGCGGAGAGCTCATCATGACCATAAATGGCTGGATACAGATCCTCGTCTATTGCAGCATCCTGCTTTTGCTCGTGAAGCCGCTCGGCGGCTATATGTACCGCGTTTTCAGCGGCGATCGTACCTTGCTGTCGCCGCTGCTCGCTCCGGTCGAGCGCGGCCTCTACCGCCTCGCCGGAACGAGCGAGAAGGAAGAACAGCACTGGGCCGTCTATGCGACCGGCATGCTGCTCTTCAACCTCGCCGGCTTCCTGGTTCTTTACGCGCTGCAGCGGCTGCAGGGCGCCCTGCCCTATAATCCCGCGGGCATGAGCGCGGTCGAGCCAGGGCTTGCCTTCAACACCGCCGTCAGCTTCGTCACCAACACCAACTGGCAGAACTACGGCGGCGAAAGCACGATGTCCTATCTCGTGCAGATGGCCGGCCTCACCGTCCAGAATTTCGTCTCGGCCGCCACAGGCATTGCCATCGCCATTGCCCTGATCCGCGGCTTCGCGCGCGCTTCCGGCAAATCGATCGGCAATTTCTGGGTCGATCTGACCCGCTGCACGCTTTATGTGCTCTTGCCGCTCTGCATCGTGCTGACGCTCGCCTATGTCTGGCTGGGCATCCCGCAGACGTTTGGGCCCTATGTCGATGCGACCACGCTGGAAGGTGCCAAGCAGACCATCGCGCTCGGGCCGGTCGCCTCGCAGATCGCCATCAAGATGCTCGGCACCAACGGCGGCGGTTTCTTCAACGCCAACGCCGCGCATCCGTTCGAGAATCCGGACGCGATCTCCAACCTGATCCAGATGCTATCGATCTTCGCCCTCGGCGCTGCTCTCACCAACGTCTTCGGCTGCATGGTCGGCAACCAGCGCCAGGGCTGGGCGATCCTCGCCTCGATGGGCGTGCTGTTCCTCGTCGGCGTCACGGTCTGCTACTGGGCCGAGGCCGCCGGCAACCCGCTGGTGCATGCGCTCGGCATCGACGGCGGTAACATGGAAGGCAAGGAAACGCGCTTCGGCATCGCCTTGTCGGCGCTGTTCGCGGTCATCACCACGGCCGCCTCCTGCGGCGCCGTCAACGCCATGCATGACAGTTTCACCGCGCTTGGCGGCATGATCCCGCTCATCAACATGCAGCTCGGCGAGGTCATCGTCGGCGGTGTCGGCGCCGGTTTCTACGGCATCCTGATGTTCGTCGTCATCGCCGTCTTCGTCGCCGGCCTGATGGTCGGCCGCACACCGGAATATCTCGGCAAGAAGATCGAGGCCAAGGAGGTCAAGATGGCGATGCTTGCCATCCTGTCCCTGCCGTTGGCGATGCTTATCTTCACGGCAATCGCCGTGGTCCTGCCGGGCGCCGTGGCTTCGATAGCCAATGGCGGCCCGCACGGCTTCAGCGAGGTGCTCTATGCCTATACCTCGGCGGCCGCGAACAACGGCTCGGCCTTCGGCGGCCTCTCCGGCAACACGCCCTGGTACAACATCACGCTGGGTCTCGGCATGCTAATGGGCCGCTTCCTGGTCATCATCCCGGCGCTCGCCATCGCCGGCTCGCTGGCCGCGAAGAAGACCGTGCCCGCCTCCGCCGGCACCTTCCCGACCGACGGCACGCTGTTCGTCGGCCTGCTGGTCGGCGTCATCATCATCGTCGGCGGCCTCACCTTCTTCCCCTCGCTCGCCGTCGGTCCGATCGTCGAGCACCTGGCGATGATCCATGGACAGACTTTCTGAGATGACCATGCCCTGGTTCAACCTCATACGCTGGCACGACCGTCACCAACCCGATGACGGAAGGCCGGATGACGGGAGGGACGAGAAGCCTCGTCCTTTCCCCACACTCTCCACCTTCCTCGGCATGGCAGCGGTGCTGTTCGTGCTGTGGCTGCTGGCTTCCGGCCTTCCGCACCTGTTCCCCAAGACCGAGCACCCGGCGCCGTCCAACATCACCGATACCGGAGCCTCGAAATGAGCCAGTCCAAATCAGCGAGCATTCTGGATGCCCGCATCCTGGTGCCCGCCATCGGCGGCGCCTTCCGCAAGCTCGATCCGCGCACGCTGATCCGCAATCCGGTGATGTTCGTCGTCGCGGTCGTCTCGCTGCTCACCACCTTGCTTTTCATCCGCGACCTGGTCATCGGCGGCGGCGATCTCGGCTTCACCCTGCAGATCATCATCTGGCTGTGGTTCACCGTGCTGTTCGCCAATTTCGCCGAAGCCGTGGCCGAGGGCCGCGGCAAGGCGCAGGCCGACTCGCTGCGCAAGGCGCGCACCGAGACCCAGGCCAAGCTGCTCGTCAACGGCGGGGATCGCTCGAAGTTCAAGCTGGTACCCGGCACCAGCCTGAAGGTCGGCGACGTCGTGCTGGTCGAGGCCGGCGACATCATCCCGTCCGACGGCGAGGTGATCGAAGGCGTGGCCTCCGTCAACGAGGCGGCGATCACCGGCGAGTCCGCGCCCGTCATCCGCGAATCCGGCGGCGACCGCTCGGCCGTCACCGGCGGCACGCAAGTGCTGTCCGATTGGATCCGCGTGCGCATTTCCGCCGCTTCCGGCCATACCTTCCTCGACCGCATGATCTCGCTTGTGGAAGGCGCGGAACGCCAGAAGACGCCGAACGAGATCGCGCTCAACATCCTGCTCGTCGGCATGACGCTGATCTTCGTGCTGGCCACCGCGACCATCCCGAGCTTCGCCTCCTATTCGGGCGGCTATATCTCGGTGACGATCCTCGTGGCTCTGTTCGTGACGCTGATCCCGACCACGATCGGCGCGCTGCTCTCGGCCATCGGCATCGCCGGCATGGACCGCCTGGTGCGCTTCAACGTGCTCGCCATGTCCGGCCGCGCCGTCGAGGCAGCCGGCGACGTCGACACGCTGCTGCTCGACAAGACCGGCACCATCACGCTCGGCAACCGCCAGGCGACTGAGTTCCGCCCGGCCAAGGGCGTCACGGAGCAGGAGCTGGCCGATGCGGCGCAGCTCGCCTCGCTCGCCGACGAGACGCCGGAAGGCCGCTCGATCGTCGTGCTCGCCAAGGAAAAATACGGCATCCGCGCCCGCGATATGGCGACCTTGCATGCCACCTTCGTGCCCTTTACCGCGCAGACCCGCATGAGCGGCGTCGACATCGAGGGCTCGTCGGTGCGCAAGGGCGCCGTCGATGCGTTGCTTGCCCATGTCAATCGGGCAACGGTCGCAGCCCATGGCACACGGCCGACAAGCGACTCCATCCGCGACCTGCAGGCCATTGCCGACGAGATGGCCAAGGCCGGCGGCACGCCGCTGGCGGTCGAGCGCGACGGGCGCCTGCTCGGCGTCGTGCATCTCAAGGACATCGTCAAGGGCGGCATCCGCGAGCGTTTCGCGGAGCTGCGCAAGATGGGCATCCGCACGGTGATGATCACCGGCGACAACCCGCTGACGGCGGCGGCCATCGCGGCGGAAGCCGGCGTCGACGACTTCCTCGCCCAGGCCACGCCCGAGAACAAGCTGTCGCTGATCCGCGAGGAACAGGCCAAGGGCAAACTGGTCGCCATGTGCGGCGACGGCACCAACGACGCGCCGGCGCTCGCCCAGGCCGATGTCGGTGTCGCCATGAACACAGGCACGGTAGCCGCGCGCGAGGCCGGCAACATGGTCGACCTCGACAGCGACCCGACCAAGCTGATCGAGATCGTCGAGATCGGCAAGGCGCTCCTGATGACGCGCGGCTCGCTGACCACCTTCTCGATCGCCAACGACGTGGCCAAGTACTTCGCCATCATCCCGGCGATGTTCGCGGTCTTTTACGTCGCGCCCGGCCAGGCCGCCGGCCCGCTGCAGGCGCTCAACATCATGCACCTGGCGACGCCGCAGAGCGCCATCCTGTCGGCCATTATCTTCAACGCGCTGATCATCATCGCGCTGATCCCGCTGTCGCTGAGGGGCGTGAAGTACCGCGCCATCGGCGCCGGCGCGCTGCTCAGCCGCAACCTTCTCGTCTACGGCCTCGGCGGCATCATCGTGCCGTTCGTCGGCATCAAGGCGATCGACCTGATCGTCACGGCCCTCGGCCTCGCATAAGGATTTGCTCCAATGTTTAAGCAACTGAGACCCGCGATCGTCATGATTGTCTTCTTCACGGTGCTGACCGGCCTCATCTATCCGATCGGTATGACCGGCATCGCCCAGGCGCTGTTTCCCAACCAGGCCAATGGCAGCCTGATCGAAAAAGATGGCAAGGTCATCGGCTCCGAGCTGATCGGCCAGGCCTTCGCCAGCGACCGCTATTTCCATGGCCGGCCGTCGCCCGCCGGTGACGGCTACAACGCCGCCTCCTCCGGCGGCTCCAATCTCGGCCCGACCAACCCGAAGCTCATTGAACGCATCAAGAGCGACGCCGAGAAGCTGACGGCGGAAAACCCGAGCGCGCCGGTGCCGATGGACCTCGTCACCACCTCGGGCAGCGGCCTTGATCCCGACATCAGCCCGGAGGCAGCCTATTTCCAGGTGTCGCGGGTCGCCAAGGTCCGGGGCATCGATGAAGCCAAGGTGAAGTCGCTTGTCGACAGCCATGTCGAGGATCGCGAGTTGGGCTTCATGGGTGAGCCGGCGGTCAACGTGCTCGCCCTCAATCTCGCGCTGAACGACCTGAAGTAGCCAAGCCAGGCGTCGGGGATCGACACGGTCCCCGGCGCCGTTCAAACTATGGTTCCATGCCCGACGACCGAAGCAACGATTCCAGACCTTCTCCCGACGCGCTGCTCGAGCATGCCGAGCGGGAGGGCCGCGGCCGTCTGCGGATTTTCCTCGGCGCGGCGCCCGGCGTCGGCAAGACCTACGAGATGCTGATGGCGGGCCGCGCCCGCCGCGTCGACGGCATCGACGTTGTGATCGGCGTCGTCGAGACACACGGCCGCAAGGAAACCCAGACGCTGGTCGACGGCTATGAGGTGATCCCGCGCCGTCAGGTCGAATACAGGGGCCGCACTCTCGACGAGATGGATCTCGACGCCATCCTGAAGCGGCGCCCGGCGTTGGTCCTGGTCGACGAGCTCGCCCACACCAACGCGCCCGGCAGCCGCCATCCCAAGCGCTACCTCGACGTCCAGGAGATCCTGGCGCAAGGCATCGACGTCTACACCACGCTCAACATCCAGCATGTCGAGAGCCTGAACGACGTAGTCGCGCAGATCACTCGCGTCAGGGTCCGCGAAACGGTTCCCGATTCCATCATCGACGAGGCCGACGACATCGAGGTCATCGACCTCACCCCCGACGACCTGATCAAGCGGCTGCAAGAAGGCAAGGTCTATTTCCCCAACACCGCCCAGCGCGCAATCGAGAACTATTTCTCGCCGGGCAACCTGACGGCGCTGCGCGAGCTGGCGCTGAGGCGCACCGCCCAGCGCGTCGACGAGCAGTTGCTCAACCATATGCAGTCCCATGCCATCCCGGGGCCGTGGGCCGCCGGCGAACGAGTTCTCGTCTGCGTCGATTCGCGGCCCGGCGGGGCCGCCCGCATCCGCTACGCGCGCCGGCTCGCCGATCGGCTGCGTGCGCCCTGGACGGCGCTTCATGTCGACACGCCTCGCCTGGCCGGCATGTCCGAAGAGGACAAGGACCGGCTCGCGACGAACCTGCGCCTTGCCGAGCAGCTCGGCGCCGAGGTGACCACCATTCCGGGCCAGAATGTAGCCCAGGACATAGTGCGCCACGCGACGGCAAACAACTTCACCCATATCGTCATTGGCCGGCCGACCCGCTCGCGCTGGCGGGAGTTGATCGAGGGCTCGCTCACCTACGATCTGATCCGCAATGCCGGCGACATCAGCGTCCACGTCATTTCGGGCACAGGGCGCGACGCAGGGACGCCTTCGGCAAGGGTGAAGGCCGCGGCCGAACAGAAGCCCTTCCAGATCTGGCCCTATCTGTTCTCCACCGCCTATGTCGCCGGCGCGCTGGCCGTCAGCTCGATCCTCGACCAGTTCCTCGATTTCCGCAATTTGGCGATTGTGCTCCTGCTGTCGGTGCTGACATCGGCGGTGACGTTCGGGCTCTGGCCGGCGCTCTACGCTTGTTTCCTGAGCGCCCTTGCGTTCAACTTCTTTTTCCTCGAGCCGCGCTACACGCTGACGATCAGGGACCCCGAGAGCATCGTCGCCTTTGCCGTCTTCCTCGTCGTCGCCGTCATCGCCAGCAATCTGACGGCGCGCGTGCAGCGCCAGGCAGTCGCCGCCCGCTCGCGTGCGCGGGCCACGCAAGACATCTATTCCTTCTCGAAGAAGCTCGCCGGCGCCGGCACGCTCGACGACGTGCTTTGGGCCACCGCCTTCCAGATAGCTTCCATGCTGAAAGTGCGGGTGGTGCTGCTTCTGCCCGAGAACGGCACGATCACCGTCAAGGCCGGCTATCCGCCGGATGACACGCTGGCCGAGGCCGATATCGCAGCCGCCCGCTGGGCGTGGGAGCACGATCGCCCCGCCGGCCGCGGCGCCGACACGCTGCCCGGAGCGAAGCGCCTTTACCTGCCCTTGCGGACGGGGCGCACGGCGGTCGGCGTCGTCGGGCTCGACAACGACAAGCAAGGCCCGTTGCTGACGCCCGAACAGCAGCGTCTTCTCGACGCGCTTGCCGACCAGGCGGCGGTCGCCATCGAGCGCATCCAGCTTGTCGCCGACGTCGACCGCGCCAGGCTTGCGGCGGAAGCGGACCGGCTGCGCACGGCGTTGCTCACCTCTATCTCGCATGACCTGAAGACGCCGCTTGCCGCCATCATGGGCGCCGCCGGCACGCTTCGGGAATACGCGGCCGCCCTTCCCGAAAAGGATCGCGCTGAACTTCTCTCCACCGTGATCGACGAATCGGAGCGGCTGAACCGCTTCATCGCCAACCTGCTCGACATGACCAAGATCGAGTCCGGCGCCATGGAGCCGAACCATGCCTTCCACTATGTCGGCGACATCGTCGGCTCGGCGCTCGATCGAGCCCGAAAGATCACCGGCGAACACCGGATCGACACCGACATTCCGCCTGATTTGCCGATGTTGCGCCTCGACCCTGTGCTGTTCGAGCAGGCGCTGTTCAACCTCCTCGACAATGCCGCGAAATATGCGCCGCCCGGCTCGACCATCCGCCTGCAAGGCTGGGTCGACAACGGCTCCGTCATCTTGCAGGTCATGGACGAGGGACCGGGGATTCCGCCCGACGACCTCGAGCGGATCTTCGACACCTTCTACCGCGTGCGCAAGCGCGATCAGGTCCGCGCCGGAACGGGTCTCGGTCTGTCGATCAGCCGGGGCTTCGTCGAGGCCATGGGCGGCTCGATCTCGGCGGCGAACCGCACCGACCGGCCGGGCGCGATCTTCACCATCCGCATGCCGGTGCCGGGGGAAATCCCGGATCTGGACGTCGCCAAAACGGATGACGCGGCATGACCAGCCAGAACGTCAGTGTCCTGGTCGTCGACGACGAGCCGCCGATCCGCAAGCTGCTTC
Source organism: Mesorhizobium tamadayense (assembly GCF_003863365.1). GTDB lineage: Bacteria > Pseudomonadota > Alphaproteobacteria > Rhizobiales > Rhizobiaceae > Mesorhizobium > Mesorhizobium tamadayense. The sequence goes on along the minus strand of NZ_RQXT01000001.1, from coordinate 61,193 downwards.
GGGTCGGCCTCGGCAGTCAGGGCTATACCGTGTTCGAGGCGTCGAATGCCAAGGCGGCGATCGAGCTCATTGAGACGGAACGGCCCGACCTGATCCTGCTCGACCTCGGCCTGCCCGGCATGACCGGCCTCGAGTTGCTCGGCAAATGGCGGAGCGACGGCCTCGACATCCCGGTCGTCATCCTGTCAAGCCGCACCGACGAGGCCGGCATCGTGTCGGCGCTCGAGCTCGGCGCCGACGACTATGTGACAAAACCCTTCGGCATGAACGAACTCGTCGCCCGCATCCGTGTGGCTCTGCGCCACAAGTTCCAGCAACAGGGCGAGAAGCCGGTTTTTCAAACCGGCGATCTCAGCGTCGATCTCGTCAAACGCATCGTCAAAGTCGAGGGCAAGGAAGTAAAACTGTCGCCCAAGGAATACGACATCCTGCGCACGCTCGTGCAGTATGCCGGCAAGGTGCTGACCCACCAGTTCCTGATGAAGCAGATCTGGAACGACACGACCGACGTGCAATATCTCAGGGTCTATGTCCGCCAATTGAGACAGAAGATCGAGAAGACGCCGGACCAGCCGCGCTACATCATCACGGAGACCGGCGTCGGCTATCGTTTGCGCGAGGTGGATTGAACGGGGAAGGAGCGACCGGCGGCCACCGATCGCTCGAGGTCGTGCCGCGATCAGTCTGCCGAAAGGTCCGCTGTCGTGGCGAGCGCGCCGGCAAATCCGTTGAGCGAGATGGTGAAGGCGATCGGCTGCGTCGTGTCCGCCGCGGTGGCGTTGATCTTCAGCGCGGTGCTGTTCTGCAGCAGCGAGGTGATGTCGGCATCGAACGACACCGGCACCAGGCAGCCGACGGCCTGACAGGTCTTGAACTGCAGGGTCCCGTCCAGCTTCTTGTCATCGATCTGGAGCGAGATGCCGTTGGCCAAAGCCAGCCCGAACGGCAACGCCAGCGTGCCGGCAGCGTCCTTGCCGGTCTTGCTCGTCAATTCAATCGCCAGCAGCCGCTGCCCGCTCTGCACGTTGAACTGCTGATGCGACAGGCTGCACACCTTGTTCGTGCCCGTCACCTGGCAGTTGTCGGTCCAGTCGCCATGCGTTTCCGACAACGCCGAAGCGCCGCCCGGCAGCTGCGGCTTGGCCGTGGCGTCTGGCTGGCTGGCCGCCGGCGCCACCTTGTTCTGCGCGGCGAGCGCCGGCAGACCTACGACAGCTGCGGCAGCCAGAACCGCGACGGACAATCTGTATCTGATTTTCATGGAATTCCTCTTCACTCAGCCCGATCCGGTCCCTTGGACTGAGCCGCGCGATAGAGCGGCGAAACAGCTGCTCCCGTCAAGTGCAATGCCAGGCCAAGGGCCGGATTTTCTTTGGCATGACAGTCGGTCAACCAGCCACACACGAACCGTGGACCATGGCACATTCGGGCAAACATCCTATATTACGGCAAGGTTCTGTTTTTCATGCGGGAAGGAAGCGATGTCGCAACCTCGCTTATCGATGGCTTTGATATCGGCGGCTCTGGTGACCGCTGCCATTTCGGGTGTGGCATCAAATGCCTCGGCTCAGGTGGTCATTCCGACGAACCGCAACGCTCTGATCCAGCAGAACGAACTGCAGACGCTCCGCAACCAGCTGCAGCGGCAGCAGTTCCAGCAACAGCAGCAGCTTTACCGCGAGCAGGACCGGCAGATCGCGCCCAAGCCTCGCCCTGAAGTGCCGATCGTCAAGCAGAATTGCCAGTCCCAGGTGATTGGCACCACCATTTCGCGGGTTTGCCGCTGACATCTTTCTTTTTTCGGTTTATTTAGCCGACTTACTGTCGGCAAGGCCGGATTGCGCGGGCGGCGGTTTTAGGGTTTGCAGGAGCGGGATTTTTGCCGCGCGGATAAGGTGCGGCGGGAATGCCGCTCTCATCGGATTTTGGGATGGCAACAGCCAAGAAAAAAGCGGTACGCAGGGCAAAGAAAGGGGAGCGGATCCGCCAGGTGGCGGCCATCCCCTTTCGTCTGCGCGGAGACGACAGCCTCGAGGTGTTGTTGGTCACCTCGCGCACGACGAGGCGCTTCATCGTGCCCAAGGGCTGGCCGATGAAGGGCAAGAGCGGGCGTAAGGCGGCCGCGATCGAGGCCCAGGAAGAGGCGGGCGTGCTGGGCAAGGCGCTGAAGCAGCCCGCCGGCGGCTACTCCTACTGGAAGCGGATGGCCAACCGTTTCGTCCGTGTCGACGTGGTGGTCTATCTGCTCGAGGTCACCGAGGAGATGGCCGACTGGCCGGAAGCCGCGAACCGCCAGCGGGCCTGGCTGCCGGCGGCCGATGCGGCTCTGCTGATCGACGAGCCGGAGCTTGCGACGCTACTGAGGGATTTGACGGCCCCGGCGACCGATCCGGCGTAGGTCTACTCGGAATCGCCAGGAAATGACCGTGCAGGTGCCCCCGTATAGGCCCACAGCCATTCCTTGGGCAGCGGCCCCTTGTTGCGGTCGCTCTCCGCCGACTGCTCCCACGCATGCGCCAGGATGCCGACCGAGCGCGACAGCACGAAGAGGCCGCGCGTCAGCGGCGGCGGGAAGCCAAGCTCGCCATAGATGACGGCGGTGGCGCCGTCGATGTTGAGCGGGATCGACTTGCCCTTGCGTGTTGCCACCTCCGCCTCGATCGCCCCGGCAATGTCGGCGAAACGTCCGCTGACCACGCCGCGCGCGGCGAACGCCCGCGTCAGTTCGATGAGGCGCGGCGCCCGCGGATCGACCGGGTGGAAGCGATGGCCGAGGCCGGGCACGTAGCCTTTTTCGCCGGCGAAGAACCGGTCGAGCCGCGACGACACCGCTTCCGCCAGGCCTGCGCCGCCATCCATCGCAGCGGCGATGTCGCCGTAGAAGGAAAGCGCCTGCTCGCCGGCGCCGCCATGCACGTCGCCAAGCACATTGATGGCGGAGGCCATGGCGTTGTTGATGCCGACGCCGCAGGTGGCGGCCATGCGGGCGATGGCGATCGACGGCGCCTGCGGGCCGTGGTCGACGGCGGCGCCGAGCGCGATGCCGAGCAGCGCCGCCTGGTCCTCTGTCGGCAACTCGCCGCGCAGCATCAGCCAGATCATCGCCGGGAAGCTGACGCGGCCTATCAGATCCTGGATCTCATAGCCGCGCATCCGGATCACGCCGGGCCGCATCTCGATGATGCCGGTCCGCCACCACTCCTCGCCGCGCTCGCGGCCGGACTTTTTCTCCCCGCTCATGCCCGCGCCCTCGTCTTGCCGCGCGCCGGCAAGGCGGCGAAAATCTCGTCCGCATGCTCGTCGAGGTGCGGCGGCGGGCCTGCTGGCATGGGAGCCGCGCCGTCGACCATAAAACCGCCGCGCACCACCGTGAGCGGCCGGTCCATGCCTGGTATCTCCTGGAAGCGGGTCGTCATGCCGCGCTCGGTGACCTGGCGCTCCTGGAGCACTTGCGGGATCGTCAGCACTCGCCCGGCCGGCACGCCGGCCCGGTTGAGCTTTTCTTCCCAGGCCGCCGCCGAAGCGCCGGCAAGCGCGTCCTCGATCAGCGTCTTTAGCGCGGCCCGATTCTGCTTGCGCGTCTCGCGCTCGGCAAAGCGGGGATCCGACGCCAGTTCCGGCCGGCCGATCAGCCCGCATAATGTGACAAACTGCTCCTGCTTGTTGGCGGCGATGTTGAGCAGGCCCTCGCCGGTGCGGAAGGCGCCGGAGGGCGCGGCCGTCATGTTTTCGTTGCCCATCGGCCGCGGCACGACGCCCGCCGTCAAATAGTTCGACACCGGCCAGCCCAGCGCCGACAGCGTGCATTCAAGCATCGAGACGTCGAGGAAGGCGCCGTCGCCGCTCGTCTTCTGTCGCACCAGGGCCGCGGCAATGGCGAAGGCCCCCACCAGCCCGCCAAGCGTGTCGGCGACCGGATAGCCGACCCGCAGCGGCGCGGTCTCCGGCGTGCCGGTGATGCTCATGATCCCGGACAGTCCCTGGATGATCTGGTCGTAGGCCGGGTTGCCGCGCATCGGCCCGGTCTGGCCGAACCCCGATATCGCGCAATAGACGAGGCTCGGCCGGACTTCCTTCAACCTCTCATGGCCGAGGCCAAGCCGATCCATCACGCCCGGCCGGAAATTCTCGACCAGCGCGTCGGACGTAGCGACGAGGTCGAGAAAACGCTCGCAGTCTTCAGGCTTCTTCAGGTCGAGCACGACCGATCGTTTGCCGGCGTTCTGCGCCAGGAACGATGCGCCCATGCCCGCCTGGTTGAGTTCCGGCGAGGCGCCGAGCTGGCGCGCGAGATCGCCGCCCGGCGGCGCCTCGACCTTGATCACGTCTGCACCAAGCAGCGCCAACTGGTAGGCGCAGTAAGGGCCTGCCAGCACATTGGTGAGGTCAAGGATGCGGATGCCGGAAAGCAGGTCTGTCATGATGCTCCAAATCGGTCAGGCATCGCCAGGCACGTGCTCCGGCCCCCGCAGGCGTCGCCGCTCGACATAGGCCCAGATATGCGGTCCGGCGAGGCCGATGAAGGCGAGCGTCAAAAGCGTCAGCGACAGCGGATGCCGGTAGAACACCGTCCAGTCGCCATTGGCGATCGTCATAGCGCGGCGAAACTGCGTCTCGGCGAGCGGCCCGAGGATCATGCCGATGATGACGGGCGCCGTCGGGAAATCGAAGCGCCGCATCAGGAAACCCGCCGCGCCCAGCAGATAGAGGATGACGAGGTCGATGGGCGACTGCGAGATGCCGTAGGTGCCGACGGTGGCGAACACCAGGATGCCGGCATAGAGCTGCGGCGCAGGGATTTTCAGCAAACGCACCCACAGGCCGATCAGCGGCAGGTTGAGGATGACCAGGATGACATTGGCGATGAACAGGCTGGCGATCAGGCCCCAGACGAGATTGGCCTGCGTCGTCAACAGCAGCGGTCCGGGATTGATGCCGTAGCTCTGGAAGGCCGACAGCATGATCGCCGCCGTCGCCGAGGTCGGCAGGCCAAGCGTCAGCATCGGCACCAGCACGCCGGCGGCCGACGCGTTGTTGGCAGCTTCCGGTCCGGCGACGCCTTCGATGGCGCCGACCGTGCCGAACTCCTCCTTGTGCTTCGAAAGCTTCTTCTCGATCGCGTAGGAGAGAAAGGTCGGGATCTCGGCGCCGCCGGCGGGCATCGCGCCGATCGGGAAGCCGATCGCGGCGCCCCTAAGCCACGGCTTCCATGAGCGCGCCCATTCGGCTGCCGTCATATAGAGCGAGCCCTTCAGCGGCACGATCTCGTCCCTTCCGGCATAGCGGCGCGATGCCATGTAGAGCGTCTCGCCGACCGCGAAGAGGCCGACCGCGACGACGATGACGTCGACGCCGTCCAGCAGCTCGCCCATGCCGAAGGTGAAGCGCGGTTGCCCGGTCTGCAGGTCGACGCCGATCATGCCGATGACGAAGCCGGCGAACAGGCTGGTCAGCCCGCGCACCGAGGACGAGCCGAGCACCGCCGAAACGGTTATGAAGGCGAGCACCATCAGCGAGAAATACTCGGCCGGCCCGAAGGCCAGCGCGAACTTGACCACGATCGGCGCGAGGAAGGCGACGCCCAGCGTGCCGAGTGTGCCGGCGACGAAGGAGCCGATCGCCGAGGTCGCAAGCGCCGCGCCGCCGCGCCCCGAACGCGCCATCCGGTTACCCTCAAGCGCGGTGACGATGGTGGCGCTTTCGCCGGGGGTGTTGAGCAGGATCGACGTCGTCGAGCCGCCATACATGGCACCGTAATAGATGCCGGCAAACAGGATGAAGGAAGCTTCCGGCGCCACCTGATAGGTGATCGGCAAAAGCAGCGCGATGGTCAGCGCCGGCCCGAGGCCGGGCAGCACGCCGATCGCGGTTCCGAGCGTCGTGCCGAGCAGGCACCACAACAGGTTGGTCGGCGTGAAGGCGACCGCAAATCCGTGCGCGAGATAGCCGAGCGTGTCCATCGTCTCAGCCCCTCCCGATGCCGAAGACGGCGTTGACCAGCGCATTGAGCTGGTTCTCGATCAGGCCGGCGCCGATGTTGACGCCGAGCGCCCTGGCAAAACCGAAATAGGCCGCCAGCGCCAAGACCAGGCCGAGCAACGCATCGCGCAGCGGATGACGACTACCGAAGCCGAAGCAGACCAGCACGAACATGATCACCGAGGCGACGGTGAAGCCGAGCGGTTGGATAAGCAGGAGATTGGCGACGAGGCCGGCGACCACAAAACCCATCGCTTTCCGGTCGGTCGGCGTCTCCTTTTCCTCCTCCGGCTGCCAGCCGCCACGAACGGCGGCAAGGATGAGCAGCAGCGATAGGATCACCATTCCGGCCATGGTGATGTAGGGGAAGATTTTCGGACCGACCTTGGAATAGAGCGGCGACACCGGGATCGCCAGGGTCTGCCAGGCAACGGCGCCGGCGCAGGCGAGGAGCCCGACGCCGATCAGCAATTCGGGTATGGCAAGGCGTGGCGGTGACGCCTGCTGGTCGCTGGTGCTCATGATCTCCTCCCCGGAAGGGCCGGCCTTCCACCGCCAGCATCGCCGCAGTTTCGTTGCTGAACCGCCACATGTCCACGCTGTCTCGAAGGAGGCGATGCGGCCCCCTTCGAGGTCAGGCGGAACCGGCTCAGGCGAGGCCGAGATCCTTGAGGATGGTGCCGATGCGGGCCGTGTCCTCGGCGACGAACTTGGCATAGTCGTCGCCGGTCAGCAGGATCTGCGTCCAGTTGCGGTTCTTGCACTCGGTCGCCCAGGCCTCGCTCTTGGCCATGGTCTCGACCAGCTTGATCATCGCCGCCTTGTCATCGTCCGAAACGCCGGGCGGGGCAAAGACGCCGCGCCAGTTGAAAAGCTCAACATCGATGCCGGCTTCTTTCAGCGTCGGCGCGTCGATGCCTTCCTGGCGCTTGTCGGAGGAGATCGCCAGCAGCCTGAGCGCGCCAGCCTTGACCTGCTCGGAGAACTCGCCATAGCCGGAAATGCCGGCCGCGACCTGGTTGCCGAGCAGCGCCGACAGCGCCTCGCCGCCGCCGGCGAACGGCACGTAGGACAGGTCGGCGGCAGGCACGCCGACCGTCTTGGCGATCAGGCCGAACAGGATGTGATCGGAACCGCCGGCAGAACCGCCGGCCACCGGAACCTTCGTCGGATCCTCCTTGAGCGCCGCGACGAAATCGTTAGCCGTCTTGAACGGCGAGGCTGCCGGCACCACCAGCGCCTCGAACTCGCCGGTGAGGCGCGCGATCGGCGTGACTTCCGTGAGATTATTGGCGGCCTTGTTGGCGATGATCGCGCCGACCATGACCATGCCGGCGACCATCAGGGAATTGCCCTTTCCCTTCCACTGATTGACGAATTGCGGCAGGCCGACCGTGCCGCCGGCGCCGCCGACATTGGTGATCTGCGAGCCGGAGATCAGCTTCTCGGAGCGCAGCACCTGGTCGATCGCGCGCGCCGTCTGGTCCCAGCCGCCGCCGGGCGCGGCCGGCACGAAGATCTGGATCTGCGGGGCGTCCTGCGCAAAGGCCAGCGTGAGGTGCAAGGCGGCGAAACCGGCAGCACCGGCCGCGGCGGTGGTCGTCAAGAATCTGCGTCTGTTTAGCATGGGATTCCTCCAAATCACGACACCTCCTCCGGTGCCTGCCAAGACGTGGCCTGAATTAAGACCCGCATTCGAGTTCAAGCATTTGTTATCGCGTTCTGTCAACGGGAATGCCATTCTGCTGGACAGAACACATCAGACCGGACTAAATCCGCATGTCCGGGGTCGCTTCCGGATTGGGCGGCCACAATGAAATCTACACTGCGATGACAGACACTCGTCCCAGCCCGCGGTCGGCCGACGGCGTTGCGGCGCTCGACCGCGCGATAGCCATTCTCGACGCGTTCACCATTGCTGACCGGTCGCTCGGCCTGGCCGAGATCGCGGCCCGCACCGGCCTCTACAAGAGCACGATCCTGCGGTTGGCCAACTCGCTGATGCGCGGGCAATTGCTGGAGCGCCTGGACGACGGGCGCTATCGCATCGGACCGGCCACCTTCAGGCTTGGCGCGCTCTATCAGCGCTCGGTCGTGGCGATGGATATCCTGCTGCCGATCATGCGCGATCTCTCCGAGCGGAGCTGGGAAAGCGTCGCCTTCTACGTCCGCTCGGGCGACGTGCGTACCTGCCTCTACCGGGTCGAGTCCAAGCATCCGATCCGCTACACGATACGCGAAGGCGACGTGCTGCCTTTGCTGCTGGGCTCCGGCGGCCGGGTGCTTGCCGCCTTCTCGGGTGAGCAGGGCGAGCCCTACGAAACGATCCGCAAGACCTATAACTGCATCTCGATCGGCGACCGCGATCCGCAGACGGCCGGCATCTCCGCCCCTGTTTTCGGGCCGGGACGGGCACTGCTCGGCGCGCTCACGCTCGCCGGGCCAAGCACGCGGGTCGACGCGGCCTTCCTCGCGCGCATGAAGCGCCCGCTGCTCGAAGCAGCCGCCCGCGCCACCCGAGCCTTCGGCGAAGACGCATCCATGCTGGAGGAGGCAAGCCTCACCACGGACGCAGCCGGCTAAATTGTTCGAAGCAGGAAAGCGCGAAAACTCTCCGGCGCCTGGCCGGTGATGCCGCTGAAATCGCAAGAGACTTGGCTATAACGACCTTCGGCGATTGAACCACAGAGTGTCGCAAAGGCATGAGGCCAGGGTTCATCCAGGCGTGTCGACGCTGACGTCAGATATTCGTCCTCGGTACAGGACCGATAGCGCAATTGCTCCCCGATCGCTCGGCCATAGTCGACGGCGATCTCGCCAAAGTCCAACGATTGACCGCCCGTGATCGTATAGGTGGCACGGGATTTCTCAGGCATGGTCGCTGCCGCCGCGACCGCGGACGCCACGTCGTCGCGCGAGATCGGCGCGACCCGACCATCTTCCGCGGGCAACGCGAATTCTCCCGACGTCCGGCACGGCTTAAGCCAATGGTCGAGAATGAAATCGCAATAGAGCCCACACCGAAGGATCGTCGCCGGCACGCCGCAAAGCGCCAGCCGGCGTTCCGCATCGCGGTAGACGGGCGCAAAATAGAATGGCGACGCCTCATCGATATCGACAATGCTGGTGAATGTTATGTGACCGATATTGGCCGCCACGGCAGCCTCGATCGCGTTGGCATGATGGCGGAGCACCGTGGTTGCCTCGCCATCGCCCGAAATGAGGACAAGGTCATCGATGCCCGCGAACGCGTTTCTGAGGGCGGTGACATCCTCATAGTCCGCAACGCGCATGATAGTTCCGGATGGTAGCCGCAGCCGCGCGGTCTCGACGTCCCGGACTATAGCGACCACGTCATGGCCGAGTGACGACAGCGTGCGGACGATGGCGCGCCCGACATGGCCCGTTGCTCCCGTGACGAGGATCATCCTGCCGCTCCAAGCTTCCGCCCCCTCTACCCCTCTACGCTTTCACTTGACTCACACATATCTCAATGGTTATAGATTAATCAATAGCCAATGGGTTATTGATTTGCCAATGGGTTGTTGAATGGAATGACGGCCACGCACGATATGCTCTTCCGGACGCTTGCCGATCCGACAAGGCGCGCCATTTTTGAGCGTCTGTGCCGTCAAGGCGAGCAGACGGTCGGCGCGCTGACGGCTGAGGCCGGGGTCTCGCAGCCGGCGGTGTCGAAACATCTTGGCGTCCTCAAGGGAGCCGGGCTGGTGCGCGACCGCCACGAGGGCCGGCAGACCCACTATAGCGCGCAGCTTGGCGCGCTGGCGCCGCTGATGGACTGGACACGCGAGATGGCAGGCGTCTGGGAGAGCCGGTTCGATGATCTCGAGAATCTGCTGAAGAGGATGGATCAATGAACGATATGCCGGCCGGAACGCGATCCGTCGTCGTCGAGCGCGAGATTCCCTATCCGCCGGAAAAGATCTGGCGGGCGCTCACCCAACCGCATCTCATCGAGGAGTGGCTGATGAAGAACGACTTCAAGCCGGTTGTGGATTACCGCTTCAATCTGAACGCGGACTGGGGCGGTGTCGAGTGCCAGGTCCAGACCGTCGAGCCCAACAAGACCCTGTCCTATACCTGGGACACCAAGGACCTGGAGAGCGTCGTCACCTGGACGCTTACGCCGATGGGCACGGGCACCCGTCTGCGCATGGAGCAAACGGGCTTCCGCGCAGATCAGCAGTCCTACTACCGGGGCGCAACCGTCGGCTGGCAGAAGTTCCTTGCAGCCCTGGAAGAGGTCCTGGCGCGGATCGACTGAAGTCCCGCTGAAAGAGTTCAAAAAGTTGGCGGGTGACAACCTGCAGGCGTGAGCAATGGAGGAGATGCGATGAAGATCAAGCTGACAAGCGTCTATGTCGACGACCAGGAGAAGGCTCTTGGCTTCTACACGGACGTGCTGGGCTTCACCAAGAAAGCCGATTTCACCAATGGGCCGTTTCGCTGGCTAACGGTCGCCTCGCCCGACGATCCGGACGGCACCGAGCTGCAGCTGGCGCTGAACGACAATCCGGCGGCCAAGACCTACCAGCAGGCCATCTTCAAGAAGGGCCAGCCGGCGCTCATGCTGTTCACCGACGACATCAAGGGCGACCACGAGCGCATCACGGCAAATGGCGGCAGCTTTGCCATGGCGCCGACCGAGGTGACCGGCTCTACAATCGCGCAGCTCAACGACACCTGCGGCAATCTCATCCAGATCACGCAGCTGGCGCGCTGGTAAGCCAGACATTTCATTCGTTTCTTCAGAGGAGGCAGCATTGGACTGGAGCAAGTGGATCAGGCAATTGCATCGCTGGCTGTCGATCATCTTTACCGTGACCGTCATCGCCAACTTCGTCGCTATGGCATTGGGCGAGCCGCCCGCCTGGGTGGTCTATTCGCCGCTTCTTCCGCTTTTCCTGCTGCTGTTCAGCGGCCTCTACATGTTCGTGCTGCCCTACGCCGCCAGATGGCGCGGTGGGCCGGCGCGCGAGCGCATAGGATAGGCCTGATGGCGAAGGCGAGATCGCCGAAGGTAGCCGCCGGGGCCTCGAGCGCGAAGCCCGTGCTGCTTTCAGGCGGCAACCCGCAGATCGCCAAGGGCTATGGCGACGCTCCCGTGCAGGCCTATATCGCGGCGATGCCGGGCTGGAAGAGCGAGGTCGGCCGCCGGCTCGACCAACTCATCACGCAGGCCGTTCCCGGCGTGCAGAAGGCCGTCAAATGGAACTCGCCATTCTACGGGATGGAGGGCGAAGGCTGGTTCCTCGGCATCCACTGTTTCACCAAATACATCAAGGTGGCCTTCTTTCGCGGCATGTCGCTGAAGCCGGTGCCGCCCGACGAATCCAAGAGCAAGGACACGCGCTATTTTCACATCCATGAGGACGACCAGCTCGACGAGGCGCAATTCGTCTCCTGGGTGAAACAGGCAAGCCAATTGCCTGGCGAACGAATGTAGGCGCATTGTCGATCAAGCACGGTTCGCCTGAAGAGCCATCATGGCGTTCGATTTGTTAAAGCATTGGAGGAGAACAGACATGGAGAAAAGCGGCGTGCAGGATAGCAAATCTCCTTCCGAGTTGATCGATGGACGCATCGCGGAATTGGGCGATTGGCGAGGCGAGATGCTCGGCCGGTTGCGCGCCCTGATCAAGGAAGCCGATCCCGACGTCACCGAGGAATGGAAGTGGCGCGGCGTGCCGGTCTGGGAGGACGCCGGAATGATCTGTACCGGCGAGACCTACAAGGCTGTCGTCAAGCTGACCTTCGCCAAGGGTGCGGCGCTGCCGGATCCCTCACGCCTCTTCAATTCCAGCCTCGAAGGCAACACAAGGCGCGCCATCGATTTTCGCGAGGGCGACAAGATCGACGAGGAAGCGCTCAAGGCTCTCGTCCGTGCAGCCGCCGCCCTGAACAGGTCCAAGGCCAAACGCTGATCGGCGGAGACTGACGGGCCGTCTGCTAGGCATTGGCCCACCGCTCCAGTAGGATCGTCGGCTTGTCGTGATAGGTGGTCCGCAGGACTTCGCGATAGCCGTTCTTTTCGGCCACCTTGAGCGAGGCGCCGTTGTCGGGATCGATGATGCAGACGGTCCTGGCCCGCCCGAACACCACGTCCCCCCAGGCGACGATGCGCCCGACGACTTCGCTCGCCAGCCCCTGGCCATGCGCGACTGAGGCCAGCGCCCAGCCGGCTTCTGGCACACCTTCGATCGAGGGCTCGATCTCGCGCTTGAGATCGTGGAACCCGGCCTCGCCGATGAACCTGCCGGTGGCCTTGTCCTCGATCGCCCAGAACCCATAGCCAAGCAGCGACCAGAGCCCGGCGTGACGCAGAAAACGCATCCAGCTTTCCTCGCGGGTGCGTGGCTTGCCGCCGATGAAACGGGTGACGCCGGGGTCGGCCCACATGGCGACATAGCTCTCGAAATCGTCGAGCCGATGCGGCCGCAGGATGGTTCGCGCCGTCTCAAGGATCGGCACACCGGCTTCCTTTGCAATGCTCATGCAATTCGCCTCTGTTGAACCGTCAGCACCTACCAATCCGGCGCACCAGCACAAGGGCCAGACGAAGTCATTTTCCAGCGCAAGGCCATTCAGCCGTGCAGGCCTGGCTGGCCCCTGTATAGGCTTTTCGCCCCGCGATGCTACTCTGCGCCAAGGCCGATTCAGACGCGCCACGTTCGATCGAAGGGAAAGACCATGGGCACCACCGACCTTCTGCTGGCGATCGCCCATCACCTCTTGGTGTTCTCGCTGGCCGGCATCATCGGCGCCGAGTTCGTGCTGGTGCGCGGCGAGTTGGGGGCGGCGACGCTCAAGCGCCTTGCCGGCATCGACCGCCACTACGGCATCATCGCCGCGCTGATCGTCATCGTCGGCGTCTGCCGGGTGTTCTTCGGGCTGAAGGGCTGGGAGTTCTACGTCTACAACTGGGTGTTCTGGGCAAAGATGGCGGCCTTCATCGTCGTCGGCCTGCTGTCGATCATCCCGACCGTCCGCTTCATCTCCTGGAGCAGGCAGGCGAGCGGCAATCCTTCCTTCTCGGTGCCGGCGGCGGAAATCGCCTCGGTGAAGAACTATGTCCGCGCCGAGGGCTTCATCTTCCTGCTCATCCCCGTCTTTGCCGCGGCGTTGGCGCGCGGCTACGGCTACTGAGCAATTCCTGGAAAAGTGTGCAGCGGTTTTCCAACATCGTCATCCAAGGGCGTAGCGACGCGAAGCGGAGCGAAGACCCAAGGATCCATGCCGTGACCTCTGCCTGGGAATGCAGCGGAGCGGAATTCTGCACCGTTGCGGCTCTCGAAACCAACACACAGGATCCTATGGTCTGCGCCGCGTCGCTCCGCTCCTTGCTCCGCCATAGGATGACGAAGCGATGGGCGTTTCGGCCAATCGCCAAGGCGTGCGATCTGCCAAGGCGGGCACTATCCGACTCGTCAAAATTTCGGTGCGAGGGGAACTAAACCTCCGCGGGAAAGGCCTCCTTCAAGGGCGCAATCGGCACCAGCGGCGCCGGCACGTCGGTGGTCTTTTCCTTGGATTTGCAGATATCGGCGATCACGCAAACCGGGCAATCGGGCTTGCGCGCCTTGCAGACATAGCGGCCGTGCAGGATCAGCCAGTGATGCGCGTGGCGCATGTATTCGGCCGGGATCACTTTTAAGAGCCCCTGCTCGACCTGTTCCGGCGTCTTGCCGGGCGCCAGCCCAATGCGGTTGCCGATGCGAAAGATATGCGTGTCGACCGCCATCGTATGCTGGCCGAAGGCGACATTGAGCACGACATTGGCGGTCTTGCGCCCTACGCCCGGCAGCTTGACCAGCTCGTCGCGGTCCTCCGGCACTTTGCCGGCATGGTCGTCGATCAGCGCCTTCGACAGCGCAATCACGTTCTTGGCCTTGTTGCGCCACAGCCCGATTGTGCGGATGTAGTCGCCGACCTTGGCTTCGCCGAGCGCCAGCATCTTCTGCGGTGTGTCGGCCACCGAAAACAACGCTTTTGTCGCCTTATTGACGCCGGCATCGGTCGCCTGCGCCGACAACACCACCGCGATCAGCAATGTGAAAGGGTTGATGTAGTCGAGCTCGCCTTTCGGCTCCGGCCGCTGCACGGAAAAGCGCCGGAAAATCTCGTGCACCTCGGCGGAAGTGTAGAGCGAGCGCGGCCCGCCTTTCAGGGACGGCGCCTTTGCTTTCGCGCCGTTGCCTGCGGCGGAGGCTGATGGCTTTTTGACGGGTAGGGAATTTTTGGACTTGGGGGGTGCCATTCCCTTCCTATAATATCACCCCATGAGTGACACAAACGCCTCGTTCGAACCCGACGAGCCTTTTTTCCAGGCCCTGCTAACGCCCCATCGTTCCCTCGGCCGCACCGGATTTCTGATATTGATGGGCGCTCTGCTGTTCGGCTGGGCGGTCACAGGCGCGATCTTCCTGACGCGTGGCGCATGGCCGGTCTTCGGCTTCTTCGGGCTCGACGTCGCCGCCGTCTATGTCGCCTTCCGCGTCAACTATCGCGCCGCGCGCGCCCGCGAGGAAATATCGGTCTCGCGCACGAGCCTCGACATCCGCAAGACGGCGCCGTCGGGCCGCTTCGAGGATCATCGCTTCAACCCGTTCTGGACGCGGTTTTCGATCGCCCGCCATGCCGAGATCGGCATCACCAAGATGGCTGTCGAGGCGCAAGGCAGAAGCGTTTCGATCGGTGGCTTCCTCAACCCGGACGATCGAGAAAGCTTCGCCACCGCCTTCTCGCGCGCTTTGGCGACCGCCAAGGCGCGCTGAGGATGATTCCGAAAAGTGGGCACCGGTTTTTGCTTGGCTGACCTGCGGTTCGGACAAGATCATGCTCAAGACAAAACCGGCACCTCAGAAACGGTAGCGCAACAGCCTACCGATCTTGCGCAGCGCCGGAATGTGTTTCCAAAGACGAACGAACAGTTTTGCGGACCAGCGCATATGAGTGGCATGCTCCGGTTTGTAGGCCGGGACCTCCTCGACGAATCGTAGCTTTGGAACGGCCCGCTCCAGTTCCAGCGGATCCTCGATCGCCCAGTGGACCTCGGCGCCTGTCGCTTTCACGGCCGGATTGAGGCGAAGCAGCTTCAGGCCGAAACGGCTGTAGGCATCGAACATCAGCTCGCCGCCGGCCAGATGCGAGACAAGCCGCGAAAGCAGGCGTGGTCCCTGGTCGGCGGCGAGATAGGGCATCAGCCCCTCCGCCACCACAATGGCCGGGCGGTTGCGCGGCACGTCGGCCAGCCAACCCGGTTCGGTCAGCGACGACGCGACCAGATAGTAACGGTCCGGGGACGGGTAGAGCTTGCGCCTGAGTTCGATGACTTCCGGATAGTCGACATCGAACCAGTCAACGTCTCGTGGCAGATTGACACGGAGGACGCGCGTGTCGAGCCCGCATCCCAGATGCAGCACGATGGCATCGGGATTTCTGGCAACAAAGTCCTCGACATGAACGTCCAGCGTCTTGGCCCTGATGGCAAAGCCGATGCCGAGATTGCCGTCGACCTTGAGCCTGGAGAAATCGTAATCGATCCTGCGCACCGCCTCGTCGGCGAAGTGGTCCTTGAGCAGCGAATGGGGCAGCCGGCTCTCCAGCGCCTTGCCGTAGAGCGTCATCAGCAGGGTCTCCCTCGCCCCGGTCAGATTGACTTTTTCCGTGGTCATCGACGCCTCCGGCTCGAAACCGGAGTCTATCTGGGTATGGGAGCCGGGAAGGCAAGTTTCGGGTGGAGGCAGAGCGCTGGAAGACCGATATTCGCGGTCAAGGAGATATTGCCATGGGAGATATTGCCATGAACGCCCAGATGACCATGAATACCCGGATGAAACCGTCCGCGATCCTGCAGAACGACATCACGCCTGAAGGCAGCGACTACGAAGTGGTGCGCCGCGCCATCGAGAAGATCAGCCTCGACTATCGCGACCAGCCCTCGCTCGAGGTCCTGGCCGAGGCCGTCGGCGAGACGCCGACCGGACTGCAGAAACTGTTCACGCGCTGGGCCGGCCTGTCGCCCAAGGCCTTCCTGCAGGCGGTGACCCTCGACCATGCGCGCAGGCTGCTCGATTCCGGCATGCCGCTGCTGGAGACCTCGTTCGAGCTCGGCATGTCCGGCCCCGGCCGGCTGCACGACCTCTTCGTCACCCACGAGGCGATGTCGCCCGGCGACTACAAGACCCGTGGCGCCGGCCTCACCATCCGCTACGGCTACCACATCTCGCCCTTCGGCATCGCCTTGGTGATGGTCACCGACCGCGGCCTGGCCGGCCTTGCCTTCTGCGATCCCGGCGGCGAGCGGGCTGCCTTCGCCGACATGTCCGGCCGCTGGCCGAACGCTACTTACGTCGAGGACATGTCGGCCACCCAGCCCTATGCCGCGCGCATCTTCGATCCGACGCTCTGGCGTGCCGACCAGCCGCTGCGCGTGGTGATGATCGGCACCGATTTCCAGCTGCGCGTCTGGGAGGCGCTGCTGCGCATTCCGATGGGCAAGGCCTGCACCTATTCCTCGATCGCGGCGAGCATCGGCGCGCCGAGCGCAAGCCGGGCGGTCGGCGCGGCAGTCGGCGCCAATCCGATGTCCTTCGTGGTTCCCTGCCACCGCGCGCTGGGCAAGTCCGGTGCCCTCACCGGCTATCACTGGGGCCTGACGCGCAAGCGCGCCATCCTTGGCTGGGAAGCGGGACAGGTGGCGTCCTGAAACCTCGATTTTTCCGCACGTCATTGCGGAGAACCGTGGATCGCAATATAAACAGGTATAGTCGAAACAAAAATATCTCGACTGTCCGGCAATACAACTGGCTACAACTTTCGCCAGTTGTATTTTAAGTTGTTTGATGTTGTTATTTCACTTAACGCTAAATTAACCACGATAAAGAGATGATGCCTCTATATTGAGCAGTTTGGCTCGAAAGAGGGGTCTCGATGAAATTCCTTCGCGCAGCAATGGCAGCAAGCCTGCTGGCCGCCTGCGCTGGCCAGACGGCATCGGCCGCCACCGGAAATGTTCTCTTCAACGGCACCATCACCGCCACCTGCACGCTGACGGTCAACTCCAACGGCACCATGACCGTCAGCAGCAACCTGCAATCGCTGAGTTCCCACAACGCGGGTGGCTCTGCCGGTAGCGTCCAGGTCGACACAACGGGCGGCGTTTCGCTGAGCGTCGACCCGGTGACCGTCACCACCGTGCCGGCTAGCGACGTCACGGCCACCACCTGGACACCGACCTTCGCCACCACCGGCGCGCAGACGATTGCCGAAACCGGCACGGCACGGCGCTCACCGTGCCCGGCACGTCGACGGCCGCGATCAATCTTACCGGCGCCAAGAGCGGCACCAATCGCTTCTCGGCCGGCGGCTACCAGGCGACAGTGACGGTGCGCTGCGAACAGCCCTCTCGCGAAAGGAGCGGTCTTTGAGAACGATTGGAATCCTAGCGGCGGGGCTGACCGTCGTGTTGTCTCCGATTGCCGCGACCAGTCAGTCGATGACGCCGATGCGCGGCGAGGTGAGATCCTTCACCGAAGCCTTCGCCGTCCGCGTCTTCCCCGGCAATCTACGACCAGCGCATACGCGTCGAGGTCCATGTCTATGACCAAGATTTCCAGCCGATCGACGTCAAGATCACGCCAAGCGCCTTCCTTCTGGCGGGCCAGGCGTCGCGTCCGGTTCTGGTGGTCGTCCCGTTCGACGGCGCGAACGAACGTAAGGTGCGTATCTGTGCAGAGAGTATCCCCTTTCCAGGCGAGCAGACGCAGATAAGGGCGCAGATACGCGGAAAGTTCTTCGGGCATGGCAGGTTCTGACCCTTTCCTTGCTGCCCGCTTTGGTGACCGCAAGCCAGGGGTTTGCCGAGGATATCCTGAACCTGAACCAGAACCAGACGGGCTTCACCTTGCCCGGCGTCACCTTGCCACAGGGCCAGGACGAGGTTCATGCTTCCGACGGCACGACCTGCCGCTCCGCCGTTTCCGGCAGCGGCGCCTATCTCGACGTCGGCGTCATCCGCGGCAGCAACAACAGCCAGTCGAACAGCGACATCGCCACTTACGGCCGCGTTGCGGTCCCGATCAGGCGGACGCCGAAGCGCGTCGATTGCAGTCGCCTCTACGAACTCGAGGTCGAGCGCCTGCAGCTTGAACTGAAGCTTCTCAAGATGGGCCTCGGCGCTGACAGCCAGACTGGGAGCGTGGCTGCTCCCGCTCCCGCGACCGCCTCCGCTGCGGCATCAGCCGGATGGGCTAACGAAGGCTGGAGCATCAGAGGAACAACCGGCAATGACAAGAAAAAGAAGAAGAGATAGCCGCGTGCTGCTGGCGATGGCGTTGCTTGCCGGCTTCCATCTCCCGGCGCAAGCGGCAATCATCGGCACCTGCACCATCATGATCGGTGCCTCGGAAACGATGAAATCGAACCCGGCGATCAACATCTTCGGCTCCAGGCAGGCGGGCGGATCGAGCGCAACCGCCACCATCACGGCAAGCTCGCTGCTCTGCACGATCCTCAACCTGCTGGATTGCTATTCGGTCTCGGCACCGGCGCCGATCGCCTTCACCTCCTCGCCGAGCGGCGGCGACACCAACGTCACCTTTGATACCGTCTTCCGCCTCGACGGCTCCGGGCCCGACATCCCTGGCGGCTCGCCGCAGCGCGTCATCAACGGGACCCACTCCGTCCAGGTCGATCTCACGGCGACGAAATCGCCCGGCATCTTCCCGGCGGGCAATTACCAGGGCACGGTCACTCTGCGCTGCGAATGATGCTGTGGGCCAGCGGCGCGCATAAAGCGACATGATCTGGCAACCGGCCGTCTTTGCGGCTAGCCTCGCGCGCAATCAATTGCGTAAAAGCAAGGACTTGGAGCGGTTCAGCCTTTTATCGAAGGCCAACCCGCTCCGGCAGGAGGCGTTTCTTGATCATCATAGTCGGCTCGATCAACCTCGACCTGATCGCCAATGTCGACCGCCTGCCGGAACCCGGCGAGACGGTCCGCGGCTCCGCCTTCGCCACCGCGCCCGGCGGCAAGGGCGCCAACCAGGCGCTGGCAGCGGCCCGCGCCGGCGCCAAGGTGCGCTTGGTGGGCGCCGTCGGCAAGGACAGCTTTGCCGCCGAAGCGCTGGCGCTGCTGAAAGCCGGCAAGGTCGATCTTTCCGGCGTCGGCGAAAGCTTCGCCTCGACCGGCACGGCGCTGATCCTGGTCGGAGCCGACGGCGAGAACGTGATCGCCGTAGTGCCGGGCGCCAATGATTCGGTGCTGCCCGGCGACGTCGCCAAAGCCTTCCTGAAGAAGGGCGATGTCGTGCTCTTGCAGCATGAGATCCCTCTGCACACGGTGGAAGCGGCGCTCGATGCAGCACGCTCGGCAGGCGCCGTCAGCGTGCTCAACACCGCGCCTTTCCGCGTCGAGGCTTCCGGTTTTCTCAGCAAGGCCGACTACGCCGTCGCCAACGAGACCGAGTTCGACCTCTATGGCGAGGCGCTGGCGCTCTCCGGGCGGGACCGGCAGGCGCGGATGCGCGACTATGCCCAAAAGACCGGCCGCGCTATCGTTGTCACGCTCGGCGGCGACGGCGTGCTGGCCGCCACCCCCGACCATTCCCTCACCGTCCCGGCGCTCAAGATCGCCCCAGTCGACACGGTCGGCGCCGGCGACACCTTTTGCGGCTATTTCGGCGCCGGCCTGTCGTCGGGCCTCTCGCTGGAGCAGGCGCTTGCGCGCGCCGCGGCGGCAGGCTCGCTCGCCTGCCTGAAGCCGGGCGCGCAGCCGGCGATCCCGCTGGCAAAGGACGTCGACGCCGCCTTGGCCGCGCGGTGACGGCGATGCGCCCCGCTACGAAACATGCCGTGCCGCCGGCCGGCGACATCTGCCGCTTGTCGGCGATCGATCTTGCCCAAGCCATTCGGCAACGGCGCCTTTCGGTGCGCGAAGTGGTCGCCGCTTTCCTCGACCGCATCGAGGCCGTAAACCCGTTGGTCAACGCCATCGTGTCGCTGCGCGAGCGCGCCGACGTCCTGGCGGAAGCCGAGCGGGCCGATACCCATTTGGCGCAGGGCGGCGCGGCTGGATCGTTGTTCGGCCTGCCGATCGCCATCAAGGACCTGGCCCTCACCAAGGGCCTGAGGACCACTTTCGGCTCGCCGATCTTCGCCGATTTCGTCCCGCAAGAGGACGACTTCTTCGTCGAGCGGCTCCGCAAGGCCGGCGCCATCATCATCGGCAAGACCAATGTTCCCGAATTCGGGCTGGGTTCCAACACCTACAATCCGGTCTTCGGCCCGACGCTCAATGCCTTCGATCCGGCGCTCACTGCCGGCGGCTCGAGCGGCGGCGCAGCCGTGGCGCTGGCGCTCGACATGGTGCCTTTGGCCGACGGCAGCGACTTCGGCGGCTCGCTGCGCAATCCGGCGGCCTACAACAACGTCTACGGCTTCCGCCCCTCGCAGGGACTCGTGCCAGCCGGCCCCGACATTGATGTCTTCCACGCCCAGATGGGCGTCGAGGGGCCGATGGGCCGCAACGTCGCCGATATCGCGCTGCTGCTCGACGAGCAGGCCGGCTACCATCCGCACGCGCCGCTGTCGCATCACAAGCAGGGCTCGTTCCTCGAAGGTTTGCGCACGAAAGCCACCGGCGGTCGCACCGCCTGGCTCGGCGATCTCGGCGGCCACTTGCCGATGGAGCCTGGAATCCTCGACCTTTGCCAGGCCGCCCTCGCCCGCTTCGCCGATGCGTCCTTCCATACCGAGGCGCTGGTGCCGGATTTCGACTTCGAGGCGCTATGGCAGGCCTTCGTGACGCTGCGCCAGGCAAGCAGCGGCTGCGGGCTGAAGGCGCACTATGACGATCCGGAAAAACGCAAGCTGCTGAAGCCGGAAGTGGTTTGGGAAGTCGAGCAGGCAATCCGCCTCACCGCGCCGCAGGTCCATGCCGCCACGGTCTGGCGCTCCTCATGGCACCGCACGCTGCTGTCGCTGTTCGAGCGCTTCGACCTCATCGTCCTGCCAACGGCGCAGATCTTCCCCTTCGACGTAGCCACCCACTGGCCGCGCGAGGTCGCCGGGCGGGCCATGGACAGCTATCACCGCTGGATGCAGGTCTCCGCCTTTGCCACCCTGGGCGGCTGCCCGGCGCTCAACGTCCCGGTCGGCTTCGACGACAAGGGCCGGCCGATGGGCATGCAGTTGATCGGCCGCCCACGCGGCGACCTCGCCGTGCTCAAAGCCGGCGCCGCCTATGAGGCGACGCTGCCCTGGCCGGTGGGCGCTGCCTGACGGCCACCTGGCCGGCGCGCTTGCGCCGGCGCGAACTCCGTGCATTGATCGCGCTCCGCCCAAGTCGGCGCCATCCTGTTCGAGGCAAGACCATGTCGCTGGAACTCTACGCCACCTATGTCGTCGCCTGCATCGTCATCGTCCTGGTGCCCGGGCCGACGGTCACGCTGATCATCGCCAACAGCATGCGTCACGGCTCGCGCGCCGGGCTCGCCAATGTCGCGGGCACTCAAGCCGGGCTTGCCATCATGATTGCCATCGTCGGCATCGGCCTCAACACGCTGATCGCCGGCATGGGCCACTGGTTCGAGTGGGTGCGACTGATCGGCGCCGGCTATCTGATCTGGATGGGCGTGCAGATGTTCCGCTCGAAAGGCAAGCTGAACGCCGACGGGTCGGTGAAAAAGCCGCGCGGCGGCTTCTTCCTGCAGGGCTTCCTGGTCGCGATCTCCAATCCGAAAACGCTGGTGTTCTTTGGCGCCTTCTTCCCGCAGTTCATCGCGCCGCACGGCAATTACACGCTGCAGATCGTGGTCATGGGCCTGACCGCCATGGTCTTTGCCGCCTTGTCGGACTCGACCTACGCGCTTGCCGCCGGCCGCGCCGGGCGCCTGCTCTCGGCCAGCCGCGTCAAGCTTATGTCCCGCATCAGCGGCAGCTTCCTGGTCGGCGGCGGGCTGTGGCTGGCGTTCTCGAAGGCGAAGTAAGACAAACGAACAGGCCTTCACAACAACACTTCTGACCCCCACATCATAAGTCGCTGGGGGTCAAGCAAATGCCTAAAAGGTACACTGAACTACGCAGAAACGCGCTCGCCATTCTGCTGGTTGGCGTGCTGTTTGCGTTTGGTGCGTTCGTCTTCATCCGACAAGTGACAAATGATGCCAGCCCCGTCCGTTCGGTCGATGCATTGGGCGCTACAATCAGGAGCGTTCAATGGGGAAAAGGCTCCCCGACAATCTATGTGCTCTTTCTCGATAGCGGCGCTACGGTTCTCGCCAATGACAATCGCCCTCACCCGATCGGCTCACACGCGAATATAGAACGCGTCACCCGCGACAACGGCTTCGTTTTCTATCGATTCCCGGAATGAGCCTCGGGCTTTCAACCGCAATTATTTTCAAGAACATATTGAATAGCTTTAGCCGTCACCACAACTCTTCACCATGAACAAGTCAAACGTTTCCTTCCGGAATCGCTTGCTTATTTGGCAATACGAGTACAGCGACGCCGTGATCGGCGTCGCTTTCTTTTGCGCCTTCGCGCTGAGCGGAATCATCGGCGTCGTGCGGTTACAAAATAATCCAGTCATCTCAACGCAACGCGTGACCGGCATTGTCGAGTACGTCAGACTGATGCCCGTCAACCCGACAGCCGCCGTCGGCCGCGGGCTGTATTACGCCTACGACGTGCGCCTCGAGGATGGTGACGCAGAGATATCGGTAGATGACGGAGTGGGGATACCGCACCCTGTCGGTTCGATCGTCCCCATCGAGCGCTAGCACCACAAGCGTGGTGCCAACACATATCGGCTGCTGCGAGAATGAGCGCCCCTACAGCCGCCCCAGCCTCTCCAGCAGCAGCCCGAAGAACGCGTCATGGTCGATGTCGCGCATCACCATGGCGTTCTTCTCGCGCTTGGTGACGCCCCACCAGTCGATCACAGTCATGCCCATGGTGAGCTCGGAAGCCGTCTCGACGCTGACGCTGCAGCGGCGGCCTTTGAACAGCTCCGGCTTGATGAGATAGGCGATCACGCAAGGATCGTGCAGCGGCCCGCCATCGGTGCCGTATTTCTCCTCGTCGAAACGCTCGAAGAACTCCAGCATCTGGGCAGTGGCCGTGCCGACCCTGGTGCCTAGCTCGCGGAAAGCCTTGGTCCGCCTTGCCGTGGTCAGCGCCTTGTGGGTGACATCGAGCGGCATCATCACGATCGGTATGCCCGACTTGAACACCAGATCGGCCGCCTGCGGGTCGACATAGATGTTGAATTCGGCCGCTGGCGTGACGTTGCCGCCCTCGAAGAAACCGCCGCCCATCAGCACGATTTCCTTGATGCGCGGCGCGATCCGCGGCTCGCGGATCAGCGCCAGCGCGATATTGGTGAGCGGCCCGAGCGGGCAGAGCGTGATGGTGCCGCTTTCCTCGCGCATCAGCGTCTCGACGATGAAATCGACCGCGTACTGCTCCTGCAGCGGCATCGTCGGTTCGGGCAGTTGCGGTCCGTTGAGGCCGGTCTTGCCATGCACTTCCTCGGCGGTGACGAGCTCCCGCGCCAGCGGGCGGATGGCGCCGGCATAGACCTTGATGTCGGGCCGGCCGGCGAGCTCGCAAATCTTGCGGGCATTCTTCTCGGTGAGTTTCAGCGGCACGTTGCCGGCAACGGCGGTGATGCCGACGACCTCCAGCTCGGAGCTGCCGAGCGCCAGCAATATGGCGACGGCATCGTCCTGGCCGGGGTCCGTGTCGATGATGATCTTTCGTGACTGGGGCATTTCAATTCCTTTTGGGGAGTCTTTTTGGGCGGGGTTTTGACGGCTTGAACTTGATCGCGCGGCGGACCATATCAACGCAATCGGGAAAAATGCCATCCGGGTTTTTCCAGTTTATGTCGCTCTTGAGAGGACAGTGTAACAATGAGTCGAATGACGCCCTTTTCGAGCCCGCTCCTTCTGGGTTTCGACGCCATGGAAAAGACGCTGGAGCGTCTGGCGAAGTCGGGGGACAGCTATCCCCCCTACAACATCGAGCGCCTAGGCGCCTCGGACGGCAAGGCCGAGAGGCTGCGCATCACGCTTGCCGTGGCGGGTTTTGCCGAAAGCGACCTCGATGTCACCACGGAGGAAAACCAGCTGATCGTGCGCGGCCGTCAGACCGACGACACCGAGCGCGAGTTCCTCCACCGCGGCATCGCCGCGCGCCAGTTCCAGCGCTGCTTCGTGCTGGCCGATGGCATGCGGGTGGTCGGCGCGGAATTGAAGAACGGCCTTTTGTCGATCGATCTCGACCGTCCGGAGGCCGAGCGGCTGGTACGGAAAATAAACATATCGGTGAAAGACTGATCTTTGCCGATGGCTCTAATGCGGGACGGCCGGAAGTGGCGTCCTCGCGCCAAGGAGGCTTGAAATGACCAGAACTGACGAAACCCTGACCATGACCAGCGGCGAGTTCGCTCATCTTGGCGAAGGTTCGGTCGCTTACCTGAGGAAAGTATCGAGCGACGATCTGCGCGGCCGCTTCCCCGGCCTCGGCGAAATCGCGCCCGGCCTGGAACTGTGGGCGCTGTTTGCCGCCAACGGCCAGCCGATCCTGCTTTCCGATGCCCGCGACCGGGCGCTGGCGGGTGCGCTGGAGAACGACCTGACCACGGTCGCCATTCACTGACCCCAGTTACTATTTGAATTTGGGGTCATCGTCTGAATTGGAAAGGGCCGCTCCCGGCGGCTCTTTAGAGGTTTTACCCCTAAAGCTTCAGGCAGCGTGCGAGGCCTGCGTGTCCGACAACAGCGCGTGGATCGCCACCGCGTCGCGCGTTCCCCTGATCTTGGCCACCGTATCGGCGTCGCGCAGCACACGCGCGATGCGCGACAGCGCCTTGAGATGGTCGGCGCCGGCGCCTTCGGGCGCAAGCAGCAGAAACACCAGGTCGACCGGCTGGTCGTCGAGCGCCTCGAAATCCACCGGCGTCTCCAGCCGGGCGAACACGCCCGCGATCCGCTTCACGCCCGCGAGCTTGCCGTGCGGAATGGCTATGCCATTGCCGACGCCAGTAGAGCCCAGCCGCTCGCGCTGCAGGATGGTGTCGAACACTTCCCGCTCCGGAATCCCTGAAATTGCCGCCGCCCTCTCCGACAGCAATTGCAGAAGCTGTTTCTTGGAATTCGCCTTCAACGCCGGCATGATAGCCGAGACGCTGATGAGATCGCTGAGATCCATGCTTGAAAAATCCCTTGCTCGCCTGCCGCGCCGGTCGTCCCCCTCGCGCGGCCGGTTTTCTTATCCCTGGGCGACTTTGATCGTCGACGGATCGATCCAGCCGATGTTTCCATCCGGCCTGCGGTAGACGATATTGACATGGCCGTTTCCGGCGTTGCGGAAGACGAAAACCGGGCTGTCCTTGGTGTCGAGCTCGATGACGGCCGACGCCACCGACATGGTGCGAAGCGTCACGGTCGATTCGGCGACGATGGCCGGAGCGAAGTTCTCCGGGATTTCCTCCTCGTCGTCGGCCAGTGGCTCCATCACGGTGTAGGCGATGTCGGTAGCCTCGCCATTGCCGGGACCATGCGACTTCAGCCGGCGCTTGTAGCGCCGCAGCCGCGTTTCGAGGCGATCGGCGGCCGCCTCGAAGGCAAGCGTGGGATCCTGGGCATCGCCGGTCGCCTGCAGCGAGGCGCCGGAATCGAGACGGATCATGCAATCGGCCGAGAAGCGCGACCCCGCCTTGATGACCGTTACATGTCCTGAAAAACCCCGATCGAAATACTTTTCAATCGCTTCGTTGACACGATCGTTGATGCGCGTGCGGAACGCATCGCCGATGTCCATGTGTTTTCCCGAAATGCGCAGATTCATCTGAAAACTGACCTTCCTTGCTCAGGCTTCAAACTGTCCCGAGTTTATACCCGTGGTGCGCGCGCACAAGCTTTGCGGCGGCACGCGCGCCGATTTTAGACCTGAACTTTCCGGTTGATCACAAGTCGCCTTCTTGGCCGTCCGAGGCCTTCGCTTTGACGGACCCATTCGCGAGCGGGCATCACGGCACGGCTCATGCGGGCGGGCTTCTAGACACTTCATTGCAGCTTGTCAATGAAGTGCGAAAACTGTGAAAATCAGCCCGTTCCCCAAGCTTGCAGAAACTAGGTCAGGCCGGCTGAATATCAATTACCCTTAGCGCCCGGCGTTGGCCAACGCGCGCTTCTCGCGCCGCCGCTGCACCGACGAAGGGATGCTCATTCCTTCCCTGTATTTGGCGACGGTGCGGCGGGCGATGTCGACGCCGCTTTCCCGCAGCATGTCGACGATGGCGTCATCAGAAAGCACGTCGGCGGGCTTTTCCTCGTCGATAAGCTGCTTGATGCGGTCGCGCACTGCTTCCGAGGAATGGGCTTCGCCGCCCTCCGCCGAGGCGATCGAAGCGGTGAAGAAATAGCGCAGCTCGAACACGCCGCGCGGCGTCAGCATGTATTTGTTGGCTGTGACGCGGCTCACGGTCGATTCATGCATGCCGATCGCATCGGCTACCGTGCGCAGGTTGAGCGGCTTGAGATGCCGCACGCCATGGACGAGGAACGCATCCTGCTGGCGCACGATCTCCGAGGCCACCTTCAGGATGGTCTTCGCCCGCTGGTCGAGGCTGCGCGTCAGCCAGTTGGCGTTCTGCAGGCATTCGGCGAGAAACTCCTTTTCCGCCTGGTCCTTGGCATGACCGGAAACCCGGGCGAAATAGATATGATCGACCAAGACGCGCGGCAGCGTGTCGGCGTTGAGCTCCACCGTCCAGCTGCCGTCGGCGGCGGCCCGTACCTCGACATCGGCGATGATCGCGTCGCTCGCTCCGCCCGAAAAGGCCGTGCCGGGCCGCGGATCGAGCGCTCGGATCTCGGCTAGCATGTCGAGAAGGTCTTCCTCGTCGACGCCGCAGATGCGCTTCAGCGTCTGAAAGTCGCGCCGGGCAAGCAGCTCGAGATTAGCGACCAGGGCCTTCATCGCGGGATCGAGCCGGTCGCGCACGGCAAGCTGCAAAGACAGGCATTCGGCGAGATCGCGAGCAAACAAGCCGGTCGGCTCGAAGGTCTGGCAGACGTCCAGCACGCGTGCCGCAGCCGCCTTGCCTGCGCCCAACCGCGCGGCGACCTCCTCCAGGTCGGCGCGCAGATAGCCGGCCTCGTCAAGGCTGTCGGCAAGCTCGCCGGCAATCAGGCGTTCGGCGGGGGTAGGGAAGGCAAGAGCGATCTGCTCGCTGACATGCTCGCGCAGCGTCACCGCGGTCGCGGCCATCTCGCCGACATCGAAACCCTCCGACGAAGCGCCGCCGGCGCTGCCTCCGGACGCCGACTTCCATTGCGCGGTGAGGTCCGGTCCCAGCCGTTCGCTCGTCCCGGGATCATCGGGGAAGAGATTCTCCAGCGACGAGTCGAGCTTTTCCGAGATCGCCTCGGCGCTCCATTCCGTCTCGGCCTCGAACCAGTCGCCCTCCGGCGTCGGCTCGGGCGCGGCCTCGCTCTTCGGCGGCTGATCGCCGCCGGTCTCATCCTGCGCCTCGGCCCGCTCCAGCAGCGGGTTGCGCTCAATCTCCTCGTCGATGAAGCGTTCGAGCTCGACATGGGTGAGCTGCAGCAGCCTGATCGACTGCATCAGCTGGGGCGTCATCACCAGCGACTGGGACTGTCTGAGCTGCAGTTTGGCCGCCAGCGCCATGGTTGGATTCAAACGCCCCGTCTACACATCGAACTACCGCTTTTCGGTCGGGCATAGAAACTGGCCCGGCTTTTGCTTGTCAAGCCAAACGCTAGCAGCAGCGGCTTACCGGAGCGTTATTTGCCGTAAGAGCAGGCAAGAATCTCGCGAAATGACGCCAGAAGCCCGAAAAACAGGACTTTCACGCTCAGAGCGTGAAGCCCTCGCCGAGATAGAGCCGCCGGACGTCGGCGTTGGCGACGATTTCGTCGGCCCGGCCATGCGTCAGCACCTGGCCGGCATGGATGATATAGGCGCGGTCGATCAGGCCGAGCGTCTCGCGCACATTGTGATCCGTGATCAGCACGCCGATGCCGCGCGCGGTCAGATGGCGAACGAGTTGCTGGATGTCGGCGACCGCGATCGGATCGATACCGGCGAAAGGCTCGTCCAGCAGCATATAGGCCGGCCGCGTCGCCAACGCCCGCGCGATCTCGAGACGGCGCCGTTCACCGCCTGACAGCGACATCGACGGCGCTTTGCGCAGATGGCTGATGTGGAATTCCTCGAGCAACTCGTCGAGCGTGCGCTCACGTTCCTTGCGGCTCTTTTCCACCACTTCCAGAACGGCGCGAATGTTCTGCTCGACGTTGAGGCCGCGGAAGATCGACGCCTCCTGCGGCAGATAGCCGATGCCGAGGCGGGCGCGCCGGTACATCGGCATCGAGGTGACGTCAAAGCCGTCGATCTCGATCGTGCCTTCGTCCACCGGCACGAGACCGGTGACCATGTAGAAGCAGGTGGTCTTGCCGGCGCCATTGGGGCCAAGCAGCCCGACGGCCTCGCCGGCGCGCACGCCGAGCGTCACGCCGCTCACCACCTTGCGGCCCTTGTAGCTCTTGGTCAGGCCCTTGGCGATCAGGGTGCCCTTGAACTTCGCCTTGTCGGCGCCGACCGTCGCCGGCGCAGACGGTTTTGCGACCGCCCGCCCCGGGAGGCGGGCCAGCAGCGACGATACGCCGGCCATTACTTGCTCGACGCTCCCTGCTGGGCCGTTCCCTGTTTCTGGGGCGTGATCGACATGATGACGCGACCGCCGGTGCCGCAACCGTCGACATTGGCAAGACCGCTCTTCATCTGAACGGTGAGCTTGCAGCCCTTGAGCACGTTGTCGCCCTGCGAGAGCACCACTTCGTTGCCGGAAAGAACGAGCACCTCGGTCTTCATGTCGAACGTGCCCTTGTCGCCGGTGGCGATCTGGTCGTTCGATTTGATGTAGACTTTGTTCTCGACCACGAGGTGGTCGATGTTGGCGGCACCCGTCATCGCCGACGCGCCGGCCGCCGCGCCCTTGGGGGCATTGGCATCCTTGACATAGTAGACCGTCATCTTGCCGGCCTTGAGCAGCGTCGGCCCCTGATTGACGGTGACGTTGCCGCTGAAGATCGCCGCGCTGTCGGCCTGACGAACTTCGAGCTTGTCGCTTTCGATCTGGATCGGCTGGTCGCCCGATAATTTCAGGCCGGACATCTGGCTGGTGCTGCCGGACTGGGCAAGCGCGGGCGCTGCCCCGGGCAACAGCAAAAGGGAGGCCGCCGCTGCAAGCCTTGCCAAACTACTGCGACGCATTCTGCTCTCCGCTCTTTGCCTCTGCCGCCTTCAGACTTGCCGCATCGATGTTGACGCGCACCCGGTTCTCGAAGACCACCACCTTGCCGTTCTCTTCCACCGACATCGAGTCGGCGGTGATGCGCGACCCGCCACGGCTGACATCGACCGGATTGTCCGTCTTCATAGAGCCTTTGCCCATGTCTAGGAAGACTGATTTGAACTTGGCAACGAGGCCATCGGAGGTCGTCACGTCGACGTCGCTGGTGAGATCCATCGTGTTGGCGTCGCGATTGTAGATGCCGTGCGCGGCGTTGACGGCCACGACATTGTCGCTGGCGACAGGCAATTTGGCATCGATGCCTTCGAGGTCGATAATGCCCTGGTTGCCGACATCCTGCGTCGCCCTGGTCGCCGTCAGAGAATAAGGCAGTTTCTGCTTGGTGAAGCCGTTGAGCTTGGGGTTGGCCATCACCAGCTTGCCGTTCGAAAAAGCGGTGCCGTCGGCTTGCACCGAAATCGACACCGGCGCGGCGAGATAGGAATAGACCGGAAAGGCGACCGCAATTGCCGCCGCCAGCAGCGGCACGGCGAACTTCAGCACGCGCACGCGGCGCGAATGCCGCTTCGCACGGTCGAACGCGTCGCCGCGCGTGCCGCTTTCGCCAGCGGCAGCCGACACCATTTCGGCATCGCTCGTTTCGTCAGATCGCGCCAACATGACTGTTTTCTAATGAGCCCTTGCCCCGCCAAACACCGCCTATAGGTGGTATGCCGGTCCCCGCAAGCAAGCACAAGCGGAGGAAAACTGCAAAAATGTGACGGTTACTACCGCACGACTAGGACGAATTCGGCTGAACTGCCAGCCCTTCATAGCAGATAGGGACGGGCTGCGTTAATTTTTCGTGAGGTCGTCGTGACCGCCACGTTGCGCCAAGGTAATCAGCAACCACAGCTGTCAGGAAACGGTAGCCCCGCGCGGGTGGTTGCTTTAAAAAGCGTCTTTTCCCACCGATTGTGAGGCTGACGATGGCAATGAGAGCCGACGACCTGATCGACCGCCGCCACTTGCGCCGCAAGCTGACCTTCTGGCGCGTGGCTGCGTTTTTGGTTCTGGCGGCAGCGCTGATTGCGTTTTCGGCTTGGATCTACGGTGAGGATCTCACCGGCCAGGCTGTCGACCACATCGCCAAGGTCAAGATCGAAGGCACCATCACCGAGGACGACGAACTGATCAAAAGGCTGGAGACGATCCGCAAGTCGGCGGTGGTGAAAGGCGTCATCCTGTCGATCGATTCGCCCGGCGGCACCACCGTCGGCGGCGAGTCGATCTATGAGGAGGTGCGCAAGCTTGCCGGCGACAAGCCGGTGGTGGCCGAGGTCGGCACGCTAGCGGCGTCCGCCGGCTACATGATCGCGAGCGCGGCCGACCACATCGTTGCCCGCAAGACCTCGATCGTCGGCTCGATCGGCGTGCTGATCCAGTATCCCGACGTCAGCGGCCTGATGGACAGGCTCGGCATCAAGCTGGAAGAGGTGAAGTCGTCGCCGCTCAAGGCCGCGCCCTCGCCGTTCAAGCCGACCAATGACGACGAGCGCGCCATGGTGCGCAAGCTCATCCTCGACAGCTACGACTGGTTCGTCGGCATCGTCGCCGAGCGGCGCAAGATGACCCGCGAGCAGGCGCTGGCGCTGGCCGACGGCTCGATCTTCACCGGCCGCCAGGCGCTCGGCAATCATCTGGTCGACGCGGTCGGCGGCGAGACCGAGGCGATCGACTGGCTGGCGACCAAGGGCGTCGACAGCAAGCTCAAGGTCGTCGAGTGGAAGGACACGGAACGGCGCGGTTTCCTGTTTTCGAAAAGCATGACCAAAGCCATCGCCAGCGCGCTCGGCCTGCCGGACGCCGGCGGCGACATCATTCACGAACTTGGCGCCGACCGCTTGTTCCTTGACGGTCTCGTTTCGGTCTGGCACCCTTGACAATCGTCGGGACGAGCCAAATAAAGCAATAAAATCATCCTGATAATTTGACCGCAGTGGCTTACGGGGAACGTTCTCATGATCAAGTCCGAACTTGTGCAGATCATTGCCGCGCGCAACCCGCATCTTTTCCTGCGCGACGTTGAAAACATCGTCGGCGCGATCTTTGACGAGATCACCGACGCGCTCGCCGAGGGCAACAGGGTCGAGCTGCGCGGTTTCGGCGCCTTTTCGGTGAAAAACCGTCCTGCCCGCACCGGCCGCAACCCGCGCACCGGCGAATCCGTCGAGGTCGAGGAGAAGTGGGTGCCGTTCTTCAAGACCGGCAAGGAGTTGCGCGAAAGGCTGAACGGCGGCAAATAGGCGCCGCGCCGGCAGGTCGAAACGACGGCTCGGCGCTCAAAGCATGTCTCCCGAAAGTGGAGACCGGTTTCGGGACAAAGACTTGCGCGCTATAAACCGCCTCTCCACGGAGATTTGATGTTCAATCGCTTCATGCTCGTCGTGGTCTTCGTGCCGCTGGCCGTCATCCTGATCGCGCTTGCCGTCGCCAACCGCGGACCGGTCGCCTTCACGCTCGACCCGTTCCATCCGGGCAATCCGGCACTGACGCTGAATTTGCCGCTCTTCATCTTCCTGTTCCTGGCTTTAGCCATCGGCATGGTCGTCGGCAGCTTGGCGACCTGGGTGAAGCAGGGCCGCTACCGCAAGCTCGCGCGCCAGCGCGGCATCGAGGCCGAGAACCTGCGCCAGGCAGTGAACCGCGCGCCCGCGGCGCCGAAAGGACCGGCGCTGCCCAAGCCGACGAACTGAAGCCAGGCGAAGCGCGTCGCGGTTCGGCCTGGAATTGCGTGAAACAAGTACTTGGAGCAGGTGAAAGCTGAGCCGCTCGCCTGCCCCGTCACGGAGCTTTCCATGCTGACCATCTCGGCCGCCGAGGTCGATCAGGCGCTCACCTTTCCCGGACTGGTCGAGACACTGCGCACGGCCTTCCGCGACGGCGCCGTGCAGCCGGTTCGCCATCACCACGCCGTCGAGCGGCCGGATGGCGCCGCCTCGACGCTGCTGTTGATGCCGGCCTGGACAGACTTCAATGCCGCAGGCAGCTCGGCCGGCGGCCATATCGGCGTCAAGATCGTCACCGTGTCGCCCGACAACAACGCCATCGGCAAGCCGGCGGTGATGGGCCTCTATCTGCTGCTCGACGGCGTGACCGGCGAGCCGCAAGCGCTGATCGACGGCCAGCGGCTGACGCAATGGCGCACCGCTTGCGCCTCGGCGCTCGCCGCATCCTATCTCGCCCGCAAGGACGCGTCGCGTCTGCTGGTGATTGGCGCCGGCGCGTTGTCGTCCTTCCTCGCCAAGGCGCATTCGGCGGTGAGACCGATCAAATCCATCCGCATCTGGAACCGCACGCCGGCCAGTGCCGAAAAAGTCGCGGCAGCGCTCCGCGCCGAAGGCCTTCCGGCGAGTGCAGCCGGCGATCTCGAAACCGAGCTTGGCGAGGCCGACATCGTCTCGTCGGCGACCATCTCGACCGCGCCGCTGATCAAGGGCGCGCTGCTGAGGCCGGGCGCACACGTCGATCTGGTCGGCGGCTTCACGCCGCAGATGCGCGAGAGCGACGATGACGCAATTTCGCGCGCCCGTGTCTATGTCGACACCCGCGCCGGCGCCACCAAGGAGGCCGGCGACATCGTCCAGCCATTGGCCTCGGGCGTGCTGAAGCTTGAAGCGATCGTCGCCGACCTGCATGAACTGGCGCGCGGCGAGAAACAAGGCCGGCAGAGTGACAGCGAGGTCACGCTGTTCAAATCTGTGGGCGCCGCGCTCGAGGACCTCGCAGCCGGCATCGCCGTCTACAAGGCGGTCAGCGCAAGGTAGTAGGGGAACAGGGCAGTAAGGCAGTATGTGAACTGCCACGCCCCCTACTGCCCTACTGCCCTACTCCCTACTCCCCTACTCGTTCGGCCAGTAAACGCGCAGCCGATGACCGTCGGGATCGAGCGCGACGAAGGTACGGCCGAAGTCGAGATCGACCGGCGCCTGCAGGATTCTCAGGCCGCGCCCAACCCAGTCCGCGTGTGTCGCATCGACTGCACCCGCATTCTCGACCGCAAGCACGAGCTCGCCACCGCCGCCCGCAGCAGCGGCCGCCGGCTCAACGGTGTGGCGCGACCACAAGCCGAGCTTGAAGCCGTTGTCGAGGACGAACATTGCGAAGGTTGGCGAGGCCTCGACCGGCTGGCGTCCGAGCAAGGAAGAATAGAACGCGCCACTCTTTTCTGGGCTGTCGACGTAGAGGATAACGAAATTGGGCGTGGTCATGTCTGATCTCCTGGGTGTTTGAACCTCAGCGATCCTAGATGACACCACTGTCAGAATCTGGCAGCAGCAATCAGCCGGCCGAGTCTTTCGGCGTGTTGTGTCCCGGCTTGTCGTGCGTTGCCCGCCATTCCTTGAGCATCGCCTGGCGGCGGCGCGGGTAGCGAACATCGGTGGCAGTGAGACCCGACATGCGATCGGTGCGGAAATGCCGGAAATCCCGGCGCATCTCGCACCACGCCACCATCACCCGCACCTTGTCGAAGAAGCCGAGCGCGAATGGCCAGACCATGCGCTCCGATGCGGCGCCGCCGGCGTCACGGTAGAGGAAGCCGAGCTTGCGCTCGTTGCGGATCGCCTGTCTGACGATGCCGAGGTCGATCGCCTCGGCGCTCTCCGAACGCGGCCCGACCAACAGCGTCGTGGCATCGAGATCCTGGCGCACATCGTCCGGCAGCACCGCCGCGATCTTCGCCACCGCGTCTCTCGCGGCGGCGGCCTATCGCTTGTCCGGCTGCTTGGCCACCCAGCGCGAGCCGAGCACGATCGCCTCGATCTCCTCGTCGGTGAACATCAGCGGCGGCAGCATGAAGCCGGGCTTCAGCACATAGCCCAGCCCCGCCTCGCCTTCGATCGAAGCGCCCTGCCCCCTGCAACGTCGCGATAAAGCGTGCGGGTCGAAATGCCCATTTCATCCGCAAGCGTGCGGCCGTTTACCGGTCGGCGGTGGCGGCGCAGGATCTGGATCAGGTCGAGCAGGCGTTCGGAACGGGACATCGATTTGCCATCCAGGATGCCGGACGATAGGTCCGCAACCTATACCGCGGCAAGGCACGGGAACGCCTGCGGTCCGACACCGTTATTCACACAATGGAGATGCGCGGATTCTGGCTGTTCTGGTCGGTGCTTGCCGCTACGGTCGCGGCGCTCAGCCTCGGCCCGTCCTTTACCCATGTGATCGAATCGCTGCCCAGCTGACGAAATGGTCACCGGAGCTTTCGCGCGAGGCGACCGTCTTTAACGCCCAGTTCCAGCTCTTCGCGGTCGTCGGGGCGCCGCTCGACGTCGCGGCGATCGTCTGCCCGGCATTGCTTGCATGGATGCTGCGCGACGAATCTCCCGCTTTCTGGTTCGTGCCTGTGGCCACCTTGCTCTATGCGGCCTCGCTGGCGGTCTGGTTCGGGCTTGTCAAGCCGGCCAACGACGTCCTCGCGACTTGGGCGCCCGGTCCGATCCCCGACAATTTCGAGGCGATCCGTTGCGCTGGGAGACTGGCCACATGGCGGTGACGGCGGCCAAGGCCCTCGGCTTCATTTCGCTTTGCCTCGGCCTGCTCTCGATCCGGCATGGCTAAAGGCTCCGTCGACCCTGTGGAGCATGGTTTGTTGCGCCGGTGGGTTGAGCTGTGGCAGAAGCGAGCCGAACCGCCGGAGATAGCCTCTGTTGAAATCCTTTCGCGACAAACGCCGCGACAACCGTCCGCACTCTGCAAGGACCGAGCCGTCCCGCCAGCGCGACGCGTTAGCGTCGGCACGGCCGCAGGCCAAGGCTGCCGAGCGTCATCAAACGAAATCGGCGGATCGACAGGAGGCGAAACCTGCGCCGCGCATTCTTTCACGCCGCGAAGGCCCGCTGCCCGCCGAGCGCCTGCCGCTGATCCTCGAAGTCGCACCCAATGCCGACTATTCCCTGCTTGACAGCGGCGCCGGCGAAAAACTGGAGCAATACGGGCCCTACCGCATCGTGCGCCCCGAGGGCCAGGCGATATGGCAGCGGGCGCTTCCCGCGAAGGAGTGGGAGCGCGCCGACGCCATCTTCACCGGCGATACCGATGAGGAAGGCATCGGCCGCTGGCGTTTCCCGAAGGCGCCGCTCGGCGAGACCTGGCCGATGAAGCACGACGGCATCGATTATCTCGGCCGCTTCACCTCGTTCCGCCATGTCGGCGTCTTTCCGGAACAAGCCTCGCACTGGGACCATATGGCCGGGCTGATCGCCGCGGCAAGGCGCCCGGTCAAGGTGCTGAACCTCTTCGGCTATACCGGCCTTGCCTCGCTGGTGGCGGCGCGCGCCGGCGCCGAGGTCACCCATGTCGACGCCTCGAAGAAGGCGATCGGCTGGGCGCGCGAGAACCAGGAGATGGCCGGCCTTTCCGACAAGCCGATCCGCTGGATCGTTGAGGATGCGGTGAAGTTCGCCGAGCGCGAAGAGCGTCGCGGCAGCCGCTACGACATCGTGCTCTTCGATCCGCCCGCCTATGGGCGCGGCCCGAAGGGCGAGGTATGGCAATTGTTCGCGGATCTGCCGGGTCTCACCGACCTCTGCCGCTCGATCCTGACGCCGAAGCCGCTGGCTGTGGTTCTCACCGCCTATTCGATCCGGGCTTCATTCTTCGCCATCCATGCCTTGATGCGCGATACCTTCGCCGGCATGGGCGGCACGGTCGAGTCCGGCGAATTGATCATCCGCGAGAAATCCGCCGGCCGCGCGCTGTCGACCTCGCTGTTCTCGCGCTGGGTGGCTTGAATATGGCAGCACACGACGGACATCGCCCTGTCGGCCAGGTCAAGGAAGTCACCAGCCTCGCCAATCCGCTGGTCAAGGACATCAAGGCGCTGGCGCTGAAGAAATTCCGCGACCAGCAGAACGCCTTCATGGCCGAAGGGCTGAAGCTCGTCATCGACGCGCTCGATCTCGGTTGGTCGATCAGGACGCTGGTCTTCGCCAAGGCTGGGCGCGGCAACGCGGCGATAGAAAAGGTCGCGGCGCGCACGGTCGCCGCCGGCGGCACCGTGCTCGAGGTCTCGGAAAAGGTGCTGGCCGCGATCACCCGCCGCGAAAACCCGCAAATGGTCGTCGGCGTCTTCGCGCAGCGGACGCTGCCGTTGAAGGACATCCGCGCCACAGACGGCGACGTCTGGGTTGCGCTCGACCGCGTGCGCGACCCCGGCAATCTCGGCACCGTCATCCGCACCGTCGATGCCGTCGGCGCCAAGGGCATCATCCTGGTCGGCGACACCACCGACCCGTTCTCGCTGGAAACGGTGCGCGCCACCATGGGCTCGATCTTCGCCGTGCCGGTCGCCAAGGCAACGGAAGAGGCCTTTCTCGCCTGGCGGCGCGACTTTCCCGGCCTGGTCGCCGGAACGCATCTGAAGGGTGCCGTCGACTATCGCTCGGTCGACTTCTCAAGGAGCCCGGTGCTGCTCTTGATGGGTAACGAGCAGCAGGGCCTGCCCGACAGCCTCGCTGAAAGCTGCGACCGGTTGTTGAGGATCCCGCAGGCTGGCCGCGCCGACTCGCTCAATCTGGCGGTCGCCACCGGCGTGATGCTGTTCGAGATCCGGCGCGGCGCCTTGAGGCTCGATCCCGCCACCGACACGCGATGAGGACTGCGAAATCGTGAAATCCTGGTCCCCTTACGCCCTGCTGGCCGTCGCGGCAATCGCGCTCGACCAGTGGATAAAACAGCTGATCGAGAACGGTCTCGCTTTTCAGGAAAAGGTCGACCTCCTGCCGTTCCTGGCGCTGTTCCGCACCTACAATACCGGCATCGCCTTCTCGATGTTCTCCTCCTTCGGCGATACCGGCCTGGTGGTCATCGCCGCGCTCGTCGTCGCCTTCGTGCTTTATCTGGCCGTGCGCACGCCCGCCGGCCACGTCCTTGCCCGGATCGGCTTTGCCCTGATTGTCGGCGGCGCGCTCGGCAATCTGATCGACCGCGCCGTCTACGGCCACGTCATCGACTACATCCTGTTCCACACGCCGGTCTGGTCCTTCGCGGTGTTCAATCTCGCCGACGCCTTCATTTCCGTGGGCGCGGCACTAGTTGTCCTCGACGAGCTGATCGGCTGGCGGCGGGAAACCAAGCCCCAGGACTGAGATAATTGACCTCGCGCGGCCACCGCCGCAAAGTAGTTTCAAGAGCAATTCCAGGAAAAGTGCGCAGCGGT
The DNA here is from genome assembly GCF_003863365.1 of Mesorhizobium tamadayense. Classification (GTDB taxonomy): domain Bacteria; phylum Pseudomonadota; class Alphaproteobacteria; order Rhizobiales; family Rhizobiaceae; genus Mesorhizobium; species Mesorhizobium tamadayense. Next base: position 23,643 of record NZ_RQXT01000001.1, on the reverse strand, counting down.
TTTCCGACCGGAATTGCGTAAAACAGGTCGCCAGAGACGAGGAGACAAGAATGTCCGATACCTTCAAAGCCATCCTCGTTTCGCGCGACGCCGAGAAGAAGCAGTCGGTCGAAATCGTCGACCTCACCGAAGCCGACCTGATGGAAGGCGATGTCACCGTTGCAGTCGAGGCGACGACGGTGAACTACAAGGATGGGCTGGCCATCACCGGCAAGGCCCCGGTCGTGCGCCGCTGGCCGCTGGTACCCGGCATCGATTTCGCCGGCACCGTCATTTCCTCCTCCCATGCCGACTGGCGCAAGGGCGACAAGGTGATCCTCAACGGCTGGGGGGTCGGCGAGACGCATTACGGCGCTTATGCCGGGCGCGCCCGCGTCAAGGGCGACTGGCTCGTGCCGCTGCCCGACGGCATGAGCCCGCACGATGCGATGGCCGTCGGCACCGCCGGCTATACCGCGATGCTCGCCGTCATGGCGCTGGAACGGCACGGCATCGTGCCGGATCGCGGACCGGTGGTGGTGACGGGAGCCGCCGGCGGCGTCGGCTCGGTCGCCATCTCGATCCTCTCCACCCTCGGCTACCATGTCGTCGCCTCCACGGGACGCAATGCCGAAAGTCCCTATCTGATCGACCTCGGCGCGGCCGAGGTGATCTCGCGCGACGAGCTCAGCCAGCCGGCAAAGCCGCTTGGCAAGGAACGCTGGGCCGGCGGCGTCGACTCGGTCGGCACCCACACTCTGGCCAATGTGCTGTCGATGACATCCTATGGCGGCGCGATCGCCGCTTGCGGCCTGGCCGGCGGCATGGACCTGCCGACCAGCGTCGCCCCCTTTATCCTGCGCGGCGTCTCGCTGCTCGGCATTGATTCCGTCATGGCGCCGAAACCGGTCCGCCTCGAGGCGTGGCGCCGCATCGGCGCCGATCTCGATCTCAAGAAGCTGTCGACCCTGTCGCGCGCGATCGGCTTCGACGGCATCATCGGCGCCGCGCGCGACATCGTCGATGGCAAGATCAGGGGCCGTGTGGTGGTCGATATGTAGTGCAATTCCAGGAAAAGTGTTCGGCGGTTTTCCGTCCGGAATTGCACTAAAACGAGCGAAAACCACCGGAAAACGGCGTGGAAGACTAAAATTCGAACGATCCGCCGCAATCTTCCATAATCTCTGTCTGGCAAGGTCTCCCGCATGTTCGCGGACTCCGACATCAGACAGGACAGCAAGGCCGCAGGCGATGACGGCGCCGGCCCGGACGCGCCGAAGCGGCAGGTGCTTGTCGCGCCGCCGCTGGCTCCCGAACTGCCGACGGCCAGCCGCGAAGGCCTGCCGTTCCTGACGATCGTCGCGACAGTCGTGCTGGCCGGGCTTTCGCATCTCACCGGAGCGCCGATCTTCATCACCATCGGCCTCCTGGCGACGGGTCTGGGCGGTCTCGCGATGCATCTGCGCAACCAGCGCACCGAGCGCCGCACAGCTGCACTTCTCGACGAGACCGCCGCCCGCAGCCGCGCCGAGATCGAGACGCTCGCCGACCGCATGTGGGAGATGCAGGAGAGCGAGGAGCGTTTTCGCGGTCTGATCGATGCGCTCGGCGATCTCGTCGTTCATCGCGACCGCGACGGGCACATCGTCTACGCCAACAAGGTGTTCGCCTCGCTCGTCGACATCGATCAGCGCGATCTCGCCGGCAAGACGCTCTCCGAGCTCGGCATCGATGTCGGTGTCGTGCCCGACGCCGCCTTCTCGGACCATGAATGCCTGAGTTCCACCGACGTCGCCATCCGCACGCCGAACGGGCCACGCTGGTTCTCCTGGATCGAGCTCTCGGTGCGCGACAGGGATACCGCTGCTGTTTCGCACCGGGCGATCGCCCGCGACATCACCGCCCGCAAGCGCGCTGAAGCGTCGCTGATCACCGCCCGTGAGCGGGCCGAATATGCCAGCCAGGCCAAGTCGCGCTTCCTTGCCACCGTCAGCCACGAGATTCGCACGCCGATGAACGGCATCATGGGCATGGCGAAGCTGCTCGCCGACACCGACCTCTCGCCCGAGCAGCGCACCTATGTCGGCGCCGTCTCGACGTCAGCAAGCGCGCTGCTTGCCCTGATCGAGGACCTGCTCGACTATTCCAAGATCGAGGCCGGCCGCTTCGATCCCGAGCCGCAGCCGACGTCGCTGCGCGAGATCGCCGACAACATCATCGAGCTGCTGGCGGCGAGGGCTTTCTCAAAGAACATCGGCCTCGGCTGCCATGTCGAGCCCGACGTGCCGCAGATGATCACCGCCGACCCCGGCCGCGTGCGCCAGGTGCTGCTCAACCTCATCGGCAATGCCGTAAAGTTCACCGATGCCGGCGGCGTGCTGCTTACCGTCGCGCGCGCCCGCACCGAGAGCACCGACCGCATCCGCTTCACCATCGCCGACACCGGTCCAGGGCTGCGCGAAGAGGACATGGAGCGCATCTTCGAGGAATTCGAGCAATCCGACGGCACTTCGACCAGGGTGCATGGCGGCGCGGGCCTCGGCCTTGCCATTTCCAAGCGGCTGGTGATCGCCATGGGCGGCACAATCTCGGTTTCGAGCCGGCTTGGCGAGGGATCCGAATTCGTCTTCGACATCCCGGCGACCGCGGCAACCGAACCGCCGCAATATCGCCAGAGCATCCTCTCGGACAGGCGCGCCGTGATCGTATCCAAGAACGCCGTCGAGGCCGATGCCATCGCCCGCACCGTTCGCGCGCATGGCGGTGCCGTCGAGATTGCGGCGACGCCGGACCAGGCCGCCGCCTTCGCCGCCGGCTGCAACGTGCTTCTGGTCGATGCCGCGCTCGAAAACAGCGACGGCCGCCTGCTCAAGCGGCTGCGTCAGAACGGTTTTGTCGATTGCGAAGCCGTCACCCTGATTGCACCCGCCGATCGCGGCATGCTTGGCGAGTTCCGCGCCGGCGGCTACGCGACGTTCCTGGCCCGGCCAGTGCGCGGCGAAACGCTGCTGCGCGTGCTGTTGACCAGCCATGTGCCGGCACCCGCCGAGCCGCGGCCGGAACCGCGCGGCGTCGCGTCCGTCCGCCGCCGCGACCAGGGTCTGTCCGTGCTTATCGCCGAGGACAATGACATCAACGCGATGCTCGCCCGCGCCACGCTTCTCAAGGCCGGACATCGCGTCAAGATCGTCGGCAACGGCAAGGCCGCGGTCGACGCCGTCACCGACGCCGGCCTCAAGCATCGTTTCGACGTCGTGCTGATGGACCTGCACATGCCGGTGATGGACGGGCTGGACGCGATCGCCGCCATCCGCCGCCATGAGGAAGCGCTTGCCGTGCCGCCGATCCCCATCATGGTGCTTTCGGCCGACAGCCAGGAAAAGACGCGCCACACCGTGCTGGCCCACGGCGCCAGCGGCTTCGTCACCAAGCCTCTCGACCCCGATGCGCTCGTCCAGGCCGTCGAGGGCCAGGTCGCGGCGTAACGAAATTTTTAGATTTCGCGAACGCGTTGGATCGCTTGGCTTTCATAGCCGCAAGATAGCCGGTTGAGGGTATTGCCCAGCCGACGAAGTATTGCCCGGCTCGCCGTATCACGGTACTGTCACAATCCTGTTGCACCTACACCGTATCCCCGTGCCAAGAGGGATGGCTCGAAGGAGAATCACTCGTGCATACAGTCATGCCTGAATGCGATACTCGGCCGAACGCCAGCGCCCTGCTCGGCGCGCGTGCTGTCGACGCCGTCGCAAGCGGCGCACCGCTGGGCCGTATCGGCAACCTTGAAGTGCGGCTCGCCCGCAACGAGGCCGAGATCGCCGCCGCCCAGGAAGTGCGCTATCGGGTATTCTACGACGAGCTTGGCGCTCGGAAGGATCTGTTCCAGGCGCAGGATCGGCGCGATGCCGACCGTTTCGACCCGCTCTGCGACCATCTCCTGGTTTTCGACACCTCGCTTCCCGGCCCCGAGCACCGCCGCATCGTCGGCACTTATCGCCTGCTGCGGCAGGAGATCGCCAAGGCCGCGGGCGGGTTCTACTCCGAGGGCGAGTTCGAGTTGACCAAGCTGGTCGCGCGCCATCCGGGCCAGCGCTTCCTCGAGCTCGGCCGCTCCTGCGTGCTGCCGGAATACCGGTCCAAGCGCACCATCGAGGCGCTCTGGCAAGGCATCTGGGCCTATATCAACCACTATGGCATCGGCGTGATGACCGGCTGCGCCTCCTTCCATGGCACTGTGCCCGCCGCGCATGCCGAGGCGCTCACCTATCTCGCCCATCATTGCCGCACCGATCAGGCCTGGGATGTCCGGGCGGTGGCCGGCCGCTACTGCTCGATGGACCTGATGCCGATCGAGGCGGTCAACGCCAAGGCGGCGATCGCCGCCATGCCGCCGCTGGTCAAGGGCTATCTGCGCGTCGGCGCCCGCATTGGCGACGGCTGCGTCATCGACCACGAATTCTCCACGGTCGACGTCTTCGTGGTCATGCCAGTCAAGGAAATCGGCGCCCGCTATGTCAACTACTATGGCGGCGAGGGGCAGCGCTTCGCGGCGTGAGTCTAGCGAATAGCGAATAGCGAATAGCGAATAGCGAATAGCGAATAGCAGTAAATGGTGGTGGCTCGACCACATCAACCCCTATTGGCTACTCCTATTCGCTATTCGCTTCTTTCACGGAATATCCTCCGGCCTTCGGCCGGGCCGGCTCTTATAGGCTGGAAACGACCAGCCGAATTTGAGCGCGCCGCCGCGCACCAGGAAAGCCGCCGCGAAGCCGAGCACGCTGGAGGCAAGCGCCGGCAGGCCGGCAAGGTCGCCAAGCGTGAAGAGCGCCGCACCGGCAAGCGCCGCCGTGACATAGATTTCGGGTCTGAGCAGCACGGAAGGCTCGCCGGCGAGCAGGTCGCGCAATATGCCGCCGAAGGTCGCGGTAAGCACCCCGGTGATGACGGATACGACCGGCGAGCCGGTGATCGCCAGGCCCTTTGCAGCGCCCATCACCGCGAAGGCGGCAACCCCGATCGCATCGAGCCAGAGAAGCAGCCTGTAGCGGGATTCGATGCGATGGGCGCTGAAGAAGACAAGCACCGCGACAACGGCGCAGATCAGCACATAACCGCTATTGGCAACCCAGAACACCGGCAGGTTGAGGATGACATCGCGCAGCGTGCCGCCGCCGATGCCGGTGACGCTGGCCAGGAACAGGAAGCCGATGATGTCGAGCTCTTTGCGCGACGCCGCGAGCGCGCCCGTCGCCGCGAAGACTGCGACGCCGGCATAGTCGAGCAGTTCGATGGGGTTCAAGGGCATAGGCAGTAAGGCAGTAGGGCAATGCAACTGTGTAGGTCAAACCTACGCAATTGCCTACTGTCTCACATACTCCCTTACTGCCCTACTCCCTTACTCCCTAACTATGCATCCTTCTCGGCCTGCTCGTTCACCGGGCCCGGCTCGACCGGCGCCTCGGCCGCGGCGGCCTTCGGGCCGCCCTTGGCGACGCCGACCATCGCCGGCCGCAACACCCGCTCGCCGATCGAATAGCCGGGCTGCACGACCTGGACGACGGTGCCGGCCGGAACATCGGAGTTGGGCACCTCGAACATCGCCTGGTGGAAGTTCGGGTCGAACTTCTCGCCTTCCGGCGCAAGCTTCTTCACGCCGTGCCGCTCCAGCGCCGACAGCATGGCGCGCTCGGTGAGGTCGACGCCCTCGATCAGCGCCTTGAAGCCGGCATCGCCGGAGGCTTTGGCCTCGGCCGGGATGGCATCGAGCGCGCGGCGCAGATTGTCCGACACCGACAGCATGTCACGTGCGAAATTGGCGACCGCGTAAGTGCGCGCGTCATGCACGTCGCGCGCCGTGCGCCGCCGCAGATTCTCCATTTCGGCCGCGACTCGAAGCGCGCGGTCCTTGAGTTCCTCGTTTTCCTTCAGCAGCCGCACAAGCGCTTCATAGTCGCCGTCGACGCCGCCTTCCGCACGCTCGCCGGAAGCCTGGGTGGCTTCGATTTCCTCGGGCGCGCGTTCGTCTTTTGCCTGGTCGCTCATCGCCGTTTCCCGTCATTCCGATTGGTTTGGATTTGCGCCCGATATCGAGGTTTGAGGGCCAAAAATCAAGGGGTAAGCACCGGCGAGGTCGTCCCCCAGTCATTCCAAATTAATTCAAACTTTACCGTACTGTACGGCTTTGCTTGCTTCCGAAGGCCGACGCGGGAACCATTGCCGGGCTGCAGGAGTTTCGAAGCCGATACAGGATTTTGGGACATGAACGGCAATAAAGGCGAAAGGCGCGCCAGACTCGCTAAGGATATCAGGCGGCAAGTGGGCACGGAGGCGACGAAGCGCCTCTTGCGCACGCTGCCGGTATTCCGCCTGGAAAAAGAGGTGCCCAAGCGCTTCAAGGACCTGCTCGACCGTCTCGAACGCCTCGAAGGGGTCGAAGGGGTCGAAGCCAGCAGCGATCGCCGGCGGTAGATCACGAACCGAGGCGTGGCAATTACGCGCAGTAATTTTGCGTGAACCGCGCCTTGCGGCGGCGAGGCGCTCTGCCTATGGTTCCTGATGAACATGATTTCCCCCGAGACGGCGGCCAACAGCAAGCGCGCCTGGTTGAAGATCCTGGCACGTTACAAGAAACCTGACCGGCGCCGCAGTGCCATCGAACTCGCTATCACCCTCATCCCTTTCGTCACGCTCTGGGCGTTATCTTCGGCCGCCTATTCCTACGGCCATTGGTGGGGTTTGATCCTCATCGTTCCGGCGGCCGGCTTTCTTGTGCGGATTTTCATGATCCAGCATGATTGCGGCCACGGCTCTTTCTTCGCCAATCGCTATGCCGACGACTGGATCGGCCGCGCCCTCGGCGTGTTGACGCTGACACCTTATGATTGCTGGCGGCGAGCCCACGCCACCCATCACGCCAGCGCCGGCAATCTAGACCAGCGCGGCACGGGCGACATCACGACGCTGACCGTCGCCGAATACCGGCAAATGCCTTGGCGTGGCCGCCTTGCCTATCGTCTTTATCGCCACCCTTTGGTCATGTTCGGGCTCGGCCCGACATGGATCTTCATTTTCGAGCAGAGGCTGCCGCTCGGCATGATGCGGGGCGGCCTCACGCCCTGGGTGTCGTCCATGGCCACCAATCTCGCCATTGCACTCGGCGCCGCGGCGCTTATCTGGTTCGTCGGCCTCGGCGCGTTCCTGGTCGTCCACTTGCCGATCGTCATCCTCGCCGGTTCGGCTGGTGTCTGGCTGTTCTATGTCCAGCACCAGTTCGAGGAGACGGAGTGGGCAAACGATACCGAGTGGGAATTCCAGCATGCCGCGTTGCATGGATCGTCCTATTACGACCTGCCGCCGCTGCTGAACTGGTTCACCGGCAATATCGGCGTCCACCACGTCCACCATCTCTCCGCCAAGGTGCCGTGCTACCGGCTTCCGGAAGTGCTGCGCGACTATCCGGAGCTGCGCCGTATCGGCCGTGTCACGCTTCTCGACAGCCTGCGTTGCGTTAAGCTGGCGCTGTGGGACGAAAATCGCAGCAAGCTGATATCGTTCCGCGAAGCGCGGATGGCGACCTAAAATCAATCGACAGTCGCGGATCGGGCATAGGGCTTAAAGCAACTTGCAGCGACCGATGCGATGGAGCTTGCTTGAAGAATAGCCGTCGCACCCAGGGTGCGGCGGCTTGTTCAAGGACAGTTCAGGCTGCTTTCCGCTCGTCGCGCATAAGCGCTTCGCCATGGCGGATCTCGGTGCCGAGCACCCTCAGGCACTCCCCCATGAAGGCGGCAAGGCCGGGCCATCCCTTTGCCGACACCAGATTGCCGTCGACATGCGCGCCGGTCGGCGCAACGTCGATATAAGTGCCGCCGGCAAGCGTCACCTCGGGTTCGCAATAATGCAGCGCCGCGACCTCCCTGCCGCGCACCACGCCGTCGACGGCGATCAGGATCTGCACGCCGTGGCAGATGGTGAAGATCGGCTTGCCGGTCTCGTGGAAATGCCTGACCAGCGCCTGCACGCGCTTGTCGATACGGATATATTCCGGCCCGCGCCCGCCGGCCGCGTAGACCGCGTCGTAGTCCGCCGGATTCACCTCGGCGAAGGTCTTGTTGAGGATGTAGTCGTGGCCGAGCTTTTCGGTATAGGTCTGATGTCCCTCGAAGTCGTGCAGCGAGGTCTTGAGCACGTCGCCGGCCTTCTTGTCGGGGCAGACGACGTGCACGGTGTGGCCGACCGCATGCATGGCCTGCTCAAAGACGAAAATCTCGTATTCCTCGCTGAACTCGCCAACGAGCATCAATATCTTCTTGCCTGCCATGCCGGTTCCTCCCTTTGCTGGCCATTATGTCGGACTGCGAAATAATAGCCCCTATCCTAAAGGCAGGACGGCAAGAGGGGAAGCGCAAACCGCATATGTGGTCCGACCAGATCGCTGCAAAGGGCACCTGGGGAGCAAATCTGACCGCCGCCTGGCCGTCGAAAACGAGTTTCCTGGTCAGACCAAAGCTGCAGGCCCGTTTCGTTTCCGATAAGGACGAATGCCTTTCGGCTGCGTCAGTGGAGTTGAGCGGCTCAGCCGGGGCGCTTGCGCCGCCAGGAATATTTCGGGCCCTTGGCCTCGGGTTCCACGGCCGGCTGGTAGTAGACCGGCAGCCCGCCGGTGCGTCCTTCTTCCAGCCGCTTCAACAGCACTGGATTGGAGACCTCGAACTCGTCGAAACCGAGCCGCAGCATATGCGGCAGCTGGTCGACAAGCACCTGTCCCGTGGCGCGAACCGCGCCGGTGAAATGGTGCCGGGTGCGCAGCAATTCGCCCTTGGAAAAGGAGCGGCCGTCGTTGAATGCGGGAAAAGCGAGCGCCACCAGCGACAGCTGGTCGAGCAGGCCGACGATCTTGTCGAGCTCGTCACCGGGCTGCAAGAGCACGCCGATGCGCTCCTTGGCCGACTTACGGACCTCGTTCTCGAGCCCGAGGAAGGCTTGCAGCGGCAGGATGAAGCGGCCATTGCCGGCAAGCGCCTCGGCACTCTCGGCGTGGGTCCACTCATCCTCGCGGAAACCCTTCGGGGTCCAGAGGCGGGTCCCTGACGTCGTCAATTCAGTCATCAAAATTCCTAAAGCCCAAAATCCAAGGGTATGTCGAGATTCAGGTCAGGCCGAATGGTGGCTTCCGAGAACCGGAGCGTACTTGAAGTACGTAAGCACCGGAAGCGCAGGAAGCCGCCGTTCGCAGGCCGGCATCACCTGAATATCGGCATATCCTAAAGCGAAGCGTCGGTCAGCGACTTCTCCAGCCCCGACAGGTGGATGCCGCACTCGGTCTTGGCGTGTCCCGCCCAACGGCCGCTGCGCGCATCCTCGCCCGGCTGTACCGGTTGCGTGCACGGGAAGCAACCGATCGAGAGATAGCCATAGGCGACCAGCGGGTTCTCGCGCAGCGCGTGCGCGCGCATGTAGTCGGCCTGGTCCGATGTCGTCCAGCGCGCCAGCGGGTTGATGCGAATGCGCGAGCCGACTGCCTCGAAGACGGGAAGTGCTGCGCGCGTCGAGGCCTGGAAGCGTTTGCGGCCGGTGAACCAGGCGCGGAACGGCTCGACGCCGCGCGCCAGCGGCTCCACCTTGCGCACGTTGCAGCAGGAGTCGGTGTCCGTCTCGTGCAGCCTGCCGGTCGGGTCTACGCGATCGAGCGCGGCCTCGTCCGGCTTGATCACCCTGACGTCGGTCAGCCCGAAATCGGCGACCAGCGCATCCCGATAGCCGAGCGTCTCCTCGAAATGCTTGCCGGTATCGAGGAAGATCACCGGCAGCGAGCGGTCGACCTCGGCGATCATGTGCAAGAGCACCGCCGAATCCGCGCCGAAGGACGACACGGCGGCGATCTCGCCGCGGAAGAATTCGCGCGCCGAGCGCTCTATGATCTCGATCGGCTTCAGATGGCCGAGCAGCGCGTCGAGCCCCGCCGCTTCCGCGGCAATGCCGGCCTCGACGCCGCCGGTGCGGTCAAGCGGCCTTGGTTTCGCTAGCATAGAGCGCCTCCTTGAACGGCGCGGGACCGACTCGGCGGTAGGCGTCGATAAAACGTTCATCGGGATTGAGCCGAAGGCCGAGATAGGTCTCGATGATCTGCTCGATGGCGTCGGTGATCTCTTCCGAGGAGAAGCCGCGGCCGATGATCTCGCCGACAGACGTGTTCTCGTCGGCCGAGCCGCCGAGCGTCACCTGGTAGAGCTCGGTGCCCTTCTTCTCGACACCGAGGATACCGATATGGCCGACATGATGGTGGCCGCAGGCGTTGATGCAGCCGGAGATCTTGAGCTTCAATTCTCCGATCTCGCGTTGCCGCTCCAGCGAGGCGAAACGGCGCGAGATTTCCTGCGCCACGGGAATGGAGCGCGCCGTGGCCAGCGCGCAATAGTCGAGGCCCGGGCAAGAGATGATGTCGCTGATCAGGTTGGAATTGGCCGTCGCCAGCCCGATATCGACCAGCGCGTCGTAGATCGCCTTGAGGTCGGCGCGCGCCACATGCGGCAGGATCAGGTTCTGCTCGTGACTGACGCGCAGCTCGTCGAAGGCGTATTTCTCGGCGATGTCGGCGACCGCCTCCATCTGGCTGTCGGTGGCGTCGCCAGGCACCTCGCCGATGCCCTTGAGCGAGATGGTCACCGCCGCATAGTCGGGATGGCGATGGGTCACGACGTTCTGGTCGAGCCATTCCGAGAAACTTTTGGAATCGAGCCGCGCCTGCTTCACCGCCGCATCGCCCTCAGGCCGGTCGGGCAGCGCCGGCGGCGCGAAATAGGCATTGATCGCCTGGATGTCGGCTTCCGGCAGCTTCAGCTCGGCGTCCTTCAGCTCCTGCCACTCGGCTTCGACTTGGCGCGTGATCTCCTCGACGCCGGTCTCGTGAACCAGGATCTTGATGCGCGCCTTGAACTTGTTGTCGCGGCGGCCATAGAGGTTGTACACGCGCAGGATCGCCGTGCAGTAGGACAGAAGGTCCGCCTCCGACAGGAAGTCGCGGATCTTCTTGGCGACCATCGGCGTGCGACCCTGGCCGCCGCCGACATAGACTGCGAAGCCCAGCTCGCCGGCAGCGTTCTTCTTCAGATGCAGGCCGATATCGTGCGTCTGGATGGCGGCGCGGTCGCGCTCGGCGCCGGTCACGGCGATCTTGAACTTGCGCGGCAGGTACGAGAACTCCGGATGCACCGACGACCACTGGCGCAGGATTTCGGCATAAGGGCGCGGATCGGCGACCTCGTCGGCGGCGGCACCCGCGAAATGGTCGGCTGTGACGTTGCGAATGCAGTTGCCGCTGGTCTGGATGGCGTGCATCTCGACGCTGGCGAGATCGGCCAGGATGGCCGGGATGTCGGATAGCGCCGGCCAGTTGAACTGGATGTTCTGGCGCGTGGTGAAATGACCGTAACCCTTGTCGTATTTGCGCGCGATGTGGCCGAGCATGCGCAACTGCCTGCTGTTCAGCGTGCCGTAGGGCACGGCGATGCGCAGCATATAGGCATGCAATTGCAGATAGACGCCGTTCATCAGCCTGAGCGGCCGGAACTGGTCCTCGGTGATCTCGCCGGCAAGCCGGCGCTGCACCTGGTCGCTGAACTCGGCGACACGGGCCTTCACGAAATCGTGGTCGAACTCGTCGTAACGGTACATGCTTCGTCTTTCAGGGCGCGTCCGCCCGCTCTTTCCTGTGTTCTATGCCGCGCGGGCGGATTCCGGGCTCGCCTGCTTGCCGATGTCGGTGCGGATGGTGGGGCCGGCGGCGCGAATCTTCTCGCGTAGCCGCACCGGCTCCACCAACCCGTCGACCACGGTGACGTCGATCAGGTTGACGTCGACAACCTCGTTGTTGGCATAGGCCGCGGCGCCGATCGCTTCCAGCCGGTCCTCCGCCGCCTTGTCATGGGCGATGTCGGCATGGCCGACGGTTTCCGCCCAGCCGCCATCGGCGTACCAGACGGCGATGCCGTCGGAGAGCCTGTTCGCGGTCAGAACCTTCATTGCTGAACTCCGTCGGCGGCCGCAGCGCTGGCCGCGTCTTCTTCTTGCCTGTGCGCCGCGAGCGGCTCTGATCGTTCGAAATTGGCGCCGGCGACCGCGTCGCCGATGATGGTCATCACCGGGCCGGTGAGGTCGGCGCGCGCTTCCAGCGACGGCAGGTCGGCCAGCGTGCCGTGGAACCGCCGGCGGTTGCCGAGGCTGGCATTCTCGACGACGGCGACCGCCGTGTCGGGCGACAGTCCGGCTTCGATCAACCGGCCGGCAACCTCGGCCGCGACCGAGCGGCCCATATAGACGGCGACGGTGGCGCCAGAAATCGCAAGCTTCGCCCAGTCGGGCAGCGAGTTGCCCTTGAGATCGTGCCCGGTGGTGAACACCATCGAGGACGAAACGCCACGCAGCGTCAGCGGCAATTCGAAATCGGCGGCGGCCGCGAAGGCGGCGGTGACGCCCGGGACCACCTCATAGGCGATGCCGGCTTCGCGGAGCGCGGCCATCTCCTCGCCGGCCCGGCCGAACACTAGCGGATCGCCGGACTTCAGCCGCACCACGCGCTTGCCGGCGCTGCCGAGTTCAATGAGCAGCGCGTTGATCTCTTCCTGGCTCTTGGAATGGCAGCCCTTGCGCTTGCCGACTGGCAGGCGCTCGCCGTCGCGACGGCCCATGGCGACGATCGCCTCCGGCACCAGCGCGTCATAGACGATCGCGTCCGCTTCCATGAGCAGGCGGTGGGCGCGCAGCGTCAAAAGATCCTCCGCGCCGGGGCCGGCGCCGACCAGCGCGATGTGCCCCATCGCCGGCGCGCCGGAAGCCAGTAGGTCGAGTGCTGCATAATGCGCCTTGGCAAATTCTCCAGCTTCAACCGCCTTGGCCGGAGCGCCGGCGAAGAAATCGTTCCAGAAGCGGCGACGGCGATTGCCCTTCGGCAGCCGCTCAGCCGCGGCACGGAACGAAGCCGCCAAGGCGGCCAGCCGGCCGAGTGACGGCGACAGCATGCGGTCGATGCGCACGCGCAGCAGCTGCGCGAGCACCGGGCCAGCGCCCTCGGTGCCGATGGCGATGGCGACCGGCGCTCGGTTGACCAGCGCCGGGGTGAAGAAATCGCAGAGCTCCGGACGGTCGACGGCATTGACCGGGATGCCCAGCCTGCGCGCGTCTTCGGCGACCCTGCGGTCGAGCGCCTCGTCGCCGCTGGCGGCGAACACCATGGCCGCGCCTTCGATCTGCGCGGCATCATAGGCGGCATCGACATGGACGGCGCCAGCGGTTGCGATGAATGCAAGCAGCTCCGCGTCGGCATTGTCGGCAATGATGCGCAGCGCCGCGCTCGACTGCGCAAGCAGCCTGGCCTTGGCCAGCGCCTCCTCGCCGTTGCCGACGATGGCCACGGCTTCGCCGTCGACCCGCATGAAGACGGGAAAGGCGTTGAGCTTGGCATTGGCTGGCGACATGGCGATAAACAATACGAGAACAGTCTGGCAGTTTTATGCGGGCGCGGCAAAAACCAGAAGGCAAGCACTCGCGCATCCTTCGATGGCAGGCAATCGCTTTTTCGCGACCGCGAAAGGCAGGAGAAAAAAATTCTACGCCGCAGCCTGAGGTGGCCAGGCACCCCGCCAGCGCCCATTGATCTCGCGTAATTTTTAGCGCTGCCCGATCAAGGCGGCAAAACTTTTTTTTCTAATTTCTACTAAGTTAGTAGATTAAAGCCGTGCCGCGCCGCACGGGCTGTCGATGCGCCCTGCAAGAAACCATCGAGCAGCCATCATTGGCTGGAACAATCGCGCTCCGCGGCACGTTTGGATAGCGACCCATGCCTGCCGTCAGGCTGCACATTTACGTCCGATCGACAGGCCGGAAGCTAAAGGAGGAGCGCCATGAGCATCAAGCTGAAACACGGTCTATGGGTCATCGTGGCCGACGGTGAAAAGGCGCTTTTCCTTCGCAACGAGGGCAACACCAGATTCCCGAACCTGGAGGTGGTCCAGGAAATCGAGCAAGAGAATCCGGCCACCCGCGAGCAGGGAAGCGACAGGCCTGGCCGCTACAGCGACGGGCCCACCGTTCACCGAAGCGCGGTTGAAGATACCGACTGGCATCGTCTCGGCAAGGAACGCTTTGCCGACACTATCGCGGAGCGACTCTACAAGCTTGCGCATCGGGGTGACTTCGACGAGGTCGTGCTGATCGCGCCGCCGCAGGTGCTCGGCGAGATGCGCCAGAAGCTGCACAAGGAGGTCTGCGACAAGGTGAAGGCGGAGATATCGAAGACGTTGACCAACCACACCATCTTCGAGATCGAGAGGCTGCTCCAGGCGGCCTGAGCCGGACAGATCATGGGCGAGCGCGAGATCGCGCGCGGCATCGTCGAGGTGGTGCTCACAAACCCGCCGCGCCCGCCATGTTGATGCGTATCAGGCCACGAATGCGGAACCGCCGTTTTGCGAGATGTCGTTGAGGTATTTCGCAGGCGGCTTGCCCAGCGCCTTCTTGAACATGGTGATGAAGGCCGTGACGGATCCATAGCCGAGATCGACCGAGACCTGCTGCACGCTGGCGCCCGAGGCCAGTTCTCTTAGCGCGACGATCAGATGCAGCTGCTGGCGCCAGCGGCCGAAAGTCAGCCCGGTCTCCTTCACGACGAGACGCGCCAGACTGCTCTCGCTGAGCGCGACACGGTTTGTCCATTGCGCCAAAGTGCTGCGATCGGCGGGGTCCTCGGCCAACGCTTCGGCGATCCGCCGTAGCCGCGGCTCAGCGGAAATCGGCAAGTGCAATTGCTGAACCGGCATAAGCGGCAGCTCGGCGAGCAGAATCCTTCCAAGGAAGCCGCTCCGCGCATCGTCCGGAGCGCAGTCCGACAGTTCGATGATGAGCTCGCGCAGCAGCGGCGACATCGAAAGCGTGCAGCACCGGTCCGGCAGTTCGGCCGCGCCCGGCTCGATGTAGACGAAGAAAATCCGCGCGTTGGCGGTCGCGACGTTGCTGTGCTCCATGCCGCCCGGAATCCAAACACCGCAATGCGGCGGCACCATCCAGAACCCGCTGGGAACGCGGCAGGTGACGCCGCCTCCAAGCGCGAAGACGAGTTGCCCTTTGCGATGCCAATGCTCGGCCACCTCAGCCCTGGTCTCGGTGACGTCGACGCGCACGGCAATTGCCGGTGCGAGCACGTCATCGACGTCGAAATCGGGCCAGGGCCAGCGAAGAGGTTGTCTCATGTGTCTCATGATTGACGGTTTTTAGCGATGAAATGCCATGATACCTAAATTCTTCAGACGGGAAAGTCGATAGAGTCCGGTTTGCGCTTGGCGGGCGACAGTTGATTGCGCTGACGCCGCGCCAACCAGCAAGAAGGTACGATCCCATGCTCGCCCTAGTCACGTCTCACGACAACACCGCCGGGCTGAGGCTCGCCGAGGTCGCGGAACCTCAGCCCATCGCGAACGAGGCGGTTATCTCGGTCCACGCAACCTCGTTGAACCGCGGCGAGCTGCGCCTGCTCGCCCTACGTCCGGACGGCTGGATACCTGGCCAGGACATCGTCGGGGTTGTCGAACGGGCGGCCGCCGATGGCTCCGGGCCGGCCGTGGGCACCCGGGTTGCAGCTTTGGTCGACCAGGCCGGCTGGGCCGAACGTGTCGCCGTCCCAACCGACCGTCTCGCCGTCCTGCCGGATGATGTCAGCTTCGTCTCCGCGGCCACGCTTCCGGTCGCGGGCACGACGGCGCTAAGGACTTTAGGCCATGGCGGCGACTTGGCCGGCCAGCAGGTTCTGATCACCGGCGCAAGCGGCGCGGTCGGTCGCTTCCAGATCCAGATCGCGCATCAGCAGGGCGGACGCGTGACCGCGGTCGCCGCCTCCCGGCACGACGTGGATCTCCGCGGGCTGGGAGCCGAGCAAGTTGTCGGATCGATCGAGCTGGCTGCGGGGCCTTTTTCGTTGATCACCGAGTCCGTCGGCGGCGAAAGCCTCGCACACGCGATCGAACGTATCGCACCTGGCGGGATCATCGTCATGTTCGGTTCGAGCAGTGGCGAGCTCACGCCGGTCGGCTTCCGTCAGTTCGTTCCCGGCCACGAGGGAGCGAGGCTTCAGACTTTCGCCTACTACACCTCTGGCTCGGGCATTGGCGCGGACATCGCCTGGCTGCTCACCCTGGTCGCGGCTGGCCGGCTGGAAACTCGCGTGGCCCTGACCGTGCCGTGGACAGACATCGCCCAAGCCCTGGACGCGCTGCGACAGCGCAGCTTCAGCGGCAAGGCTGTTCTCACCATAACCGGATGAGGCCTTAGCCTGAAGCCAGCCGTCTCACACGTGCTGGCCGCCGTTGATGTGGATTTCCGAGCCGGTGACGTAGGATGCCTGCTGCGAGCACAGGAAGAAGATGATGTCGGCGACCTCCGAGGTGGCGCCGAGGCGCCGCAGCGGGATCGTCTCCACGATCTTGTCGGTGCCGGGCGAAAGGATCGCCGTGTCGATCTCGCCCGGCGCGATCGCGTTGACGCGGATGCCGTGCGGACCGAAGTCATGCGCCATCTCGCGCGTCAGCGAGCCGAGCGCGGCCTTCGACGTCGCGTAGGCCGTGCCGGCGAATGGATGCACCCGCGTGCCGGCGATCGAGGTGACGTTGACGATCGAGCCCTTGGCCGCGGCCAGTTCCTTGAACAGACCTCTCGCCAGCATGATCGGTGCGAAGAAGTTGACCTGGAACACGTCGCGCCAGACATGCATCGGCGTCTCGATCGAGTTCATCCGGCCACCGTCCTTCAGCTTCGGCGAGATGCCGGCATTGTTGACCAGGGCGTGCAACTGGCCGCCATGCGCCTCCAGCCTATGCCGGATTTCCGAGACGGCGATGCCGACATCCTCCTGGTCGGCCAGGTCGACCTTGATGTGATCCTCCGGACCGGCCGGCCACGGACAATCCTCGGCGAAGGCCTGGCGCGAGCAGGTGATGACGCGCCAGCCCTCTCGCGAAAAACGCTTGACCGTCGCATGGCCGATGCCGCGGCTGGCGCCGGTAAGCACGATGGTTTTTCTGATGTCGATTTCGGCCATGGGCTTGGTCTCCGGCCGGACATGTAGCCGAAGGCGCCTGCCATTGCGAGAGGCGACTTGCAGCTGGGCCATGATCCCGAGCCCGATCCTATCGGGATGGATCAGGCTCTAGCCGCCGCTGAGGATGTCGAGGATCGAGGTTTGCCGCCGCTTCTTCGGGCCGCCGACCTCGCCGGGCGGCACCGGATGCCCGACCGAGGCGGTGGTGCCGCCGTCGCTCGGCATGCCGAAACCGTCGGCGTCGACCGTCTCGGCCGGCTTGGCCTGCCGCGACGGGGCCCGGGCAACAGGTATCGACTGGCCGACCGGCGCGGGCGGCGTCGGCGGCTGCGAAGCGTCAGTGGACGGGATCTCGTCCGGCACGATCGTATCGGGCGGCGTCGACTTCCACGTGCCGGGCAGCGGCCTGACCGGCACGCCTTCATGCGCGGCGACCATGAATTCGTGCCAGGCCTGCGCCGGCAAGGCGCCGCCGGTCACCTTCTTCATTGGGCTGCCGTCGTCATTGCCGAACCACACGCCCGTGGTGAGGTTGGCGGTGTAGCCGACGAACCAGGCGTCGCGCGAATTCTGGCTGGTGCCGGTCTTGCCGGCCGAGGGCCAGTTGAAGGCCGCCTTCTTGGCGGTGCCGATCTCGACGGTGCCCGTCATCATCGAATTCATCATGCCGACGATGTCGGCCTTGATGACGCGCGGCGCGCTGCCGCCATTGTTGTCGTAGAGCACCTTGCCGCCGGTCGTGGTGACGCGGCGGATGAAATGGATGTCCGGCTTGTAGCCGCCATTGGCGAAAGGCACGTAGGCGGCGGTGAGTTCCAGCGGCGTGACTTCCGAGGTGCCGAGCGCGATCGAGGTGTTGGCCTGCAGGTCGGACTGGATGCCCATGCGGTGCGCCGCCTCGACCACGGCATCGGGCCCGACCTCCATGGTGAGCTGCGCCGCCACCGAGTTCAGCGATTTGGCCAGTGCGGTGGCCAGCGTCACCTTGCCGTAATACTTGCCGCCATAATTGTCCGGCGTCCACTTGCCTATTCTGATCGGCGCGTCGTTGCGCACGCTGTCCGGCGTGCGGCCGGCTTCGAGCGCCGCCATGTAGACGAACGGCTTGAAGGCCGAGCCCGGCTGGCGGCGCGCTTCCGAGGCGCGGTCGAACTGACTGGTCGAATAGTCGTAGCCGCCGACCATGGCGCGTACGGCGCCAGAATCGTCGATCGAGACCAGCACGCCCTGCGTGACGTTGAGCTTCTTGCCGCTCTCGTCGATCAACCGGCGGATCGACTGCTCGGCAAGCTTCTGCAGGGTCAGGTCGACGGTGGTGTCGATGACGATGTCGCCGCGCACGTCGCCGATCAGGTCGGGCAGTTCCTCCATGACCGTGTCGGCGACATAGTTCTCCGAGCCGGTCCAGTAGGAGGGCGCGCGCGTCGCCGGCGCGCTCAGCGCCATCTTGTATTCCTTGTCGCCGATCTTGCCTTCCTCGCGCATGGCGGCGAGCACGAGCTGCGCGCGCTCTTCCGCCGCCTTCGGGTCGCGCGCCGGCGAGAGCCGCGACGGCGCCTTCAAGAGGCCGGCCAGAAGCGCTGCCTCCGACAGCGAGACATCGCGCGCGCTCTTGCCGAAATAGCGTCGCGAGGCGGCTTCCACGCCATAGGCGCCGGAGCCGAAATAGACCCGGTTGAGGTACATTTCGAGAATCTGGTCCTTGCTGTGCTTGTGCTCGAGCCACAGCGAGAGCAGCACCTCCTGCACCTTGCGCTCCAGCGTGCGGTCCGGCGTCAGGAACAGGTTCTTCGCCAATTGCTGCGTCAGCGTCGAGCCGCCCTGCGAGAAATGCCCGCCGAGAACGTTGGTGACCATGGCACGCGTCAGCCCGATCGGGTCGATGCCGAAATGCGAATAGAAGCGCCGGTCCTCGATAGCGACGACGGCCTCGGGGATATAGGGCGACATTTCATGCAGGCCGACGGCCTCGCCGCCCGACATGCCGCGATTGCCGATGAGCTGCCCGTCGACCGAGACGATCTTGATGTTGGGCGCGCGGTCGGGGATCGACCAGGTGGTCGCCGCCGGCATCTTGGCGCCGTAGTAGACCACAATTCCCGCCGTCGCGATGCCGCCCCAGATGCAGAGCACGAAGCACCAGTAGAGCAGCCGGCCGAAGATGGAAAACAGCCCGCGCCGGCTGCCGCTCCGGCCGCGACCGCGCGACTTCGCCTTGGCGGATTTGCGTTTTGCTGCGGATTTGCGATTTGCCGGCACGACGCGATCCTCCTCGCCGACCGAAAAGCCGTCTGAGGATTTCGCGCGCGGCGAGCCCTCGAAGCTCGGTTCGATGCGACTGTCTCTGCGGTTCGCCATGCGCTGTGCTTGTCTGCCCCCGGTGCCGATGGCGCTCGGGTTGCAGAGTAGATGCGGCGGTTTAAAGGCGCGTTAAATTGGCGCTCGGCCAGCCAATTGAAATTCCTTAGGAATTTCTTAATCCGTTACCGCGCGTTACCGCTGCCGTTACCGCTCTGTTCACGGCGTTTAAGCCGGGCCTCAGCGAACCGATTGGCAGCTTCCAACACGGCGCGGTCCAGCGACCTTGCTGGCGTCGTCCAGCCTAGCGCCTGACGCCCTGCCTTCGGTGATGCCCGAGGCGCGGAGATCGCGAGCCCACAAGGTCGCCGGCAGGCCGGCCGCCTTGCGGTCTACTGTCCAGCGCTGCGCGAAGATCGAGGCTCGCAACGGCAGGCCGTTTTCTTCCGAAAGGATCATCGGGCCTGTCCGCATCTTAGCAGGCCAGTGCTGCAGCTCGTCCATCACCATCGGCGCTTTTTTCAGCGAGTAGGAAATGCTCGCGCCCGAGCTGTCGGCCGTCTTGGACGGCGTGTAGTGGAGCACCAGGTCGGCGTCGATGTCTTCCCACCGCAGACCGAACCATTTCAGATCCCGGTCGGCATCGAGAACTTCGGATATGCCACCCATATCCAGCGGCCACCACTGGCCTATCACGTCCCACAAGCGCAGCACCGTCTCGAAGCAAAGGGCATAGGCCAACGCCGACGACGGCCTGCCGTTCTCGTGTGCGGCGGCACGCGCAGCGATGATCTGCTGAGCCGTGGCAGACTGGTTGCGCGGCTTCGGGTGCGGCAGTGTTTTCGCCGTCTCGCGCATCACCACGGCCAGCGCTGAGCAGCCAGGCAGGCGCATCATGATCCCGAAGGTTACCGCCGCGAACAACACCGCGCGCGCCGTGGTTGCGGCGGCGAGATATCGGCCGTTCTCTGACCAAACGTCGTGCCAGTCCATCAGATCGACTCCAGTGGTTTCGTCAATCCGGACGCTGCCGATATGGGCTTTCAGGTTCTTTAAGTAGTGGTTATAGGGCCGGAGCGACCCCGGCCGCAGTTTCCGATACGTGCTGCGCGGGTGCGTTTCATAGATCGACAACAGCGACTTGATCGAGCCATCGAACTTCAGCGGATCGGCGCGGTACCCGGTGCGCCACAGGATCATTTCCGCCTGCAATGAATCGCACTTCGCCTTCAGCATGTCGGGCTGATCGGCGAGGTAGTACAGGTTCACCGTCTTCGGGATATAGCCGTTCTTCACGTCGGCTTCGTCGGCAACCCAATGCGGTACGCGCCCACTGGCACGCTTGATCCATTTCAGGCCTGGGGCCTTGATCGGCTCTTTGTCTTCCATTGGCTTGCGTCCGCTCTGCCTGGCGGCGCCGCCGCTGGCGACTGGGCGGTGCCGAGATAACTTTCATAGAAACGACGGACGAGAGCAACTGACCGACCGCCATGGAACTCGTCAATAGCCGGGAAACCTGGCTTGCCTGACAGGGTTGGCAGGCGCTCGCGCATCCATCTTTCAGCGTTCTCACGGCCGACGATCGCTTCCGCGATCTGCCGATCGGTCGCGAACATGGGCAGATCGTCGAGCCGCAGCGGTGATGGTTCGATGGCCTTCCTCGGCGCCATCAATATCCCGCCAACCACATCCGGCACTTGCTCTCGATCGACCGGCTGGACCGTCCTTTCCACCGAGGCGTCGTCGACCGCGCGTCTATGAGTAAACAAGCTGGCGTCGCCCTGCCGACCAGCGTTCTCCGCGTTGTTGTCATCGCTCTTGCCCAGCTTCGGACGTGCAACCGCAACGTCAGGGCAAGCATCGTCGAAATCTCTCCAATTGCGTATGGCCGTTGTGTACGCTCCTGTCTCCTTTTCTGCTCCGCTTTTGTTCCTGAGACCCGGAAAATCCCCGGCCTCCACGAAACAGGCCGCGCCAAGAGCAGCGTTCAAGTCGTGTCGTATTCGACCGGCGCTGGTTCGTCGGCTGACCCCTTGTCCGTCTCAGCGTGGAGCACGACCAATTCCTCCCCCAATGCAGCAATCAAGGCTGATACGCGATTGCGCACTCGCGGATGAAGATTCATCAGCCCCTCAATAAGTCGCCGGCCTTCCGCGCTGGCAATAAAGTCTATGCGCTCGTCGACCGGCAGATGCCGAGTTCCACCGCTGGTCTCGTAGGTTCCGGGCAGGCCTCAAAAAAAGCGGCTGACGGGGACGCCCAGCGACCGGCCGATCTCATAGAGCATGGATGCGCCGTTCTCGTATTTCTGCAGCTGTTGAAAGCTGATGCCGATGGATCGGGCAAGCTGGTCTTGCGAGACATCCGACTGGACGCGAACCGTGGCGATCTGCCTGCCGACATGCTGGTCGGCGGGGTGAGGGCTACTCTCGATCCTCGGCTGTTCCTGTGCCAGGAAGACACGGAGGCGTTTCGGTTCCGACAAGTCCTTTCGACACCGCATCTGATGGCATCAATGAAAGGAATGCTGGTGAGCACTTTCCATCATGCCTTCCAGCTCCGGATGGGTGAGCCAGCCTGGAGGTGCTTAAACACCTCAAACCAGAAGCGATATTCCCGCGTATCTCCCTCACAGTGCGCCGACAGGGCGGACCAGGCAACAACCGTTGCAGCCCCGTCGCGCCACAGTGCCCTAGCCACCTCTGCACCTTCAGTGACGGACCACTGGCCGCGCGGCGCGGCGGCCTTCTTTGCGATTGAATGGAAGGACATCGAACAGGCATTGGATGATCCTGCCTTCTCGCCACCGAAGGCAGAACTTTCGATCAAAATGGGCGATCCGCCGGCTCGTTTCTTCATGCTGCGCTCCCATTCCTGTCGGGGTTTGATGTGCCTAACCTGTTTGGGAGCATCTGCCCCGGCACAAGCTCTTGTCCGATGCGGATCACATCATCGAGTACAGAGCGGATCTGTGGCCAGGGAAACTCGGCATCGTCTTCCGAGGACTGTCCTTCCCTAAGCGCGGCATCAAGCTTGGCAGCCACACCGGCAAGGGAGGCGGCGGGGGTCTCGGACAATAGCTCGAGCAGGGCCTCCGCTTGGTCGGCAGCCTCGCGTTCGGCCCGCAGCGTCGCCGAATAGCCAATTTCTCTATCCGCTGCATTCCAGCGCGCCTGATGAGCAGCAAGATCGGTTTCAGCCTTCGCCCGTAGTGCAACGTCTTCCGGACCAAGGTCGAGCACTTGGCGAAGCGCCTGAAGTGAATGCAGCGTCACGGGCACGCCGTCGCCGAGCCGGATGGTCGCACAAGGAAACCCAACTGTTTCGGCAAGTATCCGCTCCATGCGCTGCTGCTCACGGCACAGCCGTTCCGTCTCCTCGTGGGCCGCCTGCCATTTGCGCCACGCCGCCACAGCACGATCGACGGATGGGTCTGTTTCCAAAGCGTTGCCGGCAAATGCCTTTCGCTCCAATCCCACAACTGCAATTGCCGTTCCCGCAAGCACCCTCCTGCGGGTGACGATAGGCAAAGTCGTGCTATTGTCGGAATCACCCATGATCCGAGCTCCCAACAGCTTAGGTTGTGGTCAGGCCAAGCGAGGCGTGCCAGCGCCGAGCTCGGCCGTGTGCACAGTACATTCTTATACAAATTGATTGATGTCAATCGGATTGTCAAACAGCGTGCAACAGCCATTAACGGTAGAGCAATGTCGCGGTGCCCGAGCGATGCTCGGGTGGAGCCAAGACGAGTTAGCCAAAGCTGCGAATGTTGCTCGACAGACCGTTGCGGATTTTGAGCGCGGGGCACGTATCCCGATTGCGAATAATCTCACAAGTATGAGGCAGACACTCGAAAGAGCCGGAATCGAATTCTTGTCTGGGAACGGCATCCGACTCAAAGGCCACAGCTAGCCTCAGGGACATCCGTCCGATGCGAGCGAATGGAACTCACCGTTCGGATGATGCCTGACGTTCCCGCCTGCGCGAAAGCCGGCTCACAGCCCCAACCCACGCTTGCGACTGATGTTCCACTCTATGCCGCCGGCCTCGCGCATGACGCCCGAGATGTGCTTTCCGATCTGCCTGTCGAGGACGGGCTGCCAGGGGACGAGCTGGAAGCCGGGGCCGTCTTGGAGCATGGCGAAGCGGCCGGAGGCGAGATTGGCCACACCAGCGACGCGGCCGGCGACAAACTCGCCCGGCCTGCCCGCCGTGTAGGATAGCCCACGCTCGGCCGCCATCTCACGGCCGACGCGGGCGACTTACCGAACCTGCTCACC